>CACYWP010000003.1 GCA_902778135.1 uncultured Coriobacteriaceae bacterium
CAAGCCGGGGCCGCGGCCAGGTGACGGCTGCGGCCCCTCGTAAACCGGTCCGCATGTTCGCTATCAAAGTGTCGGTTGTCGACATAGCAAAGTGTCGACATCCTCATTGACAAATACAGAACGACGTGCGCTCTCAGTGTCCAGCGAGTGCGACAACGTGCACGTGCGGCCGACTGTCGAGCGCTGGTGACTCGAACAAGGAAAACGGCGCACTTCTCACTCTTATTTGTGTCTCCATACGCTGCTATCCTCACAGTTGTTCCGGAGCCGAGGTCCATACCGGGGGCCGCCAAGAGCTCGGACGCTCGGCGTGAGAGATGCCGCTGGCTAGGTGCGGGCCGGCGACTTTCTCGCTTTCTTAGGCGCATGTGACACGCACATATCCTGATGAACATGCCTCGGGTCTAGCCATGTGACCTTTCCCGCCCGCCAACGGGAGCTGAGTGCAGAGAGCCGCCTTCCTGCTGAGGGGAAGGCGGCTCAACACTGTGCAAGATGCTAACAGCATTCAGAGCTATCTATAGCGCACAGTCTTTAAATGCTCACCACAATGGCCTATAACAATTTTATTTCTAACGTCATCGACATAATAATGGACTCTGAAACCATTTTTACCTTTGATATGCGACCAAACAAAGATTGTTTCACCCTCGTACGTCCTCTTTCGTTGGTTTTTGCATTCTGGGTCTTTCATCGTTTCACTAGATTCCATTGGCGCTAGCTCAAATCCTGTTTTCTCATAGAATTCAATTGCGACGTCTTTACGTTCACCAAAGTAGCAATACCAGAGTACCGTTGCGACCGACCTCAGTATGACCCAGGCATTATCAAGATAGCTAACTGGTGCATTCTTCGCCGAATTCTTAGCTTCATTAAGGACGACGAGCTTGTCAGGAAAAGCATTGGCCATGATGTCGAGCACTTCGATTACGCTGCTCGGCAGCTTCTTCTCAATTGCTTTATATGCTACCTGCTCATCGAGTAACTGACCTATTAGTGACCTGTGTCTTTTCTGACCAGCCACGAGATCGTTATAACGCTCAAAGAGCGAATCACGAGCTGCGGTAATCTGAGCGAGCTCAACGCGTTGTTTCTCGGAGTCTTTCTTGAGGTCTCTATTTGAAACCTCTAAAGAGTCGACCATTGCGAATGCTTCGTCTAGCATTAAAGCTGCGTCATCACCCGCATCTGCCATGGCTTTAATTGATACAGCTTCCAGATGATCAACGGAATCAAGATTGCTGAGCGTCTCTTTGTACCGGATATATGACTCACGCGCTCTGGCACGCGTCAGTGACTTTACGTCCATAAATATTGGGTCGGGATTCGGCTGTAAAAGAATAGTCTCAGCTACAAGCGCTCTGTACTGGTCAAATGGTTCACCAGCATCTTCAATATCAGCCATGCGGTACGACGGACAGAGGATGGCGTCTTTAGGATTGTTGATATCGATACCGCCGGGATAAATACGGACACGACCAGGACGACCCTTAAACTCATTTTCGGGCCCTCGCCGACGAAATATCTTGTTTAGGCGAAGTCGAACATCTTCTTGCGACATATCCGCATAGAAAACATCTGCCATTCCTGCAAGTCTATTGCAAAGACGCTGTGGATCTATGTCGAAATGGCCTTCCTTATCGCTAAGGACAAGCACTATTGGAATAGTTCTGTATGTATCACGAAGCATATCTTCGAACATGAACCATCTACTCGTCGAGTACGCACCTATCAAAGCGTCGCGACTGAGCGTGCTGTCTGCCGTTTCATCTTGCGTGATTTTTTGAATCATTAGTTCGGTTAGGCTAACGGGTACGCTACCGATGTAGGCTCTATTTGATTCATCAGAAATCGATGGTAGATTGGTCATCTCTGACACTTTCCTGAGAGCTGACGGCTCCATATGTATGCGATCCAATGACACGGCCTTTGCAAAGACGGGTGTGTCGGAAATCACTGGGAGATGCTCATCACTTGCTGCCAGGAAAGACTCGAAGAGTGTGTCGAGGAAGAAGTAAGGTACCTCGGCATACGCTTCGTCTTCTACCCATACACCATAAGTGCTTACGCATACATATAGCCTCACGCGCTCTTCATCGGATTCCATGCAGCAGGTAACGTGCCACCGTGTATACCAGAAGTTTGGAGGGTATTCGTCATAGTAATCACCGGGGGTCTCGTCTATGACGCAATCGTATTCCACCGCAAAGTACTGTGGTGCCTCCTTTGTTCCATCACCCACCTCGATGACGGAGACGACGCAAGCCATCTCATCTTCATAGCCGTCTGTAAATCGCGTCCCCTCATAGCCAGCTGGATACTGTACGCCTTCAAACAGAGGGCTGAGTGTGTCTGCACCATCTGAAAAGTCGAAGGCCAACAAGTCATGGACAGGCGACCATTCTATTTCCATCGTATGCATCTCAAACGTTGCAATAAGGCTTTCAATACCGCACATGACCTGCCAACAGGTCTCCTCGCGATCGCCATTACAGGGATACTCAAGCGTTGTTCTGAAGAAAATCTTGTCCGAGGGAGTCATGTCGCAGCCTCTCTGATGGGTATTACTCGTTAGCTAGGGTGGAACATGGATACAGGTACAAACGTCTATAAATCTTTGAGCAATGTGCCATCGGCTGCCTTCCACTCTTTACGCCCTGATGAACTACGGCCCAATACGACTGAAGATGCAGCAGATGGTGCACTGAACTCGTAGTCCTTCGTAAATGTCCCATTCGATATTGTGCCATCTGACTCGAGGTTCACCCTGAGAGCTGCATACCTGTGATTATCTGGAGTGAAATGATCAGCCATATGGTCGGATACCGTTGAGCCCGACATGACTATGAAGCCCGCCGGGCTGACAAAACCCTTCGCCTGGGCTTTATTGCCGACACAATTGAGAATTTTTGTTTTAGATGAGGTCTTTTTTACTGGCACAAGGACACGATACCCGAGAGCATTGAGCAATACCGCAATGTTGCCGAGGAACTCTTCCATCGAAGCAACTTGCGACTCCTTGAGCACCGTCGCCCCATACGTCGCTCTGGTGAGGACTTCATAGCGCCCACACTTTTTAGTCTCATCGACGAGGCGCCACTCGAGATAACGGATGAGCGCCTTGTTGAGATCAGCACCTACAAAACAGACGGCTGTGCTCCAATAGTATTGCTCCTTGTCGTTCTTGTAGTCGTTGAGGTGCTGGCGCAGGCGCTTGAGGATGTTCTCCGCCTCTCCTATGTAGACACTGTCAGCACCGTTGTCGTCCTTGCAGAACAGCAGATAGACTCCGACGCCCTGGATGTCGTCACGTTGACATGCGTCTACCTCAGTGCGAGGAATCCTTATCGCCTTGCCGTTCCAGTTGGAGAGCTCGGCAGTGACCAGACCATCGGCCGTACCTTCCACAAGGAACATCTCTATCGTCTTACCGTGTGCCATAGCTATCACCCTATCCATGGCTACTAGTGCATGCTTTGAACGTTCTCTTCGATGTAGTTGATATCCTCATTGGACAAGCCATACCACTCGTAGAGCTGGGCGTCTATTTCCGCGACTGAAGCCGTCCAGTCGATATTGGAAGAAATGCCAAAGCTCTGCTGTGGGACCCTTCCCCACACCGCTGAAGAGGCGTGCTGTGTCACCTTCATCGTGCCAAGCAGCGCACGCACAAACTTCGTCTTGAGGTACTTGGCGCAGGCGACTGCTTCCCGCTCCTCGTCGAATTGGCCTATGGCCAAGAACGTGTCCGTCTGACCAACACCCGGAACTCCGATGATCGGCTCACTCAAAGTTTCGCCAAACTTGCCCGAACCCTGTGCTTCCGCAATGAAGACCTTATAGAAGTTCAAAGTGTTCGAATCATTCTCGGTCACATAGTCACGACGAACCCACTTGTACGACCTACCCGCTTTTGTGCGGCCGAGTATCTGAATATACTCCCTGCCATCCTGTGGCTTCGAATCATGGAACGCAAAATCAAACTCGTCGAGCTCAGATGAGATGATTTTGTCTTTGGTCCCCTTATTCAGAACATATCGCGCAGAAGGATTCTCTTCAAAGAAAACACTAGTGAAATGGAAGATACCTTGGCTGCTGACGATGTCTCTCAACGGTGCAAATCCTTGGCTGTCAATGACCTTCATTACTATGGGCTTCTGACGCTCGTCCTTCAGCATGATACGGACAGGGCCAAGAATCTTATGCTCATCACGATACGTAATGACAACCCCGCCCTTTATCTCGGCAGAGGGGAACACCTCCCTCGCATCCGGGAAATACTCGACGACTGAAAGATGCTCATCTTCGAGCATCCTCTGGTTGAAGTCCTTCGGCGTCATCCCCTGGTTGAACAAGAAGCGCGCGGGGGTAATGAGAGACACCTTATCAGAGAGTTTGAATGCAGCGTCCATGAACATGTGATATACGGGGTTAGCCCTACCGTTGCCTTCGACCTGCTCCTGGTACGGTGGATTGCCGACTACAGCCGAAAACTCAATAGCCACTTTACCTCCCAAATCCCAGTACCTGGGCCTCTTTACCTTATCAATGAACTGCTTGGGCTTGTGCTTAAGCGTGCCGATCAGATTATCGAAATAGTGGGCCTGGATCCTTCCACCCATATAGCCGAGCAGCGTACGGCGTGTAATCGTCTTTGCCATTGGTGTCTTGCAGACTACGAAGACATTCGTTTCCACCGTCTCAAGCCAGAGGCGACGCTTTGCCTCGAAATCCATGCCTCTTTCCTCTTTACCTGCCCTTGAGCGGTATTCGGTATAAGTCACATACAGAGGATAGAGTCCGGTCTTGCTGTTAATCTCGAGTATGCGCGCACCAGGATCGCCGAAGACTTCTCGTGTAGTAGCGCCCCTATCTACGAAGCGTGGTTGGTCAAGGACTTCCTGATGAGTCTCATCGAAGAAGTCCCATCCACCCAGACAATCGCTCAGATGCATATTGACGACACGCCAGGGCGTGAGCACCGTCTCCTTGTCCGGATTCTTGAAGTACGTAAACAACGCGGCGATGCGTTTCACACGTTCGGTCGGCTCAAGTCCGTCCGCCCTGTGGGCGATGTCGCGGATGCGGTGCCCAGCCGCGATGAACACGTCCTCATCATAGAAACGCATGAAGTCACGGAACATCTTCTTTGTAACGCCCTTGGGCATGAACTCGTCCCAGGAGGCATCGTCGACCATCTGGACGAACTCCTCTAGCGTTATGTCCTTGTCGTAGGGCGTGTCCGCCCCGAAGATGAGCATGGGCATGCGGACGGAAATCTGGCGCAGGATCGAGATCGCGTTATCGCGGTTCTTCTTCGCCTCCTTGCGCTTTGCCAGCAGCTCCTTCTCCTCCTCGGTGAGCTCCCGCTTGGGCTTCTTCTTGGCCTTCTCGAGCTTCTCATACTCCTCGTCGGTAAGGCCCTGCTTGTTGACCTCTATGTCGTCGACCGCCTTCGTGGGCTTGGATGCGCCCACGATCTTCTTGAGGTCGCTGAAGGCCGTTAGGTCGCCGTCGGTGAGCCCGTACAGCTCCTCCGAATAGAGGTTCTGGTCCTCGAACCCGCTGCGCACCACGCGGTCGGCGTAGGCGCGCTTCATCTGCTGGAGCAGGACGCCCGTGTCGTACTGCGTCATCTCGGAGCCGGAGATGGCAATGACCGGGCAGAAGTTGAGGAAGGCGCCCAAGCGGTCCCTGTCATGCTGGGTCGTCTTTCCTGGCTTCGCCGACGCCTTGACGGCCTCGGCGACCATCTTGAGCGTGCGGTCGGGCGCGAAGTCGAAGACGTATGCGCATTCCTTTGCCTTGCCGTCGATCTGGCCCGGTGACTGCACGCGGAATATGGTCTGCAGGTAGTTGGCGGCGCTCGTGCTGTAGGAGCCCGAGAGCATGAGGACAGCCGACCACTCCTTGACCGTGACGCCCGTGGTGAGCCGCCCGCAGGAGAGCGTGATGGTGTAGTTGCCTAGTGCATCGGCCTTCTCGATGGCTCCGAGCACCTTGCCCAGCGCCTCGCGGTCCTCCTCGTCCTCGTCGTCACCGTCACCCGCCACGTTGACGACGCGGAAGGCGCCTGAGCCGAAGACGGGATGATCATGCATCAGCTTGGAGAGGGCGCGTGCCTCGCGCACCCCCGGCACCATCCAGAGCGAGTGACGGAACATGTCGCGGTACTCCTCCGTCGAGAAGGGGTACTGCGAGGTGTCTGAGGGCGTACACATGAGGTCGAGGAACGCCCTGACGTCCTGCTCGTGCACGAAGTCTCCCAGCCTTGCCGTCTCAGGCATGTCGGCGTGGTCGCGGCTGAAGTTGCCCGTCCAGGTGCGGAAGAACTCGCGGAAGTTGAAGGCCACGTCGGTGTCGCCCATATAGCGGGAGGACCCAAAGACGTCACCAAGATCGTAGGTGTAGATGCGCAGCTCGGGCAGGTCTTCGTAGGGGTTGGAGTCGCCGAAGTGGGTGGCCCACCAGTCCTGCTTGGCCTTCTGCTCCATGACGTAGTCCCAGGTGAACACCTCGGCGTCCTCGTAGTCGGAGAGGATGTTGAAGGGGGTGCCCGAGAGGGCCAGGAACTTGGTCTTGCCCTTGTTCTCCTTGACGACCGCCTTGACCGTCTCGTCTCCCAGGGTGGTCTGCGTCCCCTCGTGGGCCTCGTCCACGATGACGAAGTCCCAGACCGTCCTGAAGACGTCGTCGTTCTTGTCGAACTTGCCGCCGACCTTCTTGGACCCGCGCAGGTCCTGTATGGATGCGAAGTAGACGAAGGGGTCGCCCGACTCGAGCAGCGACTGGAGCGTGGCGCCCGTTCCCTTTGAGCCGTAGCGGTAGCCCATCGAGGCGTCGAATATCTTGTCGAAGTCCTCGTACCAGCCCTTGTCCACGACGGGGCGGTGGGTCATGATGATCGTCCGTTTGAAGCCCATGCGCCGCACGACCTCGAGAGCTGTGAGCGTCTTGCCGAAGCGCATCTTGGCGTTCCAGAGCATGCGGTTGGAGACCTTGAACTGTTCCTTCGTCTGATCAATGGCTTTTAGCTGCTCGGGACGGAAGACAATAGGGGTCTTCACCTTCGTAGAAGTACCGGAAAGGTTGGCCCGCTGGTTCTTGTACGCCTCGATCGCCTTCTTGGCGGTTGCGAGGTCCACGGGGTACCACTCGCCGCCCGTGGTGTCGGCAATTTTGACGTTGTGGATGTGCGAGTTCTCCAGCACTGCGTGGACGTCGTAGTCGCGGAAGCTGTCGAGAAATGTCACGCCATGCCTGGTGACCTGGCGCACGGCGAGCTCAGTGTGCAGCAGGTTGTAGGAGAAGCCACCCGTGTTGGTGAATCCCTTGATTCTCTCGCGGGCCGCCTGGTTGAGGGCCTTGCAGTTGGGAGGGAGCTTGTCTATCGGGTCGTCCGTGTGGACCGTCGCATCGCCGATCTTGAGGACGCCCGCGTGGGCGTGGTCCCTGACCTCCATCACATAGATGAGCTTGTAGCTGGTCGTGGGCTTGAACTTCTGCGCTGCTGTCATGGCACTCTTCCCTTCACGAGGGACCTGAACTCCACCGGCTTTGCCCCGCCCGTGCACCATCTCCAGTCCTTGACCAGGCAAGGCACGGGTTCGGTGCCCGGCTCCTCATCATCGCCGAAGAGGGCGGGCTGCCATGAGGTGGCCGGCCTTTCGGCATACGGCACGGTGTAGGTGTAGCCATCCATCTGGAAAACGTTCCAGGCGATGACGTTGGCGAGCTTGCGGAACTCCTCCTTGAGGAGGGGCGCCGAGAACTGGTGCTGATGCGCGTCCTCCACCGCCGCGAGCACGTTCTCGCGCGCTATGAGCACGTTATCGCCCTGGAAGTCGTAGGCGTAGGTTGCCTCGAGGGCGCGGCGCGTCCACTTGAGCCACCCGGCCCCGTCCGCGCAGTTCTCGCACACGACGCGCAGCTTGCGGTCGAGCAGGCCCACCCTGTCGGGGAACTGGATCGTCTCGCCCGTCGTGGCGTCGTAGCGCGTCGTGATGTAGGGGGCCTCACCGCACGTTATCTCGAGCACGCGCTTGTCGACGTAGCCTTGCCAGGTGTGCTCCTCGTCGAAGCTTATGGGCTGGGCCTTCGTCGTCCACCCTCGCTCGGTCTCGACGTTGAATCCTGGGTCTCGGCCGAACCAGGCCGCATCCACCTGGTTGTTCTGCGCGTTGCAGACCCAGGCAGGCGTGAACACCTCCGCCTTGTCGCGCGTGCGGTGACGCTGCTCCTCCTCGCTCTTGGTGACGCGGGGGCGGATCACGTCGAACCCGAATCCTCGCACGAACTCGGGATTCATCTCGCACCCGGGCTGGTACTGGGGGCCGAGGCTTGCATATGCGTCGGTGGCCCAGCGGAGGTAGCCGCCCGTCGTCTTGTCGGTCAGGAGCGTCCTCAAAGTGCGCTCGTCACGTTCCGCTATCACGCGCTCGTCGATGTCGATTGCCTCCACATGTCACCTCCTATGAGTATGGGGCTGATGTAAGTTGCCGCAACGATGATTCTAACAAGGTGTGCGGACACAATTGCTGGGTCACCGCTCCGCATGGTATTCCTCTCGGTAAAACGCCCCCTCTTCAGGCGTTGGTCATCAGGATGAGACGTAATTGGATGTGGCAAAGACCGTGCTGCGCAAGTCCTTGACATTAATTTGCCCTTGCGATGAGTGTTTTTTACAGTTTCTCGTACGTATAACCGCTAGCGGCTTGATGCCATTTGTGTCTCTGTCAATGAGTACAATTCTATAGGTATCCACATTGGAGGGTGAGCTATACCAGCAATAGGGTCACGCGAGCACATGACAAGGTTAAGGGCGGAGAGGCTACATGACAGATGACAAGGGCACAATCCGACTATTCACCACGCTGCTTGAAGACGCGGAAACGCGACTTCGCGAAACTCTCGAACTCGTAACAACAGGAAGAGCTCCGACCGCTGAGCAGATTACTGGACTCAACAACTCGGTAGTCGGCCTCAGGAAGTCTTACGACGCGCTTAGAGCGGCGGCAACCGGCGGAGGTGACACGATTGCTAATGAGCTTCCTGGATCTCATTACATAGAGATGCTCGAAGAGAAGCAACGCATGAATGCTCTTAAGGCGCGATTCGAACAGGTGATGCATATTCTGACGCTGTTCGAAACAGTCAAATCTGATGTCGAGGCTTTTGACGAGGCCATTGCGCCATATAGAAAAGAGACCGCTGACGCTCTCTCGTACCTCTCGGCAATAGATGACTTCGCGGTTCCGGAATCGTATGCACAGATGGCAGAGCCCAGAAAACTGTTCATAGATGCGGTGAATCTCGATACTCTTGACTCTGAAGAGGGACTGGAACTCCTAGATAGGATGGGGAACGCTTATCCTCTCAAGGTGCATCAGGGGTTGATGTTCGGTAGATACTATCTTGCCAGCGATACACAGACTGCAGCCATTTATGATGCGTCATCGAAGAAGACGGTAGCTGACGCGGTTCTGATCGAGCCTCACGACACTGTAATTGATGCTTCAAATGAGGAGACAGGTGAAGAGGAGACAGCAACCGAGGAGAATGCATCCGATGTAACGCCGAACGTAACGCGCCAAGAGCCAGCTCGGCTAACTGTGGTGCCGACCGCCCTCACTGGCGAAGACGAGTCAATTGATGCAAGCCAACATGACCATGCGAGTGACTACCTGCTTCCAATGCAGGGCTCAAGGACAACAAAAAGTGTCAACGTTGCATCGTGGAGAAGAGACTTTCTTAACACTGCGCCAAAATCGATTCGAGTCACTTTGCCCACATTGGCATTCTTCGAGTGCCTCAACGCTGAGCAATTCGAGTTGATATCTGGGTACATGGACAACGGCAGAGATAAGCCCGCGGACGTGCGCAAAGCAATCGATTACATGCTTCGAAAAGGTCTTGCAGTCAAATACGATATGAGTGGCGAGACGATCTACTGCCTGTCTGACTACTCATGCCAATTGGTTGCCAAAGATGGAATAAAGAATCTTAAGCGTGGACGAGTCTCTTACTGGACCATGACGTTTCGTGAAGACTGCAGAGGATTCGACGATCGGGTCTCAACGGCGTTTCTTCGGGCACGGCTATTGAGGAACGAGCTGTTCGTCAAGTTTGCTGAAGCGGTTGCCGCTCTCCACCGCGAGAGGAGAATGGGTCCGGTCGCACACACCGTTACCTTTGATGCTGACGACTCGATGACGGTGCGTCTCAAGTGGGATGGCGCGGTGTATGCGTGTGCCCTGCTCTCGTCTGGCGAGCGTCCTCCTGAAGATGCGGAGAACATCGTCATCGTGGCAGGGGACGACGAGAATCTGCATGCCTCTCTCCTAGATAGCTTTGCCGGGAAGGTGTTCGTAGTTCACGACGGGACTATCACCTTGGCAACGCTCAGCGAAGTCGTGGAGGGAGTGCTGAGCGATGAGGATACCGATAACGATTCACATGCCACAGGCGAAACGCGGGACGAGGGAAATGCTAGTGTCACAGAGCCTGTCACTGAAAGTGAAGGCGAACAGCCTGTAGTCTTGAATTCGGCTGACGAAGAAGAGAGCACTTCGGAGCCGCCGTACAAAGACGAGGTGCTCGACCGCACCGTAGAGTCCGATAAGACTTCCGAGTCTGAGAGCGTCGTACCTCGTGATGAGTCTTCGCAGGTGGTCGATGGCGGTACTGCGGTAGTGAGTCAAGCAATACAAAATGATGAGAACGATGAGGAACAGGTTGCAGCACCTCTAGGTGATACCACGCCTGTAATGCAGACGGTTGTGAGCGAGGCTCATGATGAGAGCCGGAGTGTCATCGAGGATCAGGCTGGAGAACGGCTGCACGCCACCAATCGTGATGTCTTAGATCTCGGCCCTGCGGACGCCGAGCTGGCCGAGTGCCCCTCTTGTGAGCTTTCGAGTGAGATATGCGAGGGCATCGTAACTGGCACATACGGCACATGGGAGGACTCGAACTTTAGCGAGAGAATCGGAGTCGCTATAACCTTTGCTAAGGCGGTGGCGCTTTCCGATAATTCCAAAGACAACGAGGGGCTCTTTCACAAGCTGTTACTGTCAACTGATTCGAACATTGCCCCTCACCAATACACCCTTGACCAGATTCGCGAAGCCTTTACAAATCCTGGACAGGACGAATTCGAGCAGGCTCTTCTGCTCTGCACCTATCTGCGCGCGATGTTCAATCCAACGAAGCCGTACGATTATGCCCTGTGGGATGCCTTCGACTTCTACGCTACCAACTATGACGACTATTTCGCCTCCTATCCCGAGGCGAAGATGCTATTTGAGGAGATGCAGGGCATCCACGAGATTTCGAAGGAGCACGGCTTTACTCCGGCAGTTATTGACCGGCTGGACGAGCGAGCCCGCAAGAAGAACCGGTTGCAAGAAATCTGCGCAACGGCACGAGAGCTCATGACTGTCCGAAAAGTGAAGGAGCAAATCAAGGGAGTAATTCAATTTCATGAGACGGCATTTGGGAAACACAGCGAGCTTGGGATCGCAATGGCCGCAATTGCCGACGATGACGAGGGCGCGCTTGATATGGTGTCCAAACTTGCGCGCCGATTTGCTGGAGACGAATTGATTGCATCTAGCTCCAACACCGATGCTATCAAGGACGATATTTCACAGACGTGGAGGGAGAAGGTCCTCCCTCGCATTAACACACACAAACACAAGGGGAATCGTGACCTGGACTATGACGCGCGTAACACGGCGATTGCTGAGTATCTCAAGCGAGTTGAGGTGATGTGCGCGTGGGTATCCTACAAAGAGTCTCGCGTCACCGACGAGGTGCTAAAGGCCATGGGTGACAAGAGGCTTCGTGTCCTGAACGCCTGTGACCGCGCGCTCGACTCCGTAGCCGATACAAAGCACCAAATTGGCGGCGAATTCCTCTATTGGACAATCGAGGATATCGCGGAGAGGTTGCGTGGAACGAGCGGTAATTCGGTTAGCTACATTGACTTTCTTCGCACGGGACTTATCAGCCTTTCTGATGAGATGTTGCCGTTAGTTGAAGAGATGGAATGCAAGGTGTCGCATTTTGAGCCTTGGAGACGCATCCTGTCTCATGTTCAGCAGCGAGGGTCTAGCCTTCAAGATGCTTACGCTCGGATCCAAGATCCTGAGAACTCGAGCGACAACGTGCGCCAGGCAGAACAACTCCGAAGTGTTCTTGGGATACAGCCACTCAGCAGTCGAGAACGAGAGGAGGCCATTGAGCTGGCAGCCAAGCAGGCAGATTCCAAGTTGTCATCGCTGAAGGACGACCTTGAGATTTGGTATGCGTATGGTCGAATCAACGATGACCAGAGGGAGACACTTGCGGCAATTGCCGATGACCTGCGCGAGCCAATGTACGAAATGGCCAACTTCGATCTCTGGCATATGATGCTCGATGCACTGAGGAAGACTGCCGACGACTGGTCTGTGGTTCAGTTCCATGAGCTTCAGGATCGCTGCGATTCTGCGCGACTACAGCTACGTGGCTCTGAAGAGTCTCCGCTGCTCGAGGAGGCTGGCAGACTTCTGAAGGACGAGCGCAACTACGCTGTTGTGGAGGACTACCTAAATCGTTTTGAGGCGGGCGAACGTGACATCACTCGTCATGACTTCGATGATGAGGAAGACGAGTTCGCTAGGTTCATGTCCGATGAGGTATTCCAACCGCTTTACGAGCGTGCCGTTGCCGGTAAGGAAACGACCAATAGGTTCAAGATTGCGGCAAAACGACTTGTGGCGGAGCGGCATACGGAGGACTGGACGGAAGAGCAGTTTGAAAGCTCCAACAAGCTGATCGCAAGTTGGCCGTCGAATAGGGGGTACAGCACCACTCAGCTTAGGGATCTCTTCGTCGGAATGGGATTCGATGCCACTTACGGCGAGAAGGTGAAGGCGACCGACCTTAATGTTGAACACTATCGAGTGCACCTCAGACCGACCGCCAGGAATCATCAGAGTTACAACCATCCCATCGCAGCATTCGGCACCCAGGCAGCTGAATCGGTTGATGTGGTAGTTACCTATGAAAATGCGAGCCCCCAATCTGTCGTGCAGCTCGTATCTAGTCTTCATGCGAACGAGGCCGTAGCCGTTCTGGTCGATTACCATCTGGACCGTGCAAGCCGACGCAAGGTGGCAGAACTCTATATGAAGATGGCCTCGCGCCCTACTAAGTTTTTGCTCATTGATCGGGTCCTGCTCATGCACTTGGCGCAGGCGCAGCTTCGCGAACGCCTTGCCATGCTTCTGAAGTGCACTCTGCCGCTTACCTACCTACAGCCTTTCACGAATGGTGGCGGTTCAACCGCTGACGAAATGTTCTGTGGGCGAGTAACTGAGCTCGGCAAGATAATGGATTTCAACGGCGAATGCATCATCTACGGCGGTCGACAGCTAGGCAAGACCGCCATCTTGGAGCGAGCGGCAAGCCTAGTGAATGACCCTGAGAATCATCAGCTCGCTGTCAAGGTGAGCATAAAGGGACTATCTGACGAACAAATAGTAGTCCAGAAGATCTCAACGGAATTGAACCGTGAGCTCAAGAGGGTCAGGAAGTCACTCTCCCTCGCAAAGTGCTCAACAGTGTATGAGCTTTGCCAGGAGATTGACGAGCTGTTCGAGTCGAAGACCGTATCACGCATGCTCCTGCTGCTCGACGAGACCGACTACTTCCTCGCCGCCATTTCCGGCAACGAGTACGCGCAGCTCGAGCCGCTTGATGAGCTGCGGATGAGGCGTAGCAGTTCGTTCAAGTTTGTTCTCGCTGGCTTGCACAACGTTGTGAGAGCGACGCGCAACACCAAGAATGTCATCTTCGGCCGGCTTGGCGAGCCCGTCTGCATCAAACCCCTTCCGCCCCGCGATGCGCTGAGGCTGCTCAGGCGCCCCCTTTTGTACTTGGGCTATCACGTGGACTACCCGAACGTCGAGACCATCCTCACGAACACAAACTATTACCCCGGTCTGGTGCAGTTCTTCGGAAATAAGCTCGTCGAATCTATGTCGACCCACTTCGACGTCTATTACAAGGCGAGCCGATTGAATCCGCCATACCCCTTGAAAGAGAAGCAGCTGGCCAGCATATTCACGGACTATGACATCAACGTTGCGATACGCGACAAGTTCATGGCGACCCTCGAACTTGACGAGAGAGACCGATACATGCTCATAGCTCAGATTATCGCGGCAATCTACTATGAGCGTAAGAAGAAGGGCCTGCCCACCAACGAGGGCTTCACCCTACATGAGATAAAGGGTTTCTCAGACGAATGGCACTTCTCGAAACTTTCGCTTGAAACCAACGACACCTTCATGGCTCTCCTCGATGAGTTGTGCGAGATGGGGGTCCTCACGCACGTCGGAGCTTCGAGGGACCACTACAGAATCCGTCGTAGTACATTCCTCGGATATATCGGCTCCGAGGAGGCTATTTGGGATGCCTTCGATAAGGAGGAGCTCGATGAGGGATAGCATGGCAAGTTTCTGGTGGGAGTCAGTGACAGGGCCGGCTACTGTTGTGACCAGAACGGTCTCATTGCTGGGAGAGGCACAATGTGTTGCCATCCGTCGTCCGTGTCATTTGCCTTGGGAGGATAAGTTTCGTGATGCCGTCATCGAGGGATTACGTCGTCAACAGTCGACGAGAAAGCTCCTGATCGAGGTCGTTGAGGACGGAAGATCGACAAGTCCGGAAGAAGTTCTTCCCTCCTACGCACTCGATGACGAAGCCTTGTCATGGCGCCCCCATCGGGAGAGTCTTGCCGCCTTCCTGAGGAGAACAAGGGCATTGCAGGGCCTGCTTATATGGGTCCGGAATCTTGACACAGACGGAGCACGCAAGTGGGCGGAAGTTTGTGGTGGCATGAAACAGGCTAGTGCCGCTGACGGCGTGATTCTGCTAGAGTGTCCCGACGTGCACCTCGCTGGCGTTTCGGAGGTCCGCTATGCATCCTTAGTGAGCGAGTATGCTTCTCGTCTCCTGTGCTCGACTATAGCAGACAGCACATTGCCACCGAGCTCCACAGACGAGCGGAAAGACTACACTGCAGCATTGCTATCGCGCCTGTGTGAGGGAGACGCTGAGCTCGCTTTGAGTCTATCAGAGGTCTATCGGCCCGGGCTTGATGAGCCACTTGACGCAATGGTCCGCCTCTTTAAGGAGATGAATGAACTATCCGAAAAGTGGTATATCCACGTCTGGGAAGCACAGCTCGAATGCCTTTTCCCCATTCTGGAGTCAGAGCGTTTGCGAATTGTGGATAGGCATGCCAATCAGTTGGATGAACTTTGCGCAGAGGGATTGACTGACGCATTTGATGAACCCGTCAAGAGCAGGTACGACATAGAAATCGGAACGCTATACTGGCTTTCAAATGGCAGTTGTCCGTATCGTATGAGACTGCGCGATTGTGACGAGAGCGAACAAACGCGAATAGGCGTTCTTCGTGATTGCAGGAACTCCTTAGCTCACCGCCATATTGTAAGTGAGGAAATCATTCGCCAGATTGTCGGTTATTAGGATTATGACCATAAGACCTTTAGGTGCTAGTAATTACAAACGTTGACCGACGTGGCATGTTAAGCACATGCTGTTGACAATACATTCATGGGATGAAGGAGGTTTGTACCATGAGGATTCTGTATAAAGTAGGCGCCTTGTTCTCTGCGGTTCTCATTGTCGTCGCATCTTTGGTTGGTTGTGGGTCACCGAACAGTGAAGAGAGAACACGCACCGTAACTGACATCATGGGCGCCGAAGTCGAGATACCGACAGAAGTCGACGAGGTAATCAATCTTTACCCATTCGGCTGCCAAATGATGGCAGGCCTCGGGTTGGAAGACTATCTCGTGGGAATCAGCGAGGACACAATCGAGACCGGTTGGATTGAGGAAATGTGCCCCAAGATTAAGGACATTCCCACTTACTCGGACGAGGTGTCAGCAGAGACCTTGCTGGCAGCGAACCCCGATATCGTCTTCTGTGGCGACCCTGACTACGCGGAGGAGCTGCGCGGCAAGGGCGTCCCCTGCATAACCTTCGCATATCTCAGCATCGACGACCTCAAGTTCAACGTTAGACTGCTCGGCGAGGTCCTCGGAGATGACGCCAAGGAGAAGTGTGACCTCTACTTACAGTATCTTGATGAGCAGATTGCCGATGTCCACGACGCCTTGGACGGCGTAATCACCGAGCGCGAAACCATGCATTACATCAATGCGGCGAACGACAAGGGCTTCTACAAGACTGCCGGTGCCGGCTCTACGACAGACTACTGCGCACAGCTCTCCTTCGTCGACCTCTCGACTGCCCCACTCATCGAGTTCCCCGAGTCGAAGGTAGACCCTGAGGCCCTGCTTGCCACCGACCCCGAAAACGTCATCATCGGCGGCAGGTACCAGCACGTCATCTACGACGACATTCTTGCTGCCGACGAATGGCAGCACATCGCAGCTATCGAGAACGGCAATGTCTTCAAGATTCCGATGGGTCTGTCAGCCTGGAATCGTTACAGCCTCGAGACCGCGCTGCTCATCCCCTGGACTGCATCTGTCGTGTACCCTGATCAATACGAGTTCGACGCCGTACACGAGACAATCGAGTTCTACAAGACGTTCATGGGCTACGAGCTAACAGAAGAGCAAGCACAGTACATGATCGAGGGGCTGACGCCGCTTGGAGAAAAAGAGATCTCAAGTCGATAGGTACAACCTGAACAAGCGGAGGAGGAACAGAACGGTCGCACTCCTACTAGTGCTCCTTCTCTTTCTGGCCGTGACGTCTCTCTTGGTTGGCCAATACGGTGTCTCTCCACTCGAGACCATCAGGATTCTCGCGGGCATGAGCTCGGAATCCGACAGCGTTGTCCGTACGGTAATGAGCATCGTGCTCAACATAAGGCTGCCAAGGACGTTCGCCGCCATCGTGATTGGAGGTTCGCTTGCCGTTGCCGGCCTTACATACCAGTGCGTCTTCAGGAACATCTTGGTTTCCCAGGACGTCCTCGGTGTGAGTACGGGTGCCTGCACTGGCGCTGCCGTCGCGATAGTACTAAACCTGTCATCAGCCTGGATTCAGGGACTCTCGTTCGTAACGGGAGTGCTGACCGTCGTGACGGTATTCCTGCTCTCGCGGGCAATCCGGGCTGATCGAACGCTCTCACTTATACTCTCAGGCATCCTAGTGAGCGGGTTGATGGGCTCCGTGCTGGGATACATTAAGTACATGGCCGACCCCCAAACGCATCTTCAGAGCATCGTCTTCTGGACCATGGGCGACCTGTCCTCCATTGGCATGGAGCAGATTGGCCAAGCGTCCTTCCCCATGGTCGTGTGCATCCTGATCGTGTACTTGGGCAGGTGGAAGCTCAACTTCTTCTGCTACTCCGACGGGGAAGCTACGAGTCTCGGCTTCGATATAAGGTTGCACAGGGCCATCTTTCTCGCGGCGGCCACGCTTCTCGTCTCGATGGCGGTCTCCATCTCCGGCTCCATCGGGTGGATCGGACTCGTGGTGCCTCAGCTAGTAAGAAGGGTTGTCGGGACCGACAACACCGACACGGTGGGGTCGTCCTTCTTGGCGGGGGCAATCTTCCTGCTGCTCATGGATGTGGTCAATAGGCTGGTGTCGGCCGCCGAGCTTCCCATCAGCATTCTCACCGGGTTGGTAGGGACGCCAATCTTCGTGGCATGCCTCCTTCTAAAGCAGCGAGAGGATGTGGAGCGCCATGATTGAGGTAAGCGGCCTCTCCGTCACCTACGGCAGGGGAATGCCGGACGTCATCAACAACATGAGCTTCGACCTAGACAGGGGCTGCGTACTGAACATCCTCGGTCAGAACGCCGCGGGAAAGACCACGTTAATCCGGACGCTCACGAGGGAGCTGCGGGGTTACAGAGGTTCGGTCAGAATTGCAGGCAGGGAGATTACGGATTACTCGATTCGGGACTACGCGAGGGTGGTTGGTGTGGTGTCGACCTCGTTCAGTACCTACCAGAACCTTCTGGTGGCGGACTACTTGATGACCGGGTTTGTCAGTCAGATGGCTCCGTTGTCCAAGCCGAGCGATGAATATGCTCAAAAAGCTTTCGACATCCTTGAGAGATTTAGTAAACAGGATTTGTTCAACAAGCAGATTGATCAGCTCTCCTCTGGCGAGCGTCAGATTGTGATGATTGCAAGGGTGCTGCTCCAGGACCCAGACGTCGTGATAGTCGACGAGCCCACCGCTAACCTAGACGTCAGGAACCAGATAGCTGTGTTGAATGAGATTCGGCGGCTCTCGTCCGAGGGTTACACCGTTGTAGTCACGTCCCATAATCCGGGTCACGCGCGCGTTATGGGCGGTAAGACGTTAATAATGGGTGCTGGTATGTATACCTTTGGGGATACGAATCAGATTCTCTGCGAGGAGACGCTTTCCGGATACTATGGACTCGATGTTGCGATGCGGTCCATAGATAGTTTTGAGTGCATGGTCTTTCGAGATGGCGCTCGAGACGGAGTGGAGCTTGTCTTCTAGAAGCCTCGTGTGAAGCATAGTGGCATTCCCAATTTCCATCTGCAAGACTAAGGTCCATGCCTGTCAGCATGGGAGACATATACTGGTGCATATTTGATTGCCGTGGCGGTTTTTGAATGATTGTCGATCCGAAGATTGTTGGTCACAATGTTGAGAAGCTGCGCAGGTTGTATGACGAAACCCAGTCCCAGCTCGGAAGTGTCGTCGACCTCTACAACACCGCTGTCTTTATACCCAGGCATCCCCAGGCAACGACCTCAGCCGGCGCTTCTTAGTGAGATTGCTCGAGCTCTATGAAAAAGACTGACTTCACAGTTTGTGGAGTGGGACTGACCTCCCATGCGAGTAGATTCACAGCAGTGTCAATTACAGAGATTGGAGAACAGTCGTGGACATCAAGGTGAGGACAGTCAAGCGAAATCGAATCGGTCGGGACCTCGACCTGTCGGGAACGAAACTCAGGGAGAGCGATGTCGAAATCCTCTATGATCTCGTCACCAACATCAATGACTTACTCGGGGAGACGCGCACAACCAGGGGGTCTTACACCGGCTTCAGCTCTGACGGAAAGTTCATACGCACTGAGTCCGATACCTACACCATCTGCCAGGACGATGGCGGCATCTTTGTGGATCACCACCACGAGTATCATGACGACGATGGCGACTCCGGCTCCTATGACGAGCGTGTTGCTGACGGCAGGGGCATCATTAATCTACTCAGGACCGTTTTCAAATAGTCTTCAACGCACAGGAGACATGTTGTCATATGACAACGCCCGATGGCTAGGGACCAACGAGCGGAAGGGAAGGGTTCACCAATGGAGAACAACGGCTTCGATCCCATCAAGATCCTCTTCATCCTCAGCATCGCACTCTACGTCATATCACCCGTTGACGCCCTTCCCGGTCCCATCGACGACATCATCCTTCTGATGTACTGCTTCAGGAACAAGTAGAGCGCTCGGCACAGACCCAACCCCGGGGCGGGCTTCCGCCCCGGGCCCAGCGCTTGCACAAACGAAGCAACTAGGGTCCGAAGCACCACAACGAATCAACCCAAAGAATCGAGGAGGACTAACATGTCACATTTCACGATTGCCATCGTTCTCGCCATCGTCGCAGTGTCATTCCTTCTGGGCCGTCTCTCGGTCAGAGTGGTGCGCGACAGGCACCTCGAGGGCAAGCGCGACGAGCTCATGGCCATCAAGGAGGGACTGATGGAAGTCTCAGACAACCTCACGCGGCGGGAGGAGGCGCTCCGCTCCAAGTGGCAAGCGATGGTCGTTAGCGCGAGCGAGATCTGTGCGCTCGCGAATGGCAGCGAGGGCACTTGGACCCCAGATGACGACCGCTTCCTCGACAGCTGGTCGTCTGCCGAAAGCGTTACCAAAGTCGAGGAGTAGCAACCTAACATGCAGGTAAGGCTCTCAAACGGAAGAGGAAGGAATAGTACGATGGCTACTTGTTCAAGATGCGGCGACGAATTCAATGTCTCAACTGCCAGGCGGAGCATCGGTCAGAAGTACGGCGCGGGATCCTACGACGACTACTTTCCGGACGGCGACGTTTGCGAGGAATGCGCCGACCTCGAACTTGGCTCAGCAGAGGCCGAGGGGGCGGAGGTCATGGATCTGATGGATTGGGAGTGGGATTAGCCAACTCACGATAACCCAGATGGTTCGGTCAGGCATGAGTGATTGCTCCTCAATCTAACCTGCGAGTGAGCGCGTATTCTCATCCTGCTGTGCGGTAGGGCGAGGCCCTGATTCAGTCCATAAGTGACTGAGTCGGGGCCTTGCGACACGAGGTTGAGATCGGTGCGCGATTGGAAGGCAATCAAGCGACCCGAAACAAAGTGCACGGCGTATGGTACATAATCTCGAGAAGATACGGTGGTGTATCTAATCGCAAGTCCAAAGTTCGCTATCGTCGGTCGCCAGACTGGGTAACTCGCGGAGTCTTGGCGTCGCAGGGACTAAAGCCGCGCTCACATAACCCAATCCTTATACCGATTCATGCCACAGGGACTTTGCGTGCAGGTACCTGTTGACATTGCCAATTCCCGTGTCGCTCTATAACTGTTGCTGCTCCAGACGCAAATATCGAAGAGTACGGTTACCAGCGCAATGCTCCCGATTAGCGCTTGCATTGAATTTCTCAAAACAAACGTCTGATAGCATTAATGATTACTAAAGCATTCCCCGGTCGTAATGGAGACACACATGGAGTTCCAGCACGTATTGCCTATGGACGTCGATGGGGCGACTCTCTTCGGACTCGACCTCGACATACTTCACTCCAATGTAATTGACTCCGATGGCCTCAGACAGTGGGCAGATACGCTCGCTGACACGTTTGCTTTTCTCGATAAGAAGCTGAAAAACGATGCCGCAACGACATTTCGCAATGCCTTTTTCTCGGAGCTTCAAGCCTTTTGCCTGTTAATAGCCACTGCCGACGGCCCTCTGACCGATAACATGCTGGCAGCAGTAAACCACCTCGTTGGAGACCGAGTCATTAGCTCCAATGATGCCGAACGGATACTGGACGATATAGGCAACAGCGTGTGGCTGCAGGAATACCCATTAACATTTATGGTGCTCGTTCGCCACGCGTCCCAAGGCAAGGACATTGTTTCCGCTGGCGAGATTTACTACTTCTACCATCAGGTGGCAAGGTTCATATACTCCATTGAGCACAATGATGACTTTGACGAAAACAGTGTGGCACGCGGCTACATTACCGCCTACAAGAAGTACGTGGAACGCGTGAGCGTACTTGGTTTTGAACTGCCACCAGAAGACCAGCGAAGCATCAGGGACGTTTGCGGAGAATGGACAAATCTGATGCGGATAGAGCGCGGCCAGCTAACACGAGACATGATTGGTACATGGGAAGGGGTCTCCGGTGACGTTTTGTCTATTGGCGATTTCACGCGCATTGCTCTCTGGGGTGATGGCAGGGGCCGCATGGGCGTGCGAAGGCTCGAATGGGTAGTCAGCACCCTGCCAGACTCGAACGTGCAGGCAGCAGCCATTCAGGTTGACGGAATCAATGCAATCATCATCATGCTGCCACTCGGCCCAGACAGAGTGGTAGCCACGGTGTATTCCGATAACGAGTTACTAGATCTCAAGTCCGCCATCTATCAACGCGATTTGCAGAATGCTTCGCCGAACTCTCCCACAGCGAGTAGAGCCGTTGTCAGAACGGCTCCAAAAGAATCAACCCTTGTGCAACCGCATGCTACGTCTAGCTATACGGGAACACCGCAAGTGAAGCTGCCTTGGCAGCTCATTGCGCTGTCCATATTAGTATTCGGTTCTGTAATTCACGGTATTGCGACCAAACCTGCCAAAACATATGAACGAGCATCGGGATACTACGAGTCGGGGCAATACGAATTGGCAGCAAGCGCCTTTGAGGAGCTTGGGAACTATGAGGACTCCGACGCAATGTTGCAGAAAGCCCTCGAAGGAGTCGCGGCAAAGGAAGCCGAGGAAAACGCCGGAGAGAATCCCGACGCCTGGGAGGCAGCAGCTCAGGCATACGAGAAGCTTGACAACGAGAAAGGCGAGACCGAGGCCCAGGACTGTCGCAACCATGCAGCTTATTACAAAGGAAAAAAGCTGATGGCTGACGGCAAGTGGAAGAAGGCCAAGAAGGCCTTTGGCAAAATCACAGTCAAGAACTTCGAGGATGTTCCTAGTCTTATTAACGAATGTGATACGCACGTCACCTACGAAGAGGCCGAGTCGCTCCTTGCAGATGGCAGCTACTATGAGGCATACGTCAAGTTCAACTCGATAGAAGACAGCACGGTTGAGGGGTTGCCAGACCTGTCTGAGCGTGCTCAGGCATGCATTCAGGACATCCCCGAGACTGGCGTGATGTACACAGATCCAAATTACATGTCCACCGCCGTACCGCTCACGATTAAGAATGAAGATGTAAACACGTACTACAAAATCTACGACGGCGAAACCTCAACCTTAGTTATGGCAATCTTCATCCGGCCAAGCGAATCAATCGACGTTAGCTTGCCTTCTGGAGAGTACCGAATGAATGAAGCCCATGGGAAGCATTGGTTTGGCGAGAAAGATATGTTTGGTGACGAGGGAGGCTACTATCACTGCCTCTTTAGTGGCAACGAGCTTGCGGAGCTTGAGTGGGGCTACAGCTATACAATCTCGACCAGCTATGGCTACCCAATCGGAGGAAGCACGATCAACAGCGAGGAAATTGACAAGGATTCGTTCTAGTTTATCGGTCTGCCTAGAACGACGATTTCACACAAACTGGCTGTTACATGCAAAAGCGCCGGAGCTGGCTCCCGTGGCCTCACGGGCGATGGGCATGTCGTACCTCCGTGATGATGAGGATTTCCCATGTGAGCGTGGGGAAAACCGTTTTGTGATGTTGGGGACTTTCAGGCTACGTCAGACAGTTCAACGCTGGCAAACGTTGGCTACGAGGTCCCTTGCCGCCCTACGTGCGGCGGACGCCCCGGGAGGGGGCGAGGCCCGGCGCTAGAGGTTGCGGGAAACCCACCCGACGAGCTCCTCGTAGGATACCGTCCCGGCCGCGACACCGAGCATGGTCTCGAGCAGCTCATCAGCCCTCGGCTTGAATGAGAACCCGTTGATGCGCAGGAAGGCGCCCATGCAGGCGGTGGCAGCGCGCTTGTTGCCGTCGAGGAAGGGGTGGTTCCTCGCGACCCCGTAGGCATAGCGTGCGGCCTTCTCGGCGATTGTCGGGTAGAGCTCGACGCCTCCGAACGTCTGGAACGGCTGCGCCAGAGCAGACTCGAGGAGGCCCTCGTCGCGGAGGCCGGGCAGCCCGCCGAAGCGCTCCAGCGACGTCTCGTGTATCGCGAGGGCCTCCTCCAGCGTGAGCGCCCTCACGCGCGCGCTCACTTGGCGAGCTCCTCGAAGACCTGGGCGTACTCGTCCATGAAGTCCACGGCCACGTCGACGGCGTCGCGCTCGACCGGGGCGATGACCACCCACGGCTTGTTGTTGCGCAGCACCGTGACGGGCGTCCCCGTCCTGTTGACCTCGGCGGTAACGCGCGAGAAGTTGGCCTTTGCCTCGGCGAGCCCGATCGTCACGGCCATGCGGCACCTCCATAGTTAGTCTGAATTCTGGTCAGTATTATACCCACTCTCGACAGGAGGAAGGAGATGGAGGGCCTCGCCGACCTCGGCGGCCTGCGCCGGGACAGCCCCGCTCAGTGTCGCCCCGCGTCTGCGTATGCCTCTATCTCTCGCTTGCTGAGTCTCCTGCCGACGACATCGTCGATGGTTGCCGCAGCGGCACGCTTCGAGTTAGGGTCGGCGCTGGCGTAGATGTTGAGCGTCATGGCGGCGTTCGAGTGGCCGAGGATCGAGCTGACGGTCTTCACGTCCACACCCTCGGCGATGGCGTAGGTCGCGAAGGTGTGGCGCAGGTCGTGGGAGGTCGGGCGCTTCCCCTGCGTGCCGACGAGCCCCATGGAGTCTGAGAGGGTCCTCCAGCCCTTCGAGACCATGGCCGGCGACATGAACGAGCCGTCGACGCCCCCGAGGACGTAGAGGCCCGCCATGCGGTCCTCCGTTGGCGCGAGGCCGGCCACGACGAGCTCCGTCGACTGGGCCGCATTGCGCTTCCTGAGTGCGTCCGCCAGGGCCGAGGCCATCGGCACGTCGCGGATCGAACCCCTCGTCTTGGGCTGCTTCACGTAGTTGGTCCCGTTGTAGCGCGCGATCGAGCGCCTCACCCAGATGGTGCGCGTCTCGAAGCTCACGTCGGACCACCTGAGCCCGCAGATCTCGCCCTCGCGCATGCCGGTGGAGATCGCTATGAATACCGCGAGGTTGAAGGGCGTGCTCGACGCGGCATCGAGGTAGGTCAGCGGCGCGCGGCGCTGCGAGTCCGCGAGCGCGTTGGGCAGCGGCGCGTCGAGCTTCGGCGGCCTCACCGCGGCCATGGGGTTCTTGCTCAGCAGATCGGTGTTCACCGCGTGCCTCAGGGCGCTCTTGAGCAGGTTATGGACCTTCCTGACCGACGACGCAGAGAGCCCGTCCGCGATCATCATCGCCTCCCAGGCCTGCACCTGGTCGGCCTTCAGCTGTTTGAGCCTGACGTTGCCTATCCCGTCCCTGATGTGCTTGAGCAGGTACCCATAGATGCTCACCGTGGAGCGCTCGAGTGCGCGCACGTCCTCGAGCGACTTGATGTAGGACTCCACGTACTCGTAGACGGTCATGGACTCGCGGGACTCCCACTCCAGCCGCTCGTGCTCCTGCTCGAGCTTGAGGCGGACCTCGAGCAGCTCCCGCTTGGCCTCGGCCTTCCCCTTGGCCTCGAGCGTGCGCACCGTCTGGCGCCACTCGCCGTCGGAGTCCTTGTACTTGAACACCCCGCGGAAGGGCGGCTTCTTTCCTCTCAGGAAGGCGGTCTTGTAGTGCATGCGAGCCCCTTCCCCTTACACCAAACGTGCACCAAATCGCTTGGTGCACGTGCACCAAAGTTGCGATTTCTCGTTGTCACTCAATGGCGAAGGATAGCGTCGATGACCCGTCTGATCTGGCGATTTCTGCGAGCGTGTTCCACGCTGGCGAGAAAGTTTACGCAAATGAGCCTTCTGACACGGAAGAGGTCACAAGTTCAAATCTTGTAACGCCCACCACGAAAGGTGCAGGTAGATGGCATAAACCTTCTACCTGCTTTTGTTTAGGACACTAAACGGGACACCAAATAGGACACCAAAAACGGGAGTCTCGTCAAAAGTCGGGTGTTTTCTCTTTCGGCCGGTTACCTGGCCAAACAATCGACAGGTCGAATCACAAAACCCTAAAGCCGGAGCTTTGGTGTCCACGTTGGGCTTTGTGTCCTGTGTTGTGTCCTTAGGGACGGACCATGGTGTCCGGGAAGTCGCCGCTCCGTCTTGACGGCGCCGATTATGCAGCTTAACCTGTATTAGTAATTATTACAGGTATGCGAAAGGGGCAGCGGTGAACGACACGCGGTTCTCGTCGGCGGTGCACCTGCTCATACTCGTGTCGGAGGCCGAGTCGCCCATGTCCTCCACGCAGATGGCCGAGAGCATCGGGGCTAACCCGAGTTGGGTGCGCAAACTCGCGACGTCCCTGCGCGAGGCGGGCATCATAACGAGTCGTCCCGGACGGGCCGGCTTCAAGCTAGCTGTCCCGGCAGGTGAGCTCACGCTGCTCGACGTGTACCGGGCGGCATGCGGGCAGCAGACGGTGCGCGTGTTCGAGGCGCACCGCAACCCCAGCGACGCCTGCATCGTGGGCCGCCACATACGGCCCGTCGTCGAGGCGCTGTTCGCGGACGTGGACGAGGCCGCCACGCGCGCGTTACGGGAGAAGACCCTGGCGGATTGCATAAGGCTCCTGCGCGAGGACGTGGACAGGACGGGCGATAAATACGCCCGAGAAGGAGGAGCCAGATGAAGGCAGCAGTGCTGACCGGCTACGACAAGAACGGGCGCGCCCTCGAACTGCGCGAGCTTCCCGTGCCCGAGCTGGCGCCGGGCGAGGTGCTGGTGCGCGTCCATGCGGCGGGCGTAAACCCACTCGACAACATGGTCGTGCGTGGTGAGGTGAAGCTCATCGTGCCGTACCGGTTTCCGCTCGTGATGGGCAACGAGCTCGTGGGCACGGTCGAAGCGCTGGGCGATGGCGCCAGGCGCTTCGCCTTGGGCGATCGCGTGTACGGGCGCATGCCGCTCGCCAAGATCGGGGCATTTGCCGAGTACGCGGCCGTGGGCGAGACAGCGCTCGCCAAGGTGCCCGAGTACCTCTCCGACGAGGAGGCCGCCTGCGTGCCGCTCACCGCGCTCACCGCCTTGCAGTCCCTCGAGCTCATGGGCGCCAAGGCCGGCGACTCCATCTTCATCTCTGGCGGCACGGGAAGCCTCGGGGCCATGGCGGTGCCCATAGCGGCCGTCATGGGGCTCGAGGTGGCCACCAACGGCAACGGCTCGTCCGAGGACCGCATGCGGGCGCTTGGCGCCTCCACGTTCATCGACTACCGCAAGCAGGACTACGTCGAGGTGCTGAGCGACGTCGACCACGTGCTTGACACCTTGGGCGACCGCGAGCTCGAGCGCGAGTTCTCGGTGCTCAGGCCCGGCGGCACGCTCGTCTCGCTGCGCGGCATGCCCAACGGCGAGTTCGCGCGGCGCTCCGGCTTCCCGCTATGGAAGCGCCTGGCGTTCGGCATGGTCGGGCGCACGTACGACAAGATGGCAGCGAAGCGAGGACAACGGCACCGCTTCGTCTTCGTGCACGAGGACGGCGCGGGGCTCGGGAAGCTGCCTGAGCTGCTGGGAGGCCGCAAGATCGAGGCATCCGTCGATAAGGTCTTCCCGCTCGACGAGGTCAACTCCGCCATGGAGAAGGTAGCCGCAGGCGGGTCCAAGGGCAAGACGATCCTCAGGGTTTGCTAGAGGGAAGTCGCGCTGGCGAGGAAGAGGTCTGACCACTGGTCGTGTTTACAGACTGCATGTTCGGTTAGCCCTCGTCTAGCCTTGTTCTACCTGCAGAAACAACCCACTCACAGTTGGTCGCCGACAACTGTGAGGGTGGGCGAAACACCTGGCTCTATGGTGGAGTCCACGAGAGCCTAGTTGGGGGCCGCGGAGATCGCAACCCCCTCGACCTCGGACGTAGCTCACTTCAGCATGTACGTGTCGGCGACGTTGTCTGGAATCGGGTTGATGATGGACTCACGGCAGTCATACTCCGTGCCGTCCGAGGCAGCCACCCAGATGCCATAAGGCACACTGCCCCACATTCCGCCCTTCGGGTTGCAGAACGCGAATCGCTCGCCAAGGGTGAGGGACGTCAGCGACGTGCACAAGCCGAACAGCTGCGACATCTTTTCGACAGAGGCGGTGTCGAAGGTCGACAGGTCGAGGGAGGCAAGTGCTTGGCAGCCGTAGAACATTTCGCCCATGTTCGTGACGGACGAGGTATCCCAGCCAGAAACGCCGAGGTTCGCAAGCGATGAGCAATCGCGGAACAACCCACTCATGTCCGTCACACGGGAGGTGTGCCAACCGGAGACGTCGAGGGTTGTGAGCGAGGCGCAGTAGCGGAACATCTCGGTCATGTGCGTCACAGAGGAGGTGTCCCAGGCGGAGACGTCGAGGGACAGGAGCGATCGGCAACCGTAGAACAAACCGCACATGTTCGTGACGCGGGAGGTGTCCCAACCGGAGACGTCGAGGGTTTCGAGCGAGGAGCAGCCGCGGAACATGCCAGCCATGTTCGTAGCGGACGAGGTGTCCCAGCCGGAGACGTCGAGGGTTTCGAGTGAGCAGCAGCCATGAAACACGCCCAGCATGTTCTCCACCGAGGAAGTGTTCCAGCCGGAGACGTCGAGGGTGGTAAGTGAGTTACATCCATAAAAGAACCCAGAGAACATCTCGGCCATGTTCGTGACGGACGAGGTGTCCCAGCCAGAGACGTCGAGGGTGGTAAGCGCGTGGCAGGACTCAAACATGCTGTCCATGCGCGTAACGGAGGAAGTGTCCCACGTAGAGACCTCGAGGGCTACCAACGAGGAGCAGTTATCGAACATTTGAGCCATGGATATCACGCAAGAGGTGTCCCAGGCGGAGAGGTCGAGGGTGGAGAGCGACTCGCAGGAGTAAAACATCCCATCCATGCGCGTCACGGACGAGGTGTCCCAGCTGGAGAGGTGTATCGACGCAAGCGACGAGCACCAGTGGAACATATGGCTCATGTCCGTCACGGAGGAGGTGTCCCAGTCAGAAGCGTCGAGGGACTTGAGCGAGTGGCAGTTGGCAAACATGAAGCTCATGTCCTCCACGAGGGAGGTGTCCAGGAGCGCGAGGTCTGCAGTGATCATGTTGTCGCACTGCTCGAAGAGTCGGCAGCCCGAGTCAACGATGGCGCCTTGCTTCGCGACCACGGACGTGATGGCGGAACGATACATCCGCCACGGAGCCTCGCGCGAGCAGATGATGTCACCGAAGAGAACCAGCGTGCCGTCGTCCTCGAGGCGCCAACCCTCGCCGCAGGGCGGTTCCCACCAGGACAGGTCGTCCGATGCGAGGGATTGACATCCCTCGAACATTCCGGCCATGTTCGTCACAGAGGAAGTGCTCCAGCGGGAGATGCCCAGGGTTTTGAGCGAGGAGCAGCCGGAGAACATGCCAGACATGTCCGTCACACACCATGTGTACCAGTCGGAGACGTCGAGAGCCACCAGCGAGGAACAGCCAGAGAACATGCCGGCCATGTCCGTCACCTCGGAGGTATCCCAGCCGGAGACGTCAAGAGAGGCGAGCGAGGAACAGCCGGAGAACATGCCATCCATCCACATTGCGGAAGAGGTGTCCCAGCCGGAGACGTCGAGGGATGCGAGCGATGAGCAGCCGCGGAACATCTCACTCATGTTCCTCACGGAAGAGAAGTTCCAGCTAGAGATGTCGAGCGACGTGAGGGAGGAACAGCCGGCAAACATGAGGCACATGTCCTCCACGGCGGAGGTGTCCAAGAGAGCGAGGTCCGCGGAGGTCATGCGACTGCATCTCTCGAACAGGCGTCGGCACGAGTCCACGCTGGCGCCTTCCTTCGCGACCACGGACGTGATAGCCGAGCGGCATCCCTGCCATGGGGCCCAATCCGGGCACTCCACGGAACCGAAGATCACGAGCGTCCCATCGCGCTCGAGGCGCCAGCCCTTGCCGGAGGTGGTGACGAGCTCGTAGGTGTCGGTCTCTTTGGTGAGTCGCTCGATGGAGGTCACCCTGAAGCCCCATCCCGCAAAGTCCAAGTCGGCAGAGAGCCTGATGGAGAAGGAACCTGGGCTCTCGACTGCGATGGTCGTTCCGGCGAGAGCGGTGCCCGTGTAGCAGTAGAGCACCACCCCATTCGCATCCAATATCCAGATGTGGTCGCGCCTCTCAGCGGTCTGGGTCTCGTCGTCGAAGGTTACCAGGAATCCCTCGGTTGCCCCCTTGTCCACGTAGGTCCAGTTGTTGAAGATGCCGGGTTTGTAAGGGTGCTCGCTTTGGAAGTCGCCGATGTTATCCGGAGTGACGACGAAAGCCTCGGCGGAGGAGATGGAATCCGGATAAGCGGTTGTGCCATCGCCCGCGTCAGGACAGTAGACGCCCACAAGGCTGTCCAGGTCGATTCCCGCAACACCCCTATGCACGTCCTCAGTCTCGTCGGGGGGTAGGACACTCCCTGAAAGACTCGACTCGCTCATTTCCGATTCCCTCCTTCTGTCCCGCTGCACCCAGCGGTAACGCGCAAGGCCTTTGCTGGTCAGTCCTCAGATCCCGGAAGGGTCCTTGCCGAGAGGAACGACGCGACGTACACGGTCGCTCCGCCCAAAAACAGCAGTACGGAAGTGCCTGATGCCTCGGTGTCGCGTGCCCAGGCCCCGTCCAATGCGCAAATCAAACCCATGGCGACCAAGGTGTCGCCAACGTAGTCGCCAAAGGTGATCGCCCAAGGCCGCCTCTTCTGGTCCCATATGCTGCGGGCAACCAGATGCCTTCCTATCGTGAAGAGTGGGCCTGGTATGATTCCGCATAGTGTTGCCGGACCACCATAGTAGCTGCCAAAGGCGGCGGCAGCACAAAAGACCGCCAAAGCGATCGCCATCAGGGCAAGCAAGGCGCCGGCTATACCACAGAGGACCCGCAATACCGTCTTTGTCGTCATGCGCGCATTTCCTTACAGCTGATGGGAAGACTGACTGATCGCGACTCATATTCTATGCGGACAGCTCGGGCTGAGGAAGAAGGCCGAGGCGTTTCTTCGTTGCGGCGATGCAACCCCTCCCGAGATAAAGAGGGGGCTTCTCCTCGGGTAGACCTTGCGAGAACCCCGAGGTAGCCCCTCTCCTCGACGAAGCGCCAGTCCGATCTTGTGCGGCAGACGGAGTCGAGCGACGCAAAAGGCAACGGAAACCGAGCGCCTACCCGGGTGGCGGCAACGCGCTGGCCACCGGTCGTTGCCATGACGCCGCCAATGATTTACCAAACTCCCAGCTACACTCTCTATGAGGCAGGACGCCACGAGGAGGGGTCATGGCATCGCACATGGGCAAGGGATCCAGACCTGCAGGCAGGAGCCCCCACGGCATACTCGTCGCCATCGTGGGATGCGCACTGCTGGTGTGCGGCATCGCGATGGTCGTCCGCGCGTTCGCGCCGGACCCCGACTCCAACGGTCGCCCGCGAGAGAGCGTGCGGGCCGACCTCTCCTTCACCGAACACGAGCCGGATAGCCACTACGACAGCGGGTACAGGTGGTGGGGCACATACGTTTGGTCGTACCAGGGGTCTACCGGCTATTACGAGGCCAGCAAGGGATATGAGAGCAAGGTGGACGTGCCCAGGCACCACACCGTCCACATCTACCTGGGAGAAGACGACACTTGGTACACCGTCGAGGGACGTGAGGCAGGCGGGCTGCTCGTCGGGGGCGTCGCGCTGGTCGCCGTCGGAGTTGCGGGAATCGTGTTCGGCATCCTCATGCGCAGAGCGAACGTTGCGTTCTGAGGGGGTTAGCCGATAGGTAGAACCGTTGTTTGCCCATCTTTACTTGGAGTATCTTATCCCCTTGCATCATCGGTATTCTTCTCCTCGGTGTCGGCTTCTACTTGCTCAGCCTTGTAGGTGTTTTCGTTCTCGACTGTTTTCAGCTTACTTTCGCTGTTTTTTGCTTCGCACCGCAGTGAGAGATGAGCTTGGCCGCCCCGCCGTACGCCAAGAGTCCGAAACACTAAACCCGAGGAAGTCAACATATGCCGAAACCGGAACGATGACCTTATCGTCCTCTGCTAGATTCGATATCTCGTAAGGCTTTCAAGAGGGACGGTAAGCATGGCTGAAAAGCGGGTCTATCGAGCAGAAGCCGTAATACCATACCCGTGGCAGATTAGGTACCGTACGGGGTTGAACCCAGAGAAAACTGCCATTTCTTCCAGGCGCGAGTTCCTCGGTTACTTCAGCTATAACGACGCCATCAAGGTGGTTGCAGAGAATATTAATGACAGATACTACGAAAAGCCCAAGCCGCCTGGCAACGATGCAGGCGGAGGAACAATCGAGTTTCACTTCATATCGGACGTGCGCATTCCGTCAGGAACACGTCGGAACATCATTCACCATAGTCTCGTGAAAAGTCACCTGAGCATCCAACAGGCTGCCGAGCTTAACATCGAGTTTGCCAACCTGGAAGGCGGGGTTGTGCCGACATACTCCTCGAACCTGACATTCCTCGGATTCTATGCAAGGGAATACGCAACCAGAAGATGGGGTAAGGCGCGAAAGTCCGACAGGGTTCAGGGGAAGTTCGTCGTAAAAAACAGGGTCAAAGACGACATACGCTATGACCTGCTCTCAAGCCAGGTTTTGGCGCCTAACCATGAGGCTCTAGGCGAGAAAAGGTTACAAACCCTGGCATTAGCCTTGAGGCCGCTCGTTCTGGAGAAACTAGGTTCTGGTTTGGGCTCTGCGTCCGATTTGACCGACTTCCTTCACCTAATCGTCGGACTGAACGGAACTGTCTATAGTGTCAGCACGAAGAGCGGGTCCTTTGTGGGTCATTTCAAGGAATCCCGGGTGCTTGAGCTTTGGGGGGACTACACGCCTGACGACGACAGAAAGGTTATCCTTCTCGGCAAGGATCTCCCTGATGAAGAGCGTGCCCAGCATTTGCGTGAGGAATTTGATACCGAAAGGCTGAATGATGGCAAGCACGCTCTCGAAATCGTTGATGCGCTCGCCCAGCTAGGCGATGACGTCGACGACACCATCGTTCGCACCTATTCCGATTCGCTGCCAAGCGACAGCAAGGCGAGCGTGCAGACCATCCCTCGCAACTCGGACTGGAGGTCACTCTTTAGGCGAGTGAGGGCATGCATAGACGCGGTTGAGCACGACCCTGTTGCCGGAGGCAAGGTGCTGGGTAAGATACGGTCAGAGTTTGGCGATGGTAACCACGGAGCCTTTATCTCAGCTACGAGACGCGCCTTTGCCTCCACAGATAGGGAGATCTGCATACTGAACGGGATGGAGCTTGGTCCGGAACAGGTGCTCACCCTTGCGCTCGTTGGTCACAGAGAGGCGACGGCATTGCTGACCGAAGCCCTTCTGATCGAGGCTGAGGGAGGAATCGCTGAAAGAAACTCGCGCAAGGCAACCCGTGAAAGGTACGAGCGGAACAAGAGCGTTGAAGACTTGCCCGAATGGGCTAAACCCGAAAGAGCCTTTCTTCTTGAGTGGTCCGAAAAGACGATGGAGAAGGAACCCGTAGGGCTCATCGATGATATCGCCCACTTCATCGCGAAGCGCATCAAGAAAGGCGGCGTTAACGTCCTCGTGTTCGATGCGGAACTGTACTCAGAGGTAACCGGCGCCGATATCGTGGGCAAAGGTACGGGCGGGATCGAAGAGTTCCCCTTCCCAATGACAATCGTACGAATGACAGACACGCCCGGTGTATACGGAATCGCAGTCTTCCTCAGGCAAGAATTCCGCAAGGCTGCCGTCACCGAATTCGGAAAAGACGGCAAGTATTCGGACGGTTATGAGGTCGCTTACATCCTGAGCAATGGCGGTATCACCCTCGAACCCAGCACCCGCACCGCGTCCGTCGGGGAGAAGCTCACCACCTATCTTGATTGCGACAACGCGATGATTGAAGTTGTGTATGTGGACGGTGGAACTTCGGGCAGAAGGAACAACCCCAGGCCAAAAGCTGTGCGCCCAGAGTATGTACGCGGTGCAGACTTTATCGTTGGAACGCAGGTTGTGACCGAACGGGAAAGGCAATCGAGAGGTGCAAAGAAGATCATCAAGAGAGCCCACTTCCGCAGGGGCTTCTACAAGAGGCAACGCGTTGGCCCGAGGGATGCATGGCACTACGAGACTCGTTGGATCAAACCAACCTTCGTCCATGGAAGCGAGAGCATCGTTACGGAGCGGAGGGTAAAGCGACTCCTCCTCTAGTGGCTTGTAACAACGTTATGTCTATGACGCGATGGAGCCGATATGGCCAGGAGCGAAACACAACCTGGCCCCATCGCGAACAACCGCTGACACCCCGCCAAAGGCATCTCCTTCCGCGGTCTGCCATTGCCTGCAGGTAGCCCTGCTATCATGTTGTAGGTTTCTTAAGGCAACAACCATCGGGCCTTCTGGACGAGCTGGCTAGGGAACGTATGAACGCACTGATCTACGCCATGATCTACGCGGGCAGTGCCTTGATGGCATACAACATCGTGCGCTGCTACGGCTTCGTCAAGCGCATGCGCACGGTCAACGGCCTCGAGATGAGCCGCGCAATCCTTCCCATCCCGCTCATCCTGCTCATCTGCTTCCTCATCGGCTACCTGGCAGTCGCGCTGTTCGGCACGCCCGACTTCATCATCGCGGGCATCCTGTTCGGCGGCAGCGTCTTCGTCTTCATCGTGTTCAGCGTCATGTACCAGATCATCGGCCGGCTCCGCGAGAGCAACGACCGGTCGGACGCGCTCTACGAGGAAACCCGCAGCGAGCTCGCGTCCCTCACCGAAGACTGCCTGTCGGTGCTGCACGTCAACCTGACGCGAAACGAGATCGAGGAGCGGGCGGGCAAGGCGCTGTCGGCAAAGGACCTCGCGGCGCAAAGCTACACGGAACTGCTGGCGTCCCGCGAGGACCGGTTCCCACCTGCGGCCAACACCCAGCCCGCACAGCAGGCCTTCACCCGCACCGAACTGCTGAGGACCTTCGCGGCAGGCCATTCGGAAGTCGAGGAGACGCACTACTGCCTGCTGGAAGACGGGCAGTCCTGCTTCGTGAAGACGCACGCGACGCTCGCCGTTCAGCCGGGAAGCGGAGACGTGATCGCCTTCATCACGGAGACCGTCTGCAACGACGAGATGGTCAACGACACCATGATCAACAAGGCCCTCATCGGCCAATACGATGCCATTGCCTCGATTCTTGGCGGGCAGTACCGCGTTGTCATAGGAAACGCCAGCCTGCGCGGAGACGCCCCCGACGACGCCCAGGCAAACACGGGCAGCAACGCTCACCTATCCTGCAGCTACGATGACTACCTGGACCGCCATCTGGCCCCGGCGATCGACGGCAGCGACGAGGACAGGGCAGCCCTGATCGACGCCCTTCGCCTGGAGCGCGTCGAGTTCGAGCTGGCCCGACGCGAGCCGTACAGCGTGCCGGTCGCCCTGTCGCTCGACAGCGAGGTGCGCTACAAGCGCTTCGACTTCTACGTGGTCGACCAGCAGGCAGAGTTCTTCATCCTCCTGCAGTCCGACACGACCGAGGCGCGCCGCGAGGAGAGGGAGCGCAACGAGCTGCTGGCCCAGGCGCTCAGCGAGGCGCAGCGCGCGAGCCAGTCCAAGAGCATCTTCCTCTCGAACATCTCGCACGACATCCGCACGCCCATGAACGCGATCGTGGGCTACACCGACTTCGCCAAGAGAAGCGACGATTCCGCCCAGATGCGCGAATACCTCGAGAAGATCGACTCGTCGAGCAAGTACATGCTCGCGCTGCTCAACGACGTGCTCGAGATGAGCCGCATAGAGAGCGGCAAATCCGAGCTCGACCTGACCCAGGCCAGCCTGCCAGCCCTCATGGACGACGTCCACGACCTGTTCGAGAGCCAGATGGCGGAAAAGGGCATCGCCTACAGCGTCGACTCGTCCCAGGTCAGGGATGGCTGCGTGATATGCGACAAGACGCGCCTGAACCGCGTGCTGCTCAACCTCGTCAGCAACGCGTACAAGTTCACGCCCGAGGGGGGCACCGTCCAGGTGCGGCTCGCGCAGCTTGACAGCACGCGCGAAGGCTACGGATCCTACGAGCTTCGTGTGAGGGACACGGGCATCGGCATGTCCGAGGAGTTCGCGCACAAGATCTTCGACGCGTTCGAGCGCGAGCGTAGCGCGACGGCCAGCGGCATCGCCGGCACCGGATTGGGCATGGCCATCACGCGCAACATCGTGGACATGATGGGTGGCACGATCGACCTCGTCTCCAAGCAGGGCCGCGGCACCGAATTCACCGTCAACCTCGAGTTCGAACTGCAGGCGAGGGAGCTCGGTGACAACCAGCCGAGCCCGTGCGAGCGTCAATACGAGCCCGTCGACTTCACGGGCATGCGCGCGCTGCTCGTGGAAGACCAAGTCATCAACCGCGAGATCGCCATCATGATACTGGAAGGCCTGGGCTTCGAGGTCGACGAGGCCGAGGACGGGGCACAGGCGCTCGTGCATCTGGCCAGCTCCGAGGCCGGACGCTACGACGTGGTGATCACCGACATCCAGATGCCGGTCATGGACGGCTACGAGCTGGCACGCTCCATCCGCAGGCTCGATGACGCGGAGCTCGCCCGCATCCCAATCGTCGCCATGTCGGCGAACGCCTTCCAGGAGGACGTCAGGGCATCGAGCGAGGCCGGCATGGACGCGCACGTCGCCAAGCCCATCGACGTCGACGTCCTCTCCAGGACGCTCTCGGAGGTCCTTGCGTCCGCGCGCTGAGCCCCCTCCCCCACGTCTAGGCCCCGAAGAACCGCCGCAGCGCCGCGCCAAACCCCCTTCTGACCGGCTCCTCTTCCTCGACCTCGTCTTCCTCGTCGTCGAAGTCGTCCTCGTACTCGAGGTCGTCCTCGTCGTAGGGCTCGTCGTCCTCGTAAAACCCGTCGTCCTCGTCCTCGAAGAGCTCGGGGTGCTCCCTCTCCAGAAACTCCAGGTCGACCAGCGTGGAACGCGCGTCGGGGTCATCGTCGCCGAACTCCTGGCACTGCAGGTCGTAGGCACGGCTGAGCAGCTCGCACTCCTTCTCGAAGTTCCCCTGCTCGCCGTAGGTCAGGGCCAGGTCGGCCAGCGACCGCAGGGTCCGCCGGTCCGTCTCTCCGTAGAGCCGCTGCTTGAGCGTGTGCTCCCGCTGCTGCAGGAACAGCGCGCGGCTATAGTCCTCCAGCTCGTCGCAGACCTGCGCAAGCGCCGTGAGGGCTGCAATCGTGTCCTCGTGCTCGTCCCCCATGACCTCGCGCCGCAGCTCGTAGGAGCGCTCCCTCAGCCTGAGCTCCTCGCGCAGCTCGCCCTTGCCCCCATGCTCCTCGGCCAGCTCGTCCATCGCGTCGAGCGTCCTGGGGTCCCTCTCCCCAAACTGCTCCATCAGACGGTCGTATGCCCGCTGGCGCTGCGAGGCCTTCCTGACGCCGGACGGCCGGGCCACAAGGGACGGGTCGGCAAACGTCATCTGCGTCTGTGGTCTCGCATGGGCCATCAGGGCTGGCGCAAGGGACTCCAGCGGTATCGTCGGCTCGCCGAACTTGGCGTTCGGGCCACTGAGCTCGGCAACCGCCGCAAAGACCGCCTCCGGGGAGATCTCGCCCTCCTCGGCGCGCAACAGCTCGAGGGTTCCCCCGAGAAACCCCACATGCAGGATGTGGCGCCACTCCGGACGCAGCAGCCCCACGATCCGGTCGCCCGCGTCCCCCTCGCCGCCGCCATCCAACCCGGCACGCGCCCCCTGCCCCCGAAGCTCGGAGATGGCCTCCAGCATCGCCTGGGCCTGCCGCGTCAGCGGATGGCCCTCGCCAAGCGCCTGCCCCAGCCCCTCGCATGCCCGCCGCGCCTTCTCCTCGGCGACATCATGCTCCCCCAGCAGCGCGTGGGACGCCGCCAGGTAGGAGAGCGTCGTCAGCGCGTCGGGGTGACTCTCGCCCAGCGTCTCGCATTGCGCCTGGTAGGCACCTGCGTACAGGTCGTTGGCCACCTTGCACCGGCCACCTCGGACGAGGTTCGAGGCCACGTCGACCATCGCAGCCAGGGTGTCGGGATGCCGCTCGCCCAGCACGCGCCTCCGTAGCCCATAGGCCTGCTCTGTCATCTCGGAGGCAACGTCCCAGTCCCCCACCCGCGCCGCGCAGCCGGCATAGTTGCCCATCGCCGTCAGGGTGCGTGGGTTGATGTCGCCCAGCGCCTTGCGGAAGCCCCTGTAGGCATCCCGCGTGAGCTCGAGCGCCCGCTGGGAGTCGCCCAGCGCCTCGAAGGTCAGTCCCAGCTCGTTCATGGATGCCAGCGTGTCGGCATGCCCCTCCCCCAGGATGTCCGTGCGCTTGTCCAGGAGGTCCTCGTTGATGTACAGGGCCTGCTCGTAGTCGCCCAGCGCGCCGTGCACGATTGCGAGGTTGCTCCGGGCGCTGAGGTTCTCGGGGTGCTGCTCGTCCCATAGCCTCTGGTAGAGGTCGCACGACCGCTTGATGGCGTCAAACGCCTTCTGGTATTGGCCCAGCTCGAAGTACACGCTGCTCAGAGCGGTCAGGTCGCGAGGCAGGTGGCTGTCGTAATGGCCCGCCATGTACATCGCGAGCAGCGAGGTGGCAGCCTCGCCCTCTATCTTCGTGCGGGAGAACAGGGCAAAGCTCTTCATCTCGGAGAGCCGCTCCAGGATCGACGCGGCCTCCTCGTACGCCCCGGCATCCACGAGGGAGCTCGCCAGGTTGTGGCGCTCGTTCACCGTGATGAAGAAGTCGGGCCCGTAGTGTATCTCGCACTGTGCCACGATGCGCCGCTGCCAGTCCAGCGCCTTGCCAAGGTCGATATCGACGCCCTGTCCCTGCTGGTACATGGTCTTGAGCTTGTTCATCGCCTTGATGAGTCCCGCGTCGGCCGCCCCGCCGATGAGCCCGACGGCACGGTCTCGGTCGACCTCCATGTCGATGCCATCGAGGTATGCCAGCCCCATGAGGTAGTCGTGCTCGGGGTCGCCCGCCTTGTTCTGGAGGTCGACGTCCGACAGGATGCCCAGCAGGCCCTTGTGGACCGCATCCTTGTCCGTGGACAGCACGCACGCGGGGATGCCCTTGAACTTGCTCTTGAGCTTCGCATGGTTGGTGTCCACCATCTCCACGGGCAGGACGTCCATGCCCGCGTCGCGTGCCGTCGGATACTCCTCGGCCATCACAAAGTTGGGCTTTCCATCCGGCTCCTCGAGCACGTTGGGCGTCACGAGGAGCATGAAGAGCCTGCTCGCCCGCAGGGCGTCATCGATGGATTCCCTGAAGCTCTCGCCGGGCACCAGGAACTCGTCGTACCAGAGGGCGACGTCGCGAAGCTCTGGCTGCTCATGGACGAGGCGCATGAGCTCGTTGGCATGCGCGCGATCCTTCTTGCGGTAGCTCAGGAAGATGTAGGCGTCGAAGGCGTCCCTGATCCTGCGGGCAGTATTGTCGCTGGTCAGCGTGGAGTCGAGGTGGTTGCGAAGCTTGTCCTTGTAGTCGACGGCCGTCACGTCGGCCTGGTGGCGGTCGACGAACTGCAGCTCGCCGAAGCGGTCCTCGCGACTGTAGACCTCGAGCACCTCGGGGCTGATCACATCGGGGTCGGTCACGATGGGAAGCACCGGGATGTGGTGCCTGCGGGCGTAGGGGAAGTCCACGTCCATGGCGCGGTTCGGCTGGGTGAGGAGGCGCCTCGACACCGGGATGATGAAGAGGTTCATGCGCTCGAGACCGGAATGGAGGACGTCGGGTGGCAGGCTGTCGACCATGCTCTCGGCATAGTAGACGGCGCAGTCGTGCGTCCTGAACAGGTCCTCGCAGATCGGCGAGAACGTGTCGGCGAAGTCGTCGGGGTGGCAGGTGAAGTACACGCGGGGCTTCCGGCTGATCGAGACGTTGTCCTTGGACCGCACCCTCAGAGACTCCATGGCGAGTTCCATTCTCTCTCGGCTTGTGGCGACATGCAGGCAGAACCAGTGTAACCCCGAGATGGGCGAACATCTCCGCAGGTCAGCCCCTTCATCGACCATATGCCGGAAAACCCGGTCCGCAGCCACGGGGCGCATGCCTCTCGCAGGCCCCTTCGTCCCAACAAGCCGCCAGGTGCGACGGACGGCAAGGTTGATGCACTAGACTGGGCACTGACGCAGCGCCGACACGTGTAGGAAGGAGGGTGCATGAACATCGAGGACCTGACCCAAGAGCAGCGCCAGAAGCTCACAGCGTGCAAGACTCCCGAGGATGTGCTTAGCCTGGCAAAGGCCGAGGGCGTCGACCTCACCGACGAACAGCTCGAAGACATAGCGGGTGGCAAGAGCTGGGAAGAGATAATCTACCACGGCTACTAAGCCCAAGATGCGCCGGTGACGGCAGAAGGGACGGGCATTGCCCGTGATGGCCCACCCCACCGGCAGGAAGTCGATCGGCCCATGCCCCATCTCGTCTCGAGGCGAGGTGGGGCGTCCTTTCGCCAGACTGCCCGAAGGCCACCCCGTCCTGCGCCGCTACGCGTCCAGCCACTCGACGAGCACGTACTGCTGCATGATGGCAAAGACGTGCTCGGGAGAGGGAATCTCGAGGAACTCCGCGTACTTGCGCACGAAGAGCGCGCTGAGCTCCTGGTGGAAGTCCCGCACGATGTCGGCGATGTCCGCGCCGGGATGGTGCCGCAGGTACTCGTCTATCGGCAGCTCCCGCGAGAACTCCCGGAACTGCTCCATCGAGATGCCCATGCCCACGTCGTGCAGGTAGCAGCCCATGAGCAGCGTGTAGATGGCGTCCTCGTTGAGCCTGGACGCCTGGCTGGGACCGATCAGGCGGTTGCAGAAGTCGATGACGCTCATGCTGTGCAGCGTCGAATGGTCGGTGTACTCCGGGAACAGTGACAAGGGACGACTCCCCCACTACACTCAGATGAGGCACGTCCGGAGCGTTCCGACAGAGGGGGTGGGGACCATGGCAGAGCCCGACCTGCGCGCCTGCGCCGAACATAACCGTGCGGTCTTCGATGAGGTCCTGACACCCTATGTGGCCACGAAGCTCACGCGCGTGCTGTCGCAGCTGCCCCGTGGGTCGCGTACCGGGTGGTTTGACGCCTCGAGCTGCGTCTGGTGCCTCTTCGACGACGAGGGCTTCGCGCGCTCGGGCGACGCGGGCAGGCAGCTGCGCGACGAACGGGGCGAGGGCTGTGACCTGCAGGCGTACTGGAGCATGGGGGACGTCATGATGCCCGGTGCATGCGACGAGCGCTGGGTCGCCGAGCGCATCGCCGAGGAGGCGACGCGGCAGCTCTCCTCGCGCGGGTACCGGTGCACGCGGGAGGAGCGCGAGGCAGAGGGAACGACGCATCTGGGGGTGCGCTTCCGCAGGAGGTTGCTGGGCTGGTGATCCTCGCGCGGCGTCGGAGTTGTCGCGACAGGGTGCCGTGGCGTGGGGCAGAGGTCGTGCGCGGGGAAGCTGGCCAGATTGCCTCCGGGCGGCGCAATCGTGGGCACGTGTGGTACATTCTGCTGTCGGCTGAGGAATGCAAAGGCCAGCCTCACGATACTGATGACGCAACCGCACTCCCCTATCGGCAACGGAAAGGAACCGACATGGCACTCTTTGGATCGACGGGCAACGCAGCACAGCCCTCCAACCCCTTCAGCTTCCCGAACCTCGAGAACGCAACGCGGCACTACACGCATCGCCTGGGTCGCTTCTCGGTGCTCGAGCACGAGCGCGACATCAGCGTGGCACCGGACAACGCGGTCAGCGAATACTTCATGGCAAAGATGGGCGTCCGCCGACGCCAGCTGGTGATCCGCCTGGAGAACGGCTCCTCGGCCGTCATACAGGCCGGCGCGATGCAGTGGATGCTGGGCGACATAGAGATGACCACGGGCGTCAAGGGGGCAGGCGACCTGTTCGGCAAGATGGTCAGGGGGGCCGTCACCGGCGAGCGCGCGATAAAGCCCGAGTACCGCGGCAACGGTATGATTGTGCTGGAGCCAACGCACAAGTACATCATCCTGCAGGACGTCGCGAAGTGGGGGTCGGGCGGCATCGTGGTCGAGGACGGCATGTTCTTCGCCTCGGAAGGCACCGTGCAGCACAGGCTGGTCGCGCGCTCCACGGCCTCTTCCGCGTTCGCCGGTGGAGAGGGCTTCTTCAACCTCGCGCTCAGCGGGTCGGGCGTGGTCGCGCTGGAAAGCAACGTCCCCTTCGAGGAGCTCATCGAAATCGACCTCGTGGGCGACACGCTGAAGATCGACGGACACATGGCCGTCGCCTGGTCCGCAACGCTGGACTTCACCGTGGAGCGCTCGGGCAAGTCGCTCATCGGGTCTGCGGCGTCCGGCGAGGGTCTGGTCAACGTCTACCGCGGCACCGGAAAGGTCCTGATGAGCCCGGTCGCGTCGAGCCTCACCCTGGGGACGGCTGCACACAACGTGAGCGAGAAGGTGTAGGAAGGGTCGCAGGGTCGGCTGATGCGGTCGGAAACCCACCCCCGTTGACCGAGGTCAGCGGGGGTGGATGCGTTCGGGGTGGTGGTGACTGGAGTCATTGGCTGGAGCCAAGCCTGCGACAGCCGGGACGTCGCCTGCGGAAGGTTGTCCCCGCACACTGGTCTCGTCGCAAACCCTACCTTGCCACCAGCAGCACGACGCCCGATATCGCCGACACCGCTGCCAGCAGCACCAGCACCCACATCACCGTCCTGGCCTTGGACTGCTCGTGCACCCTGAAGAAGGGGTATGGTCCGTCCACCACGCGACGTGCGTTGAGCCAGAGCATGGTGAGGCCGTAGGCCAGCGTGATGGCCACCGGCAGTGCGAGGGCGCGGGCGGAGGCATGGCTCTCGACCAGCACGTAGGAGACCGTGGAGAGTGCGGGGCAGAGCACGTGGTGGTAGACCCCGTTGCCGGACCACAGGAGCTTGTGGGGGTCGCCCCCCATGGGCACGAGCACCAACACCGTCACGGCTGCCGTCATCACCAGCATGCAGACGCTGGTGTAGCGCAGCACCGTGACCCATGCGGGCTGCCCGAACGCCACCAGCAGCACCGACGCGACCAGGGCCAGCATGTTGGAGATCTGCGTGTAGTAGATGAGCAGCCGCAGCCACCCGCGCTCGGAGACCGCTATCGAGAGTCCGCGCAGCTCGAGCGCAATGACGAGAAGGTTGAGTAGGCGTGCCATGGAATCTCTCCGGGGACGTGGGCGTTTGGCATCTCTGCCTCCTTGCAGGATTGCACGATGGTGCGCGGGTAGGCCCCTGTGGTCCGGCGCACGGTATGGGAGGGGCTTTCTGCGGGATGGTGCGGGGCGAGCGGGGCGAGGTGCCCTTCACAGCCTTGAGGCTTGCCACGGACTCCCCGACCGTACCTGATGGGATAAGATGAACGAGTTGCCCGACTCAAGGAGCGAAACATGTCCCAGGCCATGCGAAGCTGTAGGGGGCGAGCCGTCGATGTCACAAGAGAACCCTTCGGTCGGCTACTACGATCGCAACGCGTCCGCCTTCGTGCGCGGCACCGTCGGCGCATCCATGGGAGAGGCGCTGGACGCGTTCTCGGCCATGCTCCCAGAGCGTGCGCACGTGCTGGACTGGGGCTGCGGTAGCGGTCGCGACTCGCTTGAGCTGCGCAAGAGGGGCTTCGAGGTGACGTCCGTGGACGCCTCACCCGCCATCGCCGAGGAGGCCCTGGCCGCAACCCAGACCATCGTACGCGTCGAGACGTTCGACAAGCTCGACGAGATCGAAAGCTATGACGGCATCTGGGCATGCGCGTCGCTGCTGCACGTGAGGCCGGAGGAGCTGCCAGCCGTGCTGGCAAGGGCACATGCGGCCCTTCGGCCAGAGGGCGTCCTCTATTGCTCGTTCAAGTACGGGGTCGACGCAGGCGTGCGGAACGGGCGTTGGTTCACCAATCTGAACGAAGACGCGCTGTCAGAGTTGCTGCAGCCTCTCTTCCACATCGACCGCATATGGACCTCTGCCGACGTGAGGCCGGGAAGGGGTGACGAGCGATGGCTGAACTGCCTGGCAACCAAGCGTTGATTGACGCCACGGGCGACGCCTTTCGCTCGTCACGACTCGAGCGGATGCTCTCCAACTTCGCCGCAAGCTACAAGCTGTATTGGCTGCGCGGCATCTTCGACGAGGCTGTGGCGGGTTCCGACGTGGTGCCCATGCGCAGGCTGGCGGCACGGATGGTGGCACTCGCATGGTACCCCGTCACGTACTTCCGGCTGAACCTGGGAGCCTCCGACCGTCTGGCGGCGGCGGTCATCCGTGCGCATGAGGTGTGCGAGCTGCGCGACGATGCCACGGAGAAGCAGATACAAGAGGCCGTCCTCTCCTCGGACGACCCGGAGCTGGTCAAGAGGCTGAACGACCTGTGCGGATACGTCCCCTACCGGCTGATTCGTCCCTTCTACGCAGATAGGCTGAGTGCCGAGAAGGAGCGGCTGGGAGTCTCTACCTACCACTTCGAGCAACAGGTCAATCGGCTGGTCATCGAGTACAACGGACAGGACAGGGCCGGCGCGCCTTACACGCTCTCCCCCGCTGACGGCACCATAGAGCTGGACCCCGCGTGGGCCACTTACTTCCGTGACAACCGTCATGTGGTGCAGGGATGGCTGGACATGCGGCTGGTGGGCTACCTGCAGGCACGAAACCCCAGCGTACCGGCCATACCCCTGAAGATTCACCCACCACAGAAGCGCGACCTCTCCGCCGCGCGCAAATGGTGGACGGAGGCTTTGGGCGACCACGAGTTTCGCGAGATCTATACGGGCATACCCTTTACGGAGGCAGCGTTCGAGGAAAACGGTCCCATGAGCGTGGACCACTTCATCCCGTGGAGCTTCGTGCTGCACGACGAGCCATGGAACCTTGCCCCGATGTTTCGCAACACCAACAGCTCGAAGGGCGACCGTCTGCCCGACGTGGGCGCGTACCTGCAGCCATTCTGCGCCCAGCAGTTTGACGCACTGACCACGCTGCGCAGGCGCGGAGGACGGCATCGCAAGATGTTCGAGTCGTATGCGACCATCGACCCACATGTGATGGAGTACGAGCGCACGGATGCAGCGAGGGAGTCGTTTGCGCAGGCGGTGTCGCGGGTAGTGCTGCCGTTGCACCAGATTGCGGTGAACCAGGGGTTCCCGGTGTGGGCGGGGTGAGAGAGTCAGGATTCCGTGCGACACCTTTTCTTAGAAGTGCATCGTACTCGGATCAGCCCCTGTTGCCTCTCGTGCGGTTGTAGCCGCTACCATGCACAGATAGATCTTTGGACTGTTTTGGACACCTTGCCCCTCTTTATTCACAGCTAAACATGGGCTAAGACGTGCCGGCAGAATACTCAGATAGATAAGACAGCAGATGTATCTATCCTTTCATTATTCATTTTGTTACATAGTATTATTATTGTATTGGTTTTGTAATTGAGATTAGGAGGCTTCGGTTATACCTGTAACCTATTTAGTTAGAATGCTAATGTTCAGAAACCATCAGATATGAATCCGAATTCACGCACTTGAGGATGATGTAACAACGCCTGGCCGTACAGTCGAGTCGAACCCCTCTTTTAGTGCTAGTCTGAAGGACTGTGGTCAATATTGCGACGTTTTACACGCTCAGATTCTGCTCTCCCGAGCGACACGATGAATGGGACGGTGATTGAGTTGGCTTGTAATCGCAACATAATTGATGCGTATATCTCAGTGACAACACGCGTTTCTTGAAATAGGTATAGCTATTCAAAGCAGAGTGAAGTCATCTTTGGTTAAATAGCCGCGTGCAATCAGGGGTTTCTGAGGATGTAGGGGTAGACCAGCTAGAGTGCTATCTGGCTTACTGCGAATCAGATTCTAGCTGTGAATCGAATCGACATTGGAGCCAAGCAAATACACGATGGGGTGGTTGGCGAAAGAAAACGAGTTTTCTTCGCCAGCCTTCATGACAAGACTTCTAGCAAAACCCCATAACCACCTCTGCTGCTCTCATACCATCGCATCGTCAGAGGTTCCACATTAAGTTTCAAATCACAATCACCCCTAGAGTAACGTTAGTCGCAGGATAGACATCCTAGGTCGGTTTTAGTCACAAAGAGAGTTCGCTATTTATCACAATGATGTAACCTTTCGTCACTAGCAATACGAGAGCCCTTCATCACCGATGTCTAGGAGCGTGACAGCCATGTCCGACAACCTGACCACCATAGATCCAGACGAGATCGAAGCCCTCGACCAAGAGGTCTCCATCGCAGACGTTTCTGTCGACGAGGACATCCCCATGACCGAGGAGGAAGCATGGGCCTACAAGATCCTCAAGCGCGCTGCGACGCTCAAGGGCGTCACAATCAACCGTGAGACGTTCCTACGCACCGAGCTTTCGAAGAAGTGCCCTCCCAAAGTAGTCAAAGAGGCCATCGCCACCAATCCCCAACTCGCAGGCGTCTCCATGGAAATCATGGACGAGCTCGCTGACGCTGCCATCAGCATCGAGACACGCAAGGTCGCAGGCCTCTCCGCACTTGCTGGGTTACCAGGCGGGCTTGCCATGTTCGGCACCATCCCAGCAGATATCGTCCAGTACTTCGCCCACTCGCTGCGCATCGAGCAGAAACTGGCATACCTTTACGGCTGGGAGTCGTTCCTCAACGAGGAGGACGAAGTAGACGATGAGACCATGTACCGCCTCATCCTGTTCCTCGGCGTGATGATGCAAGTTGGTGGCGTGAACACCTCGCTGATCAAGTTTGCCGCCCAGACTGCCAAGGTGGGGGTCGCCAAGGCCATCCAGAAGCAAGCACTGACCAAGACGCTCTGGTACGTACCCCTTAAGAAGGTGTTGCGCGTGGTGGGTGTCAACGTCACCAAAAAGAAATTCGCCGAAGTAGTGGCAAAGGGCGTACCAGTTGTTGGTGGTGTAGTGTCCGGCGGATTGACCTATGCGACTTTCCGGCCCAGCGCCATAAGCCTCAAGAAGCACCTCAGGACGTTGCCCCAGGCGACAGGTGTAATCCTCCCCGAAGATGAGATGAAGGCCGTACTTGAACAAATCGACAAAGAGTCCGAGGCCGACTTCAAGGCAGCACTCGGCGCTGCGGGCGAAAGGGCAGCTGAGGCCGCATCTGCCGCAAGGGAAAAGGCTGCAGTGGTAGCGGATGCAGCAATGGACACGGCTGGCATAGCCGCAAAGGCAGCTGCAGCAGGCATCCGTAAGGGCTTCGGAGGGGTCTCGGCGAGAATTGGCAAGGCGCGTGCTGCCGCCAAGAATCGAGCGGACTCCCCTACCTCCGTTGACGCAATCACCGACCAGCTCCGTTCCTACAAGGAGATGCTCGACGAGGGACTCATCACGCAGGAAGACTACGACGCAAAGAAGAGGGAGCTGCTAGGACTGTAGGAGGAGACTCGCATGCAGGACCGCTACGCAGGGGACATCGGAGACTACGGCAAGCTCGGAATGCTGAGGGCCTTTGCCTCGAAGGGACTCTCGATCGGCATCAACTGGTACCTGGTCGACACGCCCGTCCAAGAGCTCGCCGTCAACGACGGGGGCAAGCTCATACCAAACGAGCTGGCATCATGCGACCCCAAGCTCGCCGATACCCTGCGAGCCATCTCCCTTAGCCCAGAACGCTCCATACGGGCAATAGAAGAAGCCAACCTTGTCCCCAAGGCGCGCTACTTCTCGGCCACAGTGCCCATCGAAGGCCGCGCCGAATGGCACGCCCAGGCTCTCTCGGTTCTCGCTGGCACGAACCTCGTCTTCCTCGACCCCGACAATGGCCTGCTCGTAAAGTCCGTGGGCAAACGCTCTGCCAAGAGCCCCAAGTACACCTTCTACGAGGAGGTTGTCGACTACCTCGCCAGAGGCCAGAGCGTCGTGGTGTACAACCACCGCAGCAGGAAGAAACCAGAGGCTTACTTCGGGGAGATCTACGAGAGGCTGGCGGCTGCCGTACCATTGGCAGACGACATCACGGCCATCACCTTCCCCAGGGGCTCCGTGCGCGACTACTTCGCCATCAGCGCAAACCCCGAGCACACAAGGCTTATCCACGAGGCCTTCGACGACCTCTTCAACGGTCCATGGAGCGATGTCGGCATGTGCAAGCTCCAGTCCCTCCCCTATCGCCCGCAAGTCCACGCGCCCACCTCAAGCAGGAATCGAGAGGACATTATGAGCACCAGCACCGTCCCAAGCCCCCAGGTCATCGGCTTCTGGCACGAGTACGATCCCCTCGGCTGCCTGTCTAACTGGCACTCCAGCGGCTTCGACTTCCACGGCACCCACTTCGCGACGAACGAGCACTGGATGATGTGGCAGAAGGCACGTCTGATGGGCGACAAGGACAAGGCCGCGCAGATCCTCGCAGCACAGACCCCACAACGTGCGAAGCAGCTTGGCGGCGAGGTCAAGCCCTATGACGGCAAGCTCTGGGATGCGGTCCGCGAGCAGCTGGTCTACTACGGCGCACGCGAGAAGTTCCTGGCAAACGAGGCCGAGCGCGACGAGCTGCTGGCCACGGGCTCGGCGCTGCTTGCCGAAGCTTCGCCCTACGACAAGACCTGGGGCGTGGGCCTGACGGCTGACGACCCGCGCTTCGCCAACTCCGCCAAGTGGAAGGGCGACAACCTCCTCGGCCGCGCGCTGATGCGCGTGCGCGCGGACATCCGCCAGCTCATCGCCCTCGGACGGTTCGAGGAGGTGCGCGACGGAGGCCCTCAGCTCGACGACTGCATCGCACGCATGACGTTGCTGCAGCTCTCGCGCGTGCCGAACGTCAGGACAGCCGTCTACTGCTATGCGGAGATCGTCAGCCACGCGGTGCCGCACAAGTACCCAACCGCAGGGGCATACCTCAAGAAGGAGCACGACGCGACCGTCGAGGGCATCACACAGTCCATGCAGCTCAACATGGGCAACGGCCTGCCCGTCACCGGCTGGTACGAGCTGGTCCGCGAGCTACAGATCCAGCAGGCGCTCGGAAGGCTGTAGGCGGCCAAGGGGCCATGGCACTGGATGCCATGGCCCCTTTTCTCACATTCCTGCGGGCGCTAGATGACGTGATTGGAAGCGAACCGTCCATGTACGCCTAGCGCGAGTCTCCATCCTTCAGACCGCGGCAAATATCGGCCCTCATACTATGGTCGTCCTCCGTTCGCCAAGGCAATCATGAGATACACGATCCAGGTAACGAAGACGATGCCAATGCGAAGCCTTTTGTCGAGCTTCTGATTGCGCATGACCAGAATTGTCAAAGGTACGGGGAAGGCAAGAATCCAGCCGAGTACCCATAACCATGTCCTGCGTTTCCTGGGCCTTTCTTGTTGGGCAGGTATCTGGTAGGGCTGCTGGTCCAAGCTCTGGGCATATTCTGCCTGCGCCCTTTGGCGCCCCTTCTCGAACTCGTAGCCTGCCTGCTCCGCGTTGTCATAACGGATGTGCCGAGCCTCATCGTCGATAGGAAAAGTGGCCCCGCAGTACTGGCACGAGGCCTTCCGGTTTTCGATGTCGACGCTCAGCTGCGCTCCGCATGCTGGACAAGTAAAGGCAACTAGCTTCATCCGAACCCCAAACTCGAGAGTAGAGGGAAACGCCCACACGGGTTCGATCTACCCGCACCTACTCTTCCTTGTCTCCCTTGCTCTTTGCCATCGGCAGTCGCGGAACAAAAGTGTCAGATCCACTCATGGCTGACGGCTGGAAGAATGCCTTCACCATCCAAGCCATGATGAGAGGCGTCAGCAACGGAATCGCACAGGAAGTGACGACCAGCACGGCAAACCCTTCCGTCACCTGCGTGAGAACCACCCTCGCCCAAGCGACGAGCTCCTTGACCTTTCCGGTTGTCATGTTAACAACCGAGTCAACTGCCGCGCCGACAGTGTCTCCGGCATTGCCGATGAGATTGTCCCACCACTGCCCGTCGTCTGACGACGTGTTCGTCGCTTCGCTCTTATCGTCCTTGTCGGCATCAATCTCCTCTGAGATCTGTTGCGCGTTTTCTATTGCCTCAGTGATGGTGAGGTCATATGTGTTGCTGATCATGTCGACCACAAACACGCTGGTTGGGACAGCCCTCCATGCAATCAGGCCAATTATGAGTACCTTGATGGCTCCCACCATGATGGGGTTTCTGAACGGAACCCTCCTTGGCATAACGTTTGCAACAATCATGAGGATGCAGCAGAGGGGCACCAGCCACGAGAAGAAAGCATAGCCAAACACGACGAGCAGATACTTCTCGAGAAGGATTGCCCCCGTAACAATGGCGAGGTCCTTGCTTATCTCGGCAAGCTGATTGGCTATTGGAGTGCATGCGTCATCCGGAATCATGGTTATTGCAGCAGACGCACCTGCCGAAGCGACAGACAGCCCCGCAGCCGATGCCTTCTGCTGATCAAGGACTTCTATCTCATGCGTATAGCTATCGACCGAGGAATACCTATCAGAAAGGGTGGTTCGCGAAAAGAGACAGAGAACAATGCACCCGATGATGATGCCTATCTTGATAAGAATCTCCCGTGGACCTTCTTCAACCCTCTTAACGGCTGAAAGATCAATCATCTACGACCTCCCTTTGCTCGCGGACTAACTGCGAAAACAAACAGCCCATTGCACTTCTACGCTGACATGACCGGAAGCAACGGAATGCCCCTCGGCCGGAGCAGGAACATTCTACGCTGCATCACCGACCGTACTGACAGCCGCATGTTACATTCGGTAACATGCACCAACGAACTCGGTTACCGCCTACGCCTCCTCATGGGCATCTCGAACACGACAAACCCCCGCCCCCGCCCCTTTCCGCACCCCCACACGAAACACCACCGAACGCAACACAAGCACCATCGCCAGTTGGTATACCGTGAGAGCCATCAAAGCCCCGCAAGCGCAACACCGGGAGGCACCCGTGAAGAAGACAGAGTCCCTGGAGCCCGCTCCCCCACTAGGCAACGTTCTCGTCATCGGCGGTTCTGGCGTCGGGAAGTCGACCCTCATCAACGCCGTCATCGGCGACTACGTCGCACCCACCTCCTGGGGCAAGGCAGGCACCGAGAAACTGGAAATCTACCAGGACGAGTCGATTCCCTTCCGCCTCATCGACTCCATGGGCTTCGAGGCCTCCTCGAAGAGGCAGCACAAGGCGGTCAGCGCGGTCAAGAGGTGGTCCAGGGAGTGCGCCAAGGAGGGACGCGAGGACAACCAGGTCAACGTCATCTGGTTCTGCGTGGACGGGACGGCCGCGCGACTCTTCGAGAAGACCATCTCCCAGCTCAACGAGGCGACCTCGATGTGGAAGTCGGTGCCCGTCATCGCGGTCATCACCAAGTCCTACTCCGACTACGAGAAGGAACGCAACGTCCAGATGGTCCGCGAGGCCTTCGAGCCGCATGGCGAACAGGGTCCCCTCGACGTGTTCCGGAAGAAGCCCGACTACTCGAAGCGCCTGAAGAGGATCATCCCCGTCGTGGCCCAGGCATGGAAGCAGTCCGAGACCAACGTCGTCGCTCCCTACGGCATCGACGAGCTCATCGAACTAACGAACGAGCTGATGCCAGAAGGGCTGGAGTGCGCCAAGGGCGACCTGCAGGACTTCGTCATGGCACGGCGGCGCGCACTTTCGCAGGGAGTCATCGCGCCTTGCGTGGCCGCAGGCGCCATCGTGGGAGCCCTTCCCCTGCCCATCGCCGACGCCATGGTCCTCGCGCCCGTCGAGGCCACCGAGGTCAACGCAATCGCCAGGATCTACGGCCTTGCCAACGGGGAGAAGTTCGACGCCATCTCCGACACGATCATCGACGTGGGCACGGTCAGCGTCGCCGCCAAGGGAGCCATCGGCGTGCTCAAGGCCATCCCAGGCATCAACCTCGCCGCCGAGGTGCTCAACGCGACGGTCGCCGCAAGCTTCGTCGCGGCGCTGGGCGAGGGCTGCGTCTACGTGTTCGAGCAGATCTGCACCGGCAAGATGGACGACTCCGACCTCGAGTCCATCCGCCGCTACTTCGAGGAGATCCTCCAGAGCCAAGAGTTCCTCGCCAGGGTGGCGGAGGCGCTCAGGTCGATGCGGGGTGGCATGGATCCCGCCGCCATCGCCCGTGCGGTCAGCATCCTCTTCGCGCCAGCGGAGTGAGGCCCATCGGCAGGCGCCCTGTCACGTGGCCTGAACGTGGTTGGGACCGTTCCCGTTCAGACAGATGGCCACGATGTGGGGCGTACTTTCTCGTCATCTTCCGCCCCCTCGCAGGCCAATGGTGAGAGCTTACGGAAGGCCGCGGACACGAATGGCACCTCACATCGCCCGCGCAGGCCAGCTGATGCCCTATCCTTGTATCCATGCAGGCACACGGCCCAGCGAGGAAGACATGCAGACCGACCCCAGGATTGTTGGCAGAAACATCGAGCGCCTGCGCAGGGCGTATGGCGAGCGACAGGTCGACCTGGGCAGGGCCATCCACGTCTCCGGCAGCGCCGTCTCGAACTACGAGGGAGGCACGCGCATCAGCCCCCAGCTCATCGAGCGCGTCGCCGCCCACTACGGCGTCACCCCCTCCCAGCTCGAAAGCGACTCGCTCGACGTCACGCGCTACGGCGACGCGCGGGACTACGTGCGGACCACGCAGGTCCTCCTGCGATACCTCTTCAGGTTCCCCGCTGGCAGCTCCGAGAAAGGCTCGGACTTCCGGCTGGCCTGCGAGGAATGCCGGCGCCTGGCATCCGACGCGGACCTCTCGAACGGCATCTCGTTCTGGCGCACCGAGCTGCTGCGCTGCATGCAGGTCTTCAACGAGCACATGGATGGCCCGCTTTCGCTGGAGGCGATGGCCAACTTCAACTCCTCGGCCGTGGTGTACTGGCTCTTCCTGCCCGACGCCGACACGCGCGTCTACCTCGACCACCTGCGCCGGAACCCCACCCTGACCGAAGACGCGCTCGTCAGGCTGATGCTCCAGGCAAACGACGCCCGCAACGAGCACGGCACCCCCAACAGGGACCGTTTTGCCAGCGACTTCGAGGACACCATCTTCGACAACCTCTACTACATGAGGCAGGACCCCGCGTGGGCGGACTACGCCGAGCTCTTCGCGGCACTGCTCTACTTCTGCGGGTTCTCCGCGCCGGAGCTGGACCGGGAGACCAGGGTCGCGATCGGCATGTACATGATCTACACCCAGGCGCGGCTGGGCAACGACCTGTCGCTGGCCTGCCTCGGCGAACTCTTCGACCTCTAGCATCCGTACCTGCGCTTTCGCGACTTCACAACTTGTGGAGTCGCCTCCCTCGCACACGGGGTACCTTTTATACCCCACAGTCGGAAGAGGGAGGATGCGATGAGCGACGCGCGCGACGGAATGGCCAACGACAGGCAGTTTCCTTTCACCGAGCACTTGGGGACCGTGACCCGCGACATGACCCGTGCGACGGTGGACCTGGGCTGGCTGGAGAACTACGACCTCGACATGATCGACGCGGCCGAGATGTTCCTCACCTACCAGGCACGCGAGGTCGAGACCAACAACAAGAAGAGCCCCTTCGCGTCAAAGAATGACCTGCTGGTCTACGCGCAGGGTATCGGGCGCCCCATCGCGGACTCCCTCGACTCCTGCAGGAAGGTCGGCGGCGAGGAGATGCTCGTGTCCCTGCTCTACCACATCGCCAGCCTGGCGTACGGGCGGGGCGTGAGGGACGCCCATGACGGGAGGCTCTCGCCGCAGACGGTGCGCGAGCTCGCCAAGCGCTGGAACCGCCTTGACGAGAAGCACGAGGCGATGCGCGAGCTCTACGACGACATCAGGGTGTCCTAGCGACTGGACGGCAGGCGACACACGAAGGAGCTGGAAATGCACTTGATCATCCACTTGACGCTAAACGGGTTCGCGTTGTTGGTCGGCGCCATCCTCTTCTTGAGGGTTGGGATGACCAATCTCCAAGGGCCTCTGCCGGACGCTTGCGTCGCGCATCTGCTTGGTGCCATACGCCATCTGCTTGACCTGATGCTGACGCTGACCCTGTGGTGCACGATCTGCCGGCGCATATGCATGGGTGCCCTGCATGTCCCGCTCCTCAGCATCCGCACCCTTGCGGAGACCGGCTCCGCCCTGCAGCGGTTGTTCGGTTTCTGCGTGTACAGCGGGCCTCCCCTCTTGCTCTTGGCCCTGATCGCACTCTTCTTTGCGTCGTTCGAACTCGAGGGCGATGGCGTGTCGCCGCAGGACCTCGTACCGTTTCACGGTAACGCCCTGCTCGACGCACTGGTTCGGCCGTTCGGGATCGCGACGCTGGTCTCGCGGCGGGAGGTCGGCACCAGAGACGCGATGGGCGCCCTCTTCGGAGTGGCATTCCTGACGTTTCTGGCGTGCGGGACCCTCGCCATCGCCGGATGACGGGACGAAGGCCGCGTTTTGGGCCTGACGGACAGCCACTAGTGGACGAAGTTGCGGATATGCGCGATTTGAATGCGGTTTCCAGAGTAGTCACGGACAGCGACCTGCGCTTTTGTGGGGCTGATACTCTGGGGGTCCGCTAAAAACCGCGCATATCCGCAACTTCGTCCATCGCGAGGGCCTCCGAGGCCCATGCGGAGGGAAATCGACCCCTCTCAGGCGGGTCCTGGATGCATTTGGCCTATGGAAACGAGGCGCCACGCGCCTCAAGCAAGGGCATATGCCGTCGTAGGCGCTCCCGCTACCAGTCGGTGTCCATCAGCGAGCGCACATACGTGAAGAACTTCGCACACTCGGGGATGCCGTACTTCTTGCAAAGCGAGATGTTCAGGTCGACCTGCTTGAACCAGAAGCTCTTCAGGCTCTTGCTGGCACCTTTGGTCTCGCCCACCCACGCGCGGACTGCGGCGTGGTCGTCCATCCGGTCGTTCTCGACCAAGTCCAGCAACATGTCAGGAATCACGACGCAGTCGGGCAGGTTAGTTGTGTACATGGGTCCCCTCCATTCTCTCGTCGCGACTCGCACAGCCCTATCTTCGCATATGCGCATATGCCCTGTCCCGCCTTTTTCGCCAGAGTGATGGCCGTGACATCCGAGGCCAGAAAAAGGACATCCCCTCCGACCGCCGCGAGGCTCTCGGCCCCATCGCCGAAGGGGATGCCGCTTGCAAAGACAGCAGCTACCGTGGCCTATCCCTCGAAGCGGACCAGGGGCTCCGGCGAGCCGTCGTCGAGCTCCGCGATCGTGTCGTCCGCACCGACCTTGAAGCGATAGTCCGTGTCCCACTCGCTGCCGCCGGTGGCATAGTGGCAGCGCACCACGTTGGTGGAGACGACCTGCCACGTGCCCTCCAGCGGATCGTACCCCGACTGCCTCTGGACGCTCACGCCATCCTCCTCGAAGGTCACCATGAAGCCCTCGGGGTCGTTGGGATCCTCCACGAACGCGGTGCCCACGAGCAGCGCATCATACTCGGCCTGCGTGCGGTCGCCGCGGACGTAAACCGTGTCGCTCACCGCATCGTAGCAGGTGAAGTTGTCCTGGAAGGTGATGTCGACCTGTCGCTTGTCCTGCGGTGCGTCAGCCAGCGTGACCAGATGGTCGTCCACGACCTCCAGGTCCCAGACGGAATCCTCTCCGCCCTCCTCGTCGACGAAGGTCACGTCCATGCCGGCATCGTTGGCAGCATGGGTGAAGTAGAGCGCCTCGGGATTGGTCGGATCGGTCGGCCACCACATGTCGCTGGTGTTGTCGCCTTCCAGCCATCCCGGCTCGATGATGTCGGGAGCCTGCTTGGCCTCGTGCGACACGGAGGCCACTCCGGCAACTGGCCCGTCGCTCGGCTCGTCGATGCTGGGTTCGCCGCCTCCGCAGGCCCCGAGGCTCAGCGCAAGGGCCAGCGAGGCCGCGCCCACCATGAGTTTCGATTTGATGCGTGCCATGTCCGTCCCCTCTTCCGTCGTCGTGATGCGACGCGCCTGGCCCCTCGAGGCCGCGCGCGCTATCGTCAATTCTGATGCCTGGCGCGCCCCGCGCCATCACCCGCAGGCTCGGACCCGGCGAAGGGACGGCTGGGTCGGCCTGACGGCAAGGTTCGCACAAGAGTGCAGGTCACGATGCCTGCTGCACCGTCGCCCACCACTCCACCGCCTGATCCCAGGTCAGCACCAGCATGACGACGAAGGCAATGCCGGCCAGCACGCTGAGCAGGGCTGGCAGCGCGAACGCCGCCGCGCGCAGGGGATACTCCTCGCGGCGGCGGAAGTGCAGCCAAGCCACGCGGACAAGGGAGCCCAAGGCACCCATGCCACACACGACGGACCCCAGGAACCATGGGAACGCCGGCCCGCTCACCCACATGGCAATCGCGCCGAAGAACGCGACAACCAGCATCCCCATGAGAAAGAACGGCCACAGGAGAGACAGCAGCACTACCGAACATCCAGCCATCTATGCCACACCTTCCTTGTCAACGATGCCCCCGCCCAGGCACGTCACGCCCTCGTACGCCACGACGCTCTGGCCGGGCGCGACGGTACGCACCGGCTCGTCGAAGATGACCGTCGCACGCTCCCCCTGGGCACGCACGACCGCCTGACACAGCGGTCCCGTGTGCCGCATGCGCACGAGGTAGGTCCCCTCTGCAGGCGCTTGGCCCGAGATCCAGCGCGCGTCCCGCAGGCTCAGTGTGCGCGTCCACAGCCCCGGGCACTGCAGGTCCGCCGTCACGTAGACGACGTTCTCCGTGGTGTCGGTGGCCACCACATAGCGCGCCGGCCCACCTCCCAGGTCCAGTCCTCGTCGCTGGCCGACGGTGAAGAGGAACGCTCCCTCGTGGCGACCCAGCACGCGGCCGGTCTCCCACTCCACGACGTCGCCCGCGCGGCGCTCCAGCGTGTCCAGCAGGAACGTGCGCAGCCCCACCGGCCCGATGAAGCAGATGCCGTCCGAGTCGGGCTTGTTCTCGATGCCCAGGCCGCGCTGGGCACACGCGTCGCGCACCTCGGCCTTGCTGGCGTACCCGCCGATGGGGAAGACGGCCCTGTTGTACACGGCACCGGGGACGCGCCACATGAAGTAGGTCTGGTCCTTGTGCTCGTCGCAGCTGCGCAGCAGGCGCGCCGGGGCACCGTCCGTCCCATGCTGGACCCTGGCGTAATGGCCCGTCGCCACTAGGTCGGCCCCCTCGGCAAAGGCGCGCTCGGCGAAGGTGCCGAACTTCACCGTCTGGTTGCACATGACGTCGGGGTTGGGGGTCAGGCCGTGGCGGTACGCGTCGACCAGATAGTCCACCACCGTCTCGCGATACTCCCGCTCGCAGTCCCACACCCGCAGGTCGATGCCCAGCGTGACGGCAACGCGCTCGGCATCGGCCAGGTCCTCGGCCCACGGGCACTTGAAGCCCGGCAGGTCCTGGGACCAGTTGCGCATGTAGATGCCCACCACGTCATGGCCCTGCTCCACGAGCAGGGCAGCTGCCAGCGCCGAGTCCACCCCGCCGCTCATGCCCACGTACACCGTGCTCATAGCTGCACCCCCACGCGCGCGGCCTCCTCGCAGACGACCTGTCGGATGGCATCGGCCGCGTAGTCGATCTCCTCCTCGGTGGTGGGCCGACCCAGCGTGATGCGCAGGCTGCCGCGTGCGACCTCGTCGGGCACGCCCATCGCCCGCAGCACGTGGCTGACCTGCATCCTGCTGGCCGCGCACGCGCTGCCGGTGCCCACGCTGACCCCGCGGCGCTCCAGCGCGATGACCAGCCGCGCCGCGTCCAGTCCGGGGAAGGAGACGTGCAGCAGCCCCGGTAGGCGCAGCTTGTCGCGACGCGGCCCCGAGACCACCATGCTCGCAAACTGCCCGGCCAGCTGGCGCTGCAGGCGGTTGCGCAAGCCTGCCAGCCTCCGGGCCTCCTCCTTGCGGCGCTGCGCCGCAAGCTGCATCGCACGGGCGAAGCCCACCACGCCCGCGACGTTCTCGGTTCCCGAACGGACGCCGCCCTCCTGGCCTCCCCCGCGCACCAGCGGGCGCAGCCGCACGTCGTCGCTGGTCCAGAGCAAGCCCACCTGCTTGGGCCCATACACCTTCGCCGCTGAGAGCGTCACCAGGTCCGCACCCAGGGAGCTGACGTTGACCGCCATCGTCGCCACGGCCTGGGAGGCGTCGGTGTGCAGGTAGAGGGGCGTGTGCTCCCCCGCCTCCAGCCGGCGCTGGCGCTCCGCCGCGACCAGTGCCCCGACCTCCCTGACCGGCTGTATCGCGCCGACCTCGCCATTGGCCAGCTCCACCGAGACCAGCTGGGTCTGCGGCGTCAGGGCCTGGGACAGCTGGGACAGGTCGACGCGCCCGTCGGGACCCACGCCCACCAGCACGTGCTCGCGTGCCTGGGCACAGGCCAGCACGCTCTCGTGCTCTGCCGCGTCGCACATCACCGGCCCGTCCACGCAGGCGAAGGCAAGGTTGTTGGCCTCGGTGGCACCCGCCGTCAGCGTCAGCTGGCCTGGCCGCGCGCCCATCAGCTGCGCCAACGTCGCACGGGCCTGCTCCAGGTCCGCACGCACGCCACGCGCCAGCGCGTAGGGCGCCGACGGGTTGTGGAAGCGCTCGGTCAGGTAGGGCAGCATCGCCTCCAGCACCTCGGGCGCCACCGGCGTCGCCGCACCATAGTCCAGATATGCCTGTGTCGTCGCCACTCACACCTCCACATCCATCAGAACTTTGACCTTACTACAAGTGGTCGCCGTATGGGGCGGCAGGCGCGGATGGCGGAGGGGTTTGGGGTGGTGGGGAGGTTCCGCGGGGCTGGGCCGCGGGCAGCCCGCCGGTTGGACACGGTGACGTCGGCTTTTGCCTCTTCTGGCGGTTCACGCGAAACGTTCAGGCTATTTTGGGAACAAGTACCGTATGCAGCAGCGACCAAACATAGCCCTCGTCCCCGTCGAGCGCGACCTCGACGTCACCACCGTCAGCGCCTTGCGCTCGGTGGTCGATGGGCTCATCGGTCGAGGTTGCCGACGCATCATACTCAACATGTCGGGCGCCACCTACGTCGATTCTGCGGGGATGGCGCTTTTGCTTGCCGAAATCCGCCGGATGCGCAGCCTGGGCGGGCTGCTGTCGTTCACCAACGTCTCGGATCAGGTGCTGGCCATCCTGCGCCGCGCACGGGTGGTTGACTTCGCCCCCGTCTCCCGGCCGGCCGACCGCACGGCCGAGCTGGCGCCCGACCCCTCGGTCAGGCCACTTTGGCGCACCGTCGTGCCCGTCGACCCCAACGACCTCGCGCTGACGCGTGCGAACGTCTCCCATCTGCTGGAGCAGGTTCCCCTCTCCCACGACGAGCTGTTCGATGCGAACCTGGCCGTGGGCGAGGCGGTGGGCAATGCGGTCGACCACACGGATGGGAGCGATGCGATGGTCACCGTCATCGGTTATCCCGACCGTGCGGTCATCGAGGTGACCGACTGCGGTGAGGGGTTTGACCCCAGCGCCGTCTATGGCAGAAAGGTCGACTCATGCGCCGAGCGCGGCCGCGGCATCCGCCTGATGCAGCTGCTGGCCGACTCGGTGAGCATCAGGCCGCGACCCTCGGGGCCGGGCATGCTGGTGCGCATCGTCAAGATGGCGCACGCAGCGACTGACTGAGCCTGGGTGGCAGGCGAGCGGCTGTCTTGACCCAGAAGCGGACGGGTGGGCACCCGTCCGTCGCTGGGGCCAGGCTTTCGACCGTGGAGAACCGTCCCAGATGGACAAACGGCTGGAGCCAGGTTTTCGACCGTGGAGAACCGTCCCAGATGGACGAACGCGCCCATCCCAAGCCACAAAAGAAGAGACCGGAAGCGGATGCTCCCGGTCTCGGTCCTGCTTGGAGGCGACGTCCGGATTCGAACCGGAGATAAAGGCTTTGCAGGCCTCTGCCTTACCACTTGGCCACGTCGCCAGTTATGAAAAAGGCCGATGCTAGACCGGCCCGAAGAGTGCATGGAGCGGGCTACGGGGTTCGAACCCGCGACCTCAACCTTGGCAAGGTTGCGCGCTACCAACTGCGCTAAGCCCGCGTGCAGGAATTAATATACGCAAACCCCTCCCCCATTGCAAGAACTTTTTCCAACTTTTTTGAAGTTATCGAAAAGTCGCAGGTAGAGGCTGCAATCAGACGGATCGGGCGCCCGCATTCCCTCCATCGCGCCCATCCCCCTGCGCTCCAACCTCGTCGAACCGCAGGGCCACCATCGCCACATCGTCGTCCAGGCTGTTGCCCGTGAAGGCCTCGACGGTCGACAGCAGCCGGTCCAGCAGCCCCTCGAAGCCACGCTGCCCCTCGCGCATCGCCGCATCGCGCAGCCCGTCCTCGCCGAAGAACCGACCGTCCCCCGCGCGGGCCTCGGTCGTCCCGTCCGTGTACAGCAGCAGGATGTCGCCATCGGAGAGCCCAACCTTCCCATCCCGATAGGCCATGTCGGCAAACGCACCGACCACACCCGACTGCACGTCCAGCCACTCCAGCTCGCCAGTCCGATCGCGCAGCAGGATCGCAGGCGGATGGCCCGCCGAGCAATAGGTGAGCGTGGCCTGCTGCAGGTCGATGATGCCCACGAAGAGCGTCGCAAAGGTCTCCACGCGTGAGAATCCCAGCAGGAAGTCGTTGAGCAGTCGCACCATCCGCGCAGGAGCCAGCCCCTCCCACGAGTACGCCCCCAGCGCCGTGCGAACGGCAGCAGACACGGACGCGGCCTCGACGCCCTTGCCGGACACGTCGCCCATGATGACGCAGGCATGCCGGTCGGGCAGTCGGATCAGGTCGTAGAAGTCGCCCCCGACGAAGGCCGCCTCCGTCGCGGAGGAGTAGATGCCCGCCGAGGAGATGCCATCGACCTTCTGCAGCTCGTTGCGCATGCCCCTCTGCAGCGCCTGGGAGATGCGATGGTCACGCCGACGGCCCTGCTCACCCGACGAGATGGCGCTGACGGTATCGGCCACTTGGCGCAGGTACTCCAGCTCGAGGTCGTCGAAGGGCTCGGCGTCGGACGACCGCAACGCCAGGAAGCGCACCGGGTTGCCCTCGGCCGTGCCCCCGTCCACCAACGCTCCCAGGCAGGGTTCGCCCTGCTCGCGTAGCCACATCGCCAAGGGGGCGTCGGGCATCAGCGAGGTCACGCCGTCATCCGTGCCCAGCAGCTCGGCCGGGACGGCCATCTCGCTATGCGAGCGCGGCAGATGGACGATCTCGTGGCCATCCATCGCCGAGGAGCCGTCCAGAGGCGCGCAAACGCAGTCTAGGTCGCGCGAGACAGCGTCGTAGATGCGCTCCCGCGTATCCTCGGAGAAGGGCTCCGCCACAAGCGCGTCGCGCAGGTCTGTGGCGCTCGTCACCAGCTGGCCGCGACGCTGGGCCCGCATCGCCGAGAACGCGCCAACGAGCTGCACCGCCAGATAGCGCGTGACGGCATCCAGGAGGTCCGCGTCGTCGCGGGGAATCGCGCGGGCGTTGCGCCAGCCCACCTCTATGAGGGCGATGACATGCCCGCCAAAGCGCACAGGAACCGCCAGGAAGCTCGTAAAGGGCGGAAGTTGGCTGGAACGCACCCTGTGCGCCTCACGGGCCTCCTCGTCCATCACCGTGCGGTAGGAGAGCCTTCCCTTGCGCAGGCTCTCGCCCTCGGGAGGCAGCACGCGCAGGCGCAGGGCGTGCTCGCTGCGGGCCACGAGGCCGGCAAGCGACCGGCCGTTGGGAATGAAGCGCGGGACGGTCGTGCCACGCAGGGACCCGCTGGTACCACGCAGATGGTAGCCATCGGTCTCCGCCAGGTAGACCGTCGTGCCCGTGGCGTCCATCGTCTGGAGCAGCTCCTCCAGCACGCGCTCGAAGAGCGTCGAGACGCTTGGAGAGTCCAACGTGCCCAGCACGATGTCCAGCGTGCCCGAGAGGCGACGGTTGGCGCGAGAGAGCTCCTCCACCAGGCGCTCGTGCTCCCTGGTGGCCGCGACGGTTCCCGAGTCGGGATGGGCGACCAGCAGGTAGGTGTCTCCCGGACCGGAGGCGCGCTCGCAGCGCACCGCCAGCGTCATGGGCGTGCCGTCGGCTGCGCTGCGCATGATGCGAGCGGTGCTGCCATCGGTGGAGAAGGGTAGCGAGGCCATCAGGAAGGGCGTGGACGGGGCCAGGCCCACCGCCGGGGGGAACAGCGTGCGGACGTCGGCGCCCACCAGGTCGGTCTGGGGGGACAGGGGTGCCGGGGCCAGCAGGCGCAGGGCCTCGTCGTTGGCCAGAAGGATCGTCCCCGCCCCATCGAAGGCGACCACCGCATCGCTGGTGATGGCCAGCAGGGCGGAAAACACGCCTCCCAGGCTGCGCTCGCCGATGCCCGACACGCGCCGGATGCTGGTCTCCCCCTGTGCCATGTGCGCCTCCCACCCAGTGGACGGTCTGTCGCCTGGGGACCGGATCGGCACGCTCGCCCATCTGTCAGGAAAACCGGTCCCTATAGCAGAAGGCGGGCTCCCAAAGGAGCCCGCCTGGTCTTGCGTGGTGTCGGAGGCGGGACTTGAACCCGCACGCCCTTTGATTAGGCACTAGCACCTCAAGCTAGCGCGTCTGCCAATTCCGCCACTCCGACGTGCGTCTTAGCGCAACGACTACAATAGCACGCCCCGCAATCTCGTGCAACGACTTTTTTCGCCACAGCCGCCGAATCTTCGCAGGGGTCCGCACGGTCGGCCGTGATGCCCCGGATTCGCCAGCGGATTCCCCAGCGAATCAGGCGAGGCCCTTGTAGCCAAGGGTGCCGGGTGCGGCGGTGCGTCCGAAGGTGGGCTGGGCCGCCTGCTCGAGCAGGTCGTGGGACACCGCGACGATCCTCTCCTCGGGCACCGCGTTGTAGCGGTGGCAGGCACACCAGTGTCCCGGCAGCTCCTCGTAGAGGTCGGGCGCCGCAACCTCGCAGACGCCCTCCCGCGCAAAGCAGCGGTTGACGAAGCGGCAGCCTGGTGGCGGGTCGATGGGGCTGGGGACGTCGCCCTCCAGGATGATGCGCTTGCGGCGCGTCTTGGGGTCGACGCTGGGGATTGCCGACAGCAGCGCCTGGGTGTAGGGGCACAGGGGCTCGTGGTAGAGGTCCCGCTTGCCCGCGACCTCCATCAGCTTGCCCAGGTACATGACGCCGACGCGGTCGGAGACGTGCTTGACCACGTTCAGGCCGTGCGCGATGAAGAGGTAGGTCAGGCCCAGCTGGTCCTTCAGGTCGTCCAGCAGGTTGAGCACCTGGGCCTGGACCGACACGTCGAGCGCCGACACGGGCTCGTCGCAGACGATGAGCTTGGGGTTGACTGCCAGGGCTCGGGCGATGCCCACGCGCTGGCGCTGGCCGCCGGAGAACTCGTGCGGGTAGCGGTTGCGCATGTAGGAGGCCAGGCCCACACGCTCGAACAGCTCGTCCACACGCGCGTCAACCTGATCTGGCGGCAGGATCCTGTTGGTGCGGATGGGCTCGGCGACGATGTCGCCCACGGTCATGCGCGGGTTCAGCGAGGCGTAGGGGTCCTGGAAGATCAGCTGGATGTCGGTGCACAGCGTCCTGCGCTCGCGCTCGTCCATGGCCGTCAGGTCGCGGCCTTCGAAGATGATGCGCCCCGAGGTCGGCGTCAGCAGGCCCACCAGCATCTTGCCGATGGTCGACTTTCCACAGCCGCTCTCCCCCACCAGGCCGAACGCCTCCCCGCGTCGGATCTGGAAGCTGACGTCGTCGACCGCCTGGACGAAGGAGGTCGGCTTGCCGAAGAAGTTGGTATCCGCCACGAAGCTCTTGGTCAGGTGGCGCACGTCAAGCAGCACCTCGTCACTCATGTTCGCCCTCCTCTCCCTGGAACAGGAAGCAGCGCACGCTGCGGCCCGGCTGTCCCTCGATCTCGCGCAGCTCGGGCATGCGCGTGCGGCACACGTCCATGCACCGGTCGCAACGGTCCGAGAACGGGCATCCCGGCGGCATGTCCAAGGGATTGGGCACCTGTCCGCGGATCATGAACAGGCGCTCGTTGTCGTCGTCCTCCAGGCGCGGGATGGAGTCCAGGAGCCCCAGCGTGTAGGGATGCAGGGGCCGCTCGAACAGCTGGTCGACCGGGGACTGCTCCACCACCTGGCCGCAGTACATGACCACGACGCGGTCGGCCACCTCCGAGACCACGCCCAGGTCGTGGGTGATGAGCAGGACCCCCATGTTGAACTCCTCGCGGAGGTTGTAGATGAGGTCCAGGATCTGGGCCTGGATGGTGACGTCGAGGGCCGTGGTGGGCTCGTCGGCGATGAGCAGCTTGGGGTTGCACGACAGCGCCATGGCGATCATGACGCGCTGGCGCATGCCACCCGACATCTGGTGCGGGTAGTCGCGGGCGCGCTCCTCCGGGCTGGGGATGCCCACGACGCGCAGCATCTCGACCGCGCGGGTCCAGGCGTCCTGCTTGCTCATGCTGGTGTGCAGCCGGATGGCCTCGACAATCTGGTCGCCCACGCGATAGACGGGGTTCAGCGAGGTCATCGGCTCCTGGAAGATCATCGAGATCTGGCCGCCGCGCACCTGCTGCATCTCCTTTTCGGAGAGGGCCAGCAGGTCCTTGCCGTCGAAGGTGATGCTGCCGTTGGCCACGTGGCCGGGCGCCTGCAGCAGGCGCATGATGGAGAGCGACGTCACGCTCTTGCCGCTGCCCGACTCGCCCACGACGGCCACCGTCTCGCCGGCGTCGACCGAGAAGGTCACGTCGTCGACGGCGCGCACGACTCCGCGACGCGTGGGAAACTCCGTGCGTAGGTCCTTCACCTCTAGCAGCATGGCGTCACCTCCTGCGGGACTTGGGGTCGAGGGCGTCGCGGATGCCGTCTCCCAGCAGGTTGAACGCCAGCACCGTGAGGGTGATGGCGAGGCCCGGGAAGAGCATGGCGTGCGGCGCGGTGAAGATGTAGTTGCGGCCGCGGCCCAGCATGTCGCCCCACTCCGCCGCGGGCGGCTGCACGCCCAGGCCCAGGAAGCCCAGCGCCGCGCAGTCGAGGATGGCACTGGAGATGCCCAGGGTGGCGCGGACGATGATGGAGGGCATGACGTTGGGCAGGATGTGGCGGAAGATGATGGTTGCATCGGAGTCGCCGATGACGCGCGCGGCGGCGACGTAGTCCGACTCCTTGACCGCGAGGATCTGGCTGCGGACGATGCGGGCGTACTCGGGGATGGACACCAGGCCGATGGCGATGACCGCCTTGTCGATGCCGCGGCCCAGCGCCGCCATGAACGCGATGGCCAGCAGGATGGAGGGCACGGCCAGCATGATGTCCATGCAGCGCATGATGACGGTGTCGACGCGGCCGCCCTTGTAGCCGGCCACCGCACCCAGCGCGACGCCCACCGTCAGGGAGATCGCGACGGCAGAGATGCCCACCGTCAGCGAGATCTGGGTGCCGATGAGGATGCGGCACAGCATGTCACGGCCGTTCTGGTCGGTGCCGAACCAGTGAGCCGAGCTGGGCGCGAGGAAGGACTGGGTCAGGTCCTGCTCGTAGGGGTCGTAGGGCAGGATGCCCGGCGCGATGGCCGTCACGAAGGCGACGATGGCCAGCACGACGATGAAGGCCAGGCTGATCATGGCCGCCTTGTTCTGGCGCAGGGCATACCAGACGTCATCCCACAGGCTCTCGGGCTTGGTCGGGGTCGCGGTGGAGCCCGACCCGGCTCCCTTGCTCTTGGCCACGGCTATCACCCCTCTTCCTTGCCGTAGGTGATGCGTGGGTCAAGGCGGGCGTAGATGAGGTCGACCACCAGGTTGATGACGACGAAGATGATGCCGATGAGCATGACGGCGCCCTGGACGACCGGGAAGTCGGACTTGAGGATGCAGTCGACCACGTACTTGCCGATGCCCGGCCAGGCGAAGACCGTCTCGGTGAGCATGGCGCCTCCCAGGAGGCTGCCGAACTGCAGGCCGATGACCGTGGTCACCGGCAGCATGGCGTTGCGCAGGGCATGCCTGCGCGTGACCTTGCCCTGAGGCAGGCCCTTGGCGCGCGCGGTGCGAACGTAGTCCTCGCCCAGGGTCTCCAGCATGCTGGAGCGCGTCATGCGGCAGATGATGGCCATGGAGTACATGGACAGGGCCAGCGCCGGCAGCACGATGTGGCGTGCGGCGTCCGCGAAGGCCTTGAGGTCCCCCTGCACCAGCGTGTCGACGAGGAAGAGGCCCGTACCGCCGCGAGGCGCCATCAGCGGGTCGATGCGACCGCCCGAGGGCAGCACGTGCCACACGCCGGCGAACAGGATGATGAGCATGACGCCCAGCCAGAAGATGGGCATCGAGACGCCGGCCAGCGAGAGGGCCGTGGCAAAGCCGTCGATGAAGGAGTTCTTGTTGACGGCGGCAACCACGCCCAACGTGATGCCACAGACGCTGGCCACGAGGATCGCCACCACCGACAGCTCGACCGTGGCCGGGAAGCGCGCCATGATCTCGGTCATCACCGGTGTGTGGGTGTAGTAGGACTCGCCGAGGTCGCCATGCAGGATGCCCAACAGGAAGTCGAGGTACTGCATGACGATGGGGTCGTTCAGCCCGTAGGCGTCGCGCCAGGCATCCATCGCCTCGCGGGTGGCATGCTCGCCGAGGACGACGGGGGCGGGATCGGGCGAGAACACGCGCATGATCAGGAAGACCACGACCGACAGGCCAAGCAGCACGGGTATGGCCTGCAGCGCTCGCTTTGCCACGTACTTCAGCATGCGCCCTCCTCTCTGGGATCTGGGATTCGGCGCGCACGGGCGGACGCCCCATGCACGTAGAGGTCATGGTACGCCCAAAGCCCCGATGCAAGGTTTCGCACCGGTAACACCACCTTGGCGATGGACGCTCATGATGCTCCGGCATAAGGGAGGGCCGGGACGATCGCATCGCCCCGGCCCTGCGAGAGTCCGTGTCGGCCTTGGCCTACGCCTTGGTCGTGCCGCGCAGGAACACGATCGAGGACGGATGCAGGTTGTAGCCGGTCACCTCGGGACGCACGCCCACCAGCTGCTGGGAGTGCGAGATCGGCAGCCAGACCTGCTCGGCTGCGTTGATCTGCTCGAGCTGGTGATAGATCTCGTCGCGGTCGGCACCGGTCGGGGTCTGCAGGCCGTCGCTGATGAGCTTCTTGTACTCGGGGTTGTCGTAGCGGGCGACGTTCATCGAGACGTTGGCGTCGGACAGCAGGTTCATGAAGTTGTCGGGGTCACCGTTGTCACCGCTCCAGCCATAGAAGCAGATGTCGAAGGTCTCGGTCTCGATCTTGGTGCGGTAGGTCGTCCAGTCATAGGTGTCGATGGTCATCTCGACGCCGGCCTTGGTCAGGTAGCCCTGGATGGCCTCGGCGAGCACCTGGCCGCCCTTGCCGTTGTAGGGGCGCGGGTTGGAGTAGGTGATGCACTTGACGGACTTGACGCCCAGGTCGGCCAGCTCGGTGGCAGCGGCCTCGGGGTCGTACTGGGTCTGGACGACGTCCTCGTCATAGGGGGCCATCCACAGCGGCATGATGGAGTTGGCATAGGTGCCGTACTCGCCGTAGAGGCTCTCGACCAGCTCGGGCACGTTGATGGCCTTGGACAGGGCGATGCGGACGGCGGGGTCGGCGCAGACGCCCTGGTCGGTGCGGAATGCCATGTAGTTGATGTTCATACCGTCGCGGGCGTCGATGACGCAGCCGCCATCGGTGACGGTGCCGACCACGGCCTCGTCGATGCCGTTGATGATGTCGACCTCGCCGTTGGTCAGGGCGGTCACGCGCGGTGCGGCCTCGGCGATGAAGCGGAAGACGATCTGCTTGGCCTTGCCGGCGTTCTCGGGATTCCAGTAGTCCTCGTTGCGCTCGAGAACGATGTTGTCACCCTTCGTCCAGGAGACGAACTTGTACGGGCCGGTGCCCACGGGGGTCTCGATGGCGGTCTCGAAGGCGGTGGGGGCGACGATGGGGCTGGCCATGCACATCGCGAGGTTGGCGAGGAACGGGGTCGAGGCGGCGCGCATGTGGATGACGAGGGTGGTGTCGTCGGGAGCCTCGATGCTCTCGATGCCGTTGCCCTCGGCCTCGGAGCCGAAGGTGAAGCCGGCGTAGGCCATATCCTCGGTGCGGTCGGGCTCGAGCTGACGGGCGATGCTCTGGCGGGCGGCGTCGGCGTTGAACGGGGTGCCGTCGTGGAAGGTGATGCCCTCCTTCACCTTGAAGGTGTAGGTCAGGCCGTCGTCGGAGACCTCGGGAAGGTCGGCCAGGCCAGGGACGACCTCGCAGGAGTCGTCGGCGTACTGCAGCAGGTTCTCGTAGATCTGGGTCCAGACCTGGGCGGACTCGCCGTCATCGGCATATGCGGGGTCCAGGCCGCGCGGGTCGGCGCCCTGGGCGAAGGTGATGGTGAAGTCCTCGCCGGCGGCGGCATCCGCGGCGGTGCCGGAGTCGGAGCTGGCGGCGCCACCACCGCAGCCGGCCAGGAAGCCGGAGGTGCTGACCGCGGCGAACAGCTGCAGGAACGTGCGACGTGACAGTGCGTTCTTGTCCATGAATCTCTCCCTCATGGCAGTGGGGTCGGCGTGGCCAGCCCCGGGTACGAATGTGCTCACTACAGTACGCCAAAGGTCGCCGCCCTTGGTTTCGCGGGCGTAACAGCATCGGACGCGTTTTTTGTCAGCGGGGATGGAGGCGGTCACAACGGCGCGCATGTCGTCCCGCACGACCCTCCCCCGCCATGGAAAGGACCCGCCCCACGGTGGGACGGGTCCTGGTGTGCATCAGGGATGCGAGGTCGTGCGTGGACGCTTACGCGGGAAGGATGTCCTCGTTGACGTTCCAGCAGACGTAGTAGGTGCCGGCGTACGGAGCGACGACGTACTGGTCGGCGTAGTCCTTCTTGACGCGGGCCATCTCGTTGGTCGGAATGCCATCGATGAAGTGCCAGTCGCCCTTCTCCCAGTTGGCCAGGTTGGTGTTCTGGTCATCGGAGAGGAACCACTTGATCTCCTTCATGGTCATGCTGTCGGCATCCCAGTAATCGTCGCGCTTGGTCAGCGTGATGACGGAGTTGTGCTTCCAGTCGCTGATGCTGTAGGGGCCGTTGCAGATGTAGGTCGACGGGTCGGTCGCCCAGCTCTCGCTGGAGACGACGTCCTCGCGCACCGGGTAGAACACGGGGAAGGCCATGAGCTCGTCCCAGTAGGCGATGAAGTTGGTCGTGGTGACCTCGAGGGTCTTGTCGTCCTTGGCGGTGACGGCGAGGTCGTTGGGGTAGCCCACGACGACGGAGTACATCTCGCCGTAGTCGGCACCAAGGTCCTCGGAGGCGGCGCGCTTCCATGCGAACTCGAAGTCCTTGGCGGTCAGGGGCTGGCCGTCGGACCAGGTGAGGCCGTCGCGCAGGGTGTAGGTGTAGGTGACGGTGCCGTCGTCGTTGGTGACGCCCTCGACCATCTCCTCGGCGCAGGCCGGCTCGATCTCGTAGGTGTCGCCCTCGACATGCTTCCAGCGGGCGAGGCCCTCGAAGGTGTGGACGAGCGTGGTGGCGCCGTCAACGGCGGAGTTGAGGGCGGGGTCGAGCGTGTCGGGCTCGGAGCCGTAGCAGACGGAGATGGTGTCGCCCTTGCCAGCGACCGTGGTCTTGTCGAAGTGCGAGAAGCCCAGCGGGGTGACGTAGAAGCCCTCGACGTCCTTGTTCAGGAGGTAGGGGTTGGTGTAGTAGTACAGCGGGGTCAAGGCGCCGGTGTCCATGATGAAGTCCTCGGCGCGGTGCATGAGCTGGAAGCGCTTGGGCTGGTCGGACTCCTTGTTGATGGTGTCGATCAGCACGTCATAGGTGTCTGCCCAGGTGCCACCCTCGACCTTGAGGTCGTAGCCGAGGTCGGTGATGTCGATGTCATAGGCCGCGACGTCGGCATGGGCGCCCTTGCCGAACTGGGCGTCGTTGTTGCCGGAGCCCGAGGTCCACATGTCGAGCATGCAGATGGGGTCGGTGTAGTCCATGATCCAGCCGTTACGGGCGATGGAGAAGTCGCCAGCCTTGCGGGTGTTCAGGAAGGTCGCCCACTCCTGGTTCTCCATGCTCATCTCGATGCCGACGCCAGCCAGCGCGGACTGCAGGTACTCGCCGATGGCCTTGTGGCCCTCGTCGGTGTTGTAGAGGTACGTCATCGACGGGAAGTTGGTGAACATGCCGGTGCCCTCGTCGTAGGCGTAGTACTTCTTCAGGACCTCGACGGCCTCGTTGAAGTTGGCCTCGAGAGCGTCCTGCCCGACGTCATAGTAGCCGGTGCCGTTGCCGCGGCCAGCGTTCTGCATGAAGTCGGAGCCGTCGGGCTCGCCGACGCCCTGGCACACGAAGGTGCTGGCGGGGATCTGGTCGGCCTGGGCGATGTCGACGCAGATGTGGGTGCGGTCGAACAGCAGGCCGATGGCACGACGGATCTCGGCACGCGCCTTCTCGGCTTCCTCGGGGCTCAGGCTGGAAGCGCTGGAGGCAGCGCCACCGTCGGAGGAGCCGCCGCCGCACGCGGAGAGGCCGCCGACGAGGATGACGGCACCGACGCCCTGGAGGAAGTTCCTGCGGGAAAGATTGGACATAGCATTCTCCCTTTCGTTTACACTTGCAAAACACACAGACACGCAGCCCATCGTAGCAATCTTTTTCCGTAAGTAAATACCTGTATCGGCTTACAGGATGCCAATCCGGGCGAACGCACTTCTATCTCTGCCTGTCATGGGAATCGCCGCTCGAAGACAGGCCAACCCTCGACGTGGTAAGGCAAAAGCCTGCCACGGGGCTTCTCCCGTGGCAGGCCATGTCGTTCGCAAGTCCTACTCGTTGATCTCCTCGGTGCGGTGGCACGCGACGAAGTGTCCCGCCGTGACCTCCTTGAAGTCGGGCATGGACTCGGCGCAGCGCTCCTGCGCGTAGGGGCAGCGCGTGCGGAAGGGGCAGCCCGACGGAGCGTTCAGCGGGCTGGGGATGTCGCCCTGCAGCGGGATGCGCTTGTTGGCGCGCGCGATCTTGGGGTCGGGAATGGGCACGGCCGAGATCAGCGACTTGGTGTAGGGGTGCAGCGGATGGTCGTAGATCTCCTCCGCGTCGGCGAGCTCGACCATCTTGCCCAGGTACATGACGGCGATGCGGTCGGAGATGTGACGGACCACCAGCAGGTCGTGGGCGATGAAGAGGTAGGTCAGGCCCATCTCGTCCTGCAGCTCGTCGAACATGTTGATGACCTGCGCCTGGATGGACACGTCGAGCGCGGAGACCGGCTCGTCGCAGACGATGAACTCGGGGTCGACCGCCAGCGAGCGGGCGATGCCGATGCGCTGGCGCTGGCCACCGGAGAACTCGTGCGCATAGCGGCTCGCGTGCTCGGAGTTGAGGCCGACGCGGTCCATGAGCTGGAGGATCTTCTCCTCGCGGTCCTTGGCGTTGTCGCACAGATGGTGCACGTCGATGGGCTCGCCGATGATGTCGGAGACGGTCATGCGGGGATTGAGCGAGGAATAGGGGTCCTGGAAGACCATCGTCGACTTGGTGCGGAACCAGTCGATGTCCGCCTTGTTCTTGATGGGGCGCCCGTCGTAGACGACCTCGCCGTCGGTGGGCTCGTACAGGTGCAGGATGGTGCGGCCGACGGTGGTCTTGCCGCAGCCGGACTCGCCCACCAGGCCCAGCGTCTCGCCACGCATGATCTGGAAGCTGACGTCATCCACGGCCTTCAGCGGGGTCGTCTTGAAGAAGCCGGTGTTGACGGGGAAGTACTCCTTGAGGTGACGCACGTCAACCAGGGGCGTCTCGTTTGCCTGTGCCATTACGCCTCACCGCCTTCCGCGTGTGCCTTGGCCTCGGCGGCAAGCTCCGCCTCGACCTCGCGCGTGATGTCGTCGACGATGCCCGCTGGCGTTGCCCTGCGGGCGGCCTCGGCCCTCTCGGCTTCCCTTGCCGCCTCCGCGGCTGCAAGGTCGGCCTCCATCTGGGCCTTGACGTTCATCCAGCAGGACGCCTTGTGGATGCCGCCCACGGGCATGTTCTCGGGCGCCTTGTGGATGCAGATCTTCATCGCCGCGTCGCAGCGCGGGGCGAACGGGCAGCCCTCGGGCAGGTTGAGCAGGTCGATGGGCGTGCCGGTGATGGGCTGGAGCTTCTGGCCGCGGCTTCCCGTGGTGGGGATGGAGCGCAGCAGGCCCTTGGTGTACTCGTGCTTGGGGTTGTAGAAGATGTCCTCGGCGGTGCCGCGCTCGCAGTAGCTGCCGGCATACATGACCACGATCTCGTCGCAGAGCTGGGCCACGACGCCCAGGTCGTGCGTGATCATGATGATGGCCATGCCCATCTCCTTCTGGAGCTTCTGCATGAGCTCGAGGATCTGGGCCTGGATGGTCACGTCGAGTGCCGTGGTGGGCTCGTCGGCCACGAGGATGTCGGGTTCGCAGGCCAGCGCCATGGCGATCATGATGCGCTGGCGCATGCCGCCGGAGAACTCGAAGGGATACTGCTTCATGCGCTTCTCGGGGTCGTTGATGTTGACCAGGCGAAGCATCTCGACGGCGCGCTCCCACGCCTGCTGGCGATTGCGGCTGGTGTGCAGCGTGATGGCCTCGATCAGCTGATGGCCGATCGTGTAGGTGGGGTTGAGCGAGGTCATCGGGTCCTGGAAGATGATCGAGATCTTGTTGCCGCGGACGTCGCGCATGACCTTCTCGCCCGCACCGACGAGCTCCTGCCCGTCGAGCTTGACCGAGCCGGAGACGATCTTTCCCGCCGGCGCCAGGATCTGCATGATCGAGTAGACCGTGACGGACTTGCCGGATCCCGACTCGCCAACGATGCCGAGCGTCTGTCCACGGTCGAGGTTGAAGGAGACGCCGTTGACGGCCTTCACTTCGCCTGCGTCGGTGAAGAACGACGTATGCAGGTCTTTGACTTCGAGCAATGCCATGGTGAGCTCCTCCTTCCTACTGGTTCAGCTTGGGGTCGAACGCATCGCGCAGGCCGTCGCCAAAGAGGTTGAGGCCCAGGACGATGAGCGAGATGACGATGGCGGGGATCACCAGGCGGTACGAGTAGCTGGTGATGCCGTTGAGCGCCTCGGACGCGAGCGAGCCGAGCGACGGCATGGGGGCGTTGACGCCCAGGCCGAGGAACGACAGGAAGCTCTCCGTGAAGATGGCCGAGGGGATCTGCAGGGCGGTCGAGATGATGATCACCGAGATGCAGTTGGGGATGAGGTGGGTCTTGATGATCCAGCCCGCCTTGGCGCCCGTCGACTCGGCGGCCAGCACGTACTCCTGCTCGCGCAGCGACAGGATCTGGCCGCGGATGAGGCGGGCCATGGAGCACCAGTACAGCAGGGCGAAGATGATGAAGAGCGAGATGATGTTGGAGCCGATGGCCTGCAGCACCGTGCCCTCGAGCACGGGTCCCAGGGTCTCGCGCATCACCGACGCCAGAAGAATGACCATGAGCATGTCGGGCAGCGAGTAGATGACGTCGACGATTCTCATGATGACCATGTCGACCCTGCCGCCCATGAAGCCCGCGACGGAGCCCAGGGTCATGCCCACGACGAGGACGATGATGGAGGCGAAGAAGCCGACGGCCAGCGAGATGCGCGTGCCGTAGACGATACGGATGAAGTAGTCGCGACCGTGGTCGTCCGTGCCGAAGATGTGCGGGAAGACCGTCTCGCCGCGCTCCTTGGCGGCAAGCTCGGTGGTGGAGTACTCCATCGGCGCGAGGTTGTTGAACGAGGGGTCGACCGGATGGCCAGGCTGGACGCCAAGCTGCGTCTTGTACGAGTACGGCCACACCATCGGGAGGAAGATCGACGAGAGCGTGATGAGAATGATGACGATCATGCTCACGAAGGCGACCTTGTTCTTGAAGAGGCGACGGCAGCCGTCACGGAAGAACGTCGAAGACGGGCGCATCTGCACCATGTACGCCTTCTCCTCCTCCGATGCGGGGAGGAAGTCGTCCATGTCGACCTGCATGCTGAGGGGACTTGTTGCCATGATCTGCACCTCCCTACTCTAGGTTGATTCGTGGGTCGACGATCTTGTACATGATGTCGGACACCAGGTTCATGATGACGATGAGCGAGGCAAGGACGATGGTCGTGCCCATGATGAGGGTGTAGTCGCGACCGGTGATGGAGTTCACGAAGTAGCGACCGATGCCCGGGACCGCAAAGATCTGCTCGACCACGAGCGAGCCGGTGACGATGTAGGCGAGCTCGGGGCCGAAGTAGGTGATGACCGGGATGAGGGAGTTCTTGAGCGCGTGGTGCACGATGACGTTGCGCTCCGAGACGCCCTTGGCCTTGGCGGTGCGGATGTAGTCCTGGCCGAGCACGTCGAGCATCGACGAGCGCGTGAGGCGCGTGATGTAGGACATGGGATAGAGCGACAGCGTGATGATGGGCAGGATGAGGCCGTTCTTCGCGGCACCGTTGGCGGGCAGCCAGCCCAGCTTGATGCTGAATAGGATCAGCAGCAGCGATCCCATGATGAAGCTGGGCATCGAGACGAACGCCGTCGTCATCACCATGATGGCCCGGTCGAACAGGGTGTTGCGCCTGAGCGCCGCCACCGAGCCGAACACGATGCCAAAGAAGGTCGCGATGATCAGCGCGATGATGCCGATCTTGGCCGAGGTCTTCATGCCGTCAGCGATGATGTCGGTGACCATGCGGCCGCGTTGCTTGATGGAGGGGCCGAAGTTGCCGTGCGCGGCATCGACGAGGTACGTGGTGTACTGCTCGAAGAGCGGCTTGTCGAGGCCATACTTGGCATTGAGTGCCGCCTGGGCCTCGGCGGAGATGGCCTTCTCCCTGGTGAACGGTCCGCCCGGGACCGCATGCATTACGAAGAACGTGATGGTTATGACGGCCCACAGGGTAAACACCGCCATAACGATGCGCTTCAGAATGTACGCGAGCGTTTTTGAATCCATTGCGTCACCCTATTCTTTTTGCCAACAGAAACATGAAGGCCATCTTGCCCTGCGGCAGGATGGCCTCCCAAACAAAACCCACGTTAGATGGTGCCCAGCGGGAAGGTCAGGCACATGACGCAGATGCTGATGCCGAAGATGACCGCAGTGATGACGGTCAGACGGTCGAGGTTCTTCTCCATGATGCCCGAGCCGGCAGCGGAGTTGTACATGGTGGAGGCGATCATGTCGGAGACGCCGGTGCCCTTGCCGGAGTGCATGAGGATGAGCAGGATGGTTGCGACGCCAGAGACGAACATGAGCAGAAGAAGGATGAGATTGAGCGGACCCACTGATGGACTCCTTGCGCTGTGAAGATACAGATACAGCGGTAAACCATAGCACAAACCGCCGGGTAAGGGACAAGGTGAGAAGTGATATTGCAATACCGTTACCGTCTTGGCATGAAGAAGCAGCGGTTTTGCCCCCAGCGTTCGACCATCTGGGACGGTTCTCCACGGTCGAAAACCTATCCCTTGCCGCCGGCCTGTCGCGACCTCGCGGTTCGAATCCCCGCACGCCTGGCGCAAAAGGAAGGCGCCCCATCGCTGGGGCGCCGGTTTCACATGGTGGAGATGAAGGGATTCCCGCGCCGCCTGCGGCGGCGCTCGTGGGGTTCGCTGCGCTCACCCCGCGACAGGCCACCGGCCTGTCGCGACCTCGCGGTTCGAATCCCCGCACGCCCGCTCAAAAGTGAAGCGCCCCATCGCTGGGGCGCCGGTTTCACATGGTGGAGATGAAGGGATTCGAACCCTCGGCCTCTGCCTTGCGAAGGCAGCGCTCTCCCAACTGAGCTACATCCCCGTTTGAATGCAAAAGACATTGTGGCGATTCTCGCGGCTTCTGTCAACTGGGAGATCGTGCACCTACACGGGAATCACGCGCAGCTCATGAGAAGCAGCCGTGAACGGCTCGTAGCCGCGCTCGCTCACCACGCCACAGTCCTCAAGGCGGATGCCGAACTTGCCCGGCAGGTAGATGCCCGGCTCGATGGTCACTACCGATCCGGCAGGCACCGGCTTGTTCCACCCTCGACCGAAGCCGGGACGCTCGTGGATCTCGATGCCAACGCCATGCCCGAGCCCGTGCCCATAGTAGTCCCCATAGCCGGCCTCGCTGATGACCCGTACCGACAGGTCGTGGATGTCCGAACCGATGACATCCGGCGCAACCGCGTCCGCGCAGGCCTCGTGCGCCTGGCGCACCACCTCGTACACCTTCATCTGTTCGTCCGAAGGCTGGCCCAGGCATACCGTGCGGGTCATGTCCGCATGATAGTCATGGTAGAGCGCCCCGTAATCCATGACGATGAGGTCGCCTGCGCACACCTTGCGCTCTCCCGGCCGCGCGTGGGGGTTCGCCCCGTTGGGCCCGGAGGCGATGATGGTGTCAAACGAAAGGCCGTCCGCACCATGAGAGAGCATGTAGTTCTCCAGCTCGGCGCGTATCTGCTGCTCGGTCATTCCAACTTTGATATATCCACAGATGTGCTCGAAGGACTCGTCGGTGATGCGCTGCGCCTCGCGCAACAGCTCCAGCTCGGCTTCGTCCTTCACCATGCGCAGGTCGCAGATGTCCCCATGCAGACGCGGCAGCGCGGGAGCGATGGAAGCCTGCCCGAACTCGTGGCGCAGTGCGTCATAGAAGGCCAGGTCGCACGTGTCCTCGATGGCAACCACGCGCGCCCGTGCCTCTGCGACACGGCAAGCCGCCCAGGCCGCCGGTGCCACCACCTCCATGTCCAGCTGCCAGGGAGTGTCATCTCCCAGATGCTCGACGAAACTGTTGAAGTAGCGCGAATCGGTGTGCAGCCAGAGCCCCTCGGGCGTGACGAGAGCGGTGTGGGCGACCTCGTCGTCGAAGACGCCCTCGGCACCAGTCAGCCAGCGGAGGTCGGGGTTGTTGCGCAGGATGACGGCGTCGTAGCCGCGCTGCTCCATGAGGGCACGGAGACGGGAGACACGGCCGGCACAGGCAACGTTGTCAGACATGGGCACTCCTTGATTGTTTGATGCGGATAACCTATGCACTGTACCACGTGGGGCTTGCGGCCGTGTCGCCAAAACCCTGCGCTACGGTCCGTCAGGCATCGACGCGACCGTCGTCCCGTAAGGGTGGCCACGTTGTCTGCGTTTATCAGAACGCCCGTCTCTCGCCTACGCAAACAAGGCCGTATTCTGCGCAAGCAAAAGCGCAAACAACAAAAACCGCAGCCCCGGAGCCTATCAAAGCGCAGACAAAAGCGCTTTTCGATCCTCCAAGGCTGCGGATTGCGCAGACAACTCGTCCGACCCGCTCCCCTACTCGGCGCGTGACGCACACCACGCGGCGACGTGCTCGGCGATGCGCTCGTCCGAGACCGCGGCCAGGCGCACGCGGCCCAGCTGTCGGGGCAACCCCATCAGGAAGCGGTTCGAGCGCTCGAAACGCACGTCGCGCACCGCAGCTATCAGGGCATCCGGGTCGAGGCTGGTCGAAACCATGGGCAGCTCGAGGCTGTCCAGCAGCTCGTCCTGCGCCAGCACGTCATCGACTTCCAGCAGGCCCTCGCCACAGGCAAGACGTGCCTGGAATCGCAGGGCCTCGGCACGTGCGGTCGAGGGTGCCACGTCCGCGACCAGCCTCTGCAGCGCACCGGCAAAGGCCTCCCCATAGCTCAGGGACTGTCGGGTTGCCAGCGCGGTCGACGAGAGCATCTTCCCGCGCAGCTTCACGGTGTCCTGCAACTGGTCGAAGAGCACCTCTCGATTTCCCGCACAGATGTCCTCGGTGCGGTCCCACAGCCGCGAGAATGCAGCCTCGGAGTCGCACATGGCCGTCACAACCATCAGCACGCGAGCCATCATCGCATCTTCCGTGGGCTGGTCCGCGAGGGCGACGTCCGCGTCGAACAGCACATGCTTGACGCTTGGCCGCACCTGCAGCAGGCGCGAGCGCGAACCGACGTCGATGCCCCGGGGGGACACCGCGGCCTCCACCAGGGCGGTCTGACCCGTGGGCACCATCACCAGCGGCGTGCCGCCGCACCACTGCGAACAGGCATACGACGCCAGCGAGCATACGTCCACGTCACCCACGGCAACGACCAGGTCATCGGCCGTGATGAGGGTCTCCCCCAGGTCGCAGAGGAGCCGGCTGGCAGACGCCACCGTGCGCGCGGCAGGCCCCGACGGCACGTCGACGCGCTCGCTCGTGTATCCGGCATCGCTCAGGTGGCGACGCAGCAGCTCCACCACGTCCTCGCCGACGCCGGAACCCACCACCAGCGCGCTGGCACGGGGCCGTCCCACGGCACCCTTCAGCACCGCCGTGCATTCGTCGAGAACGCCGGTGCCCAGACGGACGTCGCACGACCCTCCGGGAAGCGATACCCACTGGCGGGCACGAACCGCTGGCTTGTCGCTCACAGCAGCCCCCTCTCCCACAGCAGGTTGCCCGCCTCTGCGGCGACCTGCTCGAAGTCCTTGTTCCTGATGTCTATGGTGATGTCCGCCTCGCGCTGGTAGAGCGGGCGACGATGCGCGTAGAGCGCGGCGGTCTGCTCCGTCGTGCCCAGGTCGGGGCGACGCTCGGGGTGCTGAATCTGACGGAGCGAGTCCTCGAGGCTGCCATCGAGATAGACGATGGTGCCCATCTCATGCATCAGCTTGCAGCACTGCTGCCGCTCGACGATGCCGCCACCACAGCTGACCAGCAGGGACTTGCGCTTGGACAGCTCGTGGAGGGCACGCTCCTCCCCCAGCCGGAACGCCTCCTCGCCGTCCTGCTCGAAGATGTCGTTGACCGACTTGCAGACCAGGCGCTCGACCAGGCGGTCGGTGTCGATGTAGGCGCGGTGGAACAGGCGACCGAGGTTGCGCGCCAGCGTCGACTTGCCCGCACCGAGAAAGCCCACGAAGAAGACGTGGTCACAGCCTTCGTGCACGACGTAGCCCCGTGGTGCCACCGCACTCACTCGCCCTCGAAGGTACGTCCGTGCAAGATCATCCTCTCACCGATGCGCATGATGTGGGTATACCAGAGGTCGGTGGTCGACTGGGGCCGCACGAGGATCGTGCGCACGCCCGCCAGGTTTCCGGCGACGACGTCGGTGTAGACCTGGTCGCCTATCAGGATGGCCTCGTCGGCGGACACGCCCATCTTTGACAGCGCCTTGCTCACCGCGAACGGGAACGGCTTCATGGCGTGATGCACCACGTCGCTCTCGAGCTCGCGGGCCGACCGCTCGACCTGCGCCGAGTGGAAGTTGTTCGACACGACGCAGGTGGTCATGCCAGCGGCGTGCACGCGCTCGATCCAGTCGAGCACCTGCGGTGGCGCGACCTTCGCGTCACGCGGCACGCAGGTGTTGTCGCGGTCCATCAGCACGCACCGGATGCCCTGGTCCTGCAGCCAGTCGACATCCACCATCTCGATGGAGGCCAGGTATCTCGTCGCAGTGAACAGTCCCATCGCAGCGTCCTAGCCGTAGAGCGACTCGTTGATGGCCTGCTGATGCTCTTCGTAGCTCTCCGAGAACTGATGCACGTTCTCATTGATGAAGAAGTAGTAGTAGTTGGTATCGGCAGGCTCCATCGCGGCCTTGATGGACTCGATGCTGGGAGAGCAGATGGGCGTGGGCGTGAGACCCGCATACTGGTAGGTGTTGTACGGGCTGTCGGTCTGCAGGTCGTCGGCCGTCACCTCGCCACCGGTCACGTACATCATGGTCGCATCGCTCTGGATGGCCATGCCAATGGACAGGCGGTTGTAGATGACCGAGGCCACCAGGGGACGGTCCTCCTCCGTGACGGCCTCCTTCTCGATGATGGAAGCCACCTTGAGCAGGCCGTAGTTGCTGATCTCGATGCCATAGCGCTCGCGCAGGCTGTCGCGGGCGGCGGACATGTCGAGCGAGTCGACCTCGGCGCGGAACTGGTCCAGCATGGCACGGATGACCGTGTCGGCCGTCATGTCCTTGCCACCCAGGTCGTAGGTCTTGGCATACAGGTAGCCCTCGAGCGAGTCGTCGCTGACGTTGTCGAGGAACTCGTACTCGTCGACGTAGTTGGAGGCCTTCGCCTGCTCGAGGAACTCGTCGGCAGAGATGCCCAGCTGCTCCTCCACCGAGGCGGCGGTCTTCGAGACGGTCAGGCCCTCGGCCAGCTTGAGCTGGTATTCCGTCGCATTGGGGCCCGACACCAGCTGGCGCACGACCTCGGAGGGCGTGGCCCCGGTGATGAACTGGTAGGTGCCGCTCTTCATGGAGGCGTCGGCGTTCTGCTTCTGGATCTCCTGGTAGAAGCTGGTCTCGTCGGAGATGACGTGGTTCTCGATCAGCAGCTGGGCAATCTGCGAACCGCCCGCACCGTCGGGCACGGTGACGATGACCTGCTCGCCGGCAGGGTAGTCCTCGGAGATGGGCTCGTTGCGCTGGAACAGTCGCGGCACCACGCGCCAGCCGATGACGCCTACGGCGACGACGGCCGCCACCGCCAGGATGGCGATGAACGGGGCGACGCGCGAGTTGGCGCTGCTCGACTTGCGCTTCTTCGTTCCGGCGGCGCGACGCTTGTGGGCGGCAGCCGCACGCTGGGTGGCACGTGCCGTGCGCTCGGACATGTGGCTCGTGCTGCGGACCCCGTTGGCGTTGCGCCGAGACGCGGTGGCAGACGTGGTCCTCGGGGAGCGTGGGCTGGCGCTGCGCGGTGTCGCGGCGCGACGCGTGCGGGCACTCGTCGCGGGCGCGTCCGAATCGTTCGTGAAATGCGCTGCCCGCCTGCTCGAAGAGTTGTCCTGGCTCGTGGGCATGATAGGTCCTTACGTTCGTCTGGCATCCAGCCAGGCCTGCAAAAAGAGCGAGGCGGCGACCATGTCGACCTTGCCGCGCATGGCACGCTCGCTCATACCCTCCTCACGTAGGATACGCTTGGCCTCGCGTGAGGACAGCCGCTCGTCGGCAAATTCCAGAGGAAGGCCGCATGCACGGGCGATCCGCTGGGCTTGCTCCATGATGCGCTGCGCCTGCGGGCCGTCCTCGCCGGCCAGCGTCTGGGGTCTGCCGCAGACGAGCAGCTCGGGTTCGTAGTCTTCCAGCACGCGACGGAACGTGCGCGCATGGCCAAGCACCTCCTGCGCGGGCAGGACGGCGACCGGGGAGGCGACCGTGCCCGTCGCGTCGCTCGCGGCGATCCCGACACGCACCTCCCCTATGTCCAGTGCCAGCACGCGCACGTGCTAGGCCCCCAGCAGCTTGCGCGCCGCGTCGAGCGCCGCGTCGATGCCGCTGACGTCGCTGCCGCCCGCCTGAGCCATCGTGGGCTTGCCGCCACCACGGCCACCGACCAGTGCGGCCACGTTGCGGATGACGTCGCCGGCCTTGAAGCCGGCAGACACGGCCGCGTCGGTGCCGGCGGCGAGCAGGGCGACCTTGCCCTCGGGCGTCGCGGAGGCCAGCACGCAGGCGCAGGCGGCGCCCAGACGGTCGCGCACGCTGTCCCACGCGCCACGGATCTCCTTGCCGTCGATGCCGTCGAGGCGCGCCACGACCAGCTGGTAGCCGTCCATCTGGATCGCGGAGGACACGGCGTCGGAGACGCGGTTGGAGGAACCGCCGGTCAGCGCGGCGCGCAGCTTCTTGTCGGCATCGGCCTTGTCGCGCTGCAGCTGGGAGACGCGGGCGGGAACCTCGGAGGTGCGGCACTTCAGCTCGCGCGCGGCCTCCTGCAGCGTCTCCAGGCACTCGTCGAGGTACTGGATGGCGCCCACCGAGGTCATGGCCTCGATGCGACGGGCGTTGGAGCCGACCGAGCCCTCCGAGACGATCTTGAACAGGCCGATCTCGGCGGTGTTGGACACGTGCGTGCCGCCGCAGAGCTCGCGCGAGAAGGGTGCGTCGACGTCGTCGGTGGAGACCACGCGCACCACGTCGCCGTACTTCTCGCCGAACAGCGCCACCGCGCCGGCGGCCTTCGCCTCGTCGATGCCCATGACCTGGGTGACGACCGGCTTGGCCGCAAAGACCTCGGCGTTGACCATGCCCTCGATGCGGGCCAGCTGGTCGGCGGAGAGTGCCTCGAAATGGGTGAAGTCAAAGCGCAGGCGGTCGGGGGCGACCAGGGAGCCGGCCTGGTTGACATGATCGCCGAGGACCTTCTTCAGCGCGGCGTCCAGCAGGTGGGTCGCGGTGTGGTTGCGGCGGATCAGCTCGCGACGGCCGTGGTCGATGGTGGTCGACACGACGTCGCCCACCTGCACGGCGCCCTCGACCAGCTCGCCCACGTGCGCGACGATGCCGCCATCGTGATGGCGGGCGTCGGCGACGTCCATGGTGAAGCCCTCGGCGTCGATGACGCCGGTGTCTGCGGACTGGCCGCCCATCTCCGCATAGAAGGTCGTGCGGTCCAGCACCAGCTCGACCTCGTCGCCCGCCTCGGCGCGTTCCACCTCGGCACCCTCGCGCACGATGGCCAGCACCGTGGCGCCATCGAGGCCGTCCTGCTCGTAGCCGCAGAACTCGGTCTCGGGCAGGCGGTCGGACAGGGCGGTCCACACGTCGTTGAAGGTGCCCCAGGCATCGCGGTTCGCGCTGGCGCGGGCGCGCTCGCGCTGCTCGGTCATGCAGGCGTCGAAGGCCTCCATGTCGACGGTGCGGCCCGCCGCCTCGCAGATCTCGCGGGTCAGGTCGATGGGGAAGCCGTAGGTGTCGTGCAGGCGGAAGGCGATCTGGCCCGGCAGCTCCTCGCCCTCGCCCAGCTTGGCAAGCTCGGCCTCGAGGCTGGCCTCGCCGGCGTCGAGGGTCGCGTTGAAGCGCTCCTCCTCGGCGGAGAGGATGCCCAGGATGAGGGCCTTGTTCTCGGTCAGCTCCGGGTAGACGTCGGCCATCAGGCGCATGACCTCCTCGGAGTAGGCCGTGAGGAACGTGCCCTCGATGCCCACCAGACGGCCATGGTAGACGGCGCGGCGCAGCAGGCGGCGCAGCACGTAGCCGCGGCCCTCGTTGCCCGGCAGGATGCCGTCGCCGATCATGAAGGTGACCGAGCGGCTGTGGTCCGCGACGATGCGGAGGCTCCGGTCGATGCGGGCGTCGGCACCGTAGGTCTTGCCCGACAGGCTCTCACCCACGCCGATGAGCGAGGTCAGCACGTCGCCATCATAGTTGGTGCCCTTGTGCTGCATGATGGCCGCGATGCGCTCCAGGCCCATGCCGGTGTCGATGTTGCGGTGCGGGAGGTCGGGCAGCGAGCCGTCCTCCTGGCGGTCGTACTGGGTGAAGACGAGGTTCCAGAACTCCAGGAAGCGGTCGCCGTCGTCGCCGGGGGCCTCGCCCTCGTACTCGGGACCCTGGTCGAAGTAGATCTCTGAGCACGGGCCGCACGGGCCGGTCGGGCCGGCCGCCCAGAAGTTGTCCTCCTCGCCCAGACGGCTGATGTGGTCGTAGGGCACGCCGTGGGAGTGCCACAGCTCGATGGCCTCGTCGTCGTCCTCGAACACCGTCATGTACAGGCGGTCCTCGGGCAGGCCCAGATGCTCGGGGGCGGTGATGAACTCCCAAGCCCAGGCGATGGCGTCCGCCTTCGAGTAGCCACCGAAGGAGAAGTTGCCCAGCATCTCGAAGAAGGACAGGTGGCGCGAGTCGCCGATGTTGTCGATGTCGCCGGTGCGCACGCACTTCTGGCAGGAGCAGGCGCCGATCTCGGCCATGGTCTTGAGGCCCTGGTAGTACTCCTTGAACTGGTTCATGCCGGCGTTGGTCAGCAGCAGCGACGGGTCGTCGGGAACGAGGGACGAGGACGGGTAGAGCTTGCAGCCCTTGGCCTCGAAGAACTTCAGGAAGTCGTCACGGATCTCGGCCGTGGTCATGGTCTTGTAGTCGGTGCTCATGTCTCTCCTTGGATGGCACGGTGAACGTCCAATTGCAAAACTATAGCGCACCGAGGCGGATGTGACCGAAAAAGCTCCTACCAGCCACAAGGAGTTCAAGCTCGCCAGCCCTCGCGACGGCACGCGCGCAGGCGATGCGGCACCCCCAAACATGAGAGAAAGGGCCGGGACGCGCGGTCCCGGCCCTCGTGTGCTCCCTCGCAGGCCCCGGAGGGGGCCCATTCGAGCGCTAGAGCTTGTAGCCGTAGAAGGCGATGCTCTCGTATCTCCAGCCGTTGTTCTTCACCAGGCTGTCACGCTCGGCGGCGCTGGACGTGTAGTGGTGCTGGCCCCTCTTCAGGCGGCCGTTGTACAGGCGGTACAGGGCGACGTTGCCGCCAGAGTAGAAGGCGGGCGTGCCATTGAGGTCGAGGGTCCACCCGTGCTTGGCGATCAGTATGTCACGCTCGCCCTTGCTCGTGGTGTAGTGATGGTCGCCGGACTTCCTGTTGTACAGGCGCCACACCGGCGTGCTCGAGCTTGCAGGGGCATACCAGCCCACGCCCTCTGCGCGCCAGTCACGGTAGTTGCCCGTGCCGCAGGCGTTGTACTCGCCCAGACCCATGGTGTAGAGGTGCTCGGAGGTCTTGGTGTTGTACATGCGATAGACGACCGCGCGAGCCTGGGTGATGTAGGTGTCGGCCGTCTTGCGGCGGTTGGACGCAATCTGGCTCGTGCTGTACCAGGCCTTGCTGCGCGTGGAGTACCACTTGCCGTTGGAGGCGGTGGCGGTGGGCACGGCACCCTTGAGGTTGACCGGCCAGGAGTTGGAGATGGTCCAGGACTTCAGCGAGTTGTCGTTCTTGAAGCAGTTGGTAGCGGTCGTCAGCGCAGAGCAGGTCCAGCCAGACAGGTCGATGGTCTCCAGGGCGTAGTCGGCTTGGAACATGCTCTCCACCGTAGTCAGCTTCGAGCAGGGCCAGCTGGCGAGGTTTGCCGTCTTCAGTGACTGGCACCCACCCAACATGTAGCTGGCGTCAACCAGGGCGGAGGGCCGCCAGCTTGACAGGTCGATGGAGGTGAGGGACGTGCAGTTTGCGAACATCCAGCTCATGTCACGCACCTTGGAGACGTTCAGTTTGCCCAGCTTGGCCGAAACCATGCTCGTGCAGTTGTAGAACATCGAGCCCATGTCGGTGACGCCGGAGGTGTCCCAGCTACTGAGGTCGATGGCCCCCATCGAGGTGCAGTCGTAGAACACGGAGTTGAGGTTGGTGACCTTCGAGGTGACCCACTTGCTCGGGACCGTGAGGCTGGTGAGCTTGTTGCAGCCATTGAAGCAGTTCTTGAGGCTCGTGAGGTCGGGGGTGCGCAGGTTCGAGATGTTGCAGGAGGTCATGTTCTTATAACCTGAGAACAGGTTGGGGCCAGCGCCAGTGCCATAGGCATAGACGCCATAGGAGACGTAGACCGACTTGATCGAATCCGAGTAGGTCGCCCAAGGGTCGGATGCGAGGTAGCCTGTGGAGCCCTTGGGGCTGATGGTGAGGTGGCCGCTGGAGTTGATGGACCAGTTGCAGGTGCCGGTCGAGCCGCTGTGTGAGGCGCCCAGCTCCTCGGGCTCGCCGTCGCTGGCCTCCAGGGACTGCGGCTCGGAGCCGTCGGAGATGGCGGGATGATGCTCGATCTCGTCAAGGTCGCGTGAGGGGACGAACAGCTCGTAGGCGTCGGGGTCGACGACCTCCTCCTGCGTGGCCTCGTCCTCCGTGGCCTGCTGCTCGTCGGCGACGACGGCAGGCTGGTCCTGGTTCTGCGCCTCGGTATCGGTCGCGGCGATCTCGTCCGCGGCGACCGCGGCTTCAGGCACCGTCTGGTCGGACTCGCCCGCAACCTCGGCCTCGGGCGCGTCCTCCTCGGGAGCGGCTACGGGGACCTCCTCGGGCGTCTCCGCCTGATCGTCGAGGACCTGCTCGATGGCCTGCGAAGCCTCGTCCTCGATCTCCGCCAGCGCCTCCGTCGGCACGCCCATCCCAACCAGGGCCACCGACAGCACGCACGCCAGCGCGCCATTCCACCATCGTCTCATGGGTCTTTCCTTCCGTCCAACGTGTCTGGCCGTATTGCTGCTCTACACATCCTAAACCATAAGAACAGAAAGTTTGTCCTCTCGGTCCGAAAACGGCGGGGACGGTTCCTTCCGCGTGGGAATCGAGCGGAAGGAACCGTCCCCGTAGCTTGGTTTCGCGAATGGCCTACTTGCTCATCAGGCCTTCCGGGTCGAGCTTGTCCTGAATCTGTCGCAGCGCCTTGCGCAGCATGCGCGAGACCTGCACCTGCGAGATGCCCAGCCGCTCGGCAATCTCGACCTGGGTCAGTCCCTCGCGGAAGCGCATCTGGATGATCTCCTGCTCGCGGGGCGAGAAGTCGCCGATGGCATCCTCGATGACCATGCGGTCGTCCGAGGCGGCCAGCTCCCCGTCCTCCGTCGCATAGTGGTCGATGATGGAGGGTGCGTCGTCGTCGGCGTTCTGTCCGGTGCCTTCCAGGGGCACCGAGCTGTATGCGCTCGAGGACTCCATCGCCTCCAGCACCTCGTCGACCGTGGCGCCCAGCCGCTCGGCGACCTCGGCCACCGAGGGCGGCCGCTGCAGCTCGCGGGTCAGCTCGTCGGTCGTCTGGTTGACCTTGGAGGACAGCTCCTGCAGGCGCCGAGGGACGCGCACCGACCAGCCCTTGTCGCGGAAGTGGCGCTTGATCTCGCCCATGATGGTGGGTGTCGCAAAGGTCGTGAACTCCAGGCCACGCGCCGGGTCGAAGCGGTCGATGGCCTTGATCAGGCCGATCGTCCCCACCTGCATGAGGTCCTCTATCGGCTCCCCGCGGTTCTTGAACTTGCTGGTCAGGAAGCGCACGAGGTTGAGGTGACTGACGATGAGCTGCTCGCGCGCCTCCTCGTCACCCTCCTCCTTGTACAGGCGGAACAGCTCGCGCGTACGCTCCTTGTCCCATGCGACCCTACCCTCGCGTGGGGGCCGCTTTGCCCGAGCACGCCGGCGCTCCTCGGGGTCGCTACTCGCCATACGCGCTCTCCGCCCTCTTCACCAGGTTCAGGGTCCTGCCGTCCTCGGTCACGCCATGCTCGTCGCAGATGGCCGACAGGAGCAGCTCCGCCAGGTCGAGCGCGTCGTCGCCCTCGTCGATGGGCATCGGGCCCAGCGCAAAGCTGGTACGCACCTCGCCCACGTCCAGCGCGAAGCTGACCTCGCAGCTCTCGGGCGCCGTCGCGCAGCACACGACGAAGCCCTCCTCGGCGGCCATGCGCACGTCCTCGACCTCGTCGACGCTCATGTCACAGACGACGGCCAGGTTGGCCGCCATCATGCGCACCGTGCGCGCGAACGCCGCCTGGGCGGGTACGCTGAGGTGCACCGTCTGTCGCGACATCGCTCCCCCTACTCCACGTCATCCGGTGCGGAGACCGGGGCGTAGGTGACATAGCCGGACTTGTGGGCGGGCTGGTCGTAGACCGGGTCGGCCACGGCGGAGCCGGCGGGCTGGGCAGGGGCCTGTTCCTGGGAACCCTTGCCGATGAGCTGCTGGCCCTCGGGGATGGTGATGCCGCCCAGGCTGGCGACCTTGGACACGACGCCCACGGCGGCGCTGGTGGCGGTGTTGACGATGCGCGTGGCAGACTCGCCCACGCCCGCGACGCCGCGCGTGGCGGACGAGACGTCGCCCAGGATGCCGTTGACCGAGCCGAGGCCGGTGCTGGCCTCGTCCACTACGACGGTCACCTTCTCGACCAGAGGGGTCACCTCGCGCAGCGCGGGCTGCAGCTCGTCGACGACGCCATCGAGCTTGGCGATGATGGGGGTCGCCTGGTCGATTGCCTCGGTGGCCGAGTGGGAGACCTCGTCGAGGGTGGTGCGCGCCTTGCGCAGGGTCAGCGCGAGCTCGGCTACCGCCCACACGGCAGCGATCACCAGCACGATCAGCATGATGTCGAGGGGCTCCATGGTCATGGTCATGGTCGTTTCTCCTTCGAATGAGCCGCAATGCGGCATTGCAGACATACGTGATTGTTAGTTTAGCCGTTTGGCGCAGCGGTGGTGCAGACGACGCCGTCCGGCACATGGTTTGGCTCGGTGGCAAGGCGGTGACGATGGTCGTGCCGCAGTGCGTCACACGAAGGCGTGCCCCGAACGGCCGCGGGGTTGCGGCGTGGACTACTCCCCCGCGCGGTCGCGGCCGATGGCCTCGGTGCGCCAAGCCTCCCAGCCGCGCGGTCCGGGCCGGTAGAAGGCGCCCCGCTCCAGGCCATCGGGCAGATACTGCTGCTCAACCCATCCCCCGTCGAAGTTGTGCGGGTAGAGGTAGGCGCCATACTCGTCCGAGCCGGGACGATGGCGGTCGCGCAAGTGGTTGGGCACCTCGCGTCTCGGCCCCTGACGCACCTCGGCCAGCGCCGCGTCGATGCCAGCCTCGGCGGCGTTGCTCTTGGGGGCCAGGCACATGTAGATGACCGCCTGGGCCAGGTTGATGCGGCACTCCGGATAGCCGATGACCTCGGTCGCCTTGAAGGCCGCCTCGGCCACGAGCAGGGCCTGCGGGTCGGCGTTGCCGATGTCCTCCGACGCCAGGATGAAGATGCGCCGCGCGATGAACTTCGGGTCCTCCCCGGCGTCGATCATGCGCGCCAGCCAGTAGAGCGCCGCATCGGGGTCGCTCCCGCGCATCGACTTGATGAAGGCCGAGATGATGTCGTAGTGCATGTCGCCGGCCTTGTCGTAGGAGAGGCCGCGGCGTGGGTTGGCCTCGCGGACGTGCTCGACCGTGATGGTCACCGGGTTCCCGTGGGGGGCATCGCCCTCCGGCGGCGCAGCCATCTGGCTGGCCAGCTCCAGCGATGTCAGCGCGGCGCGGCCGTCGCCTCCCGCCAGCGTCACGATCTCCTGCAGCGCGTCGTCTGCCAGTGCAAACGCACCGTTCAGGCCATACTCGTCATCCATCGCCCGCATCACGAGCCGAGCGATGGAGCCATCGTCCAGGGGCTGGAGCTCGACGACGCGCGAGCGCGACAGCAGGGCGGAGTTGACCTCGAAGTAGGGGTTCTCGGTCGTCGCGCCGACCAGCACCACGATGCGGTCCTCGACAGCATGCAGCAGCGCGTCCTGCTGGGAGCGGTTGAAGCGGTGGATCTCGTCGACGAACAGGATCGTGCGGCGGCCCATGCCCAGCAGGCGCGACTCGGCGGCCTCCACCTCGCGACGCAGGTCCTTGACCGTGCCGGTGACGGCCGACACCTCCACGAACTCGGCGTGGGTGGTGTTGGCGATGATGCGCGCCAGCGTCGTCTTGCCCGTGCCGGCAGGGCCGTACAGGATGACCGACGAGAGGGTGTCGTGCTCGATGGCGCGCCGCAGCCACGAGCCCTCGCCCACCGCCTGCTCCTGGCCGACGTATCCGTCCAGGGTCTGGGGGCGCATGCGCACGGCGAGGGGTGCGTTCAGCTTGCGCTGGTAGCGCTCGATGTTGGAGAAGAGTGTTTCCATAGGCGGCATTGTAGCGCGTGTGTCGGACATCATGATGCTATCCTTTTCACGTCATTGGCATTCACATTGGCCCGCTTGGAGACGCAAGGGACGGATATGGCGCAGGAGACCCCCTACAGGCCACTGATCGGCATCTGCTCACGTCCGGGAGAGAGCGACCCGGACCTCTCCTACATCAACACGCACTATGCCAAGGCCGTGCAGCTGGCGGGCGGCATCCCCGTCGCGCTGCCCTACGGCTTCGAGGCCGCGAGCATCGCCCACGACATCGTCAGCCGCATCGACGGACTGCTGCTGACGGGGGGTGGCGACGTCAGCGAGGAGGGCTTCGGGGGCAACAACTACGCAAAGGGCTGCGTGGCGCGGATCTCGTTCATGAGCGCCGACCGCGACGTCTTCGAGTGGGCCGCCGTCCGTGCGGCATGGGACGCCAACAAGCCCTGCCTGGGCATCTGCCGTGGCATGCAGGTCATGAACGTCTCGTTCGGCGGCACGCTGCTGCGCGACATCGCCGAGACGCGACCCGACTCCACCATCGACCACATGCAGCCCAAGCCCTGGGACGTGCCGGTGCACAGCGTGCGCGTCGAGCCGGCCAGCTGGCTGCGCCAGATCCTGGGAGGCACCGAGTTCCAGGTCAACTCCATCCACCACCAGGCCATCGCCGAGCCATCGCCTCAGGGGCGCATCGTCGCGCACGCGCCAGACGGCACGCCCGAGGCGATCGAGTTCGACGACAAGCGCTTCTTCATCGGCGTGCAGTGGCATCCCGAGCAGTTGGGGACGATGCCCCAGCTGTTCGAGGCCTTCATCGACGCCTCGCGGCACTAGCGCAGGGACCGCCGTCGGCAGCGCCCCCAATCCGATGCCATTTCCGTCACGACCATGCGCTAGGCTGGTGGCGACACCCATAACCTCCGAGGAGGACGCATGCCCCTATCGCTGACCAACCGCTGTGCCCCCGACATCCCCTGCGCGCTCTCGCCCCAGACCGCCACCCTGGTCGCACGGGCCCGCTCGGACGGCAAGCCCAGCCCCTTCGCGACCCCCGACATCGCCGCCCTGCGGCGCGACCCCACCCATGACGTGGGCACGTCCCTGCGCCCCTCCTTCGTCCGCGACACCGAGAAGATCCTGCACATCCCCGCCTACAACCGCATGAACGGCAAGACGCAGGTCTTCTCCTTCCGCGCGAACGACGACCTGTGCCGCCGTGGCCTGCACGTCCAGCTGGTGGCGCGCGTCGCCCGCGACATCGGGCGAGCCCTGGGGCTCAACCTCGACCTCATCGAGGCCATCGCGCTGGGTCACGACATCGGCCACACGCCCTTCGGGCATGCGGGCGAGCGGTTCCTGAACGACATCTATCACCGCCGCACCGGACGCTGGTTCTTCCACAACGTGCAGAGCGTGCGCGTGCTGGACGTCCTCTACGGGCGCAACATCTCGCTCCAGACGCTCGACGGGGTCATCTGCCACAACGGCGAGTTCGAGCAGCAGCGCTTCGAGACCAGTGGCCTTGCGGGGTTCGACGAGTTCGACCGCGTGGTCGCCGGTTGCTGGGAGCGGGGCGACGACGCGATCGGGCGCCTGCGCCCCATGACGCTGGAGGGCTGCGTCATGCGCGTCTCGGACATCATCGCCTACGTGGGGAAGGACCGCCAGGATGCCATTCGCGCGGGCATCTGCGACGAGGACAGCTTCGACGACGGGCTGGGCGGGGCATACAACAGCTGGGCGCTCGCGGCGTTCACCGCGGACATCATCGAGCACAGCCTGGGCAAGGACCACCTGGAGATGAGCGAGGCGGGCTTCGCGGAGATGCGGCGCGCCAAGCGCGAGAACTACGAGAAGATCTACGGTGCCAGCGAGGTCAACGGCGAGTTCCCCGAGGCGGTCGCCACCCTGTTCGCCCTGCTCTACGACCATGAGCTGGAGGTGCTCCGTCGCGGGGACCAGGATGCGGCGATCTTCCGCCACCACATCGAGCCGCTCTCGCGCCACCTCTCCCACTATGGCTGCGGCTACGCATGGGAGGACGACCCCGACCAGTGCGTCTGCGACTTCATCAGCGCGATGACCGACGACTACTTCATGGCCACCTGCGAGGAGCTCTTCGAGGAGGCTAGGTCGCTGTTCCCGCGCAGGTCCTACTTTGAGGGGTCGGTTCGGGCCTAGCGCACGGCGGAGCCCATCGCACATGGCACGCGCATGGCTTGTCTGCGTTTTGAAAAGCAGACCTATCGCCGCTACGCAGAGAATGCCCTAGTCTGCGCAGCCGTGAACGCAGACAACGCAAACCGGTGCTCGGGGGACGCGCAAAACGCAGACAAAAGCGCCTGCTCTGGCGAATCCGCCGAGAAGAGCGCAGACTACCCTGCCACTGCGTCCCAGTCCCGTGGCATCAACCCCACGTGGTCGGGTGAGGGGCTGCAGCGCATCCCCAGGCTGCGTTGCAGCGCCAGCGACCCGTCGTTTCCCGCAAAGACCTGGCACCAGGGCATCCATCCCTGGCGCAGGTGCTCGGCCATCTTCGCAGACTGCAGCGCACGGGCCCATCCCTGGCGACGATAGGCGGGAAACACCTCCAGCATGCCTATGGCACCTTCGGCGTGCTCGCCGACGAAGCCCACCAGCCGGCCCCGTTCGTCAAACCCTCCCAACAGGCGCCCCTCGCCCAGCATCCTCAGGTAGTCCTCGCGCTCGTAGAACTCGGGATGGCTGTAGCCAGAGATCACCTGATCGACATGGCGCACGTCCAGCTTCCGGATGTCGCGTCCCTCGAAACCCACGGGGGCGTCCGTCCCCTCGTACCAGCAGACGTGGTAGGAGGGGTCATAGGCGACGAGGTCCAGGGCCTGCTCGGCGACGGGGACCAGGTCACGCCTGGACAGCTCGATGTAGCCGGGATGCGCGACGTGACGGATTGCCCAGGCACCCTCCTCCGCATCTGACGCCCAGAGCGTCTGGGCCTCACCGTCGCGCGAGGCGACCAGCACGGCCCCGACGGAGGCATGACGCACGGCCATGACCGAGCGCCTCAGGGACTCCAGCACCGGCAATGCGTGCGCAATGTCGGCACGCATCGCCCCTATGACGTCGTCTGGCAGCGCGGACGCCAGGGCCGCCATCTAGCTGCGCACCACCAGGCAGCCCATTGCCAGGCGGTCCTTCCAGGCGGCGATCGTGTCGCCCGTGCCGCAGATGGCGCGCACGCCGCCCAGCCTGCCCTCGAACAGGTACAGGCCGAGCATGACGTTCATGTCCTTGGTGGCGCAGGGCCCGTCCTCGCCCACGGCGCCGGACACGACCTTCAGCGTCTGCTTGGGCACGAGCTCCTGGACGGCGTCGTGGCGCTTGATGCTCTTGATCAACCGGTTGCGCCAGGCCGACTTGGCCATGTCGACGCCCGCGTAGGCCTCATGCGTCGCCCCGCCGTCGGCGCACTTCAGCACCCATTTCTCCTGGTCATAGAAGTCCGAGATGTCGGAGGCGGGAGTGATGACGCTCGTCTTGGTGATGTGCGCGTCGATGAAGTCGACCTCGTCGTGGGTCAGCAGGTTGCGGCACTCCTTGGTGCGCAGCAGCTGGAGGAACGACTTGGTGCAGCAGGGCCAGGAGCGATACCCACCGACCGTGCAGACCAGGCCGCGACGGGTGGCGGACAGCAGCGTGTTGATGCCCTCGCTCTTGCGGGCAACCGCCTCGTCAGCCGTCGCACGCAGCCACACGCAGGTGATGGGACCCTGGTTGTCGACCAGCTGCTCGATGTTGCCGACGCGCTCGACGCGCAGCTCGCTGGGATCGGTCGCATGCGCGTAGCAGCCCTTCTCGCTGAGGCGCCCGACGAAGTACTCGGTCTCCGCCGCACGGACGGACCCGGCGAAGTCGACCACGGCGATGGAGGGGTGGATGGGATGGTTGCGTCCCTCACGGGCGTTTGCCCAGTTGCTGTAGGTCTCCAGCAGCGCATCGACGCAACCGTCCACCGTGTCGAAGGTCTCGATGTTGGGGTGGCTCTCGGCGAAGGAGCGGAAGGCGCCCATCTGCTGGACCGCACGGGTGACGGAGACGTTCTCGACCATGCCGTCAAGACCACCGGTCACGATGCCGCAGATCTTGAAGTCGGCCTTCTTGCGGTCGTAGAACAGGTCGATGCGCGCGAGGGGCACGGCCTTGCGACAGCCCGTCGGCACCATCGTCATGCGCTCCACCTCGGGGTTGAGGGAGAGCAGCGGGCGGAAGCTGCGGTCGCGCTGGTACTTGGCCATGATCTTCTCCATGATGGAGGCCATGGTCGAGGCGGTCTGCTCGAAGGTCTCCAGCATCCCCTCGTCGATGAAGTACGGCGTGGCAGCCCATCCGGTCGACTTGCTGCTGATGCCGGCAACCGTCGAGGTCAGATACTGCTCGGCGGAGGCGCGCCCCTCCAGGTCGCCGTCGAGCTTCTTGAGCGCCCTGAGATACGCGGTGTCGCACGCCGTGGCCGTCTGCTTTGCCATAACGAGTCCTTTCCAAGAGCCAGGTGACAGGACACATGGTAACCGACCATGGCGCCCTGCGGGTTCACGTGAGCGGCGGACAGGCCCGCTGCCCGCACGCTCCATCCTATCCCGTCTGGGTCTGGTGTTGGGAACCCTTGTCGATAAACTCTCCGAACGGCAACGCCATCGTGTCGTTGGGCTCGGGCAGGAGCGCCGTCTCCTTCTTGCGGGACGGGCGCTTCTTGCGCCGCTTGCCTACCGAGGAGGGCTTCAGCCCCGGGACGCGCATGACTGCGTTCAGGCGCGTGGCAACCTGGCGGCAGCCGCGCTCGTTGGGATGCTCGTAGCCATCGGCCAGCAGCTCCGCATCGTGCTCCATCAGCTCCAGCCCGTCCACCAAGGCCATCTGGTCATGGGTGCCCACCTGGGCCGCTATGAGCGAGGGCACCTGCTCGTGGCAGCTCATCGCATGCGAGGGAGAGGTCTCCTCGTCGTGCCACAGGGGCGTCAGGACATGGGTCGGCACCTTTGGCCAGAGACGCGCCACGTCGCTCAGGTAGGAGCGGATGTCCGCCGACACGCGACGGGGCACGCAGGGCTCGTAGCGGTAGTTCTGCCCGAAGGCAATCACGATGCGGGCGGGATCGACCGACCCCGCCAGGCCAAAGAGCGAGCCCGGCTGGAACACCTGGCCACCAACCCCTTGGTTGACCAGGTCCAAGCCCAGCCGCCCTGCCAGCAGCGCGGGCCAGCTGTACGCCGGGTCCCCCGCGACGAAGCCCTGGGCGATCGAGTCGCCCAGCACCAGGAGCTGCTTGCGATGCGCGACGGGGCGGATGAAGCTGCCGTCGCATATGACGTCACGCACCACAGACCCACGCAGCGTCGGCAGCCAGATGCGCACGTGATGCGTGCGACCCATGCCGGGCAGTGGTTGCAGACCCAGCTCGTCCTCGGCGTCATGTCCGGCAAGCCCCACCACGACCAGGCCCTCCCCAGGCGCGGGCATGCCCAGGTCCTCGTGGCGACGGCCATCGATGTCAGCGGAGAGGCCATCATGCGGCCGCTCCCCCGCGGGGTCGCCCCGGTCGATGTCATCCAGCACCGCACGCGTGCCCTTGGGCTCGACGTCGGGCACCACCTCCAGCGCCACCTCGCGCGCGTCGGTCTCGAACTCGACGCAGACCCCCGCCGTGGTACGTGCCATCTGACGGAAGAGTCCCGGGTGCCATGCCTGGCAGCTGCCCAGGGCCCGCAGCTGCTCCTCGGAGAAGCGCAGCGGTCTCACCCAGCGAGAGTCCTGCTCGACGGCGCCGACTATCCCATGCAGCAGACCTGCGGCCGGCGCGCTGGCCAACCGCTCGCGCGCCCGTTCGTCCGCTATGTCGTGCACAAGGCCCATTGGCATCGCTTCGCCCGTATCGAATCGTTGGTGATAGCCCTTTATTGTAGCGAAGGTGCCCGGATCCTGCCCGTCGAGCCATAGGACATGACACGTCACCACTGCCCACGGCCCGCGACACGGACGGCCGCGTTTCCCTTGTGTGCCGTACGCATGGCATTTCGGCTATGCTAGTAGGCGTTTTGAGACCGCGCATCGAACCGTTCTAAGGGGACGTCTCACCATGGCCAGGACACTCTACCTGCTGCGTCACGGACAGACCATGTTCAACACCCGCGGCCTCGTACAGGGCTGGTGCGACTCCCCCCTCACCGAGCTGGGACGACGCCAGGCGGAGCTGGCTCGCGACTGGTTCGACGAGCAGGGCATACGCTTCGACCATGCCTACTCCTCCCCGGCGGAGCGCGCCTGCGACACCGTCGAGATCGTGACGCGCGGCAAGCTGGCCTACGAGCGGACCCGTGGCCTGAAGGAGTTCCACTACGGGGCCATTGAGGGCAACAGCTACCAGCTGGTGCTGCCCGGCACCTACAACCCCTACGGCGACTTCCTCGTCCCCTTTGGCGGCAGCTCCGAGGACGAGGTCATCGAGCGGATGCGCACCACGCTCGCCGAGATCATGGAGCGACCCGACCACCACAGCGTCCTGGCGGTCAGCCACGGCGCCTGCACCCGCGCCTTCATCAGCTCGTGCGACGCGACCAGCGACCTGCATGTGCCCAACCGCGTCGCCCCGAACTGCTCGGTACACGTGCTGCGCTACGAGAACGGGGCCTTCAACCTGGTGGAACGGTTCATCCCCGACGAGAGCAAGCTGCGGTAGGAGACCCCGCGACCCGACCCGGCAGGAGGGCGGGCGGAACGAAGACACACTACGCAAGTGCGTTCGCGCGCCCGTGGCCAGCAGCTGCGGAATCGCTCGCTCACGCTCGCTAGGTCCTCGCTTACGCTGACCGCAGGCGCGCGAACCGCTTCGTGTACGTCTTCTTACCGCCCGCCCTCCTGCCGGGTCGGGTCGCGGGGTCACTCGCCTTCGAGAACGGGCTCGTAGATCTCCTCGCCGTCGTCCAGGCGCAGCATCAGCAGCTGACCGAATCCCGCGCCGCCGGCGCATCCGCAGTCTATGTCCCACCTGTCGGCGACTCCTCCGGTCGCCTCGCAGGCCCCGACACGCACCATGCGGCACAGGCCGTTCGAGCCTCGGGAGGAGCGGTCAGGCCGGTCAGCCATGCCATCCAGGTAGAGCGTGGGAGTGTGTCCCGCGATGACGATGACGCCCTCCCCCCGGTCGTCGACCAAGCCCGTGGGGACGCCCCAGAAGTCCTCGCGAATCCATAGCAGGTCGTCGCGGTACTGGTGTCCCATCATCTCGTCAATCGCGTCCTCGTCCCACACCTCGGCGGGTGCGAGGGCGATGCGCGTGGGATCGATGCCCGCATGGACCAGCAGGTAGCGCCTGCCATTCACCTCGGTCTGGGTGTACAGGGGCAGCGTGAACAGCCATTGGGCCAGCTCGACGCGCTCGTCGGCGGGCAGGGCACGCAGGCCTGTCTGGGTGGGGGCAGAGCCATTGATCGCCCAGTTCAAGGCGCCAGACGGGTCGTCGGGGTCGGCATAGTAGGACAGCATCAGGTCCTCGTGGTTGCCCATCAGGACGACGGAGTTGGGCAGGTCGTGGCAGCAGCGCACCACCGACATCGGGTCGGGCCCACGGTCGATCATGTCGCCCAGCATGAAGATGCGGTCCTCGGAGCTTGGCGAGACCCGTGATAGCAGCCTGTCAAGGGTACCGAAGTGCCCATGGACGTCGGAGAACACATACGTTGCCATGTCGCCCGTTACCTTTCCGTCGAGCATGCAGACACCTGCGAGACAGGATAGCCCAACTCGCGCGTGCCCGCCTACCTGCGCCGTCCGCCGGCCGCATGGCGGTGCAACGCCTTGCGGCGCGCCGCCAGCTTCCAGGGGGATGGCACGCCCACCTCGCGCAGCCTGCCACCCGTCCGCCGTTCCGCCATGCGCACCTCGTGCTCGATGTCGCGCATGGTCGGATCAAGCCGGTCGCCCTTCAGGCGGCACTCCCACGCGACGAGCACCGTCCACCCCGCATCCAGCAGCTCCCGCTGGTCGCGCGCGTCGCGGCTGCGATTGCGCGCGAACTTCTCGGACCAGAAGGCGACGTTGGACTTGGGCATGGGCAGGGCGCAGTGCGGGCAGCGATGCCAGTAGCAGCCGTTGACGAAGACCGCCACCTTGCGCCCCGGATAGCACACGTCCGGCTTTCCCGGCGCCTTCTTCCAGTGCAGGCGATACCCCGGCAGCCCGGCCTCGCGCAGCTTCTGGCGCACCAGCAGCTCGGGCTTGGTGTTCTTAGACCGGTTGGCCTGCATCACGTGACGCGTGGCGATGCTCACCTCGTGGGGCATGGTCCTACTCGCTCGGCTCTTCCGTCAGGTCGGGGTCGACCGGGCAGCCCGAGAAGTTCAGGTTGTCGGTTAGCTGCTCGGCGGCTGCCTCGTCGAAGTCGCTGGACAGGAACAGCGCCTCGGCATCGAACACCTTGCCCAGCGCCTCCTCGTAGAGGTCCCAGAAGCTCTCGGTCGACACCGCTCCGGTGAAGGGGTTGGTCCACTCGCCGTGCTCCTGGTTTGCGAAGGACGAGCCGGCAGAGGCACGGTCACGGTGAGACATCGCCCTGACCAGCGAATAGCGCGTATGGCGCACCGAGCGGTCGACCACCGACAGGGTCTTGCTAAGCTTCTCGCTCGGGGACCAGAACGCGCGCTGCAGGATGCGGAACGACTTGACCGCGCGCGTGTAGGTGTCCAGCTCGAGGGTACGGCTGTAGGTCCACAGGTTCATGTAGAAGAAGAGCTTGTCGATGATGGCCAGCATCGCGTCGGAGCCGCGCAGCACCTCGCGGTAGGGGCGGTAGGTCGCGATCGTCTCGTGGCGCCTGTCGTAGAGCACCATCTCGTCCAGGTCGCGCTCGATCTCGGCGTGCACGATCGAGCCGTCGGAGCGGTCGAGGTTCTCGATGCCGGCGTCGCAGATGGCGTACTCCTTGGCGAAGATCAGGGGGTGAGCCGCACTGTCCAGCAGGTAGTGGCAGAGGAACCCCGCCGCGTAGGCCTCGCCGACCGGCCGCTCGGCCTTGGTCAGCATGGAGAGGGCATCGTGCATCGAAGCCAGCAGCTTTGCCGGGCGTGCATGGTGCATAAGGTCGCCCACGCGGCTCTGCTTTGAGATGCGCGGCTCGATGATCAGGTAAAACAGCGGGTCGGGACCCTGGTTGCCCAGCATGAAGGCATCATGGGCGTCCTTGGAGATGAGGTTCACCTGCGCGGAGACCGTGTCAATGGCATCGCGTCCGAAGAAGTCGTGCGTCAGAATCGCTGGCATCTGCTGTCCTTTCACACCGTGGGGCGATATGCCCCTAGCCTGTTGAGCGTACCGCAAGCGAACAGCCTTGCCCAGTTCGAAGTCGCGAAGGGACGTCCTTGCACAGACGGACGGGCGCGCGACGCCGGGGTTGCGGACACCTTGTGATGGTCACGGAGCGTCCGCCGATATGCGCGGCGCACATGCCGGGACACCACGCCGAATCTTTATGCACCCTTGGCAGGTGCGTTCGGCCATCGGGCGAGACGCTTGCTATCCTGATGTGGTCACGTGGCCAGGTGGCCACGAGCGCCAAAAGCACGTCGCAAGGGGGACCTATGGCTCGGACAAAATTCAACAAGGCGGAGATCAGCTGGATTCTCTACGACGTGGGCAACTCCGCCCTCGTGTTGCTTGCCACCAGCGTCATCCCCATCTACTTCAACTACCTCGCCGCCAAGGACCCGGCGGTCCAGGACGTGGCAGTCGGGGCCTGGGGACTGGCCGAGACGATAGCCTCGCTCATCATCGCCATGCTCATGCCCATCCTGGGGTCGGTCGCCGACATGCAGGGCATGCGCAAGAAGTTCATCATCGGCACCGTCGGCGCGGGCGCCGTCGCCACCGTCGCGATGGGATTCCCCAGCACCTGGCTGCCGTTCCTGGTCGTCTACGTCATCTCCTCGGTGATGCTCAACTCGTCGTTCGTGTTCTATGACGCGCTGCTGGTCGACGCGACGACCGACGAGCGCATGGACGAGGTCTCCTCGCAGGGCTTTGCCTGGGGCTACGTCGGCAGCTGCATCCCCTTCATCGTGTGCCTGCTCATCGTGCTCAATGCCGACAAGCTGGGGCTGGGCATGCAGACCGCGATGCTCATCGCCTTCATCATCACCACCATCTGGTGGGTGACCTTCACCGTCCCCATGCTGCGCAACGTCGAGCAGAAGAGCTACAAGCCCTACGAGCCCCATGCCATCGCCAACGCCATCAGGGGCATCGGGGCGACCCTTCGCAACATCTGGGCGGACGAGGCCCTGCGCTGGTTCATCCTCGCCTACTTCTTCTACATCGACGGCGTGCACACCGTCATCAAGATGTCGACCAGCTATGGGGCCAACCTGGGCATCGCAGGCACCCAGCTGGTGCTGGCGCTGCTCGTCACCCAGTTCGTCGCCTGGCCTTCGTCGATCGTCTACGGACGCCTCGGCCGCAAGGTCGGCACCAAGAAGATGATCCTGGTAGGCATCATCGGCTACTTCTGCATCACGTTGTTCGCCGCCTTCTTCCTGCGCACCGCGCTGGAGTTCTGGATCCTGGCCATCTGCGTCGGCCTGTTCCAGGGCGGCATCCAGGCGCTCTCGCGCTCGGAGTTCGGCAAGCTCTGCCCCAAGGAGCATGCCAACGAGTACTTCGGCTTCTTCGACATCTTCGGCAAGTACGCGGCCATCATGGGCACGGGCCTGGTGTCCGCCTTCACGTTCCTGACCGGCAACCCCTCGCTGGGCGTCCTGTCGATCGCCGTGCTGTTCATCTGCGGCTTCGTGATCATGCTCAAGGTACCCGAGCACCGCTAGGAGCCGTCTCGCCCCGGTTTTCTGCGTTTTGCGAGGGCTCCCGGTGGAAAGCCTCCGAAATCCCCCGTTGTCTGCGTTCAAATTGCGCAAACAACGGGGGCTACTTTTTCTGAAGCTTCCAAAGCGCAAACAACGAGCGATGAGCCCGCCTTTTATGCCGGACGAACGCAGACAACGGCCAACCACCAGACGGCCGGCACACACGCCGCAATTGTTCCTATGCTGACAGCGTATCGCTCGTCGGACAGTCATCCCCAAGTGCTCTAGGATGGAGAACGGACGAGGGGGACGCGGTGGCACAGGACCTGACAGACCAGCTGGTGGAACAGATGCGCGAGGCGTTGGGACGCGGCGACGAGGGCGCTGCCATCGACGCCGCGCGCACGTTGGCGCCCGTCTATGCGGACGTCTCTCCCACCGATGCCGTCGACCTGCTGGAACGCTCCTGCGTCCTGGGGACCGAGCACGTCGTCGAGGCACTCTGCGAGGCGTTTCCCGAGTTCGTCTACGAGTCGTGGGCCCTTGCGCTGGCCCTGCGCTGCGCGAACGAGCCCGTAGCGCGCCTGCTGCTGGGTCGCGGGGTCGACCTGTTGGACGGTGTGCACCAACCGACGACGTTTCGCGCGCTCCTGCCCCACGAGGGCACCTTCACCCGATTCGGCCTGACGCGACATAGCCCCACGCTCTTCCTCAACCCCATGGACCCGACCGTGTCCACCGAGGTCTTCGAGCCCTTCCGCGGCCGTGCGAACGAGCACCTGGCAGGCGGCGCGTACGCCGTGCCCACCGACCTGGCCGCGACCTGCGACCTGGTGGCACGGCTGGCGGGAGAGGGCCTCTTTGACCAGGTCGTCTTCGACGACCTGCTGCGCGCCGCACTGGTGCGGGCATGGCACGCACTGCGCCACGAGCACGAGCGGGACGAAGAGGTCGCCGAAACCTGCCTGGCCTTCGCGTCACGCATGCTCGGGATGTACCACATGCGCGGCCAGGGAGAGCAGTCGCTCCACCGCATCCTCGGTAGCCTCATCGTACCCAAGGTCCATCCACGCATCGTCGAGTTCGTCTGCGACGAGGCGCCCGACGTCTTCCTCGAGCGGCTCTGCGAGCTCAACTGGCTGCAACGCGACGTCGACCTCGTGGCACGCATGGTGCCGCATCTCTCCCCCAGCACGCCGGAACGCAATGGCCGCCTGCTGCAGGTGCTGGCCGCAGACGGTCGCATGGCCCAGCTCGAGCTGCTGGCAGGCTGGCCCGACACGCTGACACCGGAGAACACCGATGCCGCCATGCAAGCCGCCTCCGCGGCTGGCCATGCGGAGGCTGCCGCCTGGCTGCTGGCACACCGGGCCTCCCCTGTACACGCGACGGAACCGGACGACCTCTCCGACCTGCTGCTCTAGCAAGGAAGCCACCCATGCCAGACATTGCGACCACCCAACCGCCAGCGACCGCATCCTCCGACACCTCGAGGCACGACCGCGTCTGGACCCTGTCCGAGCGCGTGCTGGACCTGGCCCGCGGGCTGATCGTCGCCGACAATCCCTTCCTCGCATCGTCAATAGGCCTGCTGCGCACCCAGCCCGCCAGCCAGCAGGACCCCCTCGCGACCGACGGGCGAACGCTCTTCGTGGACGCGGAGAAGGTGCTGGCAGCCTTCTCCCAGACGCGACAGGCACCCGTGAACGACCTCGTGCACGTCCTGCTGCACTGCGTGCTGCTGCACCCGTTCGTGGGCGGACAGGTGGACGCCGAGGCGTGGAGCCTTGCCGCCGACATCGCCGTCGAGCACCTGGCGATAGAGATCGCCGGTCCCCGTCCCGAGGAGCGCGGAAGGCGAATCGAGGAGGTGCTGAGACGGCTGGTCGACGACTTGGGACCCCAACTGACCGCGGAGCGGCTGTACCGCGCCTTACGTGACGACGCCTACGAGGGAGCCCGCCGCCAGTGGGCCCCGCTCTTCCATGTCGACGACCACGGCCTGTGGCCGCCTTCGCGCGACAACCATGCACAGGGACGCGGTGACGGGAAGGGAGACGGTGCTGGCACGCCCCCTGACGGTGCGGCCCAGCAGCAGGGTGATGCCGACGATGGCACGCCCGCGCAGCGCGCCGACGCGTCACGGATGCGCCCGAGCGACCGTCGCGACGATTCCTCCGACGGTGGAAAGGAGCCGCACCAGGGACAACCCGACGACGGCGCACCTTCCGGAGGGCGGTCTGACGACGCCTCCCCGTCCAAAAGAGGATCCGAGACCGGACAGGCGACCCGCCAGCAGCTGGAGGCGGCCGAGAAGGCCTGGCAGCGCGCGGCCCAGAGCATGCGCGTCGACCTGCAGACCATCTCCCGCACGCGTGGTGCGGGGCTGGGCAAGCTGGTCCGCGAGCTGGAGGTCGGTGCTCACGAGCGAATCGACTATCGCGAGTTCCTGCGCCAGTTCGCCGTCGAGCGAGAGCACATGCGCGTCTCGGACGACGAGTTCGACTACATCTTCTACACCTATGGACTGCAGCTCTACGGCAACGTCCCCCTCGTCGAACCCCTCGAGTACCGCAGCGAACGACGCATCCGCGACTTCGCCATCGTCATCGACACCTCCAGCTCGGTCTCGGCGAAGGTGGTCCAGGAGTTCGTCAACACCACCTACGACGTGCTGTCCAGCGAGGGTGGGTTCTTTGCCCAGACCAACATCCACATCATCCAGGCCGATGCGCGCGTGCAGAGCGACACCAGGATATGCTCGCTGGCCGACCTCGACCGCTGGCGGCGCAACATCCAGCTGCGCGGGTTCGGCGGCACCGACTTCCGCCCCGCCTTCGCCTACGTGCAGCGCCTGCGCCAGGCAGGCGAGTTCGACGACCTGCAGGGGCTGGTGTACTTCACCGACGGCTGGGGCATCTACCCCGAGCGCATGCCTCCTTACCAATGCGCCTTCGTCTTCTACGACGAGGACCACCGGCCGGAGCTCGTACCGCCCTGGGCGCTGCAGGTCGTCCTGCACCCCGGCGAATTCGAGAGCCTGAGCGTCTACTAGCCGCTCGCCGACACCATCCGCCCACCACCACACACCCACGACACAAGGAGCACCCATGAACATCCGCGAGGCAACCGAGCAGGTCGAAGGCGCCATCCGCGCATACCTCTCACGCGACGAGCACGGGCTGCCGCGCATTCCCGACCAGATGCAGCGCCCCCTCATCCTCATGGGCCCTCCGGGCATCGGCAAGACGGCCATCGTCGCGCAGGTCGCCGAGCGCCTGGGCATCAACTTCGTCTCGTACTCCATCACCCACCACACGCGCCAGAGCGCCCTGGGCCTGCCCTACATCGACGATGGTACCTATGGGGGACGCGCGTACAAGGTCTCGCGCTACACCATGAGCGAGATCATCGCCGCAACCTACGACGCGATCTCCGCCAGCGGCACCGAGGAGGGCATCCTCTTCCTCGACGAGATCAACTGCGCCAGCGAGACCCTTGCCCCGGCCATGCTGCAGTTCCTGCAGTACAAGACCTTCGGGCAGCACCACCTGCCGCAGGGGTGGGTCATCGTCTGTGCCGGCAACCCGCCCGAGTACAACCGCGCTGCGCGAGACTTCGACCCTGCGATGATGGACCGTCTGAAGCGCATCGACATCGAGCCGGACGTGGACGTGTGGATGGACTACGCGACCAGCCATGGCGTGCACCCCGCCATCACCACCTACCTGGCGAACAAGCCCAAGGGCTTCTATCTTGTGCGGGCGGCGTTGAGCGGCGCTCGCATCGTCACCGCCCGCGGCTGGGAGGACCTCTCGCGGATGCTGCTGGCCTACGAGCACGAGGGGCTGCCGGTCAGCCTGGCCCTGGTCTCCCAATACCTGCAGGATGGCGAGACCGCCGAGGACTTCGCGTTGTACTACGACCTCTTCTCCAAGTACCACGACGACTACAAGATCGGTGACATCCTACAGGGCACGGCGGACGGCACCATCCTGCGACGCGCGCGTCTGGCTCCCTTCGACGAGCGCATCGCCTTGGTCAACCTGTTGCTCGACGCCGTCACCGAGGAGGTCCACGACGTCGAGGCGACCGAGGCGGCGCTGCGCGAGGTGCGCTCGACGCTGGCTGCGCGCAAGGGCGACCTCGAGGCGCACGACGGCGCATCGGTGGTCGACGACCTGGCCGCACGGGCTCGCGAGCAGCTGGCACAGGCGCTGGCCAAGGGCTCTGTCAGCGTCTCGGCACAGCGCGTCGCGGCAGAGAGGAACCTCCTGTGGGAGCAGCTCCGCACGGCCGTGGCCCAGTGGTCGGCGCAAGGGATGAGGGACGGGGGTGCGGCCGACGCGTTCCAGGCGCTCCGCGGACCCTTCAATGCGGCCGCGCAGGCGCTGATCGCACGCGTTGCCACGGCTGGCCAGCACCTCGACGCCGCGCTCGCCTTCCTCGACAGTGCCTATGGGGACGGGCAGGAGATGCTGGTGTTCGCGTCACACCTGGCCATCGACCCCGTGTTCATGCACTTCGCAAGCGCCCATGGCTCCGTGTCGTTCGTCCAACACAGCCAGGCGCTGATGTTCCACGAACGCGGCTTGGACCTGCTGCGCGAGGTGGACGAGCTGCAAGGCCTGTGATGGAAGCGGCCGGACGGGAACGCATGTGCCCGTCCGGCCGTTCACGACTGTCTTTGCTGCAGGGAGTCGCTAGAGGAGCTCGGCCGCAGCTGCCTGGGCCACGCGAAGGGCATCCTGGTACGAGACGTCTCCCGCCTGTGCCATCTCCGCCACGCTGTCATGCTCGGGGTAGGCACGACGCGCGCCGCTCGGCAGCGTCACGACCTTGACGCGCAGCGTACCAAGGGACGTCTGGACCTCGTGCTGCTCGCGCGGCAACGCGGTGCGCCACTCGGGGCAGCGACGGATGCCGATGGTCGTCGTGTTCTCGAAGATGACCTCCTCCAGCTGATGGATGCGCGAGGCGCCACACAGCACCTCGATCTGGTAGCCCGGACGATTCTTCTTCATGAAGACCGGCAGGAAGTGCACTTCCAGCGCACCCGCATCGTAGAGCAGCTGGGTGACGTTGCCCAGCGCCTCACCGGTGCAGTCGTCCAGCTCGGTCTCGAGCTTCCACAGGTCGGGAGTGCCCAAGCCCTGCTGCGGAGCCGGTGTCCCCGCCTCGGCGACCTCCTCGATGACCATCGCACGCACCGTGCTGGGTGGGTCGTAGGCACGCTTGCCCGAACCCAGGCCGGTCTTGACCACGCGATAGCGAACGGGCAGGGCATCGAGCGTGCGCACCGCTGCCGCGATGGCCGCCCCGGTCGGCGTGACCAGCTCCCCCTCCATGTCGCGCGGCTCCAGCACCAGTCCATGCGAGGCGACGATGTTGGTCACCGCGGGGACGGGGACGGGCAGCACGCCGTGGGCGCAGCGCACGCGACCGTGGCCCTCCGCCAGGGGCGATACGTAGACGTCCGTGACGTCCAGGTCGTCGAGGCAGTACGCAACGGATACCACGTCGACGATCGAGTCGACGGCGCCCACCTCATGGAAGTGGACCTGCTCGATGGGCAGGCCATGTGCCTTCGCCTCGGCATCTGCGACGATGTCGAAGATGCGATGCGCGCACGCCCGAGCGCGCGGCGCGAGGTCGGCGGCATCGATGAGGGCCGCGATGTCGGACGGCGAGCGATGCTCGTGGTGATGATGGTGAGGCGCATGGCCATGGTCATGGTCGTGGGCATGGTCATGGTCGTGGGCATGGGCGTGCTCATGCTCATGATCGTGGTCGTGGTCGTGGGCATGGTCGTGGTCATGACAATGGTCGTGGTCGTGGGTGTGCTCATGCTCGTGCTCATGGTCATGGCAATGCTCGTGGTCATGGCAATGCTCGTGGTCATGGGTGTGGGAGTGGTCATGGTCATGGTCATGGTCGTGGTCGTGGTCGTGGTGATGGTCGTGGCCGTGGTGATGGTCATGCTCGTGCACGTGGTCGTGGTCGTGCCCGTCCGTGCCATCCAAGTTGCCGTACAGGTACACCATGTCGTGGTCATGGGACTCGTGAGCCTCGTCCAGCACCACGTCAAAGTCGCATGCGTCGATGCCCGACACCGACTTGCGCGTCACGGCAATCTCGAACCCTCCCACATGCAGGCTGTCCAGCGCCCTGCGCAGTCCCGCCTCGTTGGCCCCCAGGTCGAGCAGCGCGCCGACCACCATGTCGCCACTGATGCCACTCGAGCATTCCAGATACAAGGTCTTTCCCATATCGTTCGTCTTCCTCTCGGCGTCGTCAGGCGACGCATGCCCTACCTAGTCCCTCACACCCACATGGTCAATCAGCGCAGCCTGGTAGCCCGCACCGAACCCATTGTCGATGTTGACCACCGAAACCCCGCTCGCACAGGAGTTGAGCATGCTCAGCAGGGCGGCGATGCCCCCCAGCGACGCCCCGTAGCCCACGCTGGTGGGACACGCGACGACCGGACAGGCGGCCAATCCACCCACGACGCTGGCCAGCGCCCCCTCCATGCCCGCGATTGCGACGATGGCCGAGGCGCCTTGGATTTCCTCAACATGGGCCAGCAGCCGATGCAGTCCCGCCACGCCCACGTCGTACAGGCGCACGACACGGCTGCCCAGCATCTCGGCCGTCACAGCCGCCTCCTCGGCGCAGTACAGGTCGCTCGTACCTGCCGCGCACACGGCGACATAGCCCACGCCATCAGGCTCTGGGGGCCTTCCGACCAGCGCCAGCTGCGGCAGCTCCCGATAGTCGAACTCGGCCGCATCCCGCTCGTCCAGCCCGCTGCGCACCGCCTCGGCCTTCTGCGCATCCAGTCTCGTGACCAGGATGCGGCGCTCCCCGGCACCTCTCAGCGCCTTCACGATGCCCACGATCTGCTCCGCAGACTTGCCGGCACCGTAGACCACCTCGGAGACGCCCTGCCGCATGCCGCGGTGAAGGTCCGGCTTCGCATATCCCAGATCCTCGAACGGTGCGGTGGCCAGGCGCTCCTCGGCATCACGTGGCGTCGCCTCGCCCGTGGCGACAGCCTCCAACAGCTCACGCAGCTCCCTGCGCTCCATGCATACCCCTCTCTCCCCAAGTCCTCCCATTATCTCACGAAGGGACTGCCCGACAGGACATGGTGGCAATATGCTGGTGACAAATAAAACCCTACCTGTTTGCTTGGCATTGTCCAGTTCGTGGCATACTGATACGATGCCTCGCCTTCGATCGCGAACAGGAGATGCCATGGCCTCATCATCGCAAATCGCAGATTCCCTGGCATACGAGCGCCTCGACGCCCTGAGAGACCTGCTTGCCCTGCTCGGCTCGGTCGCCGTGGCATACTCTGGTGGCGTCGACTCGACCTTCCTCGTCGCCGTCGCCCACGAGGTGCTGGGGGGCCGCATGCTAGCCGTCACCTCCGCCGGCCGCTCCGCCCCCCAGCGCGACATCGAGCGCACCCGTGCCTTCTGCGCCGAGCGTGGCATCGCCCAAGAGGTCATCGCCTACGACGAGCTGGCCATCCCCGGCTTTCGCGAGAATCCCAAGGACCGTTGCTACCACTGCAAGAAGGCCCTCTTCACCCAGATGTTCGAGGCGGCACGCGCTCATGGCATCACCCACCTCGTCGACGGGTCCAACAAGGACGACGAGGGTGACTACCGTCCCGGCCTGCAGGCGCTCGAGGAGCTGGGCATCGGCAGTCCCCTGCGCGAGGTGGGCATGACCAAGGCGCAGATTCGCGCGCTCTCGCACGACATGGGGCTGCCTACCTGGGACATGCCCTCCGCAGCCTGTCTCGCGTCGCGCTTCGCCTACGGCGAGGCCATCACCGAGATCAAGCTGAAGCGCGTCGAGCTGGCAGAGGACTTCCTGCACGACCTGGGCTTCGTCCAGCTGCGCGTGCGCAGCCACGGCGAGGACGGCCGCCTCGCGCGCATCGAGGTCGACGCCGACCAGATTACCCGCCTTGCCCAGCCCGAGCTGCGCGAACGGGTGGTCGCCCGCCTCAGGGAGCTAGGCTTCGGCTACGTCAGCCTCGACCTGGTGGGATTCCGTTCGGGGGCCATGAACGAGGTGCTGTGACGCCTGTCGGAAGGACGCGGCGCGCCAGCGTGTCAGATGCCGTATGCGTCGCGCAGGTACAGCGCGACGCCACCTTCGGCAGCAGGCGGCGCGATGTGGTCCGCGTGGCGCTTGGCCTCGTCGTTTCCGTTGGCCATCGCCACGCCGTCACCCGCCGCGTCAAGCATCGTGAGGTCGTTGTTGTTGTCCCCGAAGGCTACCACCTCGTCCAGCGGCCAGCCCTCGTGCCCAGCCAGCCATAGGAGTGCCGACCCCTTGGTGGCCTCGGTGCTCATGACCTCGTAGTTGCTTGCGCTGGTCTGCACGAAGTACATCCCACCGATCTCCCTGATGCCCTCGCGGATCGCCGCCGCACCTTCCTCGCCCACGAAGAAGAGGCTCAGCTTGGTGATGGGGCCCACCCGCGGCAGCAGCTCCTCGATCGTCATGTCGACGAAGGTCCGCCCCGCCTTGAGGTAGGCACGAAGGCCCTCGGGAACATCGATCTGGTCGAAGAGGTGCCTGCGCACCTCCTCCGAATAGGCATAGCCGTCGGCGAAGGCATCGACGATGACGGGCAGTGGCTTCAGGCGCCGGTAGAGGGCAACCACGCTCTCCCGCTCGATGGCGACCACACGCAGGTCGCGACCCGAACGCAGGTCATGCACGATGCCACCGTTGCTGGCCACCACATGGCGCACGCAATCGTGCTCCCGCATCGCCTGGGGGACGCCACCCACGTGTCGTCCGGTGCAGGGTATGAGCTCCGCCCCCCGGCTGGCCAGCGCATCCATCATGCGCAGGTTCTCGGGCGGGATGGACTTGTCGGGTGCCAGGAACGTGTCGTCCAGGTCGACGAATACCGCACGAACCACCGCCATGACTAGACCTTGGGTCCCTGCTCGAACCAGGCAAGCGTCGCCTTCCCCAAGCCCTCCTCCGGCACGTCGAAGCAGGCGACAGAACCCTTGTAGAAGCCTATGGGCATGCGGGCAAGGTCGGAGGCGACGTCCTCCATGAAGGGAATGTGGCCAACCGCCACGACCGTGCCCTCCGCGGCCATCAGCTCGCCGTAGAAGAAGTCGTCGTCCTGTGCATACAGGGACTTGTGGAACTCGATCGCGTCATGGGGCACGCCCAGCACGTCGCAGGCAACCTGCGCCGTCTGGAGCGCGCGAGTCGCCTCGCTCGACCATACCTGGATGTCGGACTCGTCGGCAAGCGGGGCAAGCATCTCGGGATAGGCCTCCTGCAGCGCCCTCAGGCCACGCTTGGTCAGCTTCCGCTCGGCGTCGGACTCGCCCAGGCGACGGTTCTCGGCATCTCCATGGCGAATGAGGACAAGCTTGCGAATCATACGGGCTCCTTCCCATTTTGGCATCTGGCACCATCCTAGTGCATCTCCCCGACGCCAAGGACTTGTGGAGTCGTTGTCGGCGCTTCTTTCCGCCAGAAGTGGCTCCCGAAGTGCGTTGTCTGCGCTATCGCCACTCGCACCAACTCATCTAGCGTTGTTTGCGCTTCTGACGGCGCAAACAACGGCATTTTCTGCGCAGCACCTCGCCCGGCCCCTCGACAAGCGCAGACAACTTGCGTCTTACCTGTTCTCGATGTGCGAAATCCCCTTCAAGGTGATGCGCATGCTCCCATCGGGCTCGCGGTCGAAGGAGATGAGCTCGGGACGCTGGGCAAATTCGGACGGGAAGGTGATCTCGATGCCCGTGTCGGTGCGGATGCGATGGCTCTTCGTCATGCGGTTGGCGGCACTACGCCGCACAGGGACCTCCTCGGGCAGACGCTCCTCGCGGGCACGTCGCTCGAAGCTCTCCCGCATCTGGGGGGCATCCTCGAACACTCGCTCGCCCACCTCCTGAGGCATGACCACCTCGCCCATCTCCGCACGCTCCGCGACGTACGCCTTTGCCTGCGACACGACGACCGCTGGCGTCAGACCATACTCCTCCGCCACGTCCTCCACAATCTTGGTGACGCTGGAGATGACCTCGCGGCTGGAGGCCTGGGTGGTGCACTGCAGCAGCCCGTCAGGGATGATGTAGGAGTCACGGCCCGCGATGGAACGCGCGCGGTCGCAGAAGCTGATGGCCAGGGTGTCGGCATCGACGACGAGATAGGACTCGACCTTCTGCGTGGGATTGGGTAGGGCGGCATCGGTGCGCACGACGTCATTGGCGCTCTGTCCGTCGACGCTGCGCAGGTCGTGCACGAAGGCCTGCTTGCGCGGCAGCAGGATCACCGCGAACTTGCGGGCGGGCGGCGCGTCGTAGGCGTCATCGCAAGCCGCCTTGGCCAGCGCATCTCCCACAGCGGTCCCTGCCGCCGCCGCGCGACCCGCCACGTCGTCGGTGTCCTCGAAGTCCGCGACCAGCACGTCGCATTGCCCGGGGTCGTCGCTCTTGCGCAGCTCCTCCCAGAAGTACAGCCCTATCTCCTGGGACAGCGCGACGAACTCCTCGCGCCCTGCGAAGTAGTCCCCGATCTTCTCGGCAAAGGCACTGCCCTCACAGAACTCCCCATGCCGGCTCTCGGGGCTCGACGAGACCTTGCGCAGATGTCGCTGCACATAGGAGCGCGTCGGGCGCTCGGACAGGTCCAGCTCGCGATCGGACAGGTACGTGCCCCCGGTCTCGAAGTCGAAGACGTGCAGAATCGCGTTGCGCACCTTGAGCATGGCTACCATCCGATGGTCGAAGCGGTCCGCGCGACGGGCGCGGCGTGCCGAAACAGGATAGCGCAAGCCCGGAGCCAACGCTCCGGGCATCGTGGGTCACCCGCCCTGGGGACGCGCCCGCCGGCTGGCCAGCCGGCACGCCTTGCCCCACGACTCTTGGCAGACAGGCCATCTACCTGCGCTTTTCACAAGGTACGTACAAGTGGGTTTCTCATTCGCGGACGACTCATGCTACAGTTACCGATATTTCTGTTCACGAGACGCAAGATTGGCGAGGGGTTCCATGAGAAAGAGAAGAACGGGTGCCGTGGCTGTCACGCTCGGACTCGGACTCACGCTCGCACTCACCCCCGTGACTGCCCAAGCCGAGACATCCGACCAGGTGCGGCAGGAGGTTGCCACCGTACAGACGGAGCTCGAGCAGCTGGCAGACCAGATTGCCGACGGCGAGGGCAAGGTCCAGGAGCTGCAGGGCCAGGTCGACGCACTGGCCAGCGAGAGCATGCAGCTGCAGACCCAGATCATCGAGGACCGCGACGTCCTGGGCACCATCATCGCCGAGAGCTACAAGTCGAACTCCGACGCCCGCACCCTGGCCCTGCTGCTGTCCAGCCAGACGATGGACGAGCTGGTCTCGCAGGTCTACTACGCCCAGAAGGTCAGCGACTGGCAGGCCGAGTGCATCGAGAAGCTCAACCAGGACAAGGAGGAGCTGGACCGGCACATGGCCCAGATCAGCCAGGCCAAGGACCAGCAGAAGGCAGCCCTATCCAGCCTCACCAACAAGCGCGAGGAGCTGGACGCCAAGGTCGCCTCCCTGACCGCGAAGGCAGACCAGCTCGAGTCCGACGAGCGTGCCGCGGCGATTGCGGCCGCCGAGGCCGCAGCCGAGAGGGCCAGCCAGGAGCAGGCCGCCCGCCAGGAGACGGAGGCCGTGCGCAACGAGGCGATTGCCGCAGCGGTCGAGGCGGGAGACATCGCGCCGGCACCCAGCGAGGGCAACGCCACGAATGATTCCGGCGCACAGGAGAGTCCGTCCGAGAGCGCACCGGCCGAAACCACCACCAGCCCAACGACCAGCGGCAGCGGCTGGGTGACCTGCGCGGCCTCCGCCTACACCATCGAGGACAACACGCCTCCCGGATCCACTGCCACCGCATCGGGCATTCCCCTGGACAACTCCGTCGCCACCGTCGCGATGCCCATGTCCATGAACCCCTCGCGCTTCTATGGCAGCGCCATCGAGATCTCCTACGGCGGCGTATCGGTCGTCGCCACCGTCACGGACTGTGGCTACCTCAGTGGCGGGGCGCGCGGCCTGGACCTGACGCCGGCCGTCTTCCGCGCCTTCGGCTTTGACAGCGCCGACGACTGGGGCGTCCGCACGGTCAGCTATCGCTTCCTGTAGGCCAGCTCCCTCTAGGCCGTCAACCAGCGACCATCACAGCAGGGCGGGGATGTCTCTGAATGAACTGCCTCCCATTTCTCGGACAACAGGAGATGGGACGCAGTTCACACGGCATCCCCGCTCCTTTTGTCCCGAAGCCTCTGCCCCGACGGCTCGCTCAGTAGCGGTTGTGCACGTGCTCCGCAAACCCGCGCAACCCGTCCAGCGCCAGCGTGGACCCGTCGTCGAGCACCGCCGTCCCCGCAAACGTCCCGAACACCTGGTGTTGGTCGCTCATCACCACGTGCGCGACATCGATCAGGTCGCTGCGGTCCAGATCCGGCGAGAACGTGAGGTCCAGTCGCCCGTCCTCGTCGAAGACATGCCATGGCTCGAGGTAGTCGGGCGTGCCGTCCGACGTGCTGGGAATCTGGAAGGTCACCTTGTCCAACTTGTGGGCCACGCCGTCGACGAAGAGCATGTTCTCGCTGGCGGCAGAGGTGTCGCCAAAGCCATAGCCCAGGTTGAACCCCACGACATGGCCCTGCTGGAGTCCCTGCGCCGCACTCCAGTACCAGACGTTGTCATAGGTCCAGACGCCGCGCCCCCAGTCAAGCAGGCCAAACGAGTCCGCAGGGTCGAACTCGTACACCAATGCGCCACAGCGGAAGGCGCCACGGGCGCGCATGCCGACGATCTTGCGGTTGTAGTAGAAGGCATGGTCGCTACCGGCCCAAGGCGTGGCGATGACCATCGAGTCCCGCGGCTCCTGGTCGAGCAGGAACTCCGCCTCGAAGTCCTCGCCCTCGGAAAAGCCGTCAAGCGCAAAGGACAGGCGCCTGCCCGCAGGCGTGTGGGTGAAGCTGACCCTGCAGCGACGATTGGCCCAGCTGATGTCGCCGACATCCGAGCTGGCGGGCAGTCCCATGCGTCCCATCGGCGCCACCACCAGCTCGCTGGCGGTCGTCGAAGACCGCGTCTCGAAATCCATGACGGCCGCCGACACCAGCCCGATGTAGCCCAAGTCGGAAAAGGTCAACGCGACCGCATGGCGATCGTCGTTGACCAGGTAATAGTCCCAATCCTTGATGCGCCAGGGCGGCGCGGCAATGCGGTCATGGGAGTAGTCGAAGGGCGGCCGCAGGGCATACCCCGGCTCGCGGAGGCGTCCCCCCTCGTCAAGCAACGGACCGCTTCCCTCGATCAGGTGGTTGGACATGGTTGCCTCCCGTCTGCGCGGCTCTTGGCAGGGACCCGCGTGCGGAGCAGCAGCCCTGCCTTCCCTACCTGCCACGATACGACATCAGCACCGTCGCCAGCTCCTGTTCTCCGTCGACGTAGGGCTGCAAGGCGTGCTCGGGGGAATGGCCGTGAAAGATCTTGCAGAGCCCGCACTGGTCGCAGTCTGCGATGCAGCGGTAGCGCTCGTTGACATAGGCCTCGCGCTCCTCGCGCGTGGATGATGCGATGAGTGGCGCCATCAGGTACGCTCCTCTCCCATCCCTTGGTGGTCCGGATCACGTACGTCATTCCCCTCCGATGGGGACGCCTCGTCGGGCATGTTGGGGGACAGGCGCCCCGCACGACGAAGCGCCTGCCTCAGAATCCATTCTACCTGCCCGTTCGCGCTGCGCATGTCGTCAGCAGCCCACCGCTCGATGGCCTCCCAGACCGTCGGGTCTATGCGAAGGGGATACTGCTTGCGCTTTGCCATGGCTTGCTCCTAGTTGTAGAGCGTGCCCGTGTTGAGGACGGGCTGGGCCTCGGACTCGCCACAGAGGACGACCATCAGGTTGGTGGCCATCGTCGCCTTGCGCTCGTCGTCGAGGTCGATGTTGCCGCCTTCCGCCAGCATCTCCACGGCCATGTCCACCATGCCCACGGCACCCTCGACGATCTTCTTGCGTGCCGCGATGATGGCTTCGGCCTGCTGGCGACGCAGCATGGCCTGGGCGATCTCGGGGGCGTAGGCCAGGTGGGTCAAGCGGGAGTCGATGACGTCGATGCCGGCCATCTCCAGCCTGCGGTCGAGCTCCTCCATCAGCGCCTGGGAGACCTCCTCGATGTTGGTGCGCAACGTGATGGCGTTGGCATTGGAGTCGTCATCCTCCATGTGGTCGTAGGCATAGACGCTGGCCACGTGGCGCAGGGCGGTCTCGGTCACCGTGTAGACGAAGCTCTCGTAGTCGTCGACGTCGAAGACCGCCTTGGCGGTGTCGACCACGCGCCACACGACGACCGTCGCGATCTCGATGGGGTTGCCCATCTTGTCGTTGACCTTGATGCGCTCGCCGTTGTAGGTGCGGGCGCGCGTGGAGATCTTCGATCCATGCTTGTGGCCGCCGACGTTGACCTTGACGCCCTTCTCGCCCGCCTCGATCGACGAGTCGGCATCGCTCGTCATCCCGAGGTTGCGGGTGTAGAAGGGGTTCGCCCACCGCAGGCCCTCGTCACGGACGGTGCCCACGTACTTGCCGAACAGCACGCAGACGCGCGCCTGGCCGGGCTGGAGGGTGAAGAACCCACAGTTGATGATGACGGTGGCCGTGAACAGCAGGATGGAGGCCAGGAAGGCCAGGAAGCCGTGCTCGCCGTCCGTCATGGCCAAGCCGATGATGGAGCCCAGCATCATGCCGATGCTGGCCAGATAGCCAAGGATGACCACGCCCATCATGAGCCAACCGCTGGCGGCATGGGCCTTCTTCTCAACACTCATCGATCTTCCTTTCCAGAAGAGGGGCCGCCCTCCCCCATGGAGGCGCTGCCCTCGCATCGGCATGACAACCGATTGAGTTCATTGTGATATCACATTGGTCTCAAGTCAAGTACAATCGAATCCTACGAAAAAGCCGCCGACGCTGGTGGCATCGACGGCATGACAGTGTTCGGTGGATGGGGGTCCGCCTCGGATCGAACGCGGTCTACGACTTGTCCGACTCCAGGATGAGGCTCATGTCACAGTTGAGGTACTCGCACAGGCGCTTCGCCTGTGCGATGCTCATCAGCTCGGGATGGGCCTCGTACTTCGCATAGGTCTGGCGAGAGACGCCCAGATAGCGGGCAACGGCAATCTGCTTGACGCCCTTGTACTCACGCCATTCCTTCAGGGATTGCATCGCTTGGCTCCTCTCGACACAGGTGATGTTACTCACTTGATATCAATTATGTCAAGAAATGCTTGTTGGCCAAGCATTTCCTCTATTTCGACAATCTTTCACAGGTGTCTCTTCGAAGCCTCGCGACCCGCCGCGCAACCGTCCGCATGACGATGGGGACAGTCCCCGCTCGAGAACCGAGCGATGGAACCGTCCCCATCGTCTTGACTATCGCTTCCGGCGCCTTGCCTGATGTCTCGCTAGGCCTCGGCGACCGCGTTGAGGAAGCCCTGCAGACGCTCGCTCTGGGGGTTGCCGAAGATCTCGTTGGGCGTGCCCTCCTCGGCAATGACGCCACCATCAATGAACAGGACGCGGTCGGCAACCTGGCGCGCGAAGCCCATCTCGTGGGTCACGCACACCATCGTCATGCCCTCCTCGGCCAGCTGGCGCATGACGTCGAGGACCTCGCCGACCATCTCGGGATCAAGTGCGGACGTCGGCTCGTCGAACAGCATCAGGCCCGGCTTCATCGCCAGCGCGCGGGCGATGGCCACGCGCTGCTTCTGGCCGCCGGAGAGGCTGCGGGGCATCGCATCGGCCTTGTCGGCCAGGCCCACGCGTGCCAGCAGGTCGCGAGCGGTGCGCTCGGCCTCCTCCTTGCCCATCTTCTTGCGCAGGATGGGGGCGATGGTGATGTTGTTCAGCACGGACAGGTGCGGGAAGAGGTTGAACTGCTGGAAGACCATGCCCACGTCCTCGCGCAGCTCGTCGATGTTCTTGGCGTTCTCGTCCATGACGTGACCGTCGACCTTGATGGTGCCGCTGGTGGGCTGCTCCAGGCAGTTGATGCAGCGCAGGAAGGTGGACTTGCCCGAACCGGACGGACCGATGACGCACACGACCTCGCCGGTCTCGATGTTGCAGTCGATGCCCTTGAGGATCTCGTTGTCGCCGAAGGACTTGTGCAGCCCGCTAATCTCTACCTTAATCAAGGGACACCTTCCTCTCCACGACATGCGCCAGGACCGTGAGCAGGTAAATCACGACAAAGTACAGGATGCCGACCATGATCCACACCTCGAAGGAGCGGAAGGTGCGCGCGATGATCTGCTGGCCGATCTTGGTCAGCTCAGCAAAGCCCAGCACCGAGATGATCGAGGTGTCCTTGATGGTGATGCACCACTGGTTGACCACGGACGGGATGCAGATGCGGATGGCCTGGGGGATGACGATACGCCAGGTGGTCTGGCTCTTGGAGAGGCCCAGGCTGCGAGCGGCCTCGGTCTGGCCGGGGTCGACGGCCTGGATGCCACCGCGGAAGATCTCGGACATGTAGCCTCCCGCGTTGAGCGACAGCGCGATGACGCCAGCCGTGAAGGCGCTCATGCGGACTCCCAGCACGCCCGTTATGCCGAAATAGATGAAGAAGCCCTGCACCAGCAGCGGCGTACCGCGGATGATGGCGACGAAGGCACGGTTGATCGCACGGAAGACCGGGTTCTTCGACATGCCCATCAGGGACGCGATGATGCCGAGCACCATGGCTATGGCCAGAGACACGGCCGCCAGCTCAAGGGTCAGGGAGAGACCCTGCATGAGGAGCGGAAGTGACTGGGACAGGAGCTCGAAGAAGCTCATGGGCACGACTCCTTTCTTCTATCTGCCCAAAGAAGGTGCCCCCTTGAAAGCTGCCTTCCAAAGGGGCACCACCCTTTGAGATGGTTGCGCCGGATGCCGGACAGCCGGCGTGACGTGCGCCTACTCGACGGACTGGACGTACTTGGCGACGATCTCGTCGTAGGTGCCGTTGGCCTTGATGTTGGCCAGGCCGGCGTCGAAGGCGGCCAGCAGGTCGGCGTTGTCGCCCTTGTTGACGGCGAAGCCGTACGGGGTGGCGAACTCGGAGTCGGCGCCGCAGTCGGCGATGAGCTTGAAGTCGACGTTGCCGGTGGAGATGGCGTAGCTCATGACCGGGGTGTCCTCGAAGCAGCAGGCGGTGTTGCCGGCGGTGACGTCCTGGTACATGGTGGCGGAGTCGTCGAAGGTGACGGTCTCGAAGCCATACTGCTCCTTCAGGCTGTCAGCCCACAGCGAGCTCTGGGTGCCGTTCTTGACGGCGACCTTCTTGCCGTTGAGGTCGTCGAGGCTGGCGATGTCGCTGCTGGCGAGGGCGGCGGCGCACACGGTGGAGTCGTAATAGGGTGCGGAGAAGTCGAAGATCTCCTTGCGCTCGTCGGTGATGGACATGCCGGCGATGACGCCGTCAGCCTGGCCGGACTGGACGTTCTGGAGGGCGGCATCGAAGCCGACGGGGTTGAGCTCGTACTCGAAGCCCTGGTCGGCGGCCACGGCAGCCAGCAGGTCGATGTCGACGCCGATGTAGGTGCCGCTCTCGTCGGTGAACTCGAACGGGGCAAAGACGGTGTCGGTGGCGATGGTGTAGACGGTGCCGGCGGCAGCGTCGGAGCCAGCGTCGGACGAGCCACCGCAAGCGGCCAGGCCGAGCGTGGTGACAGAGCCGAGACCAGCGAGGATGGCCTGGCGACGAGTGAGCATGTTGGACATGATGCGTTCCTCCTATGCGTGATGTGATCCGCGCTCTCCCTGAATGTCGCGGACGAAAAAGAACGCCAAACATTCTCACACGCAGGGGCCGAGGCGAAAACCTCGGCCCCTTATGGTTAACTAGGCTTTTACCTTGCCTGCCAGACTTGTGGAGGGGCTGCGGAAAGCCGTCGTTGCCTACACTTCCCTGTCATAAACCTTCAACAGGATGCCCGAGAAGGCTGGCAGCGTCAGGCAGAGACGCCCATGCCCTATCATGACCGGCTCGTCGCCCTCCTCGGTCTTGCCGCCGAAGCGCTCCCAGTCGGTGTGCAGCAGGATGTCGTAGGACCTCACGCCCGGCAGCTCCAGCTCGTAGCCCGGCTGCCTCTCCCCGCCCATGTTGAGCACGGCAATCAGGCGCTCGCCCTCGTTCTTGCGCTCGATGGCGTACAGGCAGCGCTGCTCCTGGTGGCAGTCGAGCCATGCGAAGCCCCGGTCGTAGTAGTCCCACTCCGACAGCGCCCCGTGGCGCAGGTAGAGCTGCGACAGCTCGGCCATGTAGCGTGCGAAGGCGTCATGGACGGGATAGGAGAGCATGTCCCAGTCCTGCTCGCGGCGCTCGTCCCACTCGCGCATCTGTCCGAACTCGCCACCCATGAAGTTGAGCTTCTTGCCGGGATGCACGTACATGTACAGGTAGAAGACGCGTGCCTGGGGGAACTTGTCCCAGTAGTCCCCGTACATCTTGTTCAGCACCGTCGCCTTGCCGTGCACGTTCTCGTCATGCGACAGCGGCAGCAGATAGCGCTCGTTGGGGAAGTACATCATGGAGAACGTCAGCTTGTGGTAGTTGTCCTTTCGCTCCTCGGGAGTCTTCTTGAAGAAGTCGAGCGTGTCGTTCATCCAGCCCATGTCCCACTTGTAGTCGAAGCCCAGACCGCCCTCCTGGGGGGAGCGCGTCGTGCCCGGATAGTCGGTGGAGTCCTCGGCGGCGAGGATGCAACCGGGATGCATCAGCTTGAGCCCGCCGTTCATGCGCGTGACGAACGCGACGGCCTCGTTGTTGACGCCGCGCGCCTGGTCGCCCATCCAGTAGATGATGCGGCTGATGGCGTCCATGCGCAGCCCGTCGAAGTGGAACACGTCCATCCAATAGTGGGCGCACGACTGCATGAAGCTGCAGCTCTCGCCGCGCGAGTACATGAAGTTGCAGCTGCCCCACTCGCTGACGCCCACATCGGTGTTGGGGTACTCGTAGAGCGCCGTGCCGTCGAAGTTGCGCAGCCCCCAGTCGTCGAGCGCGAAGTGCACGGGCACGAAGTCGAGAATCGCGCCGATGCCTGCCTGGTGCAGGGCGTCGATCAGGCTCATCAGCTGATCGGGCGTTCCGTAACGGCTGGTGGGGGCGAAGAAGCCTGTGCCCTGGTAGCCCCAGCTCTGGTCGTTGGGGTACTCGGCCAGGGGCATGAACTCGACGTAGTTGTAGCCCGCCTCGGTCAGGTAGTCCACCAGCGGCTCTGCCAGCTCGTCGTAGGTGTACCACAGGCTTGGGTCGTCGGAGGGCTCGGTCGCGGCCTCGCCGCCCTTCTTGCGCCAGCTGCCCAGGTGCAGCTCGTAGATGTTCAGCGGCTCGCCGATGCGTGGAGTGCGGCTTGCCAGCCAATCTGCGTCATTCCACTCGTGGCGCGTGATGTCACGGACGATGGAGCGGTGCGCCGGACGCAGCTCGCTGCCATAGGCGTAGGGGTCGGCGTGGTCCTGGTATCCCCCGCCCCGTAGATAGACGCGCAGCTCGTAGGGGTCGCCATCGGTCAGGTCGGGAACCCATGCCTCCCAGAAGTTGCCATCGTTGACGCGCTTCATCTCGGTCTGGAACCCGTCGTGGTGCACGACCGTCATTCCGGCGGCCGCTGGAGCGAAGGCGCGAAACACCGTGCCCTCCGCCACCACATGCGCTCCGAGATACTCGTGTGCGTCGAAGACCCGTCCCGCATAGAAGCCCTGTATGTCCATGGCCCCTCCCCCTCATGGCGTTGCCTGCAGATTCGAACTGGATTCAAACTTTCGACTCGCACTCGATTCTAACAGGCGAATTTATGGAAGAGGGGAGCGTATGGGCAAAGCGAAAGAATCCGTCTGTGGATGCGCACGTGGACCAGTGGGCACCGACCAACCAATCGGCCCGTTCGTCCATCTGGTTCGACCATCGGGGACGGTTCCGCCAATAGGGTCGCGACGTTGGCCTTACGACAGCCCGGTCGGTGCGGGCGGGCGGCCACCGCTGTGGGGCTGCTCCCAGCCAGGCGGAACGGGCAGCTCGCGTTCGACGAACGGCGGCACCTGCTCCCAAGACAGGTCCTGGCCCTCCTGACCGACTGGCACCAGCGCATACACCGGCTCGACCCGGGTGCTCCCCCGCCCGTAAAGGGCCTCGTCCATGAATCCCCCCAGCCATACGAGATCCCCGCTATGCAGCTCGCGCAGCGATTTGATCAAAAGCGGCAGGTACAGGGCAATGACCACGACGTACAGCCCAATCGTGGGCAGGGCCTCGTCATCAGCCATCACATACTCCGTGTCGAAGGGCTCGCCGTAGATCGCCACGCTAGGCACCATCAGCATCAGGTCGTCAATCCCATGGAAGAGGCTCACTCCGCCCAGGCGCCTCGTTCGCAGGAAGATGGTGCACAGCATCACCGAATAGATGCCCGTCTGCGTCGCCTTCAAAAGCGCCTGCACTGCCATGAGGGGCGTGCCGAAGTCGTGGGCGAAGTCGACATGGGCGAACCCGAACGCAATCGAGGTCAGCGCGATGGCGAGCTTGACCCCCCGGTCCGTGGAACCGCACACAGCGAGCAGGCCGTTGAATATCAGCCCCCGAAAGAGAAACTCCTCGGCCACGCCCACGCCCAGGCAGAAGAACGTCAGCTCGACGAGGAGCAGCGCCCAGTCCGAGGCCACCGCCGTGCCGTCGAAGGCATACAGCACGACATCGAAGGCGATGAGCAGCACCGATGTCGCCAGGCACCACCAGCCGAAGCGGAAGGTGTAGCCGATGTCCGAAGGCGATACCTCCAGCAGCCTGCGACCTCCAAGCAGCCACACGCCCGCAACGGCGGCGGCAGCGCCTGTGAACTCCATGACGATGGCGGACACGAGCGAGTCCTCGGGAATGTCGAGAAACACTGTCACATAGACGGCGAGCACCTCGGAGACGAACACGAGCAGGACGGCCAGAGAGGCAAACAGGGCCACACGGCGCCCCGCCCGCTGCCTCGTGCGAAATGACGCCATTGACTCTACGGCCTGCTCCAAGACGACATCGCGCGCCTCCTGCTGCTCCATGTGCGCACCTCCCCCGATTGATGGTGGGGCATCCGACGATCCCGACGATACACATCTCCCATTGTTCCCCTATTCCGGCATGCGTAGCCATGTCTGGCATGGCAGGGGACGGGATGATAGGGTTGGACCATCGACCACAAGGAGGATGCCCATGCGCATGGGATTCGTCATTTCGCCCGCCAAGAAGATGAGCGTCGTGGAGGGTCCTCCCTATGTGGCAGGGCTGCCGGCCCTCGTCGAACGCACCGACGAACTGCTGGAGGCGGTACGGGCGCTGTCGCTCGAGCAGGCACAGCAGCTCTGGCAATGCAGCGACCGGTTGGCTCGCGCGAACTACCAGCGCATGCGGGAGGCGGACCTGCGGCACGACCTGACCGCGGCGGCCATCGCCTACGAGGGCATCCAGTACCAGCACCTGGCGCCGCAGGTCATGGACCAGGCCAGCCTCGACTACCTCGACCGTCACCTGCGCATCCTGTCAGGCTTCTATGGGGTGTTGGCACCGCGCGACGGAGTCGTCCCCTATCGGCTGGAGATGCAGGCGAAACTGGCGCTGCCCGCGCAGAGGGGCCATGGCGCCACGGCAAACCTCTACGAGTACTGGGGCGACACGCTGGCACACCACGTCGCCCAGCAGTTTGACGTCGTGGTCAACGTCGCCTCGGTGGAGTACGCCAAGGCAGTCACCCCTTATCTGGCGGAGATGGGCGTACGGGTACTGACCTGCCTCTTCGGCACGGTTCGGCCAAGCGACGGCAGGCTGGTGCAACGCTCGACCGAGGCAAAGGCGGCACGCGGCGACTTCGTGCGCTGGTGCGCGGGGCATGCCGTCGAGGCCACCTGTGACCTCGACGGCTTCGACGACCGTGGCTACCACCTGGACCCCGCGCGCAGCGACGCCGACACGCTGGTCTTCGTCCGATAGGGCAGCCAATCGGCTGTCCGCCCCTACTATTGGTCCAGCAGCTTCTTGTCGATGATCTGGAAGTTGGCCCGGTGGATGTAGAGGGCCTTGTTGTCGATCATCAGCTTGGTCGTCTTGGGCAGGTCGGTCTTGACCTCCCAATAGACGTTGTTGCCCGAGTACGCGACGATGGGCTGACCGGTCTGGGACTTGATGACCACGACGCGGCTCTTGCCGAAGTAGTTCTTGTACTGGTTGAGGGTGTAGGAGAGCGACGTGATGGTCAGGGGCGACCCGCCATGGCTCTCGATGAACTCCGGCGTGGAGAAGTCCATGTCGGGCGTCAGCCCCTTCTCGGCAAAGATGCAGGTGTCGCCACAGGTCTCCATCTCGCGCCCGTCGATGGTGATGGTGATGACGCTGGAGAGCTCCCAGGACTCGAACGCAACGCCCGTCTCGGTGTAGCCCGAGGTCTTGACCTTGTTGCCGCTGACGTTGACCCGCTTTCCGGTGGTCTTCATCGTCTGCTGCCCGTAGTTGTCGTAGGTCGTGATGACGAAGGAGTTGCCCACCAGGTCGCCGCGCAGCTCCCCAATCGAGGTGCTGCAACCAGGTACGCTCGTCGTGAACCACAGGGTCACGCCGACGGCCAACGCAACCAGCACAAGCGCGCCGATGGCAATCTTCTTGACCTTGCTCATGTCCCAACCTTCCTCACGCAGGTAGCCTTGTCCTCGATTGTACCCACCAGCCGGACACTTTTCCGCTTCATAGGGTTTGCGTGGGATTGTCTGGTCAGAACAGCACTTATCCTAGAATCTTCGTGCCTATATCCCACATCCAAAGGACCACGTATGTTCTCAGCCCTCGCGGGACTTGTCTTTCTCATCGGCCTGCTCGCCCATGCCGGACTCTCGGCGCGCGCCGTCCTGACCGCCCGTTCCCTGGGTCGGCCCCTCATGCGACCCACCCTGGCATGGAACGCAATCTATGGTCTCACGCTGGCCTTTCTCGCCGTTTGGGGCTTCGCCGGAATGCTGGACGGTGGCGTCTTCGCCCCGCTGGCACCCCTGGTCGTCAGCCCTGCCATCGTCGCGCTCTCGCAGGTGACGCTCGCACGCGAGGGCATCTTCGAGCGGCTGCGCGCGGGCGAGGATGGCTGGCGCCACCGCATCGAATGGTCGCTGCTCCTCGGTTTCGGCCTCGTCGCCGTCCTGATGATCGAGGAGCCGTGGAGCTGGGCCGTCGGCCTGTGGGGTCCCAGCTACTGGTGGCTCGAGCTGACCCTGGTCATGCTGGCAACCCTGTGCTTCTACCTCGTGGGGCGGCGCAGGGGCGGGGCGGCGCTGCCCGCATGGGCGTTCTTCGCGTTCGTCGGCATGATGCAGTACTTCGTCCGCAAGTTCAAGAACTCCGCCATCCTGCCCAACGACATCCTGGCCATCGGTACCGCTGCGGCAGTCGCGGACCAGTACACCTACTCCCTCGACCCGCGCGCCATCGTGGGCGTCGCCATCATCTGCGCCGGCGCCTGCCTGCTGTCGCTGTTGCACCCCAGCTGGACGGTCGTCGAGGGGGACGCGCGACGCGGGCACGTCGGCAAGGATGCGGGCATGGGCCTGGCCGCCGCGGCCCTCTGCGCCGCGCTGGTGGTGGTACCCAGCTACATGGACCTCTTCCAAGTCCAAATCATGTACTGGTACTCCATCAGCTTCTATGAGAAGCAGGGGTTCCTGCCGACCTTCATCGCCGTATGGCAGGACCTGCCCATACGCGAACCGGACGACTACACGCCCGAGGACGCGGAGCGCATCGAGCGCGAGCTGGCTGCGACCTATGACGAGCAGGTCGGCTCGACCGAGGCGCGCCAGCAGGCCACGACACAGTTCGACGAGCTGCACCCCTCCGTCATCGTGGTGATGAACGAGTCGTTCGCCGACCTCTCCGAGTTCGACGGGCTGCGCTGCGGCTACGAGGGCCCAAGCTACTTCAATGGCATGTCCGACGCGCTCTGGCGCGGCAAGCTCTTCGTCGACGTCCATGGCGGCGGCACCTGCAACAGCGAGTTCGAGTTCCTCACCGGCAACTCGGCAGCCTACATCGGAGCCGGTAAGTATCCCTACTCCACCTTCGACCTCGACCCGGTCGACAGCATGGCCGACCAGCTCGGCGCCCTGGGCTATGGCACCTGCGCCATCCACCCCAACTACGCCTCCAACTGGAACCGGAACAAGGTCTACCCCGCCCTGGGCTTCGACGAGTTCCTCGACATCGAAGCCTTCGGCGGCTTCCCCGAGCGCAACCTCGACGGCACCAAGAAGGACGTGACGCCGACGGGCGTCCCCGTCTTCCACAGCGGCGTCTCCGACCAGGCGACCTACGAGCGCATCTTGGAGATGCTGGAGTCGGACGACGCGCCGCAGTTCGTCTTCGACGTGACCATGCAGAACCATGGCTCCTACAACCAGGACAACATCCCCGCCGACAAGCTGACCCACTACCGTCCCGCGGGCACCTACGACAACCCCACCTTCAACGAGACGCCGGAGCGCCTGAACGAGTACCTCTCCTGCATCGAGGAGTCGGACCGAGCGCTCGAATGGTTCGTCGGGCAGCTGCGGAAGCTGGACCGCCCTGTCGTGCTCGTGTTCTTCGGGGACCACCAGCCCTCGATGACGCCCGACTACAACGACGCCTGGTACGTGGGCGAGGACGACCTGACCCACTCCCAGCGCGTCTACCACGCGAACTACCTGGTATGGGCGAACTACGACGTGGCGGGGTGCGACCAGTCCAGCGCCGAGCGCGACCTCAGCGTGGATGCGTTCGGGTCGACGGTCCTCGACGCCATCGGGGCGCCCCTCTCCGACTACCAGAAGGCCCAACAGGCCGTGGCCCAGCAGATCCTTGCCACCAACCTGCATGGCTACCTCGGTGCGGACGGCGCATGGTACACCCCCGAGGAGGAGGGCCCCTACCGTCAGCTCTACGACCAGATGGCGATGGTGGAGTACCGCAACTTCGCAGAGCGAATCTAGCATGCGGCGCGCGAGGGTGCGGCCCGATGGCCCGAAGATCCATGGCGTGAACCTCGGCAACTGGCTGGTGCTGGAGCGCTGGATGGGGTCGGACGACCATCCCAGCCCCTTCGCGAAGGCTGCGGCGGCCGATGAGCACGACCTGCGCCACGAGCTGGCGCGCGACGAGCTGGAGGCGCGCCTGGACGCGCACCGCGACGCCTACGTCACCGAGGACACCTTCGCCTGGCTGGCCGAATGCGGATGCAACCTGGTGCGCCTGCCCGTCCCCTTCCACGTCTTCGGCGACCAGAGGCACGAGGGCTGCATCGACTATGTCGACCGCGCGATGGACTGGGGAACCTCCTGGGGCATGCCGGTGCTGCTGGACCTGCACACGGTGCCCGGCGGGCAGAACGGGTTCGACAACGGGGGAATCAGCGGCCTGTGCACCTGGCACTTGAAGTCTTCCCAGGTCGGGCGCACGCTGGAGGTGCTCGAGGCGCTGGCGTCGCGCTACGCGGGCCATCCCGCCCTCTGGGGCATCGAGCCGATGAACGAGCCGGCGAGCCCCCTCATCTACGCCCAGAACCGCGAGCGCTACGGGTCCGAGCACCCCGAGCGCATGGAGGCGTCGACGCCCATCCCCCATGCGGTGCTCGCACAGTTCTACCGGTTGGTCGTCGAGCGCCTGCGTCCGATCGTGGGACCCGACGTGGCGCTGGTCCTGCACGACCAGTTCCAGCTGGAGGCGTGGAACCGCTTCATGCCAGCGGAGCGCTACCCCAACGTGTGGATCGACACGCACCAGTACATCGGCACCTTCGCGCGCGGCGTCCACGTCTCCAGCCTGCGGGGGCACCTGCTGGCCGCCCGCGCCACCGGCCTGCGCATCTCCCTGGCACAGCGCCACCACCCCGTGCTGGTAGGCGAATGGTCGCTGACCAACAACCTGCGCAAGCTGGACCAGTTGACCCCTGACGAACGGGGGCGCGCCTATCGCAGCTTCGCCGACGCCCAGATGGCGGCCTTCGACCGGGGTGGCGGCAGCTGCTACTGGAGCCTGCGCAACGCCAGCTTCGCCAGCTGGAGCCTGGAGACGGCCCTATCACGCGGGTGGCTGAGCCTGCGCTAGCGCGACGAGCCAGCAGCTCTGCCGGGACCGTGAGAGCTGGCGTTTCTATCCGATTTCCACAACTCCGCGTTCGTTGCCAAAAGTGCAGGTCTGATGGGGTACCATGTCTCTTTGCGGCCACGCGCCGCAGACAGCCAAGGCATCACACATCGGAGAAGCACGTGTCATCCTCTGAGTCCCCCACCTCCACGCCAGCGCAGTCCATGGCTCCCGCCACCATCTGGGAGCCTGACAAGCAGGCCATCAGCCGACGCAAGCGGCTGCGCCTCATACGCATCGCCATCATCACCCTCGCAGTCGTCGCCTATGCGACGGGATTCTGGTACTTTTCCAGCCACTTCCTGCCGGGCACCACGGTAGACGGGGTCGACGCAGGCATGATGGACACCGAGCAGCTGAGCGACGCCATCGAACGTCGTGCCAGCGAGTACGAGCTGCAGGTGACAGGGCCGAACGACTTCGCGACGACCATCACCAGCGCCGACATCACCATGGCCAGCGAGGCCACGAAGGTGGCCGAGGAGGCGCTGGGGCGCACCACGCCCGCGCTGTGGCTACCGACCCTGCTGGCCCCCCAGCACATGCTGATCGACGCCAACGTCACCTACGACCAGGAGCGTCTGGCACAGCTTGTCGGCGAGGCCGTCGATGCCTACAACGCCGAGGCCGAGCCCCCGACGAACGCGACGGCAGGCTACGACGAGGAGTCGCAGGCCTTCGTCATATCCCCCGACGCCCTCGGCACCGAGCTCGACGCCGAGCCCATCGTCCAGGCGGCCACTGCCGCCTGCACCGAGCTGCTCGGCAGCACCGCGGTCGGCGACGAGGCGCTGCGCCAGCCGGAGGTTAAGAAGGACAGCGAGCAGTTGGTCGCCTCGGTCGACCAGGCCAACGGCATCCTCGACCGCGGCGTCAACGTCGCCGTCGACGAGGACGTCATCGCCACCGCGGACCGTGGGACCATCGCCAGCTGGATGACCATCCTCGACGACCAGACGCTGGACATCTCGCATGTCCAGGACTGGGTCGAGTCGACCGAGGCCATCGTCGACGCCGGCAACGCGACCGACGAGGAGCATGTGTGGGAGCTGGACTCCTGGGCGACCGCCGTCGACATCCATCGCGTGATGGAGCATGACCTGGGCGACAACGCGCAGGTCGTGCGCTACGCCGTCGTCACCAAGCCCGTGGCGACCCCGGGCGCGAAGGAGCGCGGCCGCCACGTCGACGTCAACCTTTCGACCCAGTTCTGCCGCTTCTACGACAGCGACGGCACCGTCATCTGGGACTCCTACTGCGTGACGGGTGGCTGGGACTACGAGAAGGGCATCATGCACGAGACCCCGACCGGCACCTTCCATCTTGAGAACAAGCAGACCGGCGTCACGCTGATTGGCGCCGACCTGGACAACGACCAGAAGCCCGACTACGAGTCCTACGTCAACTACTGGATGCCCTTCTACATGAACGACGTGGGCTTCCATGACGCGACGTGGCGCAGCGAGTTCGGCGGGGAGATCCGCAGCTGGTGGGGCAGCCACGGCTGCATCAACCTGCCCTACGACAAGGCCGTGGAACTGTGGGACCTCATCGTCATCGGCGACGAGGTGGTCGTCCACTACTAGCGAAGAGCCAAGAGGTTCGACATACAGACGATTCGCGGAAAAGCAAGTGTCGAACCAGCAAACTCGTCAGATTTCTCCGCTAGCGTACGAAAAATGTCGGCGAAAAGGTAATAACTAGGTAAACCGACGCCCCCAATTGGGGGCGTCTTGCGCTTCCCATACTAGAATGGGCGAGCAAGTCAAACGACCTGAAAGGTTGAAGCAATGAGCAGAGTCTACAACTTCTCCGCCGGCCCCGCCGTCCTGCCCGAGGCGGTGCTGCAGGAGGCGGCCGAGGAGATGCTCGACTACCGCGGCTGCGGCATGGGCGTCAACGAGATGAGCCACCGCTCCCCGATGTTCCAGGACATCATCGACGAGGCGGAGGCCGACCTGCGCAGCCTCATGGGCATCCCCGCCAACTACAGGGTGCTGTTCCTCCAGGGCGGCGCCCATCAGCAGTTCGCGGCCATCCCGCTGAACCTGTGCAACCTGCCCGGCGCGTCCCGCAAGGCCGACTACGTCAACACCGGCATGTGGTCCAAGAAGGCCCTCGCCGAGGCCAAGCGCTTCATCGACGCGGCCGAGATCGCCAGCTCCGCCGACGAGACCTTCTCCTACATCCCCGACTGCTCCGACCTGCCGGTGCGCGACGACGCCGACTACGTCTACATCTGCGAGAACAACACCATCTACGGCACCGTCTACCACGAGCTGCCCGACACCAAGGGCAAGGTGCTCGTCTCCGACGTCAGCTCGATGTTCCTCTCACAGCCGCACGACGTCGAGCGCTACGGCGTCATCTACGGCGGCGTCCAGAAGAACGTCGGCCCGGCCGGCCTGGCCATCGTCGTGGTGCGCGAGGACCTCATCCCCGAGGGCGACCTCGCCGACGTGCCCGTCATGATGCAGTGGCGCCCCCAGGCCGACGCCGGCTCGCTCTACAACACCCCCAACTGCTGGTCCATCTACATGTGCGGCAAGGTCTTCAAGTGGATCGCCACCCAGGGCGGCCTCGAGGGCATGCGCGAGCGCAACGTGGCCAAGGCCAAGGTGCTCTACGACTACCTCGACCGGTCGTCCCTGTTCAGGGGCACCGTCCGCCCCGAGGACCGCTCGCTCATGAACGTGCCCTTCGTCACCGGGGACGCGGAGCTCGACGCGCTCTTCGTCAAGGAGTCCAAGGCCGCCGGCCTGGAGAACCTCAAGGGCCACCGCAGCGTGGGCGGCATGCGCGCCTCCATCTACAACGCGATGCCCCTCGAGGGCGTCGAGGCCCTCGTCGCCTTCATGGCCGACTTCGAGGCCAGGCACTAGGCCGCCGCGCCCGGCGCCGCACGCCGCGCGCCGCATCGTTTCGCACCCGGCGGGGCCCGAGGGGCCCCGCCTCCCATGGGGAGGAGCACCGACATGTTCAAGGTCCACTGCCTCAACAACATCGCCAAGGTCGGCACCGACCGCCTGGGCGCCAACTTCGCCCTCACCGACAGCATCGAGTGCGCCGACGCCATCATGGTGCGCTCGGCGAGCCTGCACGACGTGGACTTCTCCCACAACCTGCTGGCCATCGCGCGCGCCGGCGCCGGCGTCAACAACATCCCGCTCGAGCGCTGCGCCGAGCGCGGCATCGTCGTCTTCAACACGCCCGGCGCCAACGCCAACGGCGTCAAGGAGATGGTCATCGCCGGCATGCTGCTCGCCTCGCGCGACATCGTGGGCGGCATCGAGTGGGTCGACGAGAACTCCGACGACCCCAACGTGGGCAAGGCCGCCGAGAAGGCCAAGAAGGACTTCGCCGGCACCGAGCTGGCGGGCAAGAACCTGGGCGTCATCGGCCTGGGCGCCATCGGTGCGATGGTGGCGAACGCCGGCCGCAGCCTCGGCATGCACGTCTACGGCTACGACCCCTACCTCTCGGTCAAGTACGCCTGGAGCCTCGACCGCCACGTTCGCCACGTCAACGACCTCAAGGAGATCTGGGCCAACTGCGACTACATCACCATCCACGTGCCCGCCACCGACAAGACCCGCGGCATGATCGGCGCGGGCGAGATCGCCGCCATGAGGGACGGCGTGGTGGTGCTCAACTACGCCCGCGACGTGCTGGTGGACGAGATCGCCATGAGCGCGGCCCTGCAGACCGGCCACGTGCGGCGCTACATGACCGACTTTGCCAACTCGGTCACCACGCAGATGAAGCACGCCGTCGTCACCCCGCACCTCGGCGCCTCCACCAAGGAGGCCGAGGACAACTGCGCCATCATGGCCGCCGACGAGCTGCGCGACTACCTGGAGAATGGCAACATCACCAACTCGGTCAACTACGGCACCGTGGACATGGGTCCCATCGAGGGGGCCATGCGCCTGGCGGCCTTCCACCTCAACGTGCCCAACATGATCGGCCAGATCACGTCCGCCGTCTCGGCCGAAGGCGTGAACATCGAGAACATGACCGACAAGAGCCGGGGCAACTACGCCTACTGCATGCTCGACCTCGGAAGCGAGATCAGCGACCAGGTCGTCCAGCGCCTTGCCTGCATCGACGGCATCTATCGCGTGCGCGCCATCCGCAAGTAGCCCGCCACACCACCAGCAACAGGCACGGCATCGGATTGCCTCCGATGCCGTGCTCGCCTTTCGCGGTGTCTTGCAGTCGTGATGGCCTCGCCCATGGCCGATCCCAGAGGAGGCCGCCTTCCCTGGGAAGATCAAGCACGCCCTCAACGGTCACGCGCAAGTGGCTTGTTCTGTGGTATCGGGTGCTTTCCGGTGCGACACATGGTCCTCTAGCGTAGAATCTGCGGGGCAACGCCAGCATTGGCAAGCACAAGACGACAAAGGAATGTCCATGTACAGCGTTCATTGCATGAATAACATCTCGCAGGCCGGGCTCGACGCCCTCTACCAGTCCTTCTCCCCCGCCAAGCGGCTGGAGGACGCAGACGCGGCCATCGTGCGCAGCACCAACATGCACGAGCTCGACCTGCCAAAGGACCTGTTGGCCATCGCACGCGCCGGCGCAGGTGTCAACAACATCCCCCTGGACCGCTGCTCCTCCCAGGGAACGGTGGTCTTCAACACGCCCGGAGCCAACGCCAACGCCGTCAAGGAGCTGGTCGTCGCCGGCATGCTGATGGCCTCGCGCGACATCATCGGCAGTGCCGAGTGGGTGGGCGACCACGCGGACGACGCGGACGTCGCCAAGGACGCCGAGAAGGCCAAGAACCAGTTCGGCGGCACCGAGATAGCCGGCAAGACGCTCGGCGTCATCGGCCTGGGTGCCATCGGTGCCATGGTGGCCAACGCAGGCCGCAGCCTGGGCATGCACGTCCTGGGCTTCGACCCCTACCTGTCCATCACCGCCGCATGGAGCCTGGACCGCCACGTGCACTACGTCCAGCGTCTGGGGGAGATCCTCGAGAACGCGGACTACATCACCATCCACGTGCCGGCCAACGACAAGACGCGTGGCATGATCGGTCGCGACCAGATAGCCCAGACCAAGGACGGCGTGGTCTTCCTCAACTTCGCCCGCGACATGCTGGTCGACGAGCAGGCTATGGCGCGTGCGCTGGAGAATGGCCATGTGCGTCGGTACGTGACCGACTTCGCGAACCCCACGACCACCCACATGAAGGGCGCCATCGTCCTGCCGCACCTGGGGGCCTCGACCCGCGAGGCGGAGGCCAACTGCGCGGCCATGGCTGTCGACCAGCTGAGGGCCTACCTCCTGGAGGGCAACGTCATCAACTCCGTCAACTTCGGTGACGTCGACCTCGGGCCCATCCAGACCGACGAGCGCATCGTGGTTCTGCACAAGAACATCCCCAACATGATCGGCCAGTTCACGGCCATCCTAGCCAACAGCGACCTGAACATCGAGAACATGGCCAACAAGCGGCGTGGCGAGAACGCAACCACCCTGTTCGAGACCAGCGGTCCTTGGGACGACGATGTCATCCAGCGCATCTCTGCCGTCGAGGGCGTCTATCGCACGCGCATGATCCCCGGCCACGGGATGTAGGAACAGTCACGCAGGCGACGCGCAGCACGATTCGACTCACACGAAAGGCCCCCTCGAGAGGGGGCCTTCTTTGATAAATGGATGGATACGACCGTCGCATGGAGCGACCTGACGCATGCTTTCCGACTATGCCGCCTTGTCAAGCTTGACGAGGAGGATGTCGTTGCCGTGGTGCTCGGCGTGGGAGGCGAACCACCGCTCCACCTGACGATACAGCTGGTGGATGCTGTCGGCCTCGAAGCGATGCTCGTGCCCGAAGAAGACGGCACGGTACTCGCCACTGAGGTACCAACCGTTGTAGCAGGCCTCGAAGACCTTGCGCTCGCGACGGCCCATGCTGCTGATCTGCTTCAAAATGCACTCCTTAGTAAGTGGGTCCAGCAGGTCGAGGAGGTAGATTATTGGGTTTGGGCACCGGTGTCCAGAGCGTTTCGACCGGTACCATATCCGCTCCACAACGTGTGAACGTTCCCACGGCGCAGGCATCGCGCAAACGCGCCAAGGGTGAGTCCCACTATGTGGGAACTCACCCTTTGACCTGCAGAATTGGCAGTACGGCAGGGGCTGGCGTCGTCAGAGGTGCATACACCGCGACATGCACGAGGACCTCATGCGTGAGAAGAGCGCACAAGGGAAGGCACTGGACAGCCACATCAGCAGCCGTAGCTCCATCCAGCGCATGTTCCTACTCATCACCAATCACAGTCCTTCCGAGCACGCCGTTGACACCGATCTCGAACGGGAACGTTCCTGCCTTGTTGAACGCGGCAATGAACATCCGAATGGCATTGGAGGGTGTAGTGCCGATCTGTTCCGTTGCCTCGAAGAAGCGCTCCTTTTCGGAAGGGAGCACCTTCGCGACGACTGGCGTCATTTTTTCCGACATGGCGACCGTGTTTCGATTGTGGTACGACTTAGTATGATTAGGTTATACCCAGTAATACATAGTAGCACCCATGCCATGGAAGGCAACGACTTTCTTGGCGAGTTTTCGAACGGTCGAGATCCGGGGCGTCACGGCCCGTGGTCGTAGATCGACCCCGCGACTCCCTTCCGTAACACGGGAGTCCTATCATGGGTCAGCCATAGCCGCAAGCTTCGACGACAAGGAGGGCGACATGACCCTAGACGAGAACACCCCCATCGAGGAGGTGCGGTCGTTCTTCGCCCACGACCTGTTCGCGACCGAGGCGTGCGGCTGCCGCATCGTCGAGGCGGCGCGGGGCCATGCGGTGACGGAGCTGGACATCGAGCCCCGCCACCGCAACGCGATGGGTGCCGTGATGGGCGGGGCCATCTTCACGCTGGCCGACTATGCGCTCGCCGTCGCGTGCAACATCGGGGAGGCTCCCACGGTATCGGTGAGCAACACGATCGAGTTCCTGTCGGGTGCCCGCGGCGATCGGCTCATCGCAACCTGCAACGCGGACAAGAGCGGTCGCTCGCTGGGGTTCTACACTGTCGATGTGCGCGACGGGCTGGGCACTCATGTCGCACGCATGTCCGCCACCTGCTTCAGGAGGGCGTAGGGCAAAGGCTGCAAGGCGAGCCACAGCATTGAGAGCTGCGCATACATGAGGGGATGACCATGAGCTCGAACGCCACCACCATCGAAACCGAGGCGTCGGTCAAAAACGGCGTCAAGCGTGCCGCCTTTGCGGGAATCGCCATCGTGCTGGAGCTTGCGTTCATCCTGGTGATGAACCTTAAGTTCGCCGAGCAGGCGGAATGGGTTGCCATCATCACTCGCTTGCTGGCCGCCCTCCTCGTCCTGGTGATCTACAGCACCAACGAGCCGTCATCCATCAAGATGAGCTGGATCATCTTCATCATGGCGATGCCCATCTTCGGCGTCACCCTCTTCCTGCTGGTGGGCCTCAACGGCCATACACATGCCATGCGGAAGCGCTACGAGAGGGTCGATACCAGGCTCCTCTCCCTGCTCCCCACCGGCGAGGATGCCACCGCTCGACTCGCCGAACTCGACAACCGTGCAGCGAACATCACACGCTATGTGAGGAACACATCAGGCTATCCCCTCTTCGAGGACACCGCCATCACCTACTACGACGATGCGGCCAAGGGCATCGAGGCACAGAAGCTCGACCTGCAGAAGGCCGAGAAGTTCATCTTCATGGAGTATCACGCCATCGAGGATGCCGAGAGCTGGCATGCGATCCAAAGAATACTCGAGGACCGCGTTGCGGCCGGCGTGGACGTGCGCGTCTTCTACGACGACATGGGCTCCCTGGGCTTCGTCAACACCGACTTCGTCGACCGGCTGGATACCGTGGGCATCAAGGCCAAGGTGTTCAATCCCTTCATGCCAGGCCTGAACCTCTTCCTCAACAACCGAGACCACCGCAAGGTGACCGTAATCGACGGCCTTGTGGGCTATACCGGCGGCTACAACATCGCCAACGAGTACTTCAACATCACCCATCCCTTCGGGCATTGGAAGGACACGGGCATCCGCCTCGAGGGCAAGGCAGTGAAGAGCCTCACGGCCATCTTCCTGGAGATGTGGAACGCGGTGAGCGATTCGGATGTCGACGACGTCTCCTATCGACCGTTCATGATTAATGCTCCGAGCGCTCCCGACGCGCAAGGATTCGTCATGCCCTATGCGGACAACCCTATGGACGACCAGATGGTGGGCGAGGACGTGTACATCTCCGTCGCCGAGTATGCGCAGGATTACGCCTGGTATGTCACGCCCTACCTCATCATCACCGACGAGATGACCCATGCCCTTGGCCTAGCCGCCAAGCGCGGCGTGGACGTGCGCGTCATCACGCCCGGCATTCCCGACAAGAAGATGGTCTACTCGCTCACGCGCTCCTACTACCACAGCCTCGTGCGCAATGGCGTGCGCATCTACGAGTACACGCCGGGCTTCTGCCACTGCAAGATGAGCGTGGCAGATGACGTGCTGGCCACCTGCGGCACCATCAACCTGGACTACCGCAGCCTCTACCACCACTTTGAGAACGGTTGCCTCTACTATGGCTCGGATGCCGTCATGGACACCAAGCATGACTTCGAGTGGATGCTCGACCAGTCACGCGAGGTGACTGACGACTACCGCAGGCCGGGTGCCGGCATGCGGTTCAAGATGCTCTTCCTGCGCCTGTTCGCTCCCCTCATGTAGGCGCATCGCCGCAGGCACGGCACCTTTTCAACCCGCATGAAAGCGCGGGGGTCGAGCAGATGCCCGACCCCCGCGATCTTCCGTCTCGATATGGCGCTTACGATGCGATGTCGTCCCAGTGCAGCAGCTTGAAGCCAGCGCTCCTGATGGCCTCCTCTGCGGCGGCGCGGTCCTCGGGCTTGATCTTGAGCACGTCGATCGCCTTGTCCCCGTTGGCGAGGAAGCAGTAGCCGTACTCGATGTTGACGTTGGTCGTCCCCAGCGCCTCGAGCAGCTCGGCAAGCGCGCCAGGACGGTCGGGAACCTCGACGGCCAGGACCTTGGTCTTGGTGGCCCGGAAGCCCGCCTCCTCCAGCACGTCCACGGCGCGGAAGACGTCGTTGCAGATGATGCGCACCAGGCCATAGTCAGAGGTCTCGGCGATGGTCAGGGCGCTCATGTTGATGTTGGCGTCTGCAAGGGTGCGGCATAGGTCCGCCAGTCGTCCCTCGGAGTTCTCGAGGAACACGGTCAACTGCATGATCATTACTTATCCTCTCCCCTCAGGTCGATGACGCGCTTTGCCTTGCCCTCGCTGCGGGCAATGGTCTTGGGTTCCACCAGCTTAACGCGAATGCCCACGGAGAGGGCAGCCTTCATCGCCGACTGGATGTCACGCTGCAGCTGCTCGATGGCGCTGATCTGGTCGAAGTCGAAGTCGGGGTTGACCTCTGCCTTCAGCGTGACGACGTCGAGGTGGTTCTTGCGGGTCAGCTCGATCTGGTACCAGCTGGCGACCTGCGGGAAGGTCTTCATGACGTCCTCGATCTGGGACGGGAAGACGTTGACTCCGCGGATGATGAGCATGTCGTCGGTGCGGCCGTGCAGGCGGTCGATGCGACGATGGGTGCGTCCGCAGGCGCACTCGCCCGGGATGATGCGGGTGATGTCGCGGGTGCGATAGCGCACGACGGGGGTCGCCTCGCGGTCGATGGTGGTCAGCACCAGCTCGCCCCACTCGCCGTCGGGCAGGACCTCGCCGGTCTCGGGGTCGATGATCTCGGCATAGAAGTGGTCCTCGGCCAGGTGCAGGCCGTTCTGCTCCATGCACTCGATGGCGACGCCCGGTCCCATGGTCTCGGTCAGGCCATAGACATCGAGCACCTTGTAGCCCAGCTTCTTCTCGAGGTCGGCGCGGAAGTTGTCGGAGAAGGCCTCTGCGCCATGGATGCCGGCACGCAGATGGAAGTCCTTCTTGGGGTCGAGACCCATCGCGATGGCCGTGTCGGCGATGTACATGGCGTAGGAGGGCGTGCAGCACAGGATGGTCGAGCCCATCTCGCGCAGGACGCGAATCTGGCGCTCGGTGTTGCCCGCACTGATGGGAATGGTCATGCAGCCGGCCTTCTCGCAGCCGTAATGGGCACCGAGACCACCGGTGAACAAGCCATAGCCATAGCAGATCTGAGCGATGTCGTTGTCGCCGGCATCGGCGTACCAGATGCCGCGGGCGAAGCAGTCGCCCCAGATGTCGATGTCGTGGTCGGTGTAGCCCGCCACGGTCGCCACGCCGGTCGTGCCGCTCGACATGTGAATCTCGCGGACCTCGTTCTTGGGCACGGCGAAGAAGCCGAAGGGATAGTTGTCGCGCAGGTCCTGCTTGGTGGTGAAGGGGGCCTTCCTCAGGTCGTCGAGTGTCTCGACGGCGTAGGGGTCAAAGCCGGCCTCGTCAAACGAGTCATGGTAGAACGGGACGTTCTCGTAGCACTTGATGACGGTCTTCTTGATGCCCTCGAGCTGGATGGCCTCCAGCTGGTCGTGGGGCATCGTCAGGATGTCCTGCGGTTGTTTCATGGGTTGCCTCTCTTGCCTGATGGTGCCTCTCGTCACACTCGCACGGGTGTGCGCCCGCACATTGTAGGAGAGCATTGTTTCGTTCAGTTCACAGGTAAATGACGTCTTATGTCGTATGAATCAACGGCACAGACGTCACCGCATGGCCGGAAACGACTGGCGAACGGCCGCGGACATCCCCGTCACCCCTTCTCGCCGCGCTACGCACAAGCTGCTAAAGTGGACCTTGTGAACGATTGGGGGTCTCATGAGGTGGTTCTGGCAGCGCGAGAGGAAGCCCAGGCGGGAGAAGACCATTCCCGAGGGCGCCGTCCGGCGTCACCTGCGCTTCACGGGCAAGGTCCAGTCGGTGGGCTTCCGTTTCACCGCACAGAGCTGGGCCGAGCAGCGCGGCCTGACCGGCTGGGTCACGAACCTCTCGGACGGCGACGTGGAGCTGGAGGTCCAAGGCACTCCCGAGCAGATAGACGCCTTCCTCGGCGACGTCGCAGCAGAATCTGCACGGGAGAAGGCCTTCATACACGCCCGGCTCGTGCAGAACGACCCCATCGAGCCCATCCCCGACGACCGCTTCACCATCAGGAACCTCTACTAGCGCCATCCCGTGCACAACGATCGAAAGGCCGACCATGCGCTTGCTGTTTTTTCTCGCCGTGCTGCCCTCCATCCTCCTGGCATATCGCGTGCTCTCCTACGACCGCATAGAGCGCGAACCTGCCGGGCTGCTCATCAAGCTGTTCGTGCTCGGCGCGCTCAGCTGCCTGCCCGCCGGCATCATCGAGGGGCTGGGCATGGGCCCCATCAATGCCATCGCGGACAGCGAGATCTGGGTCTCGCGCCTCACCTTCCTGCTGCTGGTGCCGCTGGCCGAGGAGGGCTGCAAGTACCTTGCGCTTCGCACAAGCAGGAAGAGCAAGGAGTTCAATTACACCTTTGATGGCATCGTCTACGGCACGATGGTGAGCCTGGGCTTTGCGACCCTCGAGAACGTCCTCTATGTCCTCGACGCCATGACCATCGAGGTGGCGGTCATGCGTGGCATACTGTCCGTCCCCCTGCACTGCACCTGCGGCATCTTCATGGGCTACTACTACGGCGTCGCACGCGGCCTGGAGGTGCGTCGCAACGTCGACGAGATGCGATACGCCAAGTTCCTGATGATCTTCGTCCCCTGCCTCGTGCACGGCATCTACGACTACAGCCTGGACACCGATTCCAGCCTGGTGTTCTTTGCGGGCATCCTGTTCACGGTGCTCATCTTCGTGACGGCATCGCGCCAGGTGCGCATCGCCTCGGCAAACGACGCCCCCATCATGGTCAGCCTGTCCAAGCTGGCCACACCCCTTCCCGCCTCGATGCCCTCGAAGGGCCACACCCCTCCCCCACCGTTCAGCAAGCTGCAGTAGGGATACCGAGACCAAAGCTTCGGGCGGCCTGCATGGCCGCCCGAAGCTGACATCACCGCAGGCTGAGCGCGGCCTTGTAGGCGACACCCAACAGCTTGGCATCATCGCCAAGCTGGGCAAGGACGATGTTGGGCTTGGGCATGTCCGACATCTGCAGGTCGGCCATCATCGAGCGCATGGAGATGTGCAGCGCCTCGAGCAGTGCCGGTTGGACGCTGATGCCACCACCGATGGCTATGACGTCGGGATCCACGATGCACTGCAGGTTGAAGATCCAGATGCAGAGGTCTTTCGCGTACTCGTGGAGGCCGCGCAGCGCCGAGTCGTCTCCCTCGTTGACCCAGGCGAAGAGCTGATGGCCATCGATGGCGTCGTCATCCGCGAGGCCCTTGGCCGCCAGGATGGAGCGGCGCAGGCCCTGCCAGCTGCAGAGGCCCGCCATCGCATCACGCGAGCGCCCCTCGCCGATGATGGGCGTATGGCGCACGAAGGAGAACTCCCCGGCGAAGGAGTGCGCACCGCGCAGCACCTTGCCGTCGACGACGATGCCGCCACCGATATCGGAGCCGATGACGAGCACCACGCCCACCTGCGACCCGCGCAGGGACCCTGCCGCATACTCTCCCAGCGCCGCGGCCCTGCCGCTGTTCTCGATGATGACGGGCAGCCCGCATGCCAGCGAGAGCTCGGCTGCCAGAGGCACCCCGTCAAGGTAGGACAGGCGTCCGCCACCATACACGGTCCCCTGGCAATCGCCCTCGTGGACGGTGCCCGGCACGCTGACGCATACGCAGGCCACCCGTTCTGCATAGGGGGCAACCAAGCCGGACATCGAGTCGACCAGCTGCCGGGCATCCCCGATAGCGGTCCCTACCGTGCCGCGCTCGGCAACATCCAGCGCAGGCGTGATCAGGGCCCACGAGAGATGCCTGAATCCGACGTCGATGGAGAAGAAGTCCGCGGCCATGTGGCCTCCCTGCGTTTGAGCTGCGGTTATTGCATGACAGTACGCTTGTAGCGCAACGGGTGGACACACACAAGCGGGACCGGGGACTTCTCGACACAAGCGCAGATAGATAGCACAAACAGGCAGCATTTGCAGCCGCCGCTCACAGGGAATGCCCTGCCGAGGCGCCAGCGGGGGCGGGGAGGTGCGGCGCATGTAACGATGCGGCTGGAAGACAAGAGCCCAGCGGGAGCGAGGACCCAGCGAGCGAAGCGAGCGATTCCGCAGCTGCTGGGCTCTCGTCAGCCAGCGCTCCTGCATCGTTATGCGCCGCACCTCCCCGCCCCCGCTGGCGCCTTGGCAGGGCACGTAACGATTCGCTTACAGATTCATTCGGCAGCAGTCTGTGTTGACGTCTTATGACTACTCTTTCCAAGACCCTGTAGAGGGATGCAAGACATCCGGTGCCGTGACACAGGCCCCGGATATCGCAAGGGAGAGAAAGATGACCAACGTTACGCGTCGCGACGCACTCGCACTGCTCGGCGGAAGCATGGCCGCCTTCGGCCTGGCCGCCTGCGGTGGCTCAGGGGACTCTGGGAACGACGATGGCGCCGCCTACAAGATCGGCATCCTCCAGCTGACCCAGCACGAGGCCCTCGATGCCAGCCATGACGGCTTCGTCGACGGGTTGAACGAGTCCGGCATCGCCTACGAGATCGTCAGCGACCTCAACGCATCGGGCGATCAGTCTGCCTGCCAGACCGCTGCCCAGCAGTTCGTCAACGAGGGTGACGACCTCATCCTGGCCATCGCCACCCCGGCCGTCGAGGCCTGTGCCGGAGCGACCGAGGAGATCCCCATCATCGGCACCGCCGTCACCGACTTTGCCGAGTCCGGACTGATCGAGTCCAACGACGCCCCGGGCGGCAACATCACCGGCTCCTCCGACCTGACACCCGTCGCCGAGCAGTTCGAGCTGCTGACCCAGCTGTTCCCCGAGGCCAAGACCGTCGGCATCCTCTATTCCTCGTCCGAGTCCAACTCCGAGATTCAGGCACAGATGGCACGCGACGCCGCGGCAGCGCATGACCTCGAGACCGTTGACTTCACCGTCTCGAACACCAACGACATCCAGTCGGTCGTCGAATCCGCCATCGGCAAGATCGACGTCCTGTACTGCCCGACCGACAACACCATCGCCTCGGGCATGGCAACCGTCGCCCAGATCTGCAACGACAATGGCCTGCCGACCGTCTGCGGCGAGGAGAACATGGTCAACAACGGCGGCCTGGTCTCCTACTCGATCGACTACTACGAGCTGGGCAAGCGTGCCGCAGCCATGGCCGTCGAGATCCTGACGGGTGGTGCAGACCCCGCGACCATGCCCATCGAGCACCTCGCCGCCGACGAGTGCACCCTGGTCACGAACGAGGAGACTGCCACGACCCTGGGCGTCGACCTCAGCGTCCTCGGCTAGGCGAGGCGCCTACGGGCATCCCGCGATGCCCACGCCACAATCCACGCGCTATTCCGGCGCGATGCGGTCCTGCCTGCGGCCGCATCGCGCCGATACGAGATACGTGAAAGGAAGGTCCGCACATGCTCCTGGCGTTTCAAGGCGCAGTCGCCCAAGGTGTTCTCTGGGGAATCATGGTGCTGGGCGTGTACATCACGTTCCGGTTGCTCGACATCGCCGACCTTACCGTGGACGGCAGCTTCGCCTTGGGAGGATGCGTCTGCGCGGTCCTCATCGTCGAGCGTGGCGTCAACCCCTTGCTCGGCCTTGTGGCGGGACTTCTGGTGGGAGTCGTCGCAGGTGCGGTGACCGGCCTGCTCAACACCCTGTTCGACATCCCCGCCATACTGGCGGGCATCCTCACCCAGATCGGCCTGTGGTCCGTCAACCTGCGCATCATGGGCAAGGCCAACATCCCCCTGCTGAAGAACCCGAACATCTTCACGGGCTTTGCCAAGGCCGCCGGGCTGCCCCAGAACCTTGCCACCATCATCATCGGAGGCATCGTCGCGGCGTCGTTGGTCGCCATCCTGTACTGGTTCTTCGGCACCGAGATCGGCAGCGCCCTGCGTGCGACCGGCAACAACGAGCACATGGTGCGAGCCCTGGGTGTCGACACGCGCGTCACCAAGCTCATCGCCCTGATGGTCTCCAACGGACTGGTGGGGCTCTCCGGCGCGCTGGTGTGCCAGAGCCAGAAGTACGCGGACGTGGGCATGGGCACCGGGGCCATCATCGTCGGCCTTGCCGCCATCGTCATCGGCGAGGTGCTGGGACGTCTCATGCCTGGCAAGCTGCGGTCCTTCTCCAGCCGCCTCATCGCAGCCGTCGTGGGGTCGATCGTCTACTTCCTCATCCGGGCCATCGTCCTGCAGCTGGGCCTCGACCCCAACGACATGAAGCTGCTGTCCGCCATCATCGTCGCGCTGGCGCTGTCCGTACCCGTGGTTTGGGAGCGCCAGCAGCTGCGAGCGTCATATCTCAAGGGAGGCGAGGCGTAGGATGCTGACCCTCAACAACGTCCGCAAGACCTTCAACAGGGGTACCGTCAACGAGAAGGTCGCCCTCGCCGGCATCAGCCTGCATCTGGACCGTGGCGAGTTCGTCACCGTCATAGGCGGCAACGGCGCTGGCAAGTCCACGATGCTCAACTCCATAGCCGGCGTCTTCCCCATAGACTCGGGCACCATCGTCTTGGGAGGCGACGACATCTCGCGTCTGCCCGAGCACGCCCGGGCCAAGTACCTGGGGCGCGTCTTCCAGGACCCCATGCGCGGGACCGCCGCCGACATGCAGATTGACGAGAACCTGGCCATGGCCGCACGTCGCGGGAAGACCCGCACGCTGCGCTGGGGCATCACGAAGGCGGAACACGAGAGCTACGCCTCCGAGCTGGCAAAGCTGGGACTGGGACTGGAGACGCGCCTCTCCGACAAGGTGGGACTGCTCTCCGGCGGCCAGAGGCAGGCGCTGACGCTGCTCATGGCAACCCTGCAGCGACCTGACCTGCTGCTTTTGGACGAGCACACGGCGGCGCTCGACCCCAAGACTGCCGCAAAGGTGTTGGAGCTGACCGAGCAGATCGTCATCGAGGAGGGCCTGACCACCCTGATGGTGACCCACAACATGCATGACGCCATCCGCTTGGGTAACCGGCTCATCATGATGGCCGACGGCAAGGTCATCTACGACGTGCGCGGCGAGGAGAAGGCCCACCTGCATCGCGCGGACCTGATGGCCAAGTTCGAGGAGGCTGCAGGGGAGGAGTTCTCCAACGACCGCATGCTGCTGGGATAGCCCAGGGTCTGTCAGGCGGCGTCCCGTGTGACCCACCGGCAGCGGCCGGCAGCATTGTCTGCGCTTTGTCCGGCCACTTTTCGACGGTCCGAGGCGTTGTCTGCGGTTTTGGCAAGCAATCCGAACCAGGTTTCGTTGTCTGCGCTTCCATCTACGCAGATTACGGCGTTGTCTGCGTAGCGAATGGAGACGCCCATCCCGAAACGCAGACAATCCCCTGACTACCTCTGCCCGCTGGCCGGAACTAGCCGTTCAGCTCCTCCAGGAAGGCCGAGCCGTAGCGCTCGAGCTTGACCTGGCCAACCCCGGGCACCTCTAGCAGCTCTCCCTCGTCGCGAGGTCGGCGCCGTACCATCGCTCTTAGGGTCCGATCGGAAAAGACGACGTAGGGTGGCACGTTTGCGGCATCCGCCAGCGACTTGCGCAGCACGCGCAAGCGCTGGAAGAGCTCCTCGTCCGCCGCGTCATGCACCCAGACATCGGCCTCCTCCACAGGCTGGGACGCAGCGTCCGCCCAAGGAGCGCCAGGGTTCGTCCCACGACCGGCACGCGCCGGACGTGGGCGCGTGCCATCACGCCGCGAGCCGCCGAAGACCAGCCCCTCCTCTGGCATCGCTTTCCGCCGTTCCACGCGCAAGTAGCGGTCAGCCGTGTCGCCCGTGCAGACCGAGCAGCCACCACAGCCCTCGGGCCCCAGCTCCATGCGTTGGCCGAAGTAGCGCAGCACGCGTGCCCGCAGACAGCTGGTGCTCATCGCATAGCCAATCATCTCGCCCAACAGGCGCTCTCGCCGCTCGCGCAGCATGTGCCGTTCCGCAGGCGAGACGTCATCGGCAAACTCGATGTTGTCGATGAAGTAATGGCAGGTGCGGATGTCTCCCCTGCTCCACAGCAGGTAGCACTCCGACGGCTCGCCGTCACGGCCGGCACGGCCTGCCTCCTGGTAGTACTCCTCCAACGTCTGGGGCATCCCGCAGTTGATGACGTAGCGCACGTTGCTCTTGTCGATGCCCATGCCGAAGGCGTTGGTGGCCACCATGACCTGCACGTCATCGTTGACGAAGGCCTGCTGGGACCACGTGCGCTCGTCATCGCCCATCCCCGCGTGGTATGCGGCGACACGCACCCCGTCATCGCGCAACATGTCCGCTATCTGCTCCACCTTCTTGCGGGTCGTCGCATACACGATTCCCACGTCGTCGGGGTGACGACGCACGTAGTTGGCTATCCACTGCTCACGCTTCTTGGGAGTCAGCTCGAACGACGAGAGGGACAGGTTGGGGCGGTCGAAGCCGCTAACCTCCACGATCGGGTCGACCAGCCCCAGAAGTGTCCGAACGTCTGCCTGCACACGCCCCGTAGCCGTCGCGGTCAGCGCCGCGACCACGGGACGGTTGGGCAGGGAGGTGACGAAGTCTGCGATGTCGCGGTATGCAGGGCGGAAGTCGTTGCCCCACTGGCTGACGCAGTGGGCCTCGTCGACCGCCACCAGAGGGACGTTCGCCTGGGCGGCAAAGGCACGGAACTCGGGGTCGGAGAGGCGCTCGGGAGCGACGTACATCAGGTCGTACCATCCGGCCAGCGCTCGGCGCAGGACCTCGGGGCGCACGCGGGGCTTCAGCGTGGAGTTGTAGAACGAGCCTCGTATGCCCGCCTCCTTCAGGGCACGCACCTGGTCGGCCATCAGGGAGATGAGCGGTGACACCACGAGCGTGAGGCCGCCCATGACCGCTGCGGGCACCTGGTAGCACACCGACTTGCCAGCGCCGGTGGGCATCACCGCCATGACGTCGCGCCTGGCCAGCACCGCCTCGATCACCCGCTCCTGTCCCGGGCGAAAGCTCTGATAGCCGAAGTGGTCGGCCAGCGCTCTGCGCGCGTCCTCGATCGTCGGTCTTTGCCGGTCCCCCTGTGACACGCCTTGCCTCCCTGTCCTGCCATGCGTAGGATGCCTGTGCACTTCCGCCGCCTCGGGTCACGCATGGTATCCTGAACATTCCGGACCTCGATTATGCACCAAGGACAGCACGTGAAGAACTCCCGCACCACCCATGTCGTTGCCGCGGCACTTGCCTGCCTGCTGTGGAGCGGCTCGATCATCGCCTCGAAGCTCAGCTATGACACGCTGGCCCCGATGTCGCTGGGGCTCATTCGCTTCTCCCTGTCCACTGTGGTGTTCTTCGCGATCTGCCTGCTCGGCGGGCAACGGACGGTACCCGACGCTCGCAGCATGGCCCAGATCGCCCTGACCGGGCTGCTGGGGACGACGCTCTACTTTGCTGCCGAGAACTACGGCGTGCAGATGCTGCCGGCCTCCACCTCGTCGCTCATCGTCGGCTCGTTTCCCGCGATGGCCCTGTTGCTGGAATGGGTCATCGACCACGCGCGACCGCGTCCGGCGAAGACCATGGGCATCGTGCTCGCCTTTCTCGGCGTCGCGCTGCTCGCGCTCACCGAGAGTCGCGAGGGTGGGAGCGACGTGCTCGTCGGCAGCCTCGTGCTGATGTTCGGCGGCCTGTGCTGGGCTCTCTACAACTTCGCGATGCGCATGGTGATGGGTCGCTACACCACCCTGACCATCACCACGTGGCAGACGCTGTTCGGCGCGCTGGGATTCATCCCCTTCGTGATGGCGGAAGGAATGCCCGACCAGCTGCCCTCCCCAACCGCGTGGGCCTCGCTTGCCTACCTCGTCCTGGGCTGCACCGTCATCGGGTTCGTTCTGTACAACTGGGGGCTGGAGGAGCTCGAGCCCTCGACGGCCACCTCGCTCAGCAACCTGATCCCCGTCTTCGGACTGGTGCTGTCGGCACTGATCCTGGGCGAGCAGATCAGCCTGCAACAGCTGGTCGGAGGCACCATCGTGGTGGCAGGCATCGTGCTCTCCACCAGACAGGAGCCCTCCGATGCCCACTAGGCCTCACGCGAGACTGCGCCATGTCGACACCCCGGACGTGCGTGGCCTGGACACGCGCACCTTCGAGGGGCTGGGGTGCGCACGTCATGGCGTGGTGGTAATGCAGGGGGCGGCATCGTGGCAAGCCCACGAGCGCGGGTTCATCGAGCTGCCGACGCCCGAGGGGAACCTCGTCATTCCCATCCGCTACGACGACCGAGAGGCACCCTTCGCCGCCACCACCGACGGCTGCGAGCGCAATGACCTGCTCGTGAGCCTGAGTGATGAGGACGACTACCTTGCCTGTGCGTGGGCCCAGACACAACCTGGGTCGCCCCTGGTGGGGCTCGGGGTCGACCTGAGCTCGTCCGAGCATTTCGAGGGCCTGGGCAACCCACGCAGGCGCGAGTTGGCCCTGGCGGTGCTGACCGAGGGGGAACGCAGGCTGGCATCCTCCCTGGCACAGGGCGGCGGTCAGACGCTCGCGGAGAGCGCCGTGTTCGCGGCGAAGGAGGCCGCCTTCAAGGCCACCTCGCAACCGTTGCGCCGCTGGTATGACACGCACGACGAGGAGCTGCTGTTCGAGGTGCGGCACTTCGTGATGCACGAGCCGGGGATCGAGCGCGGAGATGGCCGCAATGGCGCCGCTCAGGCCGCCATGGAACGCATGGGCATCTCCCGCATCGCCATCCACCATGTCGAGGTCTGCGGCATGGCCCTCGTCACGGGCGTGGCGCTGCGGGCATAGCCACGGACGGGCGCGACTTCCACCCCGGGTCCTACGATTCTCCGCCATATACCAGGGTGGCAAGCGACGCGGGATCCCTGGGGTCATCGGGATGGCACGCCAGACAGCCTGGTGCCCCCGATCGAGTCCCGCAACTATCCGAGGCTCTCCTCTAGTTCGGCAAACTCCTCCGGAATGCTGGACTGATCCACGCCGAACGACTCCGCCACGGCCTGGGCCTGGTCCCAGCGCAGCGCTGCCTTCTGCCGATCGCCCATGTCATCGTATGCGTCACCCACCCGATCGAGCGCGTAGGCCACGTAGCTGGCCAGGGAATCGCCCATGCCCGACAGCAGCATCATCGTCACCAGCGAGTCGGGCGAGAGGTTCATGGCCGTCTGGGGATCCAGGTCGAGCAGGGCCGCGACGCTGTCCTCGACCTGGCCTGCCGCCTCGCGGCTGCCGTCGAGCATCGCATGGCGCAGGGCGATGCTGACCGACTCGACGAACTTTGCGATGATCTCCAACAGGTAGTCACGATGGAGCATGGAACCTGCCTCTCTGCGCCACCGGGCGACACCGTCCGGCGCATGTGACGGATTGCTACTTCTGGGGCGGCGGAACGATGCCCAGGTGCTCGAAGGCGGCAGGTGTCGCCTGGCGTCCCTGGGGCGTGCGGATGATGAGGCCCTGCTGCAGCAGGTAGGGCTCGTAGACGTCCTCCAGGGTCGAGGGGTCCTCTCCCACGGCGGAGGCCACGGTCGTCAGACCCACCGGACGTCCCCGGAAGGTCCGGGCCAGGGCCTCGAGTATCTTGACGTCCATCCAGTCGAGGCCCATCTCGTCGATCTCGAAGAACGACAGGGCCTCTGCGGCGACCTGCCACGTGATGGAACCCTCGGCTTTGACCTGCGCGTAATCGCGCACGCGCTTGAGCAGGCGGTTGGCCAGGCGCGGTGTCCCGCGTGAACGCGAGGCGATCTCGGCTGCGCCTTGGGCGTCGATGTCCACCCCGAGTATCGCTGCGGAGCGCACGACGATGCGCGCCAGCTCGTCAGTCGTGTAGTAGTCCAGGCGATAGGAGATGCCGAAGCGGTCGCGCAGGGGTCCCGTCAGGAGACCCGTGCGCGTCGTCGCACCAACCAGCGTGAAGCGTGGTATGTCCAGGCGGATGGAACGCGCCGCGGGGCCCTTGCCGATGACGATGTCGAGGAAGAAGTCCTCCATCGCGGGATAGAGCACCTCCTCGACCTGGTGGTTGAGGCGGTGGATCTCGTCGACGAAGAGGATGTCCCCCTCGCCCAGGTTGGTGAGGATGGCTGCGAGGTCGCCCGTGCGCTCGATGGCGGGACCAGAGGTGGTGTGCAGGGTGGCGCCCATCTCGTTGGCCACGACGCCCGCCAGCGTCGTCTTGCCCAAGCCGGGAGGACCCGAGAAGATGACGTGGTCGAGGGGCTCGCCGCGGTCGCGCGCGGCCTGGATCAGGACGCGCAGGTTCTCGCGGACGCGCTCCTGGCCACAGTAGTCGTCCAGCGTCTTGGGACGCAGGGTGCGGTCGACCTCGAGGTCGTCGGAGGTCAGCTCTCCCGTCACGCTGCGCTGTCCCATCCGATGCGGCGAGATGCCCGCCCCGCCGCGGGAGGGTCCTGCGTCACGGAACAGGTCGTCCTCGGTAGCCTCCCACATCACGCACCACCTCCCAGACGACGCAGCGCGTACGACAGCGCCTTCTCGATCGTGGTGGCGCCGGCCTCCTCATGGCCCTGCAGGGCAAGCTCGGCCTCCTGGGGCGAGAAGCCCATGGACAGCAGCGCGTCGGTCGCCTCGGCCGCCACCGACGTCACGGGCGCGGCGGCCGTCTCGCCCAGCGAAGGCTGTTCCAAGCCGACCAGACCACGCAGCTCGGCATCCTTGGAGAAGACTCCCTCCAGCTCGACCAGCAGGCGCTGCCCCTTGCGCTTGCCCACGCCTGGCACCTGGGCAATGCGGTTGATGTCGGACGTCGCCACGACCGTGGCGAGCTGGGCTGGGGTGAAGGTGGAGAGCACCGACAGCGCGAGCTTCGGCCCGACGCCTGAGATGGCGACGAGGCGGTCGAATAGTGCTCGCTCCTCGCGACGTGCGAACCCGTAGAGGTCCATCGCATCCTCGCGCACGACGAGGCGCGTGAGGACCGTGACCCCGGCGGTGCCCACCTGGGGCAACGCGGCCGCCGTGGAGGAGGAGACCCCCAGCTCGTAGCCCACACCCCCCACGTCGAGCACCACATGGGTGGGCAGCACCTCCAGAAGCGTGCCCGTCAGCTGGACAATCATGAGGCAGACCTCCTGTTTCGTTCCTCGTCACGCATGCGTGCGACATTGGCGGCCGTCGCGGCAGCCGTCACCAGGCGTGCCTGCTCGCGCTCGAGCGCGCGCTGGGCCAGCTCGGCCTCGCGCATCTGGTCGCCCGCGGCACGCCGCGAGAGCTCTTTGGTGCGGTTGAGGTTGGCATGGCACACCGCCGCGGCCAAGGCATCGGCGGCGTGGTCGGGATGCGGGTCGTGGTCGAGGGCCAGCACCGTGCGCACCATGTAGATGACCTGATGCTTGTCCGCGGCTCCCGTGCCCACCACGGCCTGCTTTATCTGCATGGGGGTGTACTCCCCGACCTCGAGGCCCGCCTGCGAGCAGGCGACGATGGCCGCCCCGCGTGCCTGGGCGGTGGCGAGGGCCGAGCGGGTGTTCTCGCCGAAGAAGATCTTCTCGATGGCCAGCTGGGTGGGATGATAGGTCTCGATGGCGCGGCAGATCTCGGAGAAGATCCTGCCCAGACGCTGGTCGATGGGCTCCGAGGCACGTGTGGTGACGCATCCGTAGGCACGAGCGCGACACAGCGCGCCACGCGTCTCGACGATGCCCCAGCCCGTGTGGGCGAGGCCCGGATCGATGCCCAAGATGATCAAGGGGCCTCCTCCCTGGATGCCAGAGCAACAATTAGAACGTCCGTTCTATACTATCACAGACGCCCGTCAGTTTTCCGAGAAAGGTGACATCCATCCCATGGCATCCACGCCGTGTCCCGCAGGGCCGCCATCCTCGTCATGCGAGGACATCAGGGATGCGAAATCGCTGGGGATGAAGCCTCCCTGCTCGGCAAAGTCGCGCAGCATCGACAGGGTGCCGTCGATGTCGGCGCCCATGGGAGCATGCTCGTCCCCCTCGTGTCCCCGCTGCGACTGGTCGGAGGGAGCCTCTCGCCGTCCCAGCAGGTCAAGCGCAGCCTGCTCCTGGTCGAGATGCGTGTCGTGCCAGCGCACCCCCAGCGGGAAGCGGGCGTCGTCCAGCGTGTGGCTGCTCATGGCCAGCACCGGCGGCATCGCGCGGCGCATCGGCTCTGCGGAACGCTCGGCACGCAGCACCGCATCGACGAAGCCCACGTCCGCACCATCGGCCGCAAGCTCCACCAGCGGACGGTCGTACTCGATGTAGCCCAGCAGGACCTCGTCGAGGGCCGTCACCTCTCGCTCCGTGGCGATGCGGCGCACCGAGCCGTCGGGCATCGGCAGCCTGAGCACGTCGGCCGAGGCCAAGCGGACGCGACGGAACAGCGGGGAGATGGTGTTGCGGACATGGGCCATGTCCAGGACGTCTGAGCGATAGACGTCGCCAAGCGGACACAGGGTCGCGGCACTGACGGCACCCACACCGACACCGAGGGCCAGCGCCGTCTTGTCCAGGGACGAGAGCACCACCGCATCGTGCTCGCGCGCGAGGGCGGCCAGCTGCAGCTCGTCCAGGTCGCGCGGGTCGAAGTCGCCCAACCTGCCGACGGCGTCGACGTGGTCCACCCGCAGGCGCGCGACGAGCTCGCGGCAGGACGGGGCGCGACGGCCGGCGGAGGCCCCCACCAGCACGTGCACGTGCAGCGGACCAAGGGCGTCCGAGGCCAACGCCGCCAGGACGAACGCGGCCAGCGTGCCGTCCAGGCAGAGCGCCACATCGCTTCTGCCCTGCTTGGTGACGAAGTCGTGTATGCCCAGAGAGACCGCCTGCCATAGGTGGAACGGCGCGTCGAAGACCTCGGGGGCAAGCGGCGGGACGGGCAGCTCCGGAGCGACGGCCTCGAGGTCGGCGCAGATCAGGGCCTCCTCGAAGGCCGGCGCCGAGGCGACGAGGTCGCCAGATGGCGCAAGCACGAAGCTGGACCCCGAGAACACCTCGTCACCGTAACCGCCAACGGGAGCGACGCCCGCCAGCCATGCCTGCATGGTCCGCGCGTCATCGACGAAGCGCGCGCCCTCCAGGTCGGCTCCCATCGCGCTCGACGGGTCGTCCATCGCAAAGGGATAGCCCGACAGGAACAGCACCGCATCGATGTCGTAGTCGTAGTCGTCGAGGTCATCGAGGTCGGCGTGCGAGAGTGCCAGGGCAAAATGCAGGCCACCGAAGTCGAACTCGGGAACGTCGGAGTCCCTCGAACCCCCCGGGGACGGCTGGCCATGCAGGTGCGACATCATGCGCAGGGGGCGCACCTCGCCATGCTCGACGAGCAGGACCTCGTAGAACCCCTCGGCATCTCCCAGATCCATGGGCACCGCAACGATGGCGGGGCAGGCGAGATGCTCCGAGAGCGATGCGACCGCATCGGCAACGTCGCGCATGTACGAGATGCGGTCGGAAAACGGCACGACATCAACGCCCGCCAGGGCCGCGAGCGGGAAGGCGAGAAGCTCGACTCCCTGCTCGGCGGCCCTGTGGGACTGTGCCACCATGCGTTCGACCGTCTCGTCGAACGCACCCGGCACGGTGTCTATCTGGGCAATGCCAAGACGCACGGCTTAGATGTCCGCCTTGAACAGGCCGTGGAGGTTGCAGTACTCGTAGACGGTGACGTCCTCGGCGCCGTCGCACGCGAAGGTGGCAACGGGCTCCTCACCGGGCTGGAGCTTCTTGATCTCGATGCGGTCAGGCGTGGCCAGCGCGACGAACTGGATGTAGTGTGCGTCCAGCATGGGATGGTCGACCTCGCCGATGCGGGCGACGATCTTGCCGTCGGCACGCGTGACCGCGGGGACATGCTTCTCGCGGGCGCCGTCGGAGGAGCCCGCCACCAGCTCGGTACAGGGCTCGCCACAGCACTGCGGCGTGCAGGGACCCTCGATGACCTTCACAAACAGATTGGCGCACTTGTTGCACTTGTAAAACTTGACGTCGGCCATGGTGGCTCTCCTTTCACGGAACCTCTCCTGGGCACAAGGCCTGATACGCTCTATTGTAGCCATCGCGGCAGGCAAGGACAGGCCCCATTCGCACGGGCCAAGGAACATGCCGAGCATGCGTGCAATGAGGAAGGGAACCCCGGGGCCCTCAGTCGCCCGTGAGCTCTCCTAGCCGGAACGGAGTCCCGCCCTCTCGCTGGCTGGACGCAGGGCCCTCCCCCACCGCATGCGCCGGACGCGCTACCATAGTCTCCAGACCAAGGAGACATGACATGGGCAAAGCCGCAGGCAAGACCTTCAAGAGCATCGAGGAGCAGGTGGCCCTGCTGCAGGCGCGCGGCGTCGCGACCGATGCCGAAACGCCTTCGGTGCTGCTGCGCGAGGGATACTACGCCGTCGTCAATGGTTATGGCAAGGCCTTCCTCGACCCGGCAGCCACCGCTGCCGCATCCGACGACCGCTACCTCGAAGGAACGACCTTCGACCAGATCTACCAGCTCTTCCTCTTCGACCGCGAGCTGCGGGCACTGACCTTCCGGGCCGTCATGAGCGTCGAGTGCACGTTGCGCTCCATCCTCTCCCACACCTTCTGCGAGCACCATCCCAAGACCGAGGCCTACCTGCGACGCGGCTGCTATGCCCAGCAGAGCGAGTACCTGCGCGGCAGCGACGGCTACGACGGCGACCTCACCTGGATGATCAACACCCTTGAGCACCACGCGCGCGGCCACACCAGCGACGAGCGCGACGACGAGCCGCACGACGGGCAGCAGGTCGCCTGGTATCGCGAGCACTACCACGAGGTCCCGCTCTGGGTGCTGTTCTCCGACCTCACCTTTGGCAACCTGCGCTACTTCTTCGCCCTGATGAAGCGCAACGAGCAGCGCATCGTCTGCCAGCGCATGCGCGAGACCTGCGGCACGACCAGCGCCGGCAAGACGCTCTCGCCCGCAGGCATGCTGCACGACCTGGAGACGCTCGGCCAGCTGCGCAACGACTGCGCGCACGAGGAGCGCATCTACGATGCGACCTATGGCGCCGACGAGGCCACCTACCAGCAGGTTCTGTCAACGCTCGTCGCCTATCTGGGCGAGTGGGACGAGGCGCGGCTGCTGGAGGGCGTCCGGCGGCTCTCGCTGCGGACCGCCCGACTGACGCCGGCCGTCGCCCCCATCCTCGCGGCGAGGGGATTCGAGATCGTCGGATCCTAGCCACGCCCAGCCACCAACGCTACGCGTAGGCGACATGCCCCTCCTGGCCGATGAGGTCCACCACCTCGGCCTTCAGCAGGACATTGCGCGCGTCCACCCTCGTCGGCAGCTCCATGCGCATCGTGTTGCCCGACGCCTCCTGCACCAGCAGCTCGACACGGTCCATGCCCGCATAGCGGCCAAAGATCGCGTTGAGGTTCTGCATGCGGTCGTAGGACAGCATGCGCGGTGTCATGAACACCTCGAACACCCTGGGCTTGTTGGTGCGGTCCGACAGCTCGATCGCCTGGATGTCCTGGCAGATGATCTGGTTGCCCCGGTCCGAGCGCTCAAGCTTGCCCGACACGCGGACGAAGACGTTGCCGACGGTCTCGCCGGTCTCCTGGTCGATCTCGCCCGCAAGCGTCGCGGCGCACTGCTTGTAGAGCTTGGGGAACACGACCAGCGTTATCTCGCCCTCCATGTCCTCCAGCGTCACGATGGCCATGTTGTCGCCGTTCTTGGTGGTCTTCTTGGCCACCGCGGTGACCATGCCCGCCAGGCGGATCGGCTTGCCCTCGGGCACGCGGTAGCGTGTCGATGAGGTGCCGGTCGCGGGGTTCAGGTACTCCTCGCTGACTTCGATGTCGCTGATTAGGTAGTCGCGCGCCTTCGACAGCGCGTACTCGTACGGGCGCAGCGGATGGTCCGAGACGTAGATGCCCAGCACGTCGTGCTCCTGGGCGAGCTTGATCGAACGGTCCCACTCGATACCGTCGGGGGCAGGCACGTCGTTCTCGAAACCCGACCCGGCGACGTCGGCGAACAGGTCGAAGAGCGAGCTCTGGCCCGCGGCGCGGTCCTTCTGCCGCTTGGCCGCCGCATCGATGATGTTCTCCGGGTTGTTCTTGTCGACGAAGTGCATCATCTGCATGCGGGTGTAACCGGTCGAATCGAAGGCTCCGCTCTTGATGAGCGCCTCGACCACGCGACGGTTCGCCTGGCTGGAATCCACACGCTCGACGAAGTCGTGCAGGGTCTTGAACGGGCCGCCCTCGTCGCGCTCGGCCATGATGGCCTCGCCGACGCCGGCACCCACGCCGCGGATGCCCGCAAAGCCGAAGCGGATGCCCTCGGCAGTCGCCGTGAAGTCCCTACCGCTCTCGTTGATGTCGGGTGGCAGGACCTCGATGCCCTCGTGCCGGCATGACGTGACGTAGTGGACGATCTTCTCGGTCTTGCCCATGTAGCTGGTGAGGACCGATGCCATGTACTCCTTGGGGAAGTAGGCCTTCAGCCAGGCGGTCTGCATGACCAGGATGGCGTAGCCCGCCGAGTGCGACTTGTTGAAGGCGTACGAGGCGAACTCCAGCACGTCGTTCCAGATCCTGTCCGCGATCTCGTACGAGTAGTCGTTTGCCTGGGCACCGTTCATCCAGTGGTCGCGGATGGTCTCGTCCTTGCCATCCTCCCAATGGAAGACCTCGCTGGTGAGCATCTTGATCTTCTTCTTGGCCACCGGCTTGCGGATGCGCGAGTCCGACTCGCCCGCCGAGAACCCGCACATCTTCATCGAGATCTGCATGACCTGCTCCTGATAGACCATGGTGCCATAGGTCTCCTCCAGGATGTCGGACAGGCGGTTGTCGTAGAAGGCGACCTGCTTGCGGTGGTTCATGCGGTCGATGTAGTCGCTGACCATGCCGGCGCCGAGGGGGCCGGGGCGATAGAGGGCGATGAGGGCCACCACGTGCTTGAACTCGCGTGGCTGCATGCCCTTGATCGTTGCCGTCATGCCCGCGGACTCGATCTGGAAGACGCCGGCGGTGTGCCCGCGCCCCATGAGGGCGAAGATCTCGGAGTCGCCAAAGGGAATCTTGTCGACGTCGATGTCCACGCACGTCGCCCCTGGCTTTATGGTGCCACGCACGGCGTCGGGCATGCGGTCGATATCGCTTGCGTTGGGGTAGTTGGCCCGGATGTTTGCCAGGGTCTTGGAAATGACGGTCAGTGTGCGCAGGCCCAGGAAGTCCATCTTCAGCAGGCCCATGTCGGCGACCGAGTGGCCCTCATACTGGGTGATCTCGACGCCGCCCTTGGTGTCCAGCTTGGTCGGGACGTGGTCGTTGACGGGCGTGGGAGTGATCAGCACCGCACAGGCGTGCACGCCCTCGCCACGCGTCTTGCCCTCGATGGCCAGAGCCGCGTCGATGATGCGATGGGCATCGGCGTCGCGCTGGTAGGCCTCGGCGAAGTCGGGGCTGTAGAGGTCCTCCTTGCCCTGGGTCTTCTCCAGCACGAACTTGAGCTTGGCCTTGGGGTCGTTGGAGATCATCTTCGACAGGCGCTGGCCCATGTACACCGGGAAGCCCAACACGCGGTTGGCGTCGTTGATGGCCTGCTTGGCCTTGATGGTCGAGTAGGTGATGACGTGGCTGACGCGGTCGGAGCCATAGAGCTCGCGTACGTGCTGGATGACCTCCAGCCGTCGTTCATCGTCGAAGTCCATGTCGATATCGGGCATCTCGGAGCGCTCCACCGACAGGAATCGCTCGAACATCAGGCCGTTCTCCAGTGGGTCGAAGGTCGTGATGTCCATCGCGTAGGCGACGATGGCGCCTGCCGCACTGCCACGGCCCGGACCCACGCCGATGCCGTTCTCCTTCGCCCAGCGCACGTACTCCTGCACGATGAGGAAGTAGTCCGCGAAGCCCTTGGTGCAGATGACGTCGTACTCGTACTCGAAGCGCTCCAGCACGTTGACGCCGCCGATGGTCAGGTTGCGCCAGTCGTCGCCATAGCGACGGGCCAGACCCTGCTCGCACTCCTTGCGGAAGCGCTCCTCGGAGGTCTCCCCCTCCTTCAGGCCAGGGAACTTGGGCAGGTACATGTGCGTCCAGTCCAGCTCGTACTGGCACTTGTCCGCGACCTCCAGCGTGTTGTCGCAGGCTTCCGGGATCCATGAGAAGAGGGAGCGCATCTCCTCCTCGCTCTTCAGGTAGAACTCGGTGCCCTCCATGTGCTTGCGGTTGGTGTTGTCCAGCTGGTCGGCCGTGCCGATGCAGCTGATGATGTCCTGGGTGGGGGCGTCCTCGCGCGTGAGGTAGTGGAAGTCGTTGGTAGCGACAACCTTGATGTTCAGCTTGCGGGCCAGCTTGACCAGCTGCTCGTCGAGGGTGCGGTCGTTCAGGCCGCCACGGAACTCCAAGCCGTGGTCCTGAATCTCCATGTAGAAGTCCTCGCCGAAGATGCCCTGGTAGATGCGGGCCCAACGTTCCGCCTCGTCGAAGTTGCCATCGAGGATGTTCTGCTGGATGATGCCCTGGACGCAGGCGCTCTGGCAGATGATGCCCTCGTGGTACTCCTGCAGCATGGCCAGCGTGGTGCGCGGCTTGTAGTAGAACATCTCGTTTGCGGCCTTGGACATCATCTTCATCAGGTTGACGTAGCCGGTCTCGTTCTTGGCCAGCAGGATGAGGTGGTAGCGACGCTGGCGCGTGCCCTTCTCGATGGTGTCGTCGGTGATGAAGTAGGCCTCGCAGCCGAAGATCGGCTTGATGATGGGGGCGGGACGGCATGCGTCGACCGCGGCAAGGGCAGCGTCGCGGTTCGCCTCGCCACCAGTGGCCTGCCATGCCGCGACGTCACGCTGCCACTGGGCATGGACGCGGTCGTGCGGACCCGCATCGGGCGCATCCGGGGCAGGCTCCTCCAACTCCCAGCCCTTCTGGAAGCACTCGCGGTCGTGGGACCACTGCTTGTAGTCCGCGGCGCCACCGTTGTACTTGCGGCACTCGAGGTCGAAGTTGGGAACGCCGAACATGTAGCCATGGTCGGTGAGGGCGATGGCGGGCATACCCAGGTCGACGGCGCGCCTGACCATGTCGGGAATCGGCGTGGCACCATCGAGGATGGAGAAGTCCGAGTGGTTGTGCAGGTGGACGAATGCCATGGGGCACCTTTCGCGCGTGGTTTCAGGGGTCCATTCTAGCCGAGCCATACGACGCAAATGGTCCCGCTCCCCCGATGGCGCGAAGTGGCGACAGCTTGTTCGGTTGGCAGGTGGAGTGCGGCAGACGAACGCTCCCCGGGACGCCTTCGCACGCCCCGGGGAGCGTCAGGACCGACGGTATGACGGCGTCTGGAGCCTAGCCCTCTCCCCCGGTCAGCGAGGACAGGGTGGAGGACACGCCGACGACCAGGTCGATGGCACCCCCGAACTGGTCAAAGGTCGTGTTGGCCGAGTCCAGCGTCTCGCGCAGCCGGGAAGTCCACTCGTTCAGCATCCCAAAGTGGGACTCGGGCAGCGCCAGCGCCTGGGCGTTGCAGTCGTCGATGACCGCGCCGGCCGTCTGCAGCGTGTTGGCAAGGCTCGCCAGCTGCTCGAGCTTGGTGGGAATCTTGTTCAGGTCGATGACGCCGTCCTCTATGACCCCGTCACGCGCCAGCTCGTCCCAACCGTCCAGCACCGGCAGCACCGCATCGTCGGCAAGGCTGCCAGAGATGGATCCGATGGAGCGCATGGTGCTCACGTCCCCTCCCAGCACGGGAATGCGGGAGGCGATGTCCCATTGGGTTCCCTGCAGCTCGGTGGCCGCCTGGCTGGTCAGCGATGCGGCCGTGCGGGCGTCCGCAAGCGCCGTCGAATAGTCCTGCGCCTCGATGTTCGCGCTCATGCTGTCATAGGAGCTCAGCGCGCCGTCGAACAGCTCGCCGACGCGTTTGACGGACAGTCCCAGCCATGCGCCAAAGCCGATTGCCGCGACCAGGAGGACCAGCAGGATGAACCTCACGAAGCCGAAGCGCTTCTTCTTGGGCAGTTCCTCGAACTCGTAGCTCATTGCAACCCCTCTCTTGTGGCCATGCGCGTCGATGCGCAACCCCAGTAACCACAGGGTACCCATTGTGGGGGACGCCCAACGCGGTCTGGGCAGGTCAGTCCATCTGGGGAAGGTGGTCGCAATCGAAGGCGTAGCGCACCACGACCGGACCGCCAGTGCCGTCGTCCACCTCGACGCAGCAGAAGGCGCACTCCACCCCATCGAAGCCCTGGTCCATCAGCACCCAGGCGTAGAAGTTGGCCTGCATGCGGTGGCGGTCCTCGATCTGCTGGAACGTGAGGCCGACGTCGCCCGTCTTGTAGTCCACGACCAACGCATGGCGTGCGCCACGGTCGCAGGCCAGGAGGTCGATGGCGCCCTCGACGTAGCGGCCGTAGCGCGACTCGACCTGGACGAAGAAGGGCACCTCTGCGCGGACCAGCTGGTAGGACAGGGCCTCGCGACGCAGGTCGCTGGTCTCCCAGCGGCCAATCGCCTCCTTCAGGCGCTGGCGCTGGCGAGCGGAGAGATGCCAGGTGCGCGCGAGCGCCTCCCGTCTCTGGGGATCGTGGTCACGCCCCGTCTCGACCATGGTCTGGGCAAGCTCGTGGAAGGCCGAGCCCAGGTTGGTGGCCTTGTCCGCGTCGTCGGTATAGGCGGAGCCTTCCGCCTCCGCCTCGGTCTGGGCCCTCGGAGGCGTGGGCGGCTGCTTTGCTGGGATGGGAGCGGTCTGCCCGGATGCGGCCTGCTGTCCGGACGATGCCCGCTGACCCATCAGGGCATGCGCGGACGAGTAGCTGAACACGTCCTCGCGCGGCCGCCATCCCCTCGATTCCATCGGGGGACGCACCGTCTCGTAGAGGCCAAACGGCTCGTAAGCGGCATCTGCCCCCTCGATGGCCTCCGAAACCCCCAATCGTGGCACGGCGGAGACCGCATCGGGCAGCTGGCCGTCAAAGCCTGCCAGCGTACCAGCGCTGTCGGCATCCCATGGCTCGTCCTTGCCCCTGCCGCGCTTGGCAAGGCGGATGACACGCGCGACCCCCGGCGCCTGCTCGGTCGCCGTGCGCACCGTACGCCATCCCCCGGCATCGTCCTGCACGCGCGCCTCGCACTCGATGGGCCGTGACGGGGTCACCGCTATCTCATGCTCCCCCGCCTCCAGTTCGCCCAGCTCGTCGAACGCGCCTAGGAAATCCAGCGCCAGCGACGACTGGTGGGCCTCGGTGCCCGAGACGGGCACCCCGACCACCAACGCCTCCTCGGCACGCGTCAGCGCGACGTAGAGCAGGCGGGCCTTCTCGGCCAACGAGGCCGAGGCCTCCTGCTGCTCGAGGTAGAGCGACCAGTCGGAGACCGAATGGCACTCCCCCTGCTCCGTCGGCACCTCGACCAGCTTGCGGTGGGTGGAGAGGTTTTGGCCTTCGGCCCTGGGTGCCACGCAGACGCGACACGTGCCGTCCTTCCGGCCGAGCGAGAGCTTGCCCCTCGTGTTGGGGTTGCCCCAGCATTCCGCGACGGCGCAGACCGCGAACTGAAGGCCCTTCGACCCGTGGATGGTCATGACCTGGACCGCGTCGACGCGGTCTCCCACGAGGTTCTTTGGCGTCAGCTTGGCCGCCTCAAGCCATCGGTCGAACTCGTCGGCGGTGCGGGAGGCCCCCAAGCCCAGGTCCTCGGTCAGCTCGCGGATGTAACGAACGGCCGCCAGCACGTTGGCGGCACGCGAGAGGCCGTCGGTTCCCTCCCGCTCGAGACGCAGCAGCCAGCCGCTCTCCTCCACCACGGCCTGGCAGACGTCCGCCAACTGCCATCTCCCCAGACGCGCGAACGCACGCGTCAGCACCTCGTGGGCGGCATGCAGGCGCGGCGAGGGCTGCGCATCCCCATGCAGCACCAGCTCCCCCGTGACGAAGCACTGCTCGACCGGACGCTTTGCCGGGGCGTCCAGCTGCTGCTGGGTGCGCGTCCCCAGCTGGCAGAAGTCATCGGCATCCAGGCGGAACATCTCGCTGGACAGCAGGCGGAACAGTCCCGTCTCGGTGTCGTGGGGGTTGGCCAGCGTATGCAGCAGGGCCTGTACCACGCCGACCTCGGGCGTGGACGAGAAGGACGAGCCCCCGGTGACGACCGCGGCCAGCCCACGGGAGCGCATTGCGTCCAGGTAGAGGCCCACGCGGCTCGTCGTACCCAGGAGCAGGGCCATGCTGCCGACCGGCTGCCCCATGCGCCGGTAGTCCGCCAGGCGGTCGGCGAGCTGGGCGGCGAGCGTCGCCGACATCAGCTCGGCATTGCCACCCCGCACCACCTCCAGCCGTATGCGCGGAGGCTCGTGCCCCGACTCGTCGCGCGCGACGTACGAGCCGTGACGGCCCGCATCGCCCGCCAGCTTGAGGAAGTCCCCCAGCATCTGGGCGTCGCCGCACACGCGCTCCACCAGCGCCAGCACATGGTGGTCGCTGCGGTAGTTGACGTCCATGGCCACGTGCTGCGAGGCGGGCAGCGAGCGTCCGCGCGCACGGAAGACCTCGACGTCGCCGCCTCGGAAGCGATAGATGGACTGTTGGGCGTCGCCGACCGTGGTCAGGTGGCAGGCGTCCTCGCCCGACAGCAGGGAGATCAGGCGCAGCTGCTTGTCGTCGGTATCCTGGAACTCGTCGATCATCACGAGGCGGAAGCGTCCGGCGTAGTCGCGGGCAACCTCGGGATTGCCCTCGACGGCCTGCAGCGCGAATGCGATCAGGTCGTCGTTGTCCAGATACGAATGCTCGTGCTTCAGCTCGCCATAGCGCGCGTCGAAGCGTCGGGCCAGTTCGACCAGCTGGGGGGCCATGCCCTGGACGCGCTCGTAGTGCGCGCAGACCATCGCCTCGGCCAGCGCCCTCTTGGCATCCTCCTTCAGTGGCTTCAGGTCCGCCTTGCGCAGGTCGGGCACCTTGACCAGCGGGAGCACCGCGCAGGCGGCCTCCGGGGTACGTGCTCCGGGTGCCAGCTCGAAGTAGGGCTGCAGCGCCGAGAGCGACCCCTCGGCCACCGCACGCTGCTTGTCCGTCAGATTGCATGCCGCTATCGACTCGAGGCAGGAACGCAGCCGCGACATCTCGGAGGGAGTCTCGCCACTGGACGGGCAGACCAGGTCGTCGAAGCCATGGGGGCACTTCGCCGCCTCGCTGCGCAGGTCGCGCAGCATGCTGACGACCGAGTAGCTGCCAAATGACCCCGCCGACCACAGGGGATACTCGTCGCGCAGGGCGGCATAGGCATCGTCGTGCTGCACCTCGGTCATGACCTCGTCGAGCGCACGTGCCATCAGGGCGTCGGCCACGCTGCCCTCGCACATCCGGAACTCGGGGTCGACACCCAGCTCGATGGCGTGGCGCTTGAGGATGCGCGAGCACATGCCGTGGATGGTGGAGATCCAGGCACCATCGACGCGCAGGGACTGCTCGTACAGCAGCGGGTCGTCCTCCCCGGCCTCGCGCAGGGCCTGGCGCACACGCTCCTTGATCTCCAGCGCTGCGGCATCGGTGAAGGTGATGACCAACGCCTCGTCTATGGATGCCAGGTACCGGCCGCCATTGGGGGCAGAGCCCTCGGACAGGGCATGCACGAGGCGTGCCGTCAGGGTGAAGGTCTTGCCCGAACCAGCCCCCGCGGCCACGAACAGCGGCTCGTCGAGACGGCTGGCAACGGCACGTTGGCCCTCGTTCAGACGTGAGAGATCGATTGCGGCCATTACTTCGCCACCCTTCGCTCGCATTGCATCACCGGGCAGAAGTCGCAGGACAGGCTGTCGCGCGGCCGCGCCTCGATGTCTCCCGCCAGCATCTGGCGCACCTGCCGGGCGACCAGCTCCTCGGTCCGGTCGAGCAGGTCCTCCATGCCCGAAGCCCCCTCGGACGTGCGCGGGACGCTGACCCTGGGCAGGCGCCGGGAGCTGAGGTGCCCGAAGACCTGGTCGACCACGTTCTCGTCGGCGGCGCCTGCCAGCGCGTGGGGGCTCTTGGTGCTGAGGTAGACCGTACCGGCCAGCCGCAGACGCCCGGCGAAGGCGCGTCGCACGACCTGGGCATAGATCAGCGACTGCACGCGATGGGGCAGCTGCTCGCCCTCGAGCACCCCCGGCTGGAGGGCGTCGTAGTCCGCCGCAAATCCAAAGGGGCTCTTGTGCTTGTAGTCGATGATGACAGCCATGCCATGTGGGTTGACGTCGATGCGGTCGACCGTCCCGGTGAAATAGGCGCCCGCATACTCGACGAGGTCGCCGTGGCGTCCGAAGCTCCACTCGAACAGGCGCGGCTCGAAGCCGGCGAGGATGCGTGTCTGGTATTCCAGGGAGGAGAGCAGGTCCTGGCGCAGGCGGTCCTCCTGGGAGCGGTCGGAGGAGTCGTGAGCCACCAGCAGCTGCTGGGCCTGACGCGGACGGCGCACCATGTACATGTGCTGCTGGTGCAGGTCGAACTCCAGGTCGAGCACCGTGCGGGCGGCATCGAGGTTCGACGCGTCGATGCGCGAGCCCGGAACGGAACGCACCGGATCGGACTCGATCTGGGCGAGCAGCTCGTCGCACGCGAGGCCGGTGCCCTGCGCCTCCAACGCCCGCACCAGCAGCTCGCGATGGGTCACCTCCAGCACGCGATGGGCGAAGGTGCCCATCTCCATGCCCGTGTGCCCCGCATCGACGGTACCCAGGCGCAGCCTGCGCAGGCTGAACCACTTGTAGGGGCAATCGAGGTAGGTCTCGATCTGGGATGCGGACAGGACGGGCTTGCCATCAGGCAGGCGGTCGGAACCTTCCTGGGGGACGAAGACGAGCGAGCGGACCGCATCGGTCAGGCGACCCGCGGGAGCGGGGTCGTCAGACAGCGTCCGCCGGGGCCACTGGCCGTCAGCCGCGAGATTCTGCGCGAGCAGGGTCTCGGGTCGCTGGGTCACCGGCAGAGCCATGTCCGAAGGCGACGCCGAAGGGGCGATGCCATAGGCGGTCAACAGCTCCGACAGCATGACCGAGGGATAGGTGACCTCGGAGTCTCCGTCGTGCAGGGCACGTTCCAGAACCAGGCGCCTGCGCGGGACGGCCACCAGCGCCCGGAACGCCGTCCGGGCCTGCGCCATCGGGTCGGCGGGCGGCTCGACGCACAGCTGCTCGAGCAGCGCCGGCAGCAACCCGTCACCCGCCGATATCGGGGACTCCGCCGTCGTCAGGCCACAGACGGCCAGGGCATCGACCGAGCCAGGGGCCAGCGAGGCCGCCTCGCGAGGGGACATGACGCGCACCATGACGCCATCGTCTGTCCCCAACAGCTCCTGCCGGCCAACCACCGTCACGCCACGTGCCGCCCACTCGCAGACCTCCACCAGCTCCCGGAGGCTGACGGAGCCCTCGACGCTGGGGTCCGCGGTGACGCCAAGCTCGCGCAGCGTCCCCGCAACCTGCAGTATCGCCTGGAGCACCGCGGGCTCCTCGCCCGCTGGGAGCACCCCGGAGACACCCTTCCCATCCTGCGCATCGGATGCCTGGTCGCCCGGGAGGACATAGGGCTGCAGCAGCTTCGAGGCAGCCGTCCCGATGCGCCCGCGCAGCAGCTCGGCCGTCGCACGAGCCACCGAGGCGGAGCAGTCCCGCTCCGACTGCAGCATCTCCAGCAGGCGGGCGGGCGTCAGCAGGCGGTTGCCGCGCCACAGGGCGTCATCCCACCAGCCTTTCGTCACGCCTGCATGCGCGATGTCAGACAGCAGGAAGTCCGTCAGCTCGCGCGGCGGCCACCAGCTCATGTCACCCAGCTGGAGCACCTTGCCCTCCAGCCCGTCGACGGGCTCGGGCCAGGTGTCGGCCAGCTGGGCCAGCCGGGCCACCGTGCGTGCATAGGCGAAGAAGGCCTGTGCGGACGGGCAGTCGAGCAGGGCCTTGGACCATTGCAGGCGGCAGGACACGCCACGCTGGGCCAGCTTGGGCACCAGCTCGCGACGGGCGCGGGCGATGTCGGGAACCGCCACGACCACCGACAGGCGCTCCCGTGCCAGACGCTCGACGCGCTGGGCGACCAGCTCCGCCTCGGCGACGGGCCCCGACGCCAACAGCAGCTCCACCGGTCCCTGGGGGTCGGGCGTCACGGTCTCTCCCGTGAAGAGGACATCCAGAAGACGCGAGAGGTGGGGATCGCGCGCCACGTCCTGCGCCGGGCAGGCACCATCGGGGTCCCCGGCAACCACGCCGAGGCCCTCCATCAGCTGGCGCGCCTGGCTGGCAGCCGGGCCATCGCAGACCGGGACGACGACCCGCACCTGCGTCAGCTTGCCGAGGGCAACCAGCAGCTCCCGCTCCGTCCGGCGCATCGCATCAAAGCCGGCGGCAACCACGGGGGCGACGCCTGCCCCGGCATCCGCCATCGCGCGCACCGCCTGCACCGAGGCCTGCGCCGCCGTGATGTAGCCGCGCCGACCCAGCAGCGTCCCCAGCGCCCCGGCCAGGCCCATGAGGCAGGTCTCCGCATGTGTCAGACCCGCGGTGGCGCATGCCTCGTGGTCGACCGCGCCGTCCGCATCGACCGGCAGCCATGGCTGCGCCTGTCCCACCAGCTGGGCCAGCACATGGACCGCCCCCACGGACAGCTCGATCGGGCCCAGGCTCTCGGAGTCGGCCTGTTGCATGACCTCGCGCGCAAGCACCGTCATCGCCACGTCGTCCGCGATGGTGCGCCCGTCGCCCCACACCTCCCAGCGCTCCCTCACCCAGGCGGCGGGCGTGGTCGTCGTCACCGCCATCGCCAGACCCGGCAGCCGGGCCAGGCCACGCTGGGCGTCGAGCGCCTGCGCGAAGGACGGCACCAGCAGGACGGCCGAGCCACCTGCGTCGATGCCCGCACGCAGCGCGTCGGTCACGGCATCGCACATCAGGTGCTCTTCGGTTGTCTGAATCACAGAAAGGGCCATGTGTCCCCCTCGCCTCGCCTCCGGGTGGCATGCGGGACACCGCCCGCATGAGGAAACCATGGTACCAACTCGGGCAGACGGAAATGGACGGGGAAAGGCCTCAGCCGCAATGGGTCCCATCCAGGCGGTCGAGCACGATGCGATAGCCGCCCGCCTCGCCGTTCAGGCACTTGGAGACGCGGCTGACCGTGGTGGACGACGCCCCGGTGGCACGGGACACCTCCAGATAGGAGGCCCCGTCGCGCAGCATCGTGGCGACCTCCAGACGCTGGGCGAGCTCGATGGTCTCGCGCCTGGTGCACAGGTCGGCAAGCAGCGCACGCGCCTCGTCGGGCGCCTGCAGCAGGCAGAGTGCCGCGCACAGCCTCTCGAGTGCCTCGTCCTGACCCATCGCGTCCCCCTCGTCGCCATGCGGATGTTGTCATCGTTGTCACTTTACCCTATTAAAGTGCATCGTGCGCCCGCATTTCGCCTTCATGAGACACGCCGACACCTGCGCCTTCGCCGCGACAGATGCTGAACCTCCCCCCATCGACACCCGTCCGAATGGCCGCTTAACCGAAGCTTCATGCGCGGTTCATCCCAGCCACATGCAGAAGGGGTACAAAGTACAGAGTCGGCACGATGCGCGTGCCCCACGAGAAAGGACGTGCCATGGGCTTCTTCGCCACCTGGCTGGTCACCAGCATCGCGACTGCGGCGGCCATCGCGTTCGTCCCAGGCATCGAGGCCGTGGGCGGATCCTACATGGGCCCCATCATGTGCGCACTCGTGCTGGCACTGGTCAACGCCATCATCAAGCCGATCGCCGAGGTGCTCTCGCTGCCCATCACCATCCTGACGCTGGGCGTCTTCTGCCTGGTCATCAACGCGTTCATGCTCGAGATAGCCGGAAGCCTCTCCGTCGACCTGTTCGGCTCGGGCATCAGCATCGACTCGTTCGGCTCCGCCATCATCGGCTCGATCGTCATCTCGCTTGCCACGATGGTCATCGGCCCCATCGTCGGCGACGACGAGTAGGGAGTCGGTCGGCTGGCCTAGGGCCGCTTGTTCTGGTGACGCTCCTCGCTCGCCTCCTGGAGGCGGCGACGCGCATCGTCTGCCGCCTCGAGGGCACCGCGCCGCCACTGGGCCAGCGCCTCGCGCATCGCCCCCACCGACGTGTTGACCATCCGCTCCACCAGCGCCATCGCCAGGTCGCGCGTCTTGTCGTCGGTCTCGAGCAGCGCGCGCAGCACCTTCTGGCGCCCCTCCGGCGTGGCGGCTATCTCGTCGAACGTGTTGGCCCCACCCGCCTCGAGCGCATCGAAGACCTCATCGGTCATGCGCTCTCGCTCGTCCAGCGGCACGCCGGCAGCCCATTCGGCAATGGACTCGTTCAGCACGCGGCAGTCGGGCAGCAGCTCCGAGGCCTCGGCAAGGCCCGTGGGCAGCATCTGCCAGGTGATCGGGTCATGCTGGCCGATACCGGTGGCGTTGCTGCGCACGATCGTGCACGGATCGTCGGGGCGCGAGAAGAGCATGCCGATGACGCTGTAGGTGGGCACGACCCGCACCAGGCGGTCGCCAAGGACCTCGCGGCTGTCCGCGCGCATGACATCGGGGGACATGCCCGGCCCGTCGTTGGTGTAGACGGCCACGATACGCTCGCGCAGGTCCCTCGCACAGGTGACCGACGCGTATTCCGCCAGGTTGCCGCCCTTCGAGTGGCCTCCGACCAGCACCCGTCGCCCGCGCTCCTGCGCCTGTGCCAGCGCCTGCTCCAGATAGATCCTCGCCTCGCGCTGCGCCTCGGTCACCTCGAAGCCCAGCATGAAGTTCTCGCGCCAGCCCACCAGCGTCGTGTCGGTCCCGCGAAACGACACGTAGGTCTCTCCAGAGGGCAGGTCGACCTGCAGGGCGGCGAACTGGAGCGACCGCGACTCGTCGACGATGTCGGCATAGGAGTGAAGCATGGCGCTGCCAAAGCGGCGCGACTGTCCCACCAGCTGGACGAAGCGCGCGTCCAGCCGTGCGAGGGAGCGCACGAACGGCGCCACGTCATCGCCTGCGCGGTCCAGCAGGCGCTGGCAGGCAAGGGACAGCTTGATGCTCCGGCCCTGCCGCTCGCCCGCGACGATGCCCGAGAAGTCGAGGTAGGAGAGCGTCGCGAGGATGACGTTGTCCGCGATGTTGAAGGGACGCTCCTCGAAGGAGATGTCGCCGCGCCACGTCAGGTAGTCATGCATGTTTGCCATGGTCTGCCCCTATTCCCCCAACACGGGGTCGTGCAGGACGCACCCGCCATTGGCCCGGAACGTCCCATCCTGGTCGTAGTGCGCCCCGCTCGTCTCGCCACTTCCCGAGAAGGTGCCCGAAACCCGCACCCTGCTGCCCGCGACACTGGCGTCACACGCTCCCCCATGGAGCAGCTCGCTGACATCGATGCAGGTCACGCCCTTGTGCAGTTCTGGCGAGCCCTCGTTCGGATGGGACGCGTACTCCGCGTCGAAGGGCTCGTCCAGCACGAGGATGAGACACTCGACGGTTCCCTGGCGTTCGTAGGTCTCGTATGCGAGCGTTCCGGTGACGCTGATCCCGTCCCCCTCCGAGACGGGAAGCGAGTCGGGCGCGAAGTCGTCCTCTATGACCGTCCCCTCGGGAATCGGGGTGCCATCGAGGGTGGTTCTCAGTCCCGCAGCGCCGTCGGGGTCTTGCGCAGCCCCCTGTCCCCCATCGTCTTCGGTGGCGAGCTGCCGCACGCCTGCGGCGTCATTGTCCGCATTGCCAATGGGAAGGGATCCGCACGCGGCAAGCGCTCCCGACAGCACGGCCGCAAGGACGGCCGATGGCAAGGATGGCACGCAGGGCTTCATGGCATCAACCTCTCACGGGTGCGGTGGCAGGGACGGCAGGGCGGGCGCATGGCATCCGGGGCCGGCGGGACGGTTCGTCGAAAAGAGGGAGCCGGACCCAGGGCAGAGTCCGACTCCCTCGCTGGTACACACGTCGAGACGTCTCGACTAGGCCATGATCTTGCGGAAGAGGGCCTTGACCGTCTCGTGATTGGCCTCGCGCGGGTTGCCGGGGTAGCAGGCATCGGCCAGGGCGTCGCTCGCCAGCTGGTCGAGGTCGGCCTCCACCAGACCGTCGCAGGTCTTGGGGATGTTGACGTCCTCGGAGAGCTGCTTGACGGCTGCGATGGCGGCGTCAGCGGCCTCGTCGTCGGTCATGCCGGTGGTGTCGACGCCCATGGCGATGGCCACGCGGGCCAGACGCTCGGCGACGACGGGCTTGTTGTACTCCATGGCGATGGGCAGCAGCATGGCGCAGGCGACGCCGTGCGGGGTGTCATAGTGCGCGGAGAGCGTGTGGGCCATGGCATGGTCGATGCCCAGGCCGACGTTGGAGAAGCCCATGCCGGCGACGTACTGGCCCAGCGCCATGCCCTCGCGGCCGGAGCCCGGCTGGCCGCTCTTGGCCTCGGCGTAGGAGTCGCGCAGGTTCTGGGAGATGAGCTGGATGGCCTTGAAGTGGAACATGTCGGAGAGCTCCCAGGCACCGCGGGTGGTGTAGCCCTCGATGGCGTGGGTCAGCGCGTCCATGCCGGTGGCGGCGGTCAGGCCGGCGGGCATGGAGGCCATCATGTCGGGGTCGACGACGGCGACGTCGGGGATGTCGTTGGTGTCGACGCAGACGAACTTGCGCTCCTTCTCGACGTCGGTGATGACGTAGTTGATCGTGACCTCGGCAGCGGTGCCGGCGGTGGTGGCGACGGCGATGGTGAAGGTGGCGTGGTTCTTGGTGTCGGCGACGCCCTCCAGGCTGACGACGTCGGCATACTCGGGGTTCTCGGCGATGATGCCGATGGCCTTGGCGGTGTCCATGGCGCTGCCGCCGCCCACGGCGACGATGCAGTCGGCACCGGAGGCCTTGAAGGCCTCGACGCCGTCCTGGACGTTCTTGATGGTGGGGTTGGGCTTGATCTCGGAGAAGAGCTCCCACGCGATGCCGGCCTCGTCGAGCAGGTCGGTCACCTTGGCGGTCACGCCGAACTTCACGAGGTCGGGGTCGGAGGCGACGAAGGCCTTCTTGAAGCCGCGACGGGTGATCTCGCCCGGGACCTCCTTGATGGCGCCGGAGCCGTGATAGCTGATGTTGTTGAGGACGAAACGATTGGCCATGGCATTCCCCTTCTGTTGTCCATGCTTGTACGACCCTCCCATTATCGCCCTTTTGGGCGGCGAGGGCCGTCAGCATCGCAAAATGAAAAACCTATAGCAGGATGTCGCATCCATGCGCACAGCCGCCCCCGCAAAGGAACGGGGCGACGCCAACGGGAGGATGGGGACATCACCTCTTCGCTAGCTGCTCTTCAGCACGACGTTGCGCACGACTCCCGCCGCCTTGTCGCAGCAGTCGAGGCAATGCTCCATGCGGTCGAAGATGCGCAGCCATGCAAGACTCTCCTTGCCACGCGTCTCGTCCTCGCGGAAGAGGATGCGCAGGGCGTTCTCGTAGACCGTGTCGGCGCCATCCTCCACGTGCCCGACCGCGATGGCATGCTTCAGCAGCTTCTCGTCGGTCTTGTAGTGGGGCAGGCGCTTGATCATGTCCTGCATCTCCTGCACCGCCACCAGCGTCAGGTTGGCAAGCTCTATCGCCTCTGGGCGCATCTCCTGGACGTTGAACAGGTCCAGGCGCAGCGTGGCGGCCTCCATATGGTCCACCACGTCGTCCATCGCCAGGGCCAGCGCACCGATGTCCTCGCGGTCGAAGGGCGTGATGAAGCTGGTATAGAGACGCGTCATGATGTCGCGCACGCAGTCGTCCGCCTGGGTCTCGAGCATCTTCATGCGCGGCAGGCGCGCCATCGTCGCAGGATAGCCGCTGATGACCGTGACATACTCCTCGCCCGCCTCGACCAGCACGGCCGCCAGCTGCTTCAGCAGGGTGTAGTAGATGTCTTCCTTCTTTACGCGGGGCATGGGAACTCCAATCAGTCGCAATGGGACAGGCCGCAGTAGGGGCGGCGTCAGAAGACCAGCATGAAGACCTTGGCAAGGGCGAAGCCGATGAGCCCGCACCCGGGGAAGGTGAAGACCCAGGTCAGCACCATCTCGTAGGCCACGCTCCAATCCACCGAGCGCGGGTCCTTTGCGGCACCAGCGCCCATCATGGCGGATGACGAGGTGTGCGTGGTGGACACGGGCAGGCCCGTGAGCGTGGCGATGAGCAGCGCGCCCGTGGCGCTGAGGGCGGCGGCGAACCCCTGATACTGCTCGAGCTGGACCATGTCGATGCCCACCTTCTTGATGATGGGCTTGCCACCGATGCCCGTGCCGATGGCCATCACCAGCGCACAGGTCAGCTCGAGCCAGAAGGGGAACTGCGCTCCCTCGACGGTCATGTTCTGCGAGAGCATGATGGCGAGCATGGCGGTCGACATGAACTTCTGACCGTCCTGGGCACCATGCATGGCAGAGGCTCCCGCAGCGGCCCAGACCTGCATCTTGGCAAAGAAGGCGTTCGCGCTGCGACGGTCTGCGTTGCGACAGATGAAGGGAATCACCTTGGCTATGACCCAGCCTGCCAGAAAGCCCAGCAGCGTGGAAAGCACCAGGCCATAGAGGACCTTTACCCACTCGCCCATGTTGACGCCCGAGATGCCGCCATGCACGGCGATGGCCGCGCCGGTCAGGCCCGCGATCAGCGCATGGCTCTCGCTGGTTGGAATGCCGAACACCCAGGCGAGCGACGACCACGAGACGATCGAGACGGTCGCAGCGGCGAGGGCGATGAGCGCCACGTGCGAGTCCCCGCCAAAGTCGACCATGCCACTCATCGTGTCGGCGACGGCCGTGGAGAAGAGCGTCATGCCCACCAAGCCCAGGAAGTTGGTGATGACGCTCATCCAAATGGCGGCGTCCACGCCGATGGCGCGCGTGCCGATAGGCTCTGCGATGGCGTTGGCGGCGTCCGTCGCACCGTTGACGAAGATGGTTCCCATCACCAACACGATTACCAACGCCAGGAAGGGGTTGGCTTGCACGGCGGCGAGGAACTGAGAGAACGTGACCATGGATAGCCCTTTCAACTGGGTCCGACCATGATACGGATAGCATGTCAGGTTTGCCGAAATATGTTGTTAACAATAGGTAATGCCACGCCAAGCATGCTTACTTGTTCGGTGGGTGACATTTGGATTGCGTACGCTCCTGTCACATTTGTCAAGCGCGTGCAAGGTGATTGTCACTTGCCGATACCCATGAACGCATACCTCCCCTTCTGGCTCACAGCGTGTCGAGAGGCACCAGTCTCTGCTCGACGGCGTCGTGCGCGTCATGCGCGAGGACGATGGCGTGCGTGAACCCGCAGGCGATTGCGCGCTCGACGGCCACGTCGAAGCTCCCGTTCAGGCAGTCGGCTTGATGGGCATCGGAGTTGATGAGGATCTGGCCGCCAAAGTCGTGCAGTGCGCGCAGCAGGCTGCGGCGTGGGTACAGCTCCTCCTTGCGGCCGCGGTTGTGCGCCCCGCAGTTAATCTCGAACGGGACGCCCTGACGCACCAGGTGCTCCATCGCCTCGAGCGCGGGACCCTGATAGCGGGGGTCCTCCTCGTCGAAGGCGTGCATCTGGTCGTTGAAGCGCGCGATGAGGTCGAAGTGGCCCACGAAGGTGCAGTGCGTGCGGTCGTACACGCTGGCCTCGAGCTCGAAGTAGCTGCGGCACATCGCATACCAGTCGCCACCGAAGCACTCGTCACAGATGCGCTGGGAGACCTCGGCGCTGTAGTCGATGGCGCGGGAATGGCCCTCGACCTGGACGTCGAGGTAGTGCGTCGATCCGATGACGTACTCGGCGCCGGGACAGCAGGAGGGGTCGTAGAGGGTATCCAGCTCGACGCCACAGAGGATGTCCAGCCGGCCGGCGTGACGCTCGCGCAGGCGTGCGACCTCCGTCTGGTAGGCGGGCCAGTCCATGTTTATCTCCTCGTCCATGTGGCCCGAGAAGCCCAGATGAAGAAAGCCCAGCTCCAACGCGCGGTCGACCATCTCCTGCGCTGTGTTGTCCCCGTCACAGAAGACCGTGTGGGTATGGTAGTTCGCCCTCAGCATGTCCGCCCATCCTCCGCCGTCCGCCCAGCGATTGTCGACCCCCATTATTGTCGAAGCGCGACGCGTATATCGGGCGGCTACACTGGGTTGTAACGAACGGACACGCTAGGAGGTACCGATGAGCGAGCAGTGGTGGCAGCGGGCAGTCGTCTACCAGATCTATCCCAAGAGCTTCCAGGACAGCAACGGCGACGGCCTGGGAGACATCCCGGGCATCACGTCGCGTCTCCCCTACCTGGCCAAACTGGGCATCGACGTCATCTGGCTCTCCCCCGTATACCAGAGCCCCATGGATGACAACGGCTACGACATCAGTGACTATCGTGCCATCTGGCCGGGCTTCGGCACGATGGATGACTTCGACCAGATGTTGGAGACCGCCCACGGCCTGGGCATCAAGATCGTGATGGACCTGGTGGTCAACCATTCCTCCGACGAGCACGAGTGGTTCCGCCAGAGCCGCAGCAGCCGCGACAACCCCTACCGCGACTACTACTACTGGCGCGACCCCGTGGACGGCCACGAGCCGTCCAACATGGGCGGCGTCTTCGGTGGCAGCATCTGGGAGTGGGACGAGCGGACCCAGCAATACTACCTGCATTGCTTCTCCAAGAAGCAGCCCGATCTCAACTGGGAGAACCCGCGCGTGGCCGACGAGGTCTTCGACATGATGGACTGGTGGCTGGCAAAGGGCGTGGACGGCTTCCGCATGGACGTCATCGGCATGATTGCCAAGGACCTGAGCTTCCCCTCGGGTGAGCCCGGCCCCACCGGCTATGCACCGCTCTACCCGCTCATCCAGGACGAGGGCGTGCATCCGCACCTCCAGGACATGCGCCGACGCGTGCTCTCCAAGTACGACACCATGACCGTCGGAGAGGTAAGCGGAGCCACCGTGGAGACTGCCAAGAAGTACGCCAACCTCGACGGCAGCGAGCTCTCGATGGTCTTCCAGTTCGAGCACGTGAGCCTGACCGGCAATCCCGACCGCGGCAAGTGGGTCACCGACAAGCCGCGCCTCGTCGATCTCAAGCAGGTCTTCGAGCGCTGGGAGACAGGTCTCGACGGCGTGGCGTGGAACAGCCTGTTCTGGGACAACCACGACCAGCCGCGCGCCGTCAGCCGCTGGGCCAACGACAGCCCCGAGTGGCGCGAGACCTCGGCAAAGATGCTCGCCACCTGCCTGCACCTGATGCAGGGCACGCCCTACGTCTACCAGGGCGAGGAGTTGGGCATGACCAACTATCCCTGGCAGGACATGAGCCTGGTCAACGACCTAGAGGCCCATGACGCCTACCGCATGCTGACGCAGGACTGTGGCTGCAGCCACGAGGAGGCCATGGCGTGCATGCGCGAGATCTGCCGCGACAACGCGCGCACGCCCATGCAGTGGGACGCGAGCGACCTGGCCGGGTTCACCACAGGCGATCCCTGGCTGCCGGTGAACCCCAACTGTGCCGAGATCAACGCTGCGGCGCAGGTGGACGACCCGAGCTCGGTGTTCGCCCACTACCAGGGGCTCATCAGGCTGCGCCATGAGAGCGACCTGGTGGTGCATGGCCACTTCCACCTGCTCGAGCCCTGGAGCGAGGAGCTCTTCGTGTACGAGCGCGAGTTGGGGCGCAAGCGGATGCTCGTGGTCTGCAACTTCAGCGAGCACGAGGTTTCGTGGCAGATGCCACAGGAGTACGCCGGAGCGGCGCCGGTCGAGGAGGCGTGCAACTACGCGGATGGGCCACAGCCTGGCATCGTCCGTCCCTACGAGGCCTTTGCACTCATGATTGGCTAGGTGCTGCGATGGGGCGGCTTCCCCCATGGGTGAAGTCGCCCCAGCCAAGCAGGTCAGGGTTTTAGGCAACCACCCTCCGCAGTCTCGCGCCAGACCAAGGCGGGCCAGTCCCATAGGAGACTGGCCCGCCTCATGCATGCAAATCGCATGGGGATGCGCCGACCAAGGCCGCTCCCCTTTGCCCCCTACTGGCGATAGTACTTGAGGAAGTCCTCCATCTGGTCGAGCGCCTCGCCGAGCACCGCGCGGCGCGGCAGGTAGACGATGCGGAAGTAACCCGGCTTCTGCCAGTTGAAGCCCTTTCCCGGCACGATCAGCACATGCTTGTCCATCAGCAGGTCAAGCTGGAACTGCTCGTCATCGGTGATGTTGAACTTGTCCGGGTCGAGGTGGGGGAAGATGTAGAACGCCGCCTTCGGCTTGACTACCGAGACGCCGTCCATCGCGCAGAGGCGCTCGTAGACATAGTCGCGCTGCTTGCAGACGCGGCCGGTGGGCACCACGTAGTTCTTGACGCTCTGGTAGCCGCCCAGGGCCGTCTGCACGATGGACTGCGCCGGGACGTTGGAGCACAGACGCATGTTGCTCATCATGTGGATGCCTTCGACAAGGCCCCTGCCCAAGCGCTTGTTGCCGCTGATGGAGATCCAGCCAATGCGCCAACCGGCGATCATGTGGCTCTTGGAGAGGCCGTTGAAGGTGATGCAGAACAGGTCCGGCGCGAGACTGGCGATGCTCACGTGCTCCTCGCCATCCATCACCAGGCGATCGTAGATCTCGTCGGAGAGGATGATGAGCTGGTGCTGGCGGGCGATCTCGACGATCTCCTCGAGCACCTCGCGTGGGTAGAGGGCACCGGTGGGGTTGTTGGGGTTGATGATGACGATGGCCTTGGTGTTGCTTGTGACCTTGGAACGCATGTCGTCGAGGTCGGGCAGCCAGTCGGCCTGCTCGTCACAGAGGTAGTGCACGGCCGTTCCGCCGGCCAGCGTCACGCAGGCGGTCCAGAGCGGGTAGTCGGGGCTGGGGACCAGCACCTCGTCACCCGTCTCGATCATGGCCTGCATCACCAGGTTGATGAGGTCAGACACGCCGTTGCCGGTGTAGATGTCGTTCATCGTGACATTGGGGATGCCCTTGAGCTGGTCGTACTGCATGATGGCCTTGCGCGCGGCGAAGAGGCCGCGGCTGTCGGAGTAGCCCTCGGTGTCGCGCAGCTGGCTGGCCATGTCCTGCACCACCTCGTCGGGCGTGCGGAACCCGAACGGCGCAGGATTGCCGATGTTGAGCTTGAGGATGTTGATGCCATCCTCCTCCATGCGCATAGCCTCGTCGAGCGCGGGGCCTCGGACGTCGTAGGACACGTGATCGAGCTTGCTGGACTTGTCGAACTTGCGCAGGGCCATGGGTTGTACCTCCTTGGGTGAGGGAATAGCCGCGGTTGCTTTCGATGCGGTGGGATTGGAAGCGCGAGGGTTGGGAGCTGGCGGTCGCACGCTCGGGACGGCATCGTCGCCCGCCAGCCACGACTCGCTCACGTCAAGGGCCTGGGCAAGAAAGGCAAGCACACCCGCGCGAGGTGTCGTCTTGCCTGACAGGTACTGGCTCAGCTGGCTCTTGCCCAACTTCTGCCCCCCAGAGGCAGCAAGGCGGAGAAGGTCGACCTGCTTCAGGCCCTTCTCCCCCATCGCCTCCCGAAGACGCTCTGCAAAGGTTGCGCGTGCCATAGTGCTCCATAGTTCAATTTTGGAAGAGTTCAATTTGCATCGTCTCGTTCAATTTGAACCGAGGATAGCACAAGGTGTCCATGCCCACTGCGAGAAGTTCAATTTTGTCTTGGACGGACCCATACGGGAGGCTTCGTGGTATCCGGACGTTCATTTTCGATGCAGCGGATGTGCGCAGGGCATGGGAGGGCGGTGGTGCCGATGCAACCACCGCCCTCTCCTACGACACCCAAATGCCCTAGCTGAGACGACCCGTGTCCATGGAGCAGACCCTGTCGGCAATGGCCATCGTCGAAGCCCGATGGCTGACCAGGACGACGGCGCGGCTTCCGCGCTCGCGTTCGATGCTGCGCAGGATCTGGCCTTCGTTCAAGGCATCCACGTTGCTGGTCGGCTCGTCGAGCAGGAGCAGCGGCGCATCGTGCAGGAAGGCCCGTGCGAGCCCCAGACGCTGGCGTTCGCCGCCCGAAAGCGTGTCACCCAGCTCTCCGACCATGGTGTCATAGCCTTGCGGCAGGCTGGTCACGAAGTCATGGGCCGATGCGGCGCGGCACGCCGCCTCGATCTGCTCGTCGGTGGCGTCGGGACGCGCGATGCGCAGGTTCTCGCGAATGGAGTCGTGGAACAGGTGGGTGTCCTGCTCGACCAGCGCCTCCAGGCTGCGGAGGTTGGATGTGGGAAGCTGGCGAACGTCGGTGTCGGAGATGCGCACCTCACCTCCGTCAACGTCCCAGAATCGCATCATCAGACGGCAGAGCGTGCTCTTTCCCGAGCCGCTACGACCGCAGATGCCCACGACCTCGCCCGGTGCCATCGAGACGCTCGCATGGTCCACGACGAGCTGGCCGGGGGCTCCGGGATAGGAGAAGGTCACATCGTCGGCAGTGATTCCCTCGAAGGCGACCTCGGTACCGTCCTCGGTCTCCCGCACCTGGGGCTCCTCGTCCAGGATGTCCAGCACACGGTCACCGGCGGCAAGGGTGCCCTGCAGGGTCGTGCCCAGGTTGGCCAGGGCAAGCACCGGCCCAAACGAGCTGAAAAGCGTGACCACCGCAACGATGGCGGCGGCGGGCTCCACCGACCCCGCAGCGACCAGTCTCATCGCCACCACCAACTGGACCAGCGAGAAGCCGATGACCGAGGCCGTCGCCCATGCCGCGCTCTCGCCCGCGATGCGCCGGACCTCCCATTGGGTGCCCGCCAGGCGGCGCGACTCGGAGTCCATCGCCGCCAGCCTGGACGTACCGGCGTCGTACTGCAGCAGCTCGCGCAGGCCGCGCAGGCTCTGCAGGACGGTCCCGGAGAGGTGCGCCGCACCGTCGCGCATGCGCCTGCCCGCATCACCCGAGGTGCGCGAGGCCACGAGCGGCAACACCACGCCAACCGCAAGGTAGGCCATGCAGGCGACCAGCGCGAAGGCCGGATGGCGCAGGCCCATGAACGCGGCCATGCCCGCGCAGGTGATGACGGCGATCAGGATGGGGGATATGGTGTGCGCGTAGAAGACCTCCAGCAGCTCGACGTCGGCCGTGACAGTCGACACCAGCGCCCCACGGTCGGCCCCGGCGAGCTTGGCCGGGGCCAGGCGCCGCAGGGCGCCAAAGACCAAGTCGCGCACGTGCGCGAGCAGCTTGAAGGCGATGAAGTGGTTGCGGTTCTGCTCGATGTAGTGCAGGACGCCACGGGCCACCGCCAGGGCCAGCAGCACAAGGGGAGCCCAGGCCGTGGGGACCGGCACGCTTCCCACTTCGGCGATGCCCAGGGCCTCCGCGACGCCCAGCACGGGTATGGCCGTGGCGCAGACGAATCCCACCACGCCACAGGCGACCGAGATGGCCATCTGCCCTGCCAGCGGCCGCGTCAGACCCACCAGGCGCAGCATGACCTGCATGCCGGAGCGATGCATGGTCGAGGCGCGTCCCTCGCGACGCGTTCCCCCGCTATTCCTCGGCATCTTCTGCCTCCCTCCGTCCGTAGCGTTCCAGCTCCTGCTGGGTCTCCCAGAGCGTGCGATAGGTCGGACAGGATTCCAGCAGCTCGTCGTGGGTGCCCTCCCCCACCACACGCCCTGCCTCCAGGACGCAGATGCGCGAGGCGCCGCAGACGCTGGCCAGGCGATGCGAGATGACCAGCACCGAGCGCCAGGCGGCCAGGGCCTCGACGGCGGCCATCAACGCCTCCTCGCTCTCGATGTCGATGTTGCTCGTCGCCTCGTCGAAGACATAGACCGAGCTGTCGTGCATGAGCGCACGGGCCAGGGCCAGGCGCTGGCGCTGTCCGCCGGAGAGATTGGACGCCTCCTGCTCCAAGACGGTGTCCAGGCCCTGCTGGGAGTGCAGGAACGCAGCGAGGTTGGCTGCCTCGAGCGCCTGCCACATCTCGTCCTCGGAAGCTCCGGGGCGCGCCATCAGCAGGTTGTCACGTACGGTGCCACCGAAGAGGTAGCTGTCCAGACCCACCGTGGTGACCAGCTCGGACAGGCAGGAGCGTCGCAGGTCGCGTACCTCGCTCCCACCGATGCGCACGCTGCCCTCGTAGTCGGGCAGGATGCCGGCGACCAACGAGGCCAGCGTCGACTTTCCGCTGCCAGACTCCCCGACGACGGCCACCATGCCGGTGGCAGGCAGCTCGAGCGAGACGTCGTCGAGCACGCGCGTGCCCTCCGAGAACGAGTAGGACGCATGGGAGAGGCAGACGGTGTCCGCAGGCGTTGCCTCGGCGGTGCCCTGAGGCGGCTCGGGCAGGGCGAGCAGGGAGAAGATCTTCTCGCTGGCTGCCATCCCGTTCATGGCCACGTGGAAGTAGGACCCCAGCTGGCGCATGGGAATGAAGAAGTCTGCGGAGAGCAGGACGATGAGCAGGCAGCCCATCTGGTCGACCGAACCAGTCGCAAGCGCGTGCAGGCCCACGGCTATGCCCGCGGCAGCACCGCCCAGGGCGACCACGTCCATCACGATGATGGAGTTGAGCTGCATGGACAGGACCCTCATCGTCACCTGGCGGAAGTGCTCGGCCTCCTCGTTCATGCGCTCGTGACGCGCCTCGTCGGCCTGGTAGATCTTGAGCGTCGTCAGGCCTTGGAGGTTCTCGAGGAAGTTGTCGGCGAGGTTGGCGTACTCGTCCCAGTACGCACCCAGGATGCGCTTGGCGATCTTCTGCACGATGACGATGACCACGGGAATCAGCGGCACGCACACCAGCAGCGTCAGCGCCGAGGGGAGCGACACCGGCGCCAGGACCACGAAGAGCGTGAGGGGCGCCAGCACGGAGTAGAAGAGCTGGGGAAGGTACTGGGCGAAGTAGGTCTCCAGCTGCTCGCAGCCCTCGACGGCCAGCTGCACGACCTCGGCCGTCGAAACCTGGGCGTCATAGGAGGGACCCAACACCAGCAGCTTCTCGACGATCTTGCGACGCAGCACGCGCTTGACGTCGCGGGCCGCTGCGAAGCTCTCGGCCGTCGCCTGGCGCGTCGAGATGGTGCGCAGGACCATGGCCGCCACCAGGAGCAGGCAGGCCACCACGACGGGTGGACGGGTCCACGAGGCAAGGGCGGAGAGCATCCGGCACAGGGCATAGACCATGCAGATGTTGCCGACGAGGCCCACCAGCTGCCAGACGACCGTGGCAATGACGTGTCGCATGGCCTGGGGCACCAAGCCCAGCAGGCGTTTGTCCATCATAGGCGGCTCGCTTCCAGAGACGTGCAACCGACAACTCGAAATTGTTCGATATAGGTTACTCATGATAGGCGTTCGTCGCGACACAATTGCCCGTCGCAACGTCGATAGCAAAGGACGGCCCCACGAGACCACATGGTCCCATGGGGCCGCCCCGTCATGCAGAGGTCAGGCGCTCCCGACGCGGCCTACGCGGGACGCGGGCTGCCGCACTCCATGCAGAACTTCGCCGCCATCGCATTGACGTGCCCGCAGGAGCAGACCCACTCGTCGGCGGGCTTCTTGGTGCCGCACTCCATGCAGAACTTGCCGGTGTTCTCGCTGCCGCAGTTGGGGCAGGTCCACGTGCCCGCAGGGGCCGGCTTGGGCGTGCCGCATTCCATGCAGAACTTGCCGGTGTTCACGCTGCCGCAGCTGGGACAGGTCCAGCCGTCGGCCGCAGGGGCCGCCTGTCCCGGTGCGGTGACCTGGTAGGCATTGGCCGGCTGCTGGTAGGGCTGGCTCGTGTCGTAGATGCCCGTGGCTCCCATGGCAGCGGCCGCGCTCTGGGCCATGTTGAGGTTGGCGAAGCCCACCATCGCGCCTGCCTCGTTGCTGGCGGCTGCCTTCATCACGTCACCCTGCCACATGGAGGCGTTCGCGGCGCGCATGTTGGGGTCGCGCATGACGGCCGTCAGCTGCAGCTGCTTGATGCGCTCCTCGTCCTCGGGGATGGCAGCGATGGTGTTGATGCCGACGGCGACCACCTTGATACCGCGGCGCTGGGTCCACTTGACCGACAGCTCCTCCTCCATCGCCTCGGCAAGCTCCATCGTGTGGGCGGGGAACAGGCTGAAGCGGATGCCCATGGCGGACAGGCGTCCGAAGCCGGGCTGCAGCGCCGTGAGAAACTCGCTGCGCATCTGGCCAGCAATCTGGTCCAGACGATAGCTGTCGGTCACGTTGGCCGCGACCTCGCGGTAGAACAGCAGCGGGTCGACGATTCGGAAGGAGTACTCGCCGTTGCAACGGCAGCCGATGTCGGTGTCCAGGCCGATGTTGGCATCCACCACGCGCACCGTGACCGGAGCGGGCGTACCGTACTTGTTGCCCATGATCTCCTTGGTGTTGACGAAGTAGACGCGCAGGTCGTTGGCCGCATTGCCACCAAAGGTGAAGCGCTCGCCGATGCGCAGGAAGGTCGCCTTGACCTGCTCGCCCAGCTCGCCGTAGAAGATGGAGGGCTCGGTGCCGCCCTCGAAGACGAACTGGCCCGGCTCGGCGCACACCTCGACGATGGCGCCTTGATGCACGATGAGCATGCACTGGCCCTCGTTGACGGCGATGATGGAGCCGTCGGTGATGAGGTTGTCGTTGCCGCCCGTGCGCTTGCGGCCCTTGACCATCAGCACGTTGTTGGGGATGGAATCGCAATAGATGTAGTCACGCCACTGCTCGCTGAGCACGCCCGCGGCCGCTTCCAGCCCTGCTCTCAGAAGTCCCATGGTTGCTCCCCTCTATAGGAACGGGTTGCCTGTCGGTTCATTCGATAAGGTTATCGGTTCTGGCGCCTGAAGTCTGCCTTTGCCTGTCCGAAGGCACGATTCTGGCGGGTCGTCGCCTGCTGGGTCCCAAAGCCCCGGTCGTCATAGTCCTGGTCATAGTCCTGGTCATACTGCTGCCGTGTCCGACCATACTGCTGTTGGCCGTACTGCTGCTGATCGTACTGCTGCTGTCCGAAGTCCTGCGAGACCGACGGACTGGCGTCGTGGGCCATCACGGACTGCAGGCTGCCGCCGCAATACTCGCAGCATCCGTTCGCGTCCGGCATCGTGGTCGCCAGGCAATTGGGACAGGTGACAGCCCTCTTGGGGGCTGCGGCCGCACGCTGCTGGGTATGGATGCCCGTTAGTGCGTTGCGTACCGCCCGCGCCTTCGATTCCGCCTCGTGGTACTCGGTCGAGGTCTTCTTGTCGATGCGACTGCTGTTGACCTTCCAGCTGATCTCCGAGAAATACGGACTGCTGACAAAGACCTTGACGTAGATGTCATAGTCGATGTCATAGCGCGGTGGGTTGTAGGAGACCTCCTCACCCTGTGCGTTCGTGCGCTTGATCTCGGTCTTGGACTCGCGCACCTCGGTGTCGCAACCGGTTATCTGCGAGAGCTCCATCAGGTCGGGGTTCGACGAGCGCCAGTTGGACTGGTTGGTGATGATGAGACGGCCTGCATTCTCGTCGAGATAGACCTTCTTGCCACCACCGTCGATGGTGGTCGTCGGGTTGAAGGACGCCACCTGACGTGCGTTTTCCTCGCGATACGCCAGCTGGGTGCGGATGTCCTCCGCCGTTGAGCTGCGATATCCGTTGAAGTAGGGAGAGAGCTTGCCGCTGCAATCCTTGCAGATGTGACCGTCGGAAATCTTGGTCTTGCCAAGCATGCCGAGTTCCTTGCCACAGATGGCGCAGTTCTTCTTCTCGAACAGACTCCCTAAAAAGGCCATAGTCCCACCTCACCTTTATGTCTCGATACGGAAACATGGTTCACTTCGCTAGTATCTCAGCCTGCCCATGGGTCGCGCGTCGCCCATGGGGGCATTTTCGCCGAGCGGGGCGGCGAGTGGCAAGTGGGGAGAGACGTTCCTGGCCATCGGTTGCCGACAGACAAGGCTGTCAACTTGCCTTTCCTAACGGCGGTCCTGCATGCGAGGCACCATCCCGCTGCGATAGACTCTTACCGGCAGACAGGGAGGCTGAGCCCGCCTGATTCAGCCGACGTCGATGAGACGCGGCCCGGCCATGACAGTCCAGGTGAGGGAGGACGTGACATGTTGCGCATCGTAGTCTGCTGTCTGGGAGGTGCATCGTCGAGCACGATGGCCAAGCACTTCAACGACCAGCTCGTGGAGAAGGGCCTGACTGACCGGTACTCCATGTCGTTCATGCCGTTCTCCCTGCTGACGGCAGAGGGGCCGACCTTCTTCTCGCGCAAGGGAAACCTGCAGGAACGATTCGACGTGGCATTGCTCTGCCCACACCAGAAGTTCGAGGCAAAGCGACTCGTACCGAAGCTGACGATCCCCGTCTTCGTCATCCCCATGCGCATGTACGGACCTGTTGACGTGGAATACCTCATCGAGGACGCAGAGGACGTGCTGGAACTGTGGAACCAGGGCATGCCCAACGTGGTGGAGTTCCCCGACGAGGGACGCTCGATGGTCGCCATACGCAGGATCTCGCATCGTCGTTGGGCTGCGGGACAGGGGTAGGAGACGGAGCGATGGGAAGGCTCTTACCCCATACCTTCCCACTTTGTAGACCGCTTGTATGATTGCAGGGTCTCTCGTGGTTTGAATGCAAAAACAGGCCAGACGCTTTACCACGTCTGACCTGCGAAGATTCGTGGAGCCGGATAGCAGACTCGAACTGCTGGCCTACGCATTACGAGGGTATTAAATCCTCGGCAGCAGCGGCAGCACAGGCAGGACGGGCAGGCACGGAAGAACGTTTCCGCAGGTAGTTACGTTGCCGCAGATAAGGCCCTAATCTTGCACCAGACAATCCGAACGACATTTTTGGACGGTTTTTGACCACGGATTGGGCTGACTTGATTGGGGACACAGATGAACGTATACGCACGAAAGCGCCGCGGGGTGTGGAACATCCAGGTCGTGGCAATGATCAACGGCAAGAGATTCGAGCGGTGGCACAAGACCAACGTGCCGTGCAACGACTCCGACAACAAGGGGAAGCAGAAGGCGCTCCGGCTCGGCCGAGAGTGGATCGAGGGCATCGAGGACACGCTACAGGCGGCGGGGGTCACGGCCACAAGGAGCCTCCACGACTACTGCGTCAACTACATCGACTCGCAGGTGACCATGGGGCAAATCGAGGCATCCACCAGGAAGGGATACAACACCTACCTCAACTACATCCGCGACTACTTCGGCGAGCAGACCATAACCGACGTGAGCACGTCCGACATAGAGGGGTACCTGGTCTGGCTCAGGGACGACAAGGGGCTCTGTGCCAACAGCACCAAGAAGGCCTACAACATCCTAAAGGGCTGCATGAAGCATGCCGTGATCGCGCGCGAGCTCAGGTGGAACCCCTGTGACGCCATACCGGCACCGAGACAGGAGAAGGTCCTGCCCAACCCGCTCACGGAGCAGTCGCGCCAGACGTTCCTCGAGCGGATGGAGGGCCTGCCACTCACGCCCGAGGTCATGGGAATCTGGATCTGCTACTACACCGGGTGCAGGCGCGGGGAGGCGGCGCACCTCCGCTGGGAGGATGTCACCTACGGCAAGAACGGCGCGGGCTCGTTCGCTGCGATCACCGGCTCGATCGGAGACAAGAAGGGCGGCACCTACGAGAAGTCCACCAAGAGCGGCCGCGAGCGCGTCGTGCCCCTGCCGCCCGCCCTGGTGCGCCTCCTGCAGGAGCGCCAGTCGGCCATGGTCGACGAGTGCATCTATGCCGGCATAGCCTTCGACAAGAGGCTGTTCGTCTGCGGCGAGGTGGACGGGCGCTGGCTGCGTCCCGAGCGGCTCACCAAGTGGTGGAACGTCCACAGGTCCGAATGGCGGCTGATGGGCGTCCAGGGGAGGGTGCCGGTGCTGCACGACCTGCGGCACACGTACGCCACCATAGCCGTGCGCAACATGGACCCGAAGACGGCGCAGAGCATACTAGGCCACGCGGACATAAACATGACGATGGCCTATGCTGCAACGGACCTGTCCCACATCTCGGCCGCAGGCTCGGCGATGGGCGGGGCGCTCGGATAGGCGGTTTTGCCCAAGGCGGACGCGTAAGAGTGTAATCTCAGGCGTCCGTTTTGCCACCCAGAGGTCGTGTTACATGGTTTCAAGCCCTTAAAATGGCTCACAACAAGCCGTTTACCTGCGAAAACGCAAGAAGCCCGGCGCCCCGTGAGGGGCGCCGGGCTCCATTAGGTTGCATTAGTTCCCATATAACATCTGATATGTTTCGCGCCTGTTTTTGCCCGTCAGCAGTTCACCGCGACGATGGCGGCGATTACCATCCTAATCGCGAGGGCCAGGAGACGCGACAGCACAAAGATAGTCGTTCCGGTCCCTGCGAGCAGGGCGATTCCGATCGCGATGCCGGGACCGCGATCATCATCCATCCGATGTCACCCCCATCACATTGCCATAGCGATCGAGCCTGGGGCAGCAGCCGCCACGGTCGTTGACCACGTACTGGATGCCGGTGTCCGGGTCGATCATGACGTACCAGCGGATCGCCTCGCCGTCATGCGTCCAGCTCACCGTCATGGAGTCGTGCGTCGGGTTGGGCCGCCGTTCTGCCTCGGTGGGCACCTCGAGGAACTCGGAGCCCAGCCACAGGACCATCGCGAGGATCGAGACGAGCAGCGCCGCGACAAGGATAACGGCGCATCCGCTCGGCCGGGGCTCCGGCTCCCTCGGCGTCGGCCTTCCGCCAGCCATCACGACCACGCCCCATCGTTGAGAGACTCCTGGATCGCCTTGGCGGTCGGCGTGTCGATCACACCGGCCTTGGCGTCGCCGATGTCGTAGCCGTGCAGGACGAGCCACCCCTGGACCATGCAGATCGTCCCTCGGGCTATGACGCCAGTGGGGTTCGGGACGCCCACCTTCACCTGGACCGCCTCCATGAGGGCCGAGCCCGACCCGTCGTAGTCCGAGATGGAGACGAGCGCGGGCCAGAGGCCCTTGTACTCGGCGCGCTGTCCGGTCACCACGCCGTCGACGATCGTGCCGCACTGCCTCTGCCACTCGGTCACGTCCGCCTTTCCGAGCTTGCCGGTCACAGGCAGCGTCCCATTGTTGGACGATGTCCCATTGCCGTTGGACGATGTCCCATTGGAGCCCGCGTAGCGCAGGATGCAGTCCCACCCCCTGGAGTAGGTGTAGACGGGCCGCGTGTTGGTCTCGCCTCCGGTCTGGTCGCCCGACTGGCCGCCACGTGCCCGGCCGCTCTCGTCGATGGATGCCTGAGCCACCGTCGCGTTCCAGCCGTAGCCGTCGATCACGACGCAGACGTGGCACTCGTCATTGAGCAGGATGTCGCCGGGGCGGCAGGTCTGGATGTCGGCGGCAAGGCGCCTCCACCCGCGAGCCGTCAGGTTGTCGCTGAGATCACCCGTCCACGAGGCGTTGCCGGTATCGAATCCGGCCTCACGGAGGGCGAACACGACGAGCGACGAGCAGTTCGACTCGCCGCCCACCCGTATGTCCCAGCGGTTCCCCTGGTCGTAGCCCAGGTCGGCCTCCTCGCACCAGTAGCGCATGCGCTCGCAGAGCTTGGAGATGCTCCCGGCCATCGCCTACACCTCCACCTCGGGAAGCCCGGTCGCGATGCTGGTGAGGACGCTCACGATGCCGGAGAGCGCCGCACCGCTCGCGACCCCGACCCAATCGACGGTGGTGACCCCGACGGCGTTGGTCCCGATCAGGGCGACGGCGGTCTGCGCCATGGTGCGCAGCGCGCGTATGCCTGCGGCCTTCCAGAATAGCTTGGTCATTGCTCAGTCCTCCTTGTTCTCCAGACGGTCGAGCCGCCTGGCATGGTCGTTGACCTTCGTTTCGATCTTTCCGATTCGCGTGGCGTGGTCGTCGAGCTTCCTGTCGAGCGCGCGCACGTCCTCCCGCGTGTCGCGGGTGGTGTCGCTGATGTAGTCCAGCTTGTCGCGAATCGCCTGAGTGTTGGCGATCTCGCCCTTCTTGTCGCGCGCGAAGCTGAGAACGAGCGCGAGCCCTGCCACCAGGGCCGAGACTATCGCCACGATCTCGTTGACTGTTATGGTCCTCACCCCCTCCCGCCCAGTCGGGGCACAAAAAGCGGCCCCTTTCGGGGCCGTCGGGTCGGTTGGGTTGTCGTACCTGCCACGACGTTCGACTGCCTAGGTTGCTTGGCGGGCATCCGGCCACACGAGGTGGCCGGATGTAGCCGGATCAGGGCTAAATCGAGAAGCCGAGGGCCACGCCGCGCTCATAGTAGGCGCCGCTGTAGTTGACGGTGCCGTTGTTGTAGACAGTGCGGGCGTACGGCCCGCTGTGCGCGGAGCGGAGCCACCAGTACGTGGAACTCGTGGTTCCGACGACCATCTTCTGGCGGTTCGTGGATCCGTCGAACAAGTCGGTGTACATCGGTCCACTCGTCTCGTAGCCGGTGCCGAAGATCTCGCGCGCGGACGGAATCCAGAGGGTGTCGGTCGTCAGCATGTCGGCGACCATGGCGTCGGAGGCGCTCCATCCGTCGCTGTACTTCTTGACCGCCTTTATCGCGGCCGCCACGTTCGCCGGGACGAGCGGGAGGATCGTGTCGGCGAGGTAGGTGCGCATCTCGCAGTGCTCCCAGCCGCCGGTCATGCCGGTGCCCACCTGGTACTTGGTGCTGTCCTCGGGGTCGGCCGCGCGGGACGGGTTCATGCGGTGCTTGGTGGCGAGCAGCTCCATGCCCACGAACGAAAGCGTGGCGTTGCCGCCCCCTGCCGCCAGCTCGTCGACTCCCTTGCCCACGATCTGCATGTTGATCGTGCCCTGGGCGCCGAGGTCCAGCGGCTTGTAGTTGCCCACCTTGTAGAGTCTCGCCGCCGTGCCGTTGGTGACGTTGGCGATGATGGTGTCCCAGCTGTCGGTGATCTCTGCCACCTGCACGGGGCTCTGGAACTGGGCGTAGCAGTCCATGTTGGCCTGCACGTTGGTCGGGGTCGGGTTCCAGCCGATGAAGGGCAGGGACGCGTCGTCTGGGTTCACCGGGGTAGCGCCGCCGTAGGTGGCCGATCCCCCCTGCTGCACCGTCTGGGTGTCGAGCAGCGTGGACCCGTTGTAGAAGCGCACCGTGTAGGTGGGGATGTAGCTCGCCGTGTAGGTCTGGTTTCCGGTGACCGTCGAGGGCGTCGGGGTCCACCCACGGGCCGTCTGCCCCTGGTAGGTCGGCGTGGCGCCGTTGTAGCTCGGGGTTGCGCCGTACGGGACGTTCTCGTCGGTCTCGAGCGTCGTGTTGTCGGCGTTCTTCCAGGTGATCGTGTAGGTGCGCACGGTCCGGCTGTAGGCCGCGTAGACGGAGCGGTCGGCGGTGACGTTCTGGGTCGCCGTCGGGTCCGCCACCTGCGCGTCCATGTCGCGGTTCCAGCCCACGAACGCGTAACTGTACTGCGCCGTGCTCGTGCGGCTCGGGGTACTGGACCAGGTGCCACTGCCGCCGTCGGCGATCGCCTCGGTGTGCAGGAGCTGGGTCCCGTCGAAGTTGTAGTAGTAGAGGTTGCTCGTGATGTGGTTGTACGTGATCTCGATGTCCGGGTAGCGCGCCTCCATCGCCGCGAGCCATGCCCCGGTAACGGAGTCGAGGCCCCTGATCGTGCCGCTCACGACCGCGCTGTCGAGGTTGTTGCCGCTCTCGTCCAGGCCGCGCATGGTGTCCAGCTTGTCGTAGAAGGCCTCGATCTCGGCCGCCGTGCTCACCGTCATGTCGAGTCCGATGATGCGCACGCGCGCGTTGGTCGGGATGGCGTTCAGGATCGAGAGGATGGGCAGGGCCGTCCCGCAGTTCTCGATGCGCAGCGTCGAGACGTTGGCGTACGAGGGCATGGCGAAGGACGTGATGCCGGGCTGGTTCCTCACGGTCAGGTTGGCGATGGTCGCGGGCAGGTGCAGCGTCTTGAGCAGGCCGCCCACAGGGAGCGCGCACGAGGTGATCGCGGTCCCCTCCATGTAGACGTGCTCGATGTTGGCCGCGCCGGACAGGTCGAGCGCGCCTGCGAGGGACGTGCAGTTGCGTGCGTCGACCGATGCCAGGAACGGGTTGGTTCCGACGGAGAGCCCCGTGAGGTTCTCGTTCGTGTAGCCGCTGGCGTCGCTGCCGACCTTGATGCTCTGCAGCTTGGTCGCCATGGAGAAGTCCGCGAAGCCCACCTTGAGGCCGGACAGGTCTCCCACGCTCGCAAGCTGGGACGCCGAGTAGATGTAGATCTCGGTGTCGTTCACGTTGGAGAGAGGGCAGACGAGGGTGGTGGGCACGTCGTGCTCGCCGCGCTCGGTGACGAGGTAGGAGCCGTACTTGACCGCAGGGTAGATGTCCGCGTACGGGGTGACCGTGATGTCTGCCTTGGCGTAGCCTCGGAGCTGGATCACCTCGGAGAGGGCGTCGCCAGCGTTCCACTTGGAGTCCATGTACCTGAAGCGGTTGTAGAGCCACCAGCGCCGCTGCTCGGCCTTCGAGCCCTGCAGCATGGGCAGGTACACGTCGGTCGGAAGCTTGCCGGAGTCTGGCCTCACCAGGGGGTCCAGGTACTTGAACTGGGCGTCCTCGTTGAAGATCGCCTCGGGCCACTTGGACTGGTGGCTTGCGAAGCGGCCCTCAACCACGTCGTAGGACATGGCGCCGCCGGAGCGGATCTGCTGGTACATCGTCACGATCTCGGCCGGGAAGGCGTCGCGCACGTTGTTCCAGAGAACGGAGCCCTGGCCGTTGAACACGTCGGCGCCGCCCGAGAGGTGGTCGGTGTCCTCGAGGGAGTAGCCGAACACCAGAGAGCCCTCGTTGTTCGTACCGATGGCGGTGTCCATGTCGTAGGGCTCGGCGACGGCCTTGCGGTCGATGGCCGTGAGCCCCGTTGCCTCGGAGCCGGAGAATCCGATGAACAGGTTCTTGGCACGGCTGTCGACCATCAGGAAGGTCTCCGTGAAGATGTAGTAGAAGACGAAGCTGTCGACCTCGGCATACCTGCCGAACTCGTTACGGAACCTCGCCAGGCGGTACTCCGCCGTGTCGTGGTCGTACGTGACCGCCGCGTCGCCGGTGCCGTAGGTGACCGGGCTCGCCAGCGCGTCGCCGGTGGCCTTGGAGCGGTCGCAGGACACGACGAAGGACTGCAGCTCCTGCAGCTTGGCGAAGTTGATCCACTCGTCGGACGGGAAGCGCGCCTCGTAGTCGTAGCGCCACGCCTCCTTGGCCTCTCCGGTGGTCGGGTCGGTGATCATCGTCTGGTCGAAGGTGTCGGTGAGGAAGAGCATCAGGTCGCTCGTGTTGTTCTGGAACTCCCAGCTCTCCATCTCGCCGGTGTAGCCGTAGGGCTCCGGGGCGCGCTTGGGCAGGTTGAAGTTGTACTTGCCAAGGAAGCTCACCTGGCCGCGAGGCGTGCGCCAGAACACCACGATCGGGAAGCCGTAGATGCCCTTGCGCACCAGCGGGTTGGCGATCTCCTCAGGGCGCTTGTACGGGTCGGCGTCGCAGAACAGCTTCACCAGCTCGACGTTGTTGGCGCCCTCGGACGATGCCACGTCCGCCTTGAGCACGAAGCGGTTGAACGGGATAACGGTGTCGGCGAGGGCGTAGGTGTCGGCGTGCTCGCCGCCCGCCATCTCGAAGCCTCCCTTGAACTGCATGTCGTAGTTCTTGCGGGCGTAAGGCGCGGAGCTCGTGCCCTGCACGTTCGCCTGGCAGCCCTCGAAGTCGAAGGACTTGGCGGGGTTGACTGGATCCACATAGGAGCCGGAGACCGTCTTCTTGTCCCCCTTGTACTGCGGCAGCTCGGCGCACTCGATGATCATGTAGGGCAGGTCGGACGGGAGCTTCTCGATCACCACCTGGCCGTACTCGTCGTACACGTCGTTGTGCTCGTAGCGAGAGAGCATGAGGGTCACGTCCTGAGTGTCGGCGATCCAGTTGCGCAGCACCTGGTAGCTCGTCAGGTCGTTGTCGTAGACGCGGATGTGGTAGAGGTCGACGTTGCTGTAGGCGGAGCCCATGGAGATGCCCACCGGAACCTGCTGTGCGAAGTCGTCGTCGTCCGCGTACTGCACGGCGCCGCTCATGATGCCGTTGACGTAGACCAGCAGCAGGCGGTACTCGGAGCGCTTGCCTGCCACGAAGGCGATGCGGACGTGCTCCTCCTCCTTGAACTGCGTGCTGATCTCGCTCTGCTCGGACGACAGCATGGCGCGCTGGGGCGTGATCTGGAAGCCGCGGCCGCCGCTCATGCAGGAGATGATCGGCTCGTCGTAGTCCAGCACGTCGCGCACCGCGAACTCGAGCTCGATGGTCTTGCCGGTAGTGCGGAAGTCCTGCGCGAACGGCTGGAACGGGATGCTCACGCGGGCGTCGCCGGAGACGCGCAGGGCGGTGATTCCGTCGTCGTCGCGGATCCAGCCGTCCGACGTGAAGTTGAAGCCCGTGAGCACTGCGGAGACGCCGCTCTCGGTCTCGGTGTCGCGCCAGGTCTCGGGGTGGGTCTCGCTGTTCGACCTGCCGGTGCTCGTCAGGTGCAGCGCCAGCGCGTCGCTCTCGGGCTCGATGTCCATGTCGGTGCGCTCGACCGTCAGGACGATCGTCTGGGTGGTGGTGCCGGAGGCGATCGCGAGCGTGAGCCTGCCGGAGGAGTCGGCGCGGTAGCTCCAGACCTGCTCGGTGCGGTCGACGGACAGCCTGGAGATCGTGCGGCCGTTCGCCGAGAGCGTCACGTCCGAGTTGAGGGAGCCGGGGGTGTAGACGGTGTACGGGATGTCCAGCGTCTCGTACTGCGTGGCGGTGTCTCGGTCGAAGCGCACGGCGACCACCGGGGCGGTGATGCCGTCCTCGACCACGGACAGGCTGTAGTAGAGCTCGTTGGACTTGGCCACCAGGCCGTCCACGAGGCCGGTGAACCACACTCGCAGGGTGTGGGCGCCGTGCTCCATGGCGGGAAGTGCCTGCGTCTGCTGGCGGCCGGAGGTTGTGACGGTGGCCGTCGCGACCTCGCTGCCGTCCACCTCGAAGTGCACGGTCTTCTCGAGCGCGCCGAACGGGGTGTAGGTGTAGCCGATCACCTGGCCTGCCGCGAAGGGCGCGGAGGTGTCGAAGGAGCTCTCGATCGTGAGGTTGACCACGCTGATCGTGTAGCTCAGGACGCGGCTCTGGTCGTACACGTCCGTCACGCGGATCTTGACCTTGTTGGTGCCGAGGGTGAGGTAGTCGCCGACGTTGACCGACACGATGCCCTGCGCGACGTTGAGGGTCCGGCGGATCACGTCGTTCACGGTGACGGTGAGGGTGCCGTCGCCGGTGCTCTCGCCGTCCTCGATCGAGGACCACGAGATCGCCAGGACGCACGAGGCGCCGAGGCTCACGGAGGCGGCGCGCCAGCCCGTCTGGTCGGTCGCCGTGATCTTGGCGTTGGTCGAGCTGCCGCCGCCACCGCCTCCCCCGCCGCCTGCCGCGAGGGGGATGCCGTTTGCGCTGACCTGCTCGCGGTACGTCGGGTAGACGTAGCCGGTCTCCTCGTCCTGGTACAGGCCTAGGTCGTCCGGGTCGATGGAGAAGTCTGCCGTGCGCTCCTTGAGCATGTCGATGTCGGCCAGGATGGGCTCGATGTCGGACGGGTTGACGAGTCCGAGGAACTCGCCTCGGTCGTATGTCTCGGCCCCACCGTCGGCCAGGCCGCCCACGTCGAGCTCGGGGACCTCGGGCTCCTCGACCTCGAGGATGATGCTACTGCTGTCCGCCATAGCTCAGCACCTCCTTGAGCAGGTTGTCGTGGACCATGATCGTGTGCTTCTTGGTGGCGTTGCGCAGGCCGTTCACGTCGATGTAGTTGACCTGCACGCTGCAGGGGCCCTCCACGAACTGCGCGGTCTGCTGCTGGGTGAGGGTGATCTGGATGTCGGAGTCCTCTCCGTCGAACTCGATGTTGGTCGCGGGGACGGTGAGGATGGTCTCGGACCTGCTCCCCTTGGGCTTCTGCGTGAACGTGACGTACACGTCGTACTCGCTCAGGTCGAGCCCCTTCACCTTGAGGGCGTCGGTGGGTGTGGTGTAGCGGATCATTCGTTTGTCCTCCTTACTGCGAGAGCTTGTTGTCGCGCACGTACGCGCGGATGGACTCGATGTTTTCACGCAGGTCGTCGTCGGTGACGAAGAACGTGCGGGAGTCGTTGGTGCTCACCAGGTCACCGGTCTCGTCGTCGATGGTGTCGTAGGTGAAGCTGACACGGTCGCTGCCGTTGTAGTTGATCACCATAAAGCTCGATAGTACTTTCACGTCTCCTCCTAGATGGTCGCCTGTGCCCTCAGGTTCGCTGCGGTAACCCCTGAGATGAAGTCCTCGTACGTCGCCGTGGCCTCCTCGGCCATCCTCTGCGACATCTCCCGTTGTGCCTCGACATTCCTCTCTGCGTTGTCCTCGATGCTCACCCCGCCTCGCAGCGCGCGGTGCTGTGCCTCGATCTGGTCTGCCCGCTCGAGCCTCACGTTCTCGAACCCGGCCTGTCGCGCCTTCGCCTCCCAGTCGAAGGCGAGCCCCGGGGTCCCCTCGACGACGAAGCCGTCGCTGCCCTTGCGTGAGACCCAGAGGTCTCCCATCCCGCACTTCTGCAGGAACACCTGGTATGAGAGGTCTACCCTCGCGGCCTCCGCGAACACGGGGGACATGGGTACGGTGACCGTACCGTCCTCGCCGATCTCCGAGCTCCCGGCGTCTCCGAACATCGGGCTCGCCGTCTCGTAGCTGTAGAGGAGCACATCGCCGTAGTCCTCGGTTCCGACGAGCCTGTTCTTCGTCCCCGATGCCCAGAAGTAGCTGGACACGCGCAGCGTGTCGCAGTCGAGCGTGCCGATGTCTCCGACGGTCGTGTCAACCTCCCATCCCCTGAGGGTGGTCCCGTTGAACTTGAGCTCGCCGCCGTACTGGCTGCCGGACGTGCTGAAGTAGATGCCGTGGTGGTACCCGGTCCCGCTGGGCCTGACGTATGCGTAGGGCCCGTTGCTGCCGATTCCGATCTCGTCGTATCCGTGTCCCGACGGATTGGCTTGTATGGCGCCTGTGTTGTTGCCCAGCGTGAGGTTCGCCCTTGACTCGCTGGTCGTCGACCTCGGGGTGAGCACGATGTTTCCGGTCGATGCGATGTTGAGCGACCTGTGGCTGCTGGAAGACGACCTCGATAGTACGATATAGGCGTCGTCGTTCGGCGAGTCCCCGGTCTCGTGGATGTAGAGGCCGCGCGCCTCCTCGGTCGTCTTGCCGGTCGCCGTAATGACCGGCACGCTGACGATGCCCATGGTCGTCGAGATCTTGCCGTTGGTCGAGTAGCCGTCGACCACGAGGACGAGCTGCCCCTCTGCCCAGATCCCGTTGTTGTCGAGGAGGCAGATGACGTTCCCGGCGGCATCGAGCACGGTGATCGTGCCGTTCCTGTTGTTCGCTCCTCCGGCCGTAATGTTCGCCGCGACCCTGAGCGTGTCGTTGTCCAGGTCCCAGTAGTTGTACCCGTTGGGGTCCCCGATGTAGCCTGCCGTGATCTGCCCGGCGGTGACCATGTCGGCTGCGACGTGGCCTGGCACGAGCACGGTGCGGAACTCCCAGTTTCCGCTGCTGTCGCGCGAGTTGGCGAAGCGCAGGGCCCCGCCCCTCATCTCGGTAACCATGGATGCCTCGGCGCCTACAGCAGGGTCGCTCACCTCCACGTCGTAGGTGACCAGCCCCAGCCCCGGTACGAGGTAGGTCCATCCGCCTGAGTCGTTGATGGTCGTGTTGAGGCCGAGCAGCACCTGGTTGAGGTAGGTCGGGAACGACCCGGCCGCCTCGTTCCATGCCTTGTACATGCTCTCGAGGTCCTGCAGCGTCTGCAGGGCGGCGGCGGTCCGCTGCGTGTAGGTCTCGGTGGCGTTGCCGATCGTGAGCTTGGTGCCGCCGATGCCGTCGGTGAGGCTCTCGTCAATCTTGAGCACCCGCGCCTCGATGCGCACCGGGACGGGGAAGGACGAGTCGACGACCCTGATCGTGTCACCGATGTCCGCTCCCTCGAAGTCCTCGCCGGCCCTCGCGAGCGCGATCACGTCGCACTGGTACTCGACGATTGGCGCGCTGTGCCGCTCGAGCTCCTTTCTGGTGAGGGCGAGCAGCTCTGCGGGGTCCTCGCAGTCGTTGAAGAACACGACGCCCTCTGCCGGGACCAGGGTGCCGTTGGGCCCGACCATCCCCCACGTGTTGACCAGTGCCGTGTTCTCGACGTACTCCTTGCCTCCATTGATGTCGGCGAAGTTGATGCGCCGGTGGTAGCCGCCGGTGAAGTCTCCCGCCTCGTCAAAGGCTGGGGTGCCCTTTCCGTAGCCGTATAGCCTCGTAACCACGTCGTCGTCGGCCACGGTTCGCACTACGCCTGGCAGGTCGCGCCCGTACTCGAAGCGATGGGCCACCGATGCGCTGCCGCGCCTGTCGTAGAGCGAGATGATGCGCCTGGTGACGTAGTTCCCGGAGACGACGTAGCTCGCCTCGTACTCGCACTCGAAGGCTTTGCACAGGTCGATCAGCGCCTGGTATGCGTTCTCGTGGTAGTAGGACACGCTGGCCGTGTTGGCAACGTCGACGGTGCCGACCTCCCACCTGGTGCCCTGTAGGCACTTCTCTAGCGCGGACCGGGCGCTCGCGTTGCGGTTGCGCACCTCGACGTGCATCTTGCGCGACAGCTCGCGCACCGAGCCCTGCAGGACGCAGGTGCCGTACGGGGGAACGTTGTCCTTGCGCTCCCCCTGCGGGCTCGTGCAGATCCACTCGCACCAGCGCCCCTTGGAGTCGCGCGCGACGACTCGGTCGTCCTTCTCGAGCGGCCCGGTCATGGTCAGCTCGAGCGTGTCGGTCCCGCCGACATCCCTCTTTCGCCTCGCCTCGAGCACGCCCTCCACGTCGCCGAACGGGGTGCCGAAGCGGTCGATTCTCAGGAATCGCATGCGGTCTCCTTAGATCAGCGTGACTGGCTCGTACCAGACGGAGCCCGTACAGCCGGTTAGCCTCACGGTGTTCGACCCTGGCACGAGGGTCGGGTACTCGCTCGCCAGCGTGATCACGAGGTTCGTGCCGGTCGTGGTGAGGTAGGTCCGGCGCCTGCCGCAGTCTATGGTCACGGGCTGGGTGCCGCCCGTGCTCGTCTCGCGCTGGATGGTCGCGTCTCCGATGCCGACCGACCAGGCCGAAGAGCTGGATGGCGTGATGCGGAACACCGGCCTTGTCGGACGGTTCCCGCCGACCTGCAGGGTCGTGGACCCGGATCCCAGGGCCTGCGTCACCGCCGGGCCGTACACGAATGGCATCGCATGGAGCGTGAGCGTGCACTGGCTCGCTGCCAGGACACCCCTCGCATCGCGCCTGTCCTCCCACTGGCCGACCGTCAGCCTGCCACGGAACTCGCCGCCATAGGGACGCCAGCCTATGGTGGTGTCCGACCCGTTGAGTGCGCCGACCAGGGCCTTAGATGCTGGTACGCACGTCGGGTCTGTAGGCATGCCGTCGTCGCAGGCGATCACGTCGAGCTCGATGTCGCGGCGCAGCACGAACGCCGCGTCCGTAACGTCGTCGAGGGTCAGGTCGTGGCTGCCGTACATGCCTGCGATCTCGGTGAACGTGAGAACGGGCTCGGCCTGGCCGACCCTAAATCCGTCCTTTGCGAGCACGACGCCGTAGTCTGCCAGCTCGTGCCCGCCGATGGTCGCGTTGTAGGTGGGCCTCGTGACGATCATGGGCCCTCCTATCCCCTGAATGCCAGCATGCCGAGCTCTGCATCAAGAGCCGTTGCCATGGTTCGCCCGTTGATGGTGATGCGCAGGCCGCCGAGTCTGGTGATCGCGCGCATGACCGCCTCGGTCACCTCGTCCTCGGTGATGCCTCTGCCGTCCATCTGGCTCTCGATGCCATCTGCGATCTCCTGGAAGCTCCTGCGGTTGAGCGGTAGTGCCGCCTCCTTGCCAGCCTCGCCGAGACCGGCTATGGTCGGCGCGTTGAAGATTGCGCCATTGGCATACCAGTCAACGGAGATCGTGGCCGGGTCCGGGATCGTGCCCAGGACCGGTACCTCGATGTAGGAGCCCACGCTAATGTGCGGCAGCTTCAGGTCGGGCAGGCTCCACTCGAAGTTGAACAGCGACTTTATGCCCTCGACGATCTCGGACGCCTTGTCTTTCGCCGCCTGGATCTTCTCCTCGATGGTCTTCCTTATCGCCTCGAACTTCTCTGCTGCGGCGGTCTTGATGTTCTCGATGGCGGTTGCCACGTTGGTCTTGAACTGCTCCCACTGGACGGCGTTGTCCGCCAGGTTCTGCTTGATCTGGGCGACCATGTTGTCGAAGTCGCGCTTCAGGTTCACGAAGAACCCGACGATTCCCTTGATCACGTTGCCGACGTTGGTCTTGAACTGCTCCCACTGGACGGCGTTGTCCGCCAGGTTCTGCTTGATCTGCGTGACCATGTTGTTGAAGTCGCGCTTGAGCCCCTCCCAGAGGTCGGACAGCCCCTTGCAGAACGCCTCCCAGATGGCCTTGCCGGTCTCGGTCTCCGTGAAGAAGTACCTGAGGCCTGCGACGAGCGCGGACACTGCGGTGACGACCAGGACGATCGGGTTTGCCATGAGCACGGCCCAGATGCCGGAGAGCAGCGCGGGAAGCCCCATCAGCGTGCCGACCAGCTTGAGGGCCATGAACCCCTCGATCGCCCCGACGATGCCGGATATGGCGGCCGCCACGAAGTCACCGTTGTCCACTATCCACTGCAGGGCGCCGTCGATGAACCCGACCATGGTGTCTGCGAAGCTCTTGAGCCCGTCGCTATTGGCGAAGTTTGTGAGCATGTTGCCGATGGCCTCGCCGATCTTGCCCAGGTTCTCGCCGATCTTTGTGTCTGCGATCTTGTCCCTGAGGTAGGCCACGCCCTCGGCTACCTTCACCATTGCATCTCGGATGCCGTACGACATCTTGTCGATGGTCGCGGCGATGTTCTCGCCACCAGCGGCCTTGATGATGGCTTCCCATCCTCGCGAGATTCGGTTCGTGACGTTCTCGATGGTCGTGCCGATGCCGCCGGTCATGGCTCTGGCCTGTTCCTCGAACGATTCCATGGATTCGGTGCCGTTCTGGTCCAGGTCGACGATCGCCTGCAGGAAGTCGTTCCACGATACGGTGCCGTTCTCGAGCGCCAGCCGCAGGTCCTCGCTGCTCTTTCCTGTGCCTAGCATGTACTCCGCGATGGTGGAAAGCTGAGCGGGAATGTACTGCTGCAGCGAGTACCACTGCTGCGTTGTCGCGCTTCCCTTGCCCAGGATTCGGTTGAGCATGGAGGTGGCGTTGGTCATATCTGCGGTGTTCGCACCCGTCGCGAGCATCATGTCGTTGAATCCCAGCGCCGCCTTGGTGGCGAGGTCCAGGTCGCCGGTCGAGTCAGCGATGCTCTGCGTGAGCCTTACCATCTCATCGCTCGATGTTGGCAGGCCGTCCAGATGGTCGCTGATCGTCTGGATTGACTTCGCCGCGTCGTCTGCGCTGTACCCCAGCGCCTGCATCACCTTCGGGTAGTTGTTGATGGTGTCGTAGCGTTGGATACCGGCGCCGAGACCGCTCATGATGGTGTCGATGCCGCTGCTGATGGCGTTGCCGAGGGCTGTCCCTATGGCGATCTTCATGGTCGAGAGGCCTTTGGCGAGTCCCTCGCCGAGCTCCTTGCCGGACTTCTCGCCCGTCGATCTAGCGTTGAGCCCGTCCGAGATCGCCTTCTGGGCGCCCTGCATAGATGGGATGATGGTCACGTACGCCTGGGCGACCTCCGTGTGCTGTCCGCCTGGCACTGCGATCACCTGCCTTTATTCTTCTGGGGTATGGTTCTTGCGCCTGCGCGCCGCCTCGCCCTTGGCCTTCCACCAGCCGTCGAAGCTGGTGGCCGGTATGGGCTCCTTGCCGATGCGCTTCTCTCCCAGCGCCGCGTCGGTGACGCCTGGGCGCTTGTAGGGCCTCGGGCGCTTTGGCTTGTGGCCCTTCTTCGAGTGGGCGGCCTCGAACATGTACTGGATGATCCGCAGCTCGTCCACGATGTCTGCAAGCACCCACGGCACGCGTTGCGGCTCGGACCATTCGAGGTACTCGGCCTCCTTGGGATGCGTCTCCCGGAAGAATCGCGAGTCTCCGTCGAGGTTCTCGGTGAAGTGGCGGAGGGACGCCCACGAGAGCGCCCCTCCAACGTCAGCTATGGTGTATCCGGTCCTCGTCATGAGGTCGTAGTCGAGCGCCGACCAGTGGCCGGAGATGGCGCGCGTCAGGCTCAGGATTCCCCCAGGCCCTCCTCACCGTCCTCCATGGTGGCTACCCATGCGGACGTGAGGTTCTTGAAGTCGCCGAGGGGCATGGAGTCCACCACGTCCTTGCCGAGCCAGCCGTTGAACATCTCGCGCATGAGGTTGAAGAAGTCGCCCTGCTCGAGGTCGCCGCCGTCCAGCATGTCCACGATGTGCATCGCCTCGTCGGTCGAGAGACCGGCGGGCAGCGGGAACGTGTAGACCTTGCCGCCGATCTCAACCTCTGCGAGCTTGTCGTCCTCCTGCAGGGGCTTGTAGTCGAGTCGTCTGGCCATTTACGCCGCCACCTTCTGTCCGTCGTCGGTGTAGATGTAGATCGACTCGCCGTGCCCGTCGTCGTAGCAGTCGAGGGTGAGCGGCAGCGCGATCGGGTCGGTCGCGTTGAAGGTGATCTCGTCGAGCGAGGTGATCTGGCCCACGGGGACCACGATCATCATGCGCATGTCGCCGTCCTTCATGCGGAACACCCACGTCCTGCGGGGCGGCAGGTGCGCGCCGATGCGGATGGTGATCAGCTCGCCATGCTCCTCGTTGGCAGGGGTGCGCGTGACGTTGTCGGGGCCCAGCGCCTGGCACCAGGCCTCGTAGTCGAGCTGGATGATGGTCCACGAGAGCTGGCCCGTGAACGTCTCGAGCACCTTGCGGATGGTGGCGCCGTTCCACTCGGTGATGTCGGATGTGTTGTACTCGGTCGAGAGCGAGAGGCCCTCGTTGTTGCAGTAGCCGGAGTCCTCGAAGGACTGGGGCAGCTCGTCGAGGATCTCGTCGGGGACCTCGGTGCCGAGCGGTGCGGACGCGATGGCGCCCGTCACGGACTGGTCGGCGAGGCCCACATAGACCTTGCTCTGGTCGGTTGCCATGGGTTGACCTCCTTGGTCCTAACTTGCCGCCTAGTTGCCGCAGAATCACAATGCTTTGCAAAACCGCAGGTAGACGGCTTGTTGTAAGCCCGTTTGAGGGCCGTTTCACTTGCTTTTGGGTATCTGTAGCCCCCTTTTCGGGCTATTCGGGCCAGTCCGGCAGCTCCCTCGGGGCGGCCCGGCACACGACCTGGGCGCCCACGGTGTAGCGCGGGATGTTGGGGTGCTCCGGGTCGGGGTTCGGGTAGGGCTCGCGGTCGATCTCGCCGCCGTAGCACTGCACGCCGCCCACCATGCGGCCCTTGAGGGCGCGCACGATGCCGCACACCGTGCCAGCCAGCCGTGCCGCCTCCTCGTGGGTCTCTGCCCTCACGTCGATGCTCAGGCTGAACAGGTCCTGCACGAGGTTCATGCGGTAGCCGGACCCCAGGGCCCATGGCATGACGTGCGGGAGCGTGGATCCGATGTCGGAGGGCACGGGAGGGGCGCACGATGCGATGCCCAAGCCGTTGAAGACCTCCTGCATGGCGTCCTCGATGTCGATGGATGCGAGCACCTCCATGGCCTACCTCCTTGCCCTTGCCGCCCTTGACAGCACCTTGTTCGTGGCCTCGGCCACGCACGCCTTGTGGGTCCTCGCCCACACGGAGGCGCCTGCGCGGCCGGACCCGCCGTAGTTCCAGTGCAGGTCGTGGTTTGCCTCGAACCCCTCGCCTGCCTCGGTCGCTATCTGGTCGGCGACGCTGTTGCAGAGCGCCGCGACCTTCGGGCTGTTGAGGATCGCGTAGAAGCCTGCGGAGATGAACTTGATTCGTATCTTGGTCGCCATCATCCGCTCCAAACCGCGATGTCGCACTGCAGGTGGTCGAGTGCGCCGGTCGGCGACTCCCACTCGGTGGGGTCGCCCATGACCTCGTAGGTCACGCTGCCGACGATGATCCGGTCGCCGTTTTTGATGTCCGAGCCCGGTGGCGCGTAGAGCGGCCTGGTGGTCTCGGCGTGCGTGGCGCGGTCGGTCATGGCCCGGCGGCTCGCGTCTCGCTGCACGGAGCAGCCCTCGATCTCGTGGGCCTCGGCGCGCGTCCAGTCCCTGGACTCGTGGCCGCGAGCGGTGACGGTCGGCGCCCTGAGCACCGTGATCGTCGTGTTGCAGAAGCTGGACAGCATCTCTTACACCCCCGGTGGCAGGACGTAGGGCTCGAGCGCGAGCTTGTCGCGCACCGAGAGGTTGACGCCGCCCGATGCGAGCGACGCGTCCTCGGTGTAGGTGATCGACTGGTCGCCCGTGGTCTCGCTGCGCACGCCGAACGGCAGCGCCACGGTGTGGAGCACGCGGTGCGCGACGAGCTGCTTGAGGTCGTGGGGGACCTCCGGCAGGCCCGCCGTGTAGGCGACGTCTATGCCGCCCCAGGTGGGCGACCAGTTGCGGAAGCAGCAGCGGCGCAGGAGCCCCTCGGGCCGCCACTCCCATTGCCCCTCGGCGAGCTCCGTGCCGTCCTCCGTGACGGTGCCGACGGCCGAGACGTAGAGCGCCGGGAGCCTGATCACGCGCCCCCTGGCTGAGAAGTTGGCGACGCACGGCAGCTCCGGGGCCACATGCCAGCCGCAGTGCAGGCGGATCGCCGCGCTCACGCCCTCGAGCGTGGACTCCAGGTCTGACCTCTTGGCCCACTTGTTTGCCGTCATGGAGTTGAACTCCTCGACGGAGAGCAGCGGTGGCAGCGCCTCGGCGTCGACCTGGTAGCCCCATGGCGTGAAGATCATGGCGGCCCCCTACTTGGTCTGGTCCTCGGTCACCTTCTCGGCGCTGGCCGGTGCCTTGGTCTTTGCGGCGCCCTTGGGCGACGGCTTGGCCTTCGGCTTGTATGGCTCGGCGCCCTTGGGCACGTCCTTGTCGTCGAACTGGAAGATGCCGTTCTTGTATCGGTAGATCTTGAGTGCCATTTGTGGCCCCTTTCTATGGAGGTGGGGCGGGCCCCGGCACCGGGGTCCGCCCCGCCCTCAAGCCGAGGTGGGACTAGTCGGTGAGCAGCGGGTCAACGACCGCTGCGCCGGCGCCGGTGCTGTGCGTGATCTTGACGAACGCGGCCGGATAGCGGACAGCGAGGCCGACGCGCTCGGTCGTGCGCATGGTGATGAGCCCGTGCGTGAAGTCGTTGCCCTCGCTGTTGGTGACCTCTACGCGGCGGCCGGTGCGGCGGATCACGGAGCCACCCAGGCGGAAGGCGCCCACGACGACATCCTCGTCGCCGATGGCCTCGGAGGGGACGACGCGCAGGTTCCACAGAGGGTGCTCCTCGTTGTAGCCGCCCTGGCCGTAGGGGCCGAACGAGAACGGGCCGCCGACGCGGAACTGCTTGTTGTCGTCCTGTAGGTCGGTGATCTGCTCCCACAGGGCGGGGCCGATCAGGATGCCGTCGGCGCGGAAGCCCGGCGTGTGCAGGCGGATCGCGGTGCGGCAGTGCTTGATCAGCAGGAGCAGCGAGTCCAGGGTCGTGTAGGCTCCGACCTGCAGGCCGGAGCGGTTGAGCAGGCCCTGGATGTTGTTGCCGGTGCCGTCGCCCTTGAGGAGCTGGTCCTCCTCGGCGATGTCCATCATGTAGTCGGCGTAGTTGTCGATGGCCTGGGCGAGTCGCGGGTAGTCCTCGAGCAGCTCGTCGGTGTCCTTCCAGAACGCGCCGATCTTGTGGATGGAGTCGGTGCGGGTCGCGGGCGTGCCGATGTGGAGCTGGCCGTACGCGCCGCCCTCTGCGATCGTGCCGGGGGTGCCCTCGACGGCCGGGAACACGCTGTAGGTCACGCTGTCGCGGGTCGTGGTCTCCTGGGAGAACAGCGACGCCACGGTGAGCGGGCGGCGGTGCCCCTCGATCTGGTAGTCGCGGAAGTCCGTGAGCAGGGTGCCGTAGGTGCTGGGGGTCTGGGCGGCGGCGCCGGCGGGGCGCGTGTTGGTGTCGGAGGCCGCCTTGACCTCGTCCGATACCACGGTGAATCCGCGGTGGTCGCGGGTGTAGCCGCTCTTCTTGAGCGCGGCGACCGCCTTCTGGCCCAGGGTGACGGGCTCGGCCTCGCCCTCGTCGCCCTCGGAGGCTTCGGCGTCGATGCCGAAGCCCTTGATGGTCGCCGCGAGCTGCTGGGCGCGCTCGTACTGCTTCACCTGCTCCTGCATGGCGGGGATCTCGTTCTTGGTGAGTTCCTCGGCACGCTTCATGGCCTCCTCGTCCATGGCCGCGATCTTGGGCTCGAGGGACTTGAGCTCTGCGATGAGCTGCTTGAGCTTCTCCTTGGGGTTCATTAGTCCTCCTTGGTCTGGTCTGTGATCTTCTTGATCTGCGCGAGCAGCGCCTTGGCCCGGTCGTTGCCGCCGTCCTGGTCCTCCCCCTCGTCGGGGTTGCCGCTCTGGCTGCCTCCGCCCTCGCCCTCGTCGCCCTCGCTATCGTCGTCGGCGCCGGTGGCGCCGTCGAACTCGTCCATCGCCTTCTGCATGACCGAGCACGCCTGCTCGATCGACTCGGCAAGGCCGCCCATGGCCTTCGCGAACCGCTCGAACGGGTCCTCGTCGTCGCTCTTGCTCGACACGACCTCGGCGTTCTCGTTGGCGGGGTTGACCACCAGGGACACCTCGTGCAGGTCGACCTTGCGTAGCTCGTTGGCGTACTTGCCCTCGATCTCGATGGGGCCCTGCTCGCGCGGCCAGTAGCCGATCGAGAGCTTGCGGAGCAGGCCCTTCTTTACCAGCCTCCGGCACTGCTGCGCCTTCTCCGTGTCGAGGAACTCGGCGCGGATGCGCAGGCCCTTCGCGTCCTCGGTGAGGGCGTCGGCCGCGATGCTGCCGATGATCAGGTCGGGGTCGCGGCCGCCGCTGTGGCCGTACATGAGCGGGATGCTGCGGCCCGACTCCTGGAATGCCTTGATCGAGTCGGCGAAGGCGCCGGGTGCGACGATGTCGCCGACCTTGTCCGGCTTGCGGTCGAAGGTGGAGGCGTAGGCCTCTATGGACCCGCTGCCCTCTCCGTCGCTCTTGATCTGTGCGTCGAAGTCCTTGTACTTCATGGGGGCTCCCTTCTTGCCCTGGTCGAACCACTCCCTGATGGCCTCGATCACCCGCTCGGGCCTGCCGTCCGCCTTGGCCCTCGCCAGGCACTCGTCCATGCCGGGGTTGATCTCGTGCACCTCGGCGTCGTGGTCGAGGTAGCGCTGCATCTGCTCGTCGGTGGGGCTGGTGTGGATCACCCATCCGTCGTGCCCTCCCGCTATGAGGGCGTCTATCGCCGCGCGGCGCGCCTCGAAGGCGACCTCGCGGATCTCGGCTGGCGCGTCGTGCGGGCTCTTGGAGCCCAGCGCCTGGGCGATCGAGTCGAAGTCGATGGTCACCTCGCCGTCGGCGGCGTGCTCCGAGACGTAGGTGCTCTTGCCCGCGCACGGCGGGCCGGTCACGACGTGGATCATGCTGCCTCCTTACGGGATGGTGATCTCCACCTCGCACCTGCAGTTGACGATCTCGTTTGCGTTGAGCGCGCCGGTGTCGCCCGGCCACTCGGCGCCGTTCGAGAACCGCGCGTCGTAGGGGACGGTCTCGCCGTTCATGCGCTGGTGCTCGGGCCTCGGGTGGTCCGAGTGGTTGTGGATCCACGTCTTGGTCGGCTCGAGGTCGCGGTACCTCGGATCGCGCTTCGCCTGGCGCATGGACTCTATGAGCGCCCAGCCTGCGAGCGCGGCCGCGAATGCGTTGCCGTTGCCCTCGGCGCGCTTCTCCTCGGCGTCCTCGAATACCTCCTCCGCCGCCTCGGTGGCCTCGTCGGACTCGGCGAGTGCGAGGGCGCGCATGATCCGGTTTCGCGTGGCGCGGTTGATTGCCTCGGCCCTGCGCTGGCACATGGAGCGCACGAACGCCTTGGTGCGGTCCTCGTCGTAGTCGAGCTCGATTCCCAGGGCCTTGAGCGCCGCCTTGGCGGCTGCCGTGGTCTGGGCGAGCGCGAGGGCGTTGAGGTCGTCGGCGAGCTCGCGGTCCCACCGCTCGGAGTCCCACCAGTCGGGGTCGTCACCGTCGGCCTTGGTGAGCGTGTTCGCCGCCTTTGCCGCGCCGATCCTTGGCACGACCGCCTTGCGCTGTCGTGCGTAGAACCTTCCGAACGTCTCCGCGAGCGCCGTCGCGGCTCCAGGCGCCGGGGTGCCGCGCACCCTGCGCGGCCCGTCGCCGTCCTTGGTCTCGGCGGGGCCGCCGTGGCTCTGCAGCGACGCGGGGGCGTTCTCGGGCTTCTTGGGGCTCGAGTCGGTGGGCGACGCCTGGCCGCCCGCCGTGACGTTGAGGGGCGTGATCACCTCGTCGTACTCCTCGCCCTCCTTGTCGGGGTAGTTGAGGCGCCTGCGGCCCTCGTTGGCGGAGAGCACGGGGCGGCCCACCAGCGTCTGGATCACCTGGGCCTGCTCCTCGAAGTTGCCGCGCAGCTTCTTGTCGAAGTCGAGCTCGATGTACCGTCCCGACTCTCCGAGCATGGGGAGCATGAACTGGGAGCACCGCTGCTCGAACTGCACGATCATGGGGCCGAAGCTGTCGCTGTAGAGCTTGCGCGCGTTGTCCTTCGCGCTGGCGTAGCTCTGCCCCTCGCCCGGCCAGATGAGGCCCGGGTCGATGTGGTAGATGCCCGCGCAGTCCTCGCGGCTGAACTTCTTGGCCTCGGCCCACTGTGCCTCGCGCGCCGAGAACTGGATGTTCTTGATCTCCATCCCGTCCTCGAGCAGGATCGTGCCGCCCGCGTCGCTGCCCAGGTCGCTCGTCCACGCGGCGCGGAACGACTCGATGAACTGGGCCCGCTGCTGGGCCGTGAACGGCTTCACTTCCTTCGGCCTGGTGACGTAGCTCGACATGCGGCCGCCGCGCTTCCATACCTGCTTGCGGTAGCGCTCGGCCTCCACCTGCTCGGTGAGGGTCGACCTCAGCGCCGTCACCGGCGAGAGCGCCTTGGCCGGGTCCGTCGGGTCGAAGGTGTGGAACAGCACGAAGCTGTCGGACGGCACGCGCACCATGTCTATGCCGTCCCTCGGCCTGATGTACACGGCATCCGGCCTGAACGGGTTGGTCCCCTCGTAGCGTGCGATCCAGCCGTTTGGTATGGGCAGGATCTGCCAGCCGCTGGGCGCCGACTCGTCGGGGACGATCACCCACAGGATGCGGCCGTATACGCACATGTTGATGGCCCAGTTCCTGACCAGCTCGAAGCACGTCATGAAGTCGTTCGGCCTCAGGAAGAGCTGCGCCGCCGCCGAGTCACGGACCCGATCGTGCGAGTCGTCCTCCCCGAGCTCGTAGACCTTGATGGGTAGCTGCGCGATGTTGTCGGCGATGAAGCCCACGACGCTCTGCAGGTTGCTCTGCGTGCGGTAGATGGCCGCGAGGTCGAGGTCCACCACCCTTGGGTCGTTCTCGCTCACCACGTAGTAGACGGCCCTGGGCCGCTTGCTGCGAATGAGCGACACCAGAGAGTCGAAGACTGGCATGCCGTCCTCCTAGATGGTCGCTATTCCGTCGAAGTCGTCTGACGCGTATGCCGACGGGTAGTAGGTGTTGTCGATGTCGGTGGCGACGCCGAACGCCATGGTCGCGGCGACCAGCGGCGATATGTCGCCCGGGCTCGCCTTGCGGTCCCAGGCGAAGGCGCCGTCGCCCACCACCTTGATCTGGGCGACGTTTGCGGCCGAGTCGAGCGCGGGCTGCGGGCGGTGCCAGACCGGTATCACGTCGTTGCCGCCCATGTGGGCCGCAACCGCGTCCCAGATTCGGCCCGTCCAGGCTCCGACCGCCCGGCCCTCGCACTCCACGATCTCAACGCCGTCGATGGCCTCGATCGCGGGGATGTAGGCCGATATGGGCGCGCCGCGCGCCTGCACCCCGAACCGCATCGACCCGCCGTAGTGGGCCACGCGCTCCGAGATCCAGCGCACCACCCAATCGAAGCCGACGCGGTAGGCGACGAGCTCGATGTGCCACTCGCCGTCCGGCCTCGTGCCGCACACGGCGATGGAGGTGCGGGTTCGGTCGGCGCTCGAGTCGATCCCGAACGTGATGTCGGAGAGCTCGTCGATCGCGCTGTCCTTGTCGGTGCCAGCCTGCCAGGCGCCGTCCGGGAACGGCGACTGTATGACGGCCTCGACCCACTGGCAGAGGTCCTCGGTTCTGAACACGCCCTCCGGGTCGGTGTGGGCGGCCGAGTCGAGGGCCCGCTCGTCGAGGAACCCGTAGCCCAGGCTCGGGTTCGCCTCCTGCCAGCCCTTGCGGTCGAAGATCGACCTGCCGGGCTCTGCCGACCACTCGAACAGGCCGATTGACTCGTCTGCCGTCGTGTCCTCGCCCAGCTCGTCGCCGATCGCCTCGAATACGCCGTCGGGGTCGCCCAGGGCCGCGTGCGCCTTAACCCTCAGGGTGCGGAGCACGACCGACTTGGCGTCGCCAGCGTTGGACATGGACCACACGATGGCGTTCGGTCTCGCCATGGTGGTCTTGGTGACCGCGCCCCACGCGTCCCAGTTGGTCTGCTCGCGGAGCTCGTCCATGAGCACGAGGTCTGCGGACAGGCCTCGGCCGCCCTTGCGCGAGGCGGCGACGATCTTGTACCGCTCGCCGGTCGTGAGGATGAGCTCCTTCTTGCCGTTCCTGCGACTCACCTTCTCGATCATGGCCGCGAGGGCCGGGATGGACTCGGCGAGCGCTATCGCCCCGTCCCAGACCTCCTCGGCGATCTCTAGGTTCTGGGCGGTGCCCACCACGAGGGGCGTCTGCAGGACGAAGATGAAGAACAGCACCAGGAGCTGCGAGAACAGCGACTTGCCGTTCTGGCGCGAGATCAGGATGATGATGTAGCGGAAGCGGAAGCGCCACTCTCCCATGGTGTCGCCGACGACTTCCAGCGCGTGCTTGGCGAGCCACGCCTGCCAGGGCAGGAGCGCGATCCCCAGCACGTCCTCGCAGAACTCCACGAACGCGAAGCCCCACGTGCTGCGCCTGGTGAGCCTCCTCAGTGGCGGGGTGTAGATGCGCGGTTGCTGCCTTCCCTTGAGCATCGCATCAACCCGCCTTCTTGCCTCCGTTCAGGGCCCTCAGCCTCGTGAGCGTTGTGGTGCCCGTCTCGGCGCTCGGCGGCGCTGCCTCTAGCATGTGCTCCAACTGTCCCAGCTCGGCGTTGTAGCTCGCAAGGATGGACTGGTACACGCCCATCGCCGGGTTGGGCTTGACTGACGTGTGCGGCTTGAGGTTGCCGTTCTCGTCGACCTCGTCGTTGTAGTAGCGCGAGACGAAGAACGGCGGGAGCTGCTCGATGTACCTCCGGCACTCCTTGGCCTTGGCCTCGAGCGTGAGCACGTGCAGCGCGATCTCGAGCGCCCTCGGCGCCATGGGCCCCGACAGGTTGGCGACCAGCGCCTGGGCCTCTTCCTGCTTGACCTCTTCTGGCGTCTTCTGCCTCGGCTCGGGCGCCTTCTTGGCGGCCGTTCGCTTCTTTGGGCCCGCGCTCGCGCGCGCCTTGGGGGCTGCCATGCTCGCCGCCTTTCGCTCTAGGGGGGCCTGCCTCTGGACCTCGGGGGAGAGAGGACTATTGCCGGGCGCCATTCGGCCGCCCGCGCCGCGCTCACATTTCAGACCCCCCTACCCCCATGGGGCGCCTGAGGGCACAGGAGCGCCCCTGTGGGCCGCTCTAGTGTGTGTGCATGTGCAATGTGCCAGAGTGCGAGATAGGCCCAAATTCGGGCTCACAGCGCCCCGTTTACCAGCGCATATGTGTTGTTGATAACCATTGAACATGGTTCGTGCGCAAGGTATGCACTTTTCAACAATGCGTGCGCGTTTCGACAATGTTTGTACGCGATGTATTCGCTCGTGCGTATTGTGCGAACGCACAAGCCGAACGGATCGCATGTGTTCGTGCAATGTTCGCGATCTGCTCGCGTTTGTTCATTCACTGTTCGTCTACTGAATGAATGAGCCCGGGCTCGCCTCTACCACTGGCGGCTAGGCTTGCCCAGGGCGAACGGGCCCACCTTCTTGTCACCCCTCGATCTGTTGCATGAGGAGTGAGCCGGGCGCAGGTTCGTTATGTCTTCTGCCAGGTCGGGCCGCTCGTGAGGCGGGTAGAAGTGATCGGCCTCGTATGCGTCAGGCGTGCCAGGCGTGGCCGTGTAGTCTATGGGTTGGCCGCACAGCCAGCACACGGCGCCGCGCTCCATGTCGCGCCTGTATGCCTGCATCTTCACCTGGCGGTATCGCCTCGTGGACCTGCCCAGGTTGCGGGACACCTTCATGAGATCATGCCTGCTTTATGCGCTCGACCTGCTCGCCGGTTATGTACTGCTCGTACACAGGGACGCTTATCCGCTTCATGAACGCCTCGCGCTCGGCCTCGTCGTGGAACACGATCGTCACGTACCAGTTGATGTTGTTCCCCTCGTCCAGCTTGCGCTTGCCCTCGGCCCGCGACTCTCGCACCTCGGCGATGTGGTCATCGGTCTCCTGTACCTCGGGCGTCTCGTATAGCTTGCTGAACCTGTCGTCGCCATCGAACAGCAGGTCAATGTCGAGCTCCGAGAATCCGAGGTCGCTCGCCGTGAAGTCGAACTCGTCGATCATGCCTGCGAGCTTGTCGATGTCCCACTCGCCCTGCATGCTCGGGTTGTTGAGCTGCACGTTGAGCTCGGCCTCGGTCTGCTCGTCCACGTCGATCACCGACACGGTGAGCTCGTAGTCTCGGCTGCGCTCTAGCGCGTCGAGCACGTCGAGGCGCTGGTGCCCGCCGACCAGGTTGCCGGTGCGGCGGTTCCAGGTGAGCGGCTCCACGAGGCCATGCTTGCGGATCGCCGCCTTGAGCCTCTTCTTCGCCGCATCGTCGATGAAGCGAGGGTTGTAGGGCGCTCCCTTGATCTGGTCGCGGCAGATCGTCTCGGTCTCGAAGCTCTGGAAGCGTGACCTCTTGGGCTCGGGCGGTGCTTGCTTAGACTTCCTGGCGGGCATGTTCCATCTCGAATCTCTGGATCGAGGCGCCGCAGAACGGGAAGAACCGCTCGATCCGCTCGTAGTCCTCGGGCCACGTCTCGCGGATGTACTTGAGCTGCGCGCCGTCTAGGCCCCTGAACGAGAAGCCCAGGCCGCGCGAGTCCTGCGGAAGCTTGAGCTTGTGGCGCTTTATGTAGCCGAGCACCTCGGCCTTCTTCCAGTAGGCGATCGGGTAGAACCGGCCGCGCTTGCGGTCGATGCTGCCCGTGCTCTTGATCATGGCGTTTCGGATGATCGAGTCTGACGCCCTCTCGCCTGCCGCGATCCAGACGGCGCCGGTCTTCACCCTCAGCCAGCCGTACGAGTCGGTGACCGAGATGGTCGGCACGTCCGGGTTGTAGTCTCGGAACGTGCCGTACCTCAGCATCCACGAGACCTCGAAGTGAGGGATGCGCATGATCTCGATGCCATAGCGGCGCTCGTACCACTCGAGCGTGCGCTCCTGGAACCCAAGACCTGGCACGAGGTGCATGAAGTACGGATAGACGTGCTCGAAGTACCTCATGCACAGGTCGAGGGTGACTATGCTGTCCTTGCCGCCCGAGAAGCCGACGATCACGGAGTCGGTGACGCGTGCCATCGTCTTGATCGGGTCGAACAGCGCTGTTGACATTGCCTAGCCTCCTGCAAGACCTGCGGCACGACGGCCTGCACGATAGAAGCGGCGGCGGATGTCCTGCTGGGCCGAGCGGTGCACGAAGGGGTTGCGGCGACCGCGGGTGTCCAGGTTCATGGCGCCGTTGCCGGTGCGTCTGCTGTTGCCTGTTGCGCGTGGCATGGTTTCCTCCCTCCTGAGCCATCGAAGGGACAGAAATGAGGGCCCGGCGCGTGATTGGGGCAAGCGCGCCGGGCCCTCATGCAGAGGCGCCCGAGGATTTCAGGTCCTGGGCGCCTCAATCGCACACTACGTGTGACGCTACCATGCATTACTCCTGTTGTTCGCCCGACTCTATCACGTGCTCCTCGTCATGCCCCCTCAGGACCAGCTCGTAGCCGCACGCCCTGGCTATGTCCGCGAAGGTGTCGAGCTTGGGCACGGATCCGCGCGAGGTCACGCCCGACAGGTACATCGGCGACCTGCCCATCTCCTCAGCCAGCGCGCGCATGGGACGACCGCTCGCCTGGATTACGTACTTCGTTGCGTCTTTAGCATTCATGTTCGATCGCACCTCCTGCCTTCCATTCTGCCATAAGTGCATGTCAATTGTTATGCAGATTGTGTGAATCACAGTTGTTATGCTTCACAACTGTTATGCAATGCCATAGCATAACAACTGTAAGTCTACATCGAGCAGCTTATCAAGATGGAGGGGCTCACGATCGAGATCTGCGGGTCGTTCATCTGGTGCGGCGGCAACACCAGGGCCCACAAGGAGCAGCTAAAGGCCATGGTCTTCAGGTGGGCCAGCCGCAAGAAGCTCTGGTTTCTCGCGCCGGACGGCTGGAAGAAGCAGGGCCGCGAGTGGAGCATGGACCGGATCAGGGACCGGCACGGCTCGGAGGTCATAAGGGGCCAGGAGCGCAAGCGGCGCGCATACAAGGCCATCGCATAGGGACCAGGGCCCGGCGGATCATCGCCGGGCCCTCTTTGTTTGCATGTCAACTGTTATGCAGATAGTGTGAAGCACAGTTGCAATGCTTCACAACTGTTATGCAATGCTTTAGTATAACAGTTGTCAAGCAAACCCCACACGGAAGGGACACGACAATGACCAACACCGAGATCAAGAAACTCTGGAAGGCAGCCGTCAAGGCCAAGAAGGCGACCAAGGCCGCAACGTACGACGACGAGGTCACCATGAACGAGCTCGACGCGATCGTGGATGCGGAGTGCGACGCCCTCGACGCCCTGGCTTCGGGCCTGATCGAGTTCACCGGCGGGATGCTCGGCCGACTCGACGCGCAATGCCTGGTCTACGACCGGTTCGAGGCAGTTGGCGCGCTTCTCGCCCGCCTGGCGGCCTAGACACACAAGCCCGGCGCCCTGGCAGCGATGCCAGGGCCCGCCACCGACCACAAGGAGGTCACCCCATGATCGAGCTTCACTGCCTGGACGAGTACACCGGAGAGATGGTCGTCTTCAAGTGCGACGACGACAAGCTCGCCGAGGCCATGCGCACGATCGACCCCAACCGCTACAACCTGCGCTACATGAGGGACACCGCCCCGATCGAGCCGCTGGTCACCTTCACGCCCTACGGCTACTAGGAACATCAACAGGCCCTGGCAGGCATGCCAGGGCCGCCCGTGAGGGCACAGGACACGCCACAAGGGAGGGCACAGCATGTTCTACGCACTGGTAAGCACCAACCACCTCGGAGAGTCTTTCAGCAAGGTCTACGCATGCGAGAGCAAGCGCGACCGCGACAGCCTGGTCGATCGCGTCAACAGTGACGCCAAGGCGCACGCCAGGCACGACAACGGGATCTGGTACGGCAAGTACACCAGGTACGACAGCGCCGAGGCGATCGCCGCCAGGGATGCGCGCAAGCTCACCAGGGACAAGACCGAATACGACTATTGGAGCTATGAGGGCATGACGGTATGCGACCTCTAGCCCGATCGGCGGCACAGGCCCGGCGGATCGTCGCCGGGCCCTCTTTGTTTGCATGTCAATTGTTATGCAGATAGTGTGAAGTGCGTTCGTTCATGCTTCACAACTGTTATGCAATGCCCTAGAATAACAGTTGTAAGGCAACACCACAGGGAAGGGGCACGGCAATGACCACCACCGAGAGCGTAATCACCAAGTACGGCACCATCACCACCGAGTGGCAGAGCTTCGGATACGGTCGCGTTTACCTCAGCGACGGCAAGATCAACTATCGCGACTCGTTCGACTGGCAGATCTGGAAGACCGTGAGGGGCTTCGAGAGGTTCGCGGACAGGCTCAACGAGTACATGGGCGGCAGGATCGGCCAGATCGAGCCGGTGAGGGGCCGGATCAACGCACAGATGGAATACGAGTTCTACAACTAGGAGGGCACGACATGGGCGACAGGAGCGAGATCTGGACGATCTGGTTCATCCTCGGCGGCGACAAGCGGGCCGTGGCTGCGAAGTACAGGTTTCACGACAGGCTGGAATACGAGGAGGCATGGGAGAGCCAGCCGTTCGACATAGAGGACCAGGACGAGCACAACACCTGGTTCGACTACGGCGACAAGTAGCCGCCGATCTGGGCCAGGACCCGGCGAGGGATCGCCGGGCCCGCTGCCCGTACAATGATGGAGCATGAAGGAGCAATGACGGAGTAGGGGGAAGAATTGAAGGCGCTATCACTCACACCCTTCTGGGCCGATCAGGTCATGTGGGGCGACAAGACGGTGGAGGTCCGCACCTGGAAGACGGAGCACAGGGGTGACCTCTTGATCTGCTCGAGCTCGAGGAGGCACAGCGGGTTCATACCAGGGCACGCGCTCTGCATCGTCGAGCTCACCGGCATCGAGCCGTTCACAGCCGACCACTGCGAGGCGGCCGGGTTCGAGCCCGGAGAGGTGCCGGAAAGGCCCTCGTACGCCTGGCACCTGGACAACCTGCGATGGGTCGAGCCGTTCGCCGTGAAGGGGTCGCTGCACCTGTTCGACGTGCCCGACGACCGGATCAGGACGATCGAGCCGTTCGCCACGACCGAGGACCAGGAGCGCACCCTGCGGGAGCTGTTCCTGCCTCACGTCTACTTCGCCAGGGGCGACCAGGAGGCGCGTGACTACTGGGCGGAGATCACAGGCACGAAATAGCGCGGTTTGGCGCGAAATATCACCGTTTGGAGCACATCTGTACACGGAAAGCGGGCCCTCGTACACACGGGGGCCCGCAAGCATACGACTAGATACGACTAGCTTACGACTACGGTCATCGCATGCCCATCGCCTTCACGATCGCGGCGCCGGTCGCGTCGACCCATTCGAGCGCCGCGTCCCTCATGCGGTAGCAGGTCGACATGCTCACGCGGAGCTCTGACGCCACATAGAACATCTCGACCGCATCGAGGTAGTACCATTCCAGCACGTCGGCCTGGGCTGCGCCGAGCCCGGCCCTCACGCCCCGCACGAGCGCGGAGCACTCGGCCTCGACGGCGCGCAGGGCGTCCCGCTCGACGATCGCGGACTCGACCATCGAGACGTTGCGGATCGCGGCGCTCGCCGTCGGGTTGCCGATGCCGGACGAGTGGCCGACCAGGGCGGACCCGCCGCCCTCCTCGACGGGCTCGCCCGAGATCACGCGGTCAAGCCTCGCCAGGCGGTCGCGCGCGCCCATCGCCGACTCGAAGGTCTCGCGCGCCGTCATTGCAGGCGCGCCCTGAACGAGAGAATCGCTCGGTACCCAGCAAGGGCACCGAACGCGCCGGACATCCGCACCTCTCCCGCAAGATGGGCCACGAGCGCCGCGACAGCCCAGACGATCGCCTGGGTCCAGTAGAGCTCAGACAGTATGCGGTTGCGG
>CACYWP010000004.1 GCA_902778135.1 uncultured Coriobacteriaceae bacterium
ATTGTGGCGCGCGGCCACGGTTGGTGGTACGACCATTGTCGCCCGACCCACGGAGCTGCGACAGGTGAGGGGCTCACAATGCTCAGCTCATATCGTCTGCCGCCGCGCGCCCGCACTGGGGATTCGAACCCGGGAGGGCGCGACGCGGGAGCGTCGCGGGCCGAGGGCGCCAGCCCGAGGCCGTTGAGCCCCGCCGCAGGCGGGGCGGCGAATCCCCAGCTCTCCGCCAGACCATGAGGGGCAGGTGCCAGCGGGCGCCTGCCTTTTTTGCCGCCGCGCGCCTGTTCCCCACGCTGGCCCAAAGCCGACTTGTCACAAATCCTCCAATTGGATATGCGCCTTTACCTCTGTTGCTATGCTCTCGGCTACAGACTTTGTCCACACGGGCGGAATTCTCGAAGAAAGTCCTTGACACCCTTCTCCGCGAGTGGCATTCTACTTCTTGCACGCGGCGTTACCTCAGCTGGATAGAGGGTCTGACTACGAATCAGAACGTCACAGGTTCGAATCCTGTACGCCGCACCACGAATTCTCGGAGCCCCTGACAGGGGCTCTTTTCATATCTCGACAACCTCCTGAAGTGATCGATGCCGGTCCGCAGCCCGGGGCGGAACGAACCTCGTTGCGGCTCTATCGCCACCCGACCCCCTAGCGAGCCCTGAACGCCACGTCGCCGACAGTGTCCCAGGCCACGTAGGTGTAGGTCTCCCCCGCACGGTCGAAGCGGTCCATGATGTCGGAGAGATACGTCTCCCGTCCGGAACGCGCGAACAGCCCCGACAGCGCGGCGCACACGTCCGCAACGTGCACGCCCAGCACGCGGGCAAACGCATCCCTGTCGCACATCATCTTGTGCAGGAACCTGTCCGTGCCGTAAGCCGCAGCCGTCACCGGACCACTCGAGCACTCGACCAGCGCCAAGGAATCCCCCGAGACGACCGACACACTCCGACGCTCCCCCTCCTCGACCTCGTCCATCAGCACCAACTCGCGCAGCTCCATCGCCTCAGCCATGCTTCCCCTTCCAAAACAGAACATTTGTTCGTAGTATACGACAGAAAAAGGGACAGCGCAAGGCTGTCCCAAGATTCTCTTGCCTGTTTCCCGGACGAACCGCCGCACCCCACCGCGAGGCGAGAACGGGCGCTCGCGGCGAGCAGGCCTGCCGTTAGCCCTCGGGGACGATCGTCTCCACGCCGCCCATGTAGGGCACCAGCGCCGCGGGAACCGTGATGGTGCCGTCGGCGTTCTGGTAGTTCTCGATGATGGCAGCCATCGTGCGCCCCACCGCAAGACCGGACCCGTTGAGCGTGTGCACATAGCGCGTGCCCTTGAAGTTGGCCGGGTCCTTGTACTTGATGTTGGCGCGACGAGCCTGGAAGTCCCAGCAGTTGGAGCAGCTCGAAATCTCCTTGTAGGCGTTGTAGCTGGGCAGCCACACCTCGACGTCATAGGTCTTGCGGGCGGAGAAGCCGATGTCGCCGGTGCACAGCGTGATGACGCGATGCGGCAGGTCGAGCGCCTTCAGCACCTCCTGCGCCTCCACGGTCATGCTCTCCAGCTCGTCCATGGAGGTCTCGGGGGTGGCGAACTTCACCATCTCGACCTTGTCGAACTCGTGCACGCGAATGATGCCGCGCGTGTCACGGCCAGCCGAACCGGCCTCCTCGCGGAAACACGGGGTGAAGGCGGTGTACCACAGCGGCAGGTCGGCCACGTCGAGCGTCTCGTCGCGATGCAGGTTGGTCAGCATGACCTCGGCCGTGGGAATGAGGTAGAGGTCGGGGTTGACGTGGTAGAGGTCCTCCTCGAACTTGGGCAGCTGGCCCGTGCCAAAGAGAGTGGCCTGGTTGGTGATGACGGGCAGCCACCACTCCTTGAAGCCGATCTTGGTGTGCATGTCGATCATGAAGCTGATGAGCGCGCGCTCCAGGCGTGCGCCCATGCCACCCAGCACGTAGAAGCGCGACCCGGCGATCTTGACGCCTCGCTCGAAGTCGATGATGCCCAGCTCGGGACCGAGGTCCCAGTGGGCCTTGGGCTCGAAGTCGAACTCGCGCGGGGTGCCCCAGCGACGCACCTCGGGGTTGTCGGAGTCGTCGGCACCATAGGGCACGCTCTCGTCGGGGATGTTGGGGATGCCCGCCACCAGGTCGAACAGCTCCTGCTCGATCTCGCTGCGACGGGTGTCCAGCTCGGCGATGCGGTCCTTGTTGGAGGCGACCTGGGCCTTTGCGGCCTCGGCCTCCTCGCGCTTGCCCTCGCGCATCAGCTGGCCAATCTTCTTGGACGCGGCGTTGCGCTCGGCCTGCAGGCCCTCCACCTCGACGATGGTCGCCCGACGCTCCTCGTCCAGCTCGAAGAAGCGCTCGCGGTCCCAGTGGGCGTTTTGACGCGAGGCGCAGGACTCGTCGACCAGGTCGGGGTTCTCGCGTACGAACTTGATGTCTAGCATGGGGATGGTCATCCTTTCTGCGGTGGCAACGTCGTGGTCAACCAAGTATATACTTGTGCCTGCAATCGTCCAAAGAACGCGCGGGAAGCACAGAGCACACCCGTCAGCATATAGCAGGGAGCATCGCATGGATTTGATCGCAGGGGCCTTCAAGTGGCTGTTTGGCACACGGACCGGCGTCATGGCCCTGTTGGTGGGCGGCATCGTGCTGTTCTTCCTCATCTCGGCAGTCCTCGAGGTGCGCACGCGCGCACGCTACAAGAACCACGAGAAGTCCCCAGATGACTGGGACCTCTTCGACGACGAGGACGGCTGGTCCGACTTCGAGGACGACAACAAGTAGGCCCTGTACCTAAGAATTAATTGTCCGATGGTTAGAGAGGCCTTGCGGCTGGGCTCGTCCTGCGAGTCCTGACGGAACAGGCCTCCGAAAGGAACAAGAATGCGCATCGTCATTCCCTGTGAGACCGACCAGCTGCTCGACGCCCCCCGCTCTGGCCACTTTGGGCACGCACCCTGGCTCATCGTGGTGGAGCTCGACGAGCAGGGATCCGCCACCTCGGTCGAGGCCGTCAAGAACGCCGAGCATGGCGCGGGTGGCTGTGGCAACGTCATCGCGCACGTGCTGGGTCTCGACGCCGACGCCATCATCGCGGCGGGCATGGGCATGCCGCCCCTCATGCGCTTCACGCAGGCAGGCGTGACCGTCTATGCCGACCGCTCGGTCGCCACGGCAGGCGAGGTGCTTGACCTGTTCAGAAGGGGACAGGTCACCCGCATGTCCCCGGATGACGCCTGCCGTCACTAGCGTCGCCCGCTTCCGTTCGAATCGCCGGGGCCCACGGGAGGCAGACCCTCGTGGGCCCCAAGCTCTTTGGCAAGGGCTTTGCGCATGAAAAAAGGCCCCGGAGGGCCTGAGAGTGCGTGGTGCGGGCGAAAGGACTTGAACCTTCACGGGGTTGCCCCCATACGGACCTGAACCGTACGCGTCTGCCAATTCCGCCACGCCCGCGTTGCAGTTGAAGATATTAGCACTACTGGCCCCTACTGCGCAACTAGCATTTTTGCCTTTTTCTCTGGCGATGCGGGGACGGGGCACCGCCACGCCCGCACGGCAGCTCGATCGTCCGTCGCGAACGTTTGAAGCCTTCCTTCCATTGCATCTCTGGCGCGCAAGAGGGGTACACTAGACATCAGCCCGAAAACGAACTCACAGCTCAAACGACGCAGGAAGGGCCATGGCAGAACCCAGCCACAGCTATCAGACCACCATTGCCTCGCAGCCTTACGACGATGTGCTGCTCAGCCGCTACCGCATCATGAACTCGTGCGGGACGGGCGGCTTCGGCACGGTCCTCACCTGCTGGGACACCCGCCTGCAGCGTCGCGTGGCCATCAAGCGCCTGCCCTTGGCGGGTACTGGCGCCGCCGCGACGCTCTCCGAGGCCCTGGCCGAGGCGCGCACCTCCTCGATGTTGGCCCATCCCAACATCGTCACGGTCTTCGACTTCGAGGTCGAGGGCCCCTACGCCTACCTGGTGATGGAGTACGTGGACGGGATGACCCTGGCCGAGCTGCTGTCGCGCGTCGAGGGCGGCACCCTCACCCACGACGAGTGCGCCTGCCTGGTCCAGTCGGTCGCCTCGGCACTGGGGTTCGCGCACGAGAACGGTGTCCTGCACATGGACATCAAGCCGACCAACATCATGATCGACCGCACGGGCACGGTGAAGCTGTGCGACTTCGGCATGGCGACGCTGGCATCCGCCGCGGGCTACGGCGGGGCGCGCGGCGGCACGGTGGGCTACATGCCACCCGAGCAGATAGAGGGGGACCTAGTCGACGAGCGCACCGACGTCTTCTCGCTGGCCGTCGTCGTCTGGCAGGCGCTGCTGGGCTACAGCCCCTTCGCCGCACCAAGCGCCGAGAAGTCCCTCGCCCTCATTGCGAAGGGACCGGGTTCCCCGTCGAAATACGACCCGTCCCTGGCCGGCATGGCCGAGGAGGCCCTGCTTGGGGCCCTTGCCCCCAGCCCGTCGGCCCGCATCCCCTCCGTCGAGACGCTGGCAAAGGAGCTCGTCTTCGCACTCGGCGACCCCACGGCCGGCACGGAGTCGCTGCGTAGCCTGCTCTCCCAGGCTCCCGAGTCCGCCGCGGACGACCCCGAGGACTGGGAGGGCGAGCGCCTGCCGCTGTCCATCAGCCATCCGTGGGTGCCGCGTGCCTTCGCGCGGCTGCTCTCTGCGGGAATCACCGCCTATGTCGCCTGGCAGATCGCACCGGCGCTCCTGCCTGCCGACCATGCCTACCTCGCCGGAGCGACGGCGGGATGCTCCCTGCTGGCCGCCCTGTGGCCTCCCCTGGGGTCGGGCCTCGTCGCCGCGGCGCTCTGCGCCGCCATCATCCTGCACGCATCCAGCGCAGCCCCACTCCTGCTGGGCATCGTCGCCGCCATCGGCCTGCTGCTCTGGTGGGCGACGTGCGCCACCGCCAGCGACCTGTCGACACCGGCCCTGCTGCTGCCCTGCTGCCTGTCCTCGCCCATAGCGGGCGTCGCGGTCGCAGGCTTTGCGCTGACGCCGGCCGCGGCCTTCGCCACGGGGCTTGCGTCATGGATGGTCGGTCACCTATGGCCCGCGGCGGTCGCCTCGGGCTTCGCCCTTGACGGCCTGGTGGACCAGCTGCTGCTGCCTCTGGTCACGCCACCCGTCCTGGTGTCGGTCGCCGGATGCGGCGCGGCGGCACTGCTCTGCTCCGTCCTGTCCTGGTGGCGGCCCTCCACCGCCTACTCCGTGGCGGGCCAGATCGTCGGTTGCGCAGCCTTGGTTGGCTCTCAGCTTCTCGCCGCACGGATGGAGAATGGCGGCATATGGGCCGACCCGTCCTGGGCCAACACGGGTGTTGCGGTACTCTGTAGTGTGCTCGTATGCACGGCATGCGTCCTACATGGCCCCCGACTGGAGGGCCAGGAGAGCGAGGGTTGACAATGAACATGTTCAGGGCGTTCGAGAGCCGCGTGGCAGAGGCATTCGGTGCCACCTCGCAGGGCCAGGCCCCCTTCTCCTTCCGCAAGCTTGCCAGGCGGGCCACCAAGGAGATGGAGCAGGAGACCTATGTGGTGGACGGCGTCGACACCGCGCCGGCGCTCATCACCGTACTGGTCTCGCCCGACGACGACGCCGCCATGAAGACGCTCTATCCCCAGCTGACCACCGAGATCGCCGATTTCGTCGAGGCGGAGGCGGCCCGCAAGGGCTATGTCTTCGTCGGCAGGCCCCTGGCCCGCTTCATGGTCGACCCATCGCTGCGCCGCGGGCGCTTCGCCGTCTTTGCCAACAACGTCGACGCCATGACCTTGGAGAAGCTCCGCGAGGAAGAGGAGGCCTTCCTGTCCGGCTTCGGCGCCTTCGGGGGCGCCGCGTCGGCCCAGCCGGGCATCGTCACCCCCGTCGAGCAGCACGTTGCCGCCCCCGAGCAGGTCGGCGACATCCCCGTCGTCGAGCACGCCGTCAGCGACGACTCGTCCGCCGGTCTGGGCGTCCTGCCCGCCGACTTCGTCGACGAGTCGCTCAACCTCGTGGCCACCCCCGATCGGGTTGCCGTCGAGGCCCGCTCGCTGGCCGAGGCGCTTCCCGAGGTCATCGACGTCAACGCGAACCCCATCGCCACGCCGGTGCCCGAGGTCGTCGGCCCGCAGGTGGCCCAGGTCCCCGAGGTCGAGGGCGCCCCGGCCCCGATTGCCGTGCCGCAGGCCGCCCACAGCACCCAGGATTCCACCGTCGGCGCAGCGCCGGTGCCTGTGGTCGAGACCGAGCCGGCCAGCTGCCTGCTCATCGACCGCCAGAGCGGCCGCACCTACCAGGGCATGGCACCCAAGACCTACATCGGCCGCGAGCGCACGCCCGGCGGCATCGTCCTGCACGACCCCAACGTCTCTCGCCGCCATGCCGAGCTGACCTATGACGGGCGCGCCTGGCGCATCCACGACCTGGGCTCCACCAACGGGACCCTGGTCAACGACGTCGACGTCGAGGCCTGCGTCCTGCGCGATGGCGACCTCATCACCGTTGGCCTGCTGAACCTCGAATTCCGGGAGTCGTAGCCATGATCGACCTGGTATTGTTCGCGGGTCGCATCCTGCTCGTCGCGCTGCTGTACGTGTTCCTGTTCTCCACGATGAGGACGGGCATCGGCCTGGTGCGTGGCCAGCGTCGCGATGCGGCGATCTGGTCGATCGACGTGGAGAAGGGCAGCAAGGCGCTGCGCGGCCTGCACGTCGACATCCTGGGACCGGTCGTCATCGGCCGCAGCCCCTCCTCCGACATCGTCATCAGCGAGCCGTTCGTCTCGGCCACCCATGCGCGCTTCACCCTGCAGGGTCCCGCGCTCGTGCTGGAGGACCTTGGGTCCACCAACGGCACCCTGGTCAACGGCCATCCCATCGGCCAGCCCGTCACCCTGCGCGATGGCGACGAGGTGCAGGTGGGTGACGCCATCATGAGGGTGAGCCGGCGATGAGGCTGCCATGGCAGATGCTGTCCCGCACCAACTCGGTTGGACAGGACGCGGAGCCCGCCCCCGTCAACAGCCCCGGACACGACGACCCCCGCATCACCGAAGGTGCGGGTGCCCAGGTCTCGCGCGGCGCCAACACGCAGCTGTCGTGGGCCGCGCGCACCGACGTAGGCCTGGTCCGCGGCCACAACGAGGACTCGTTCCTCGCCCAAGCCCCCACCTTTGCCGTCAGCGACGGCATGGGCGGGCACGCGGCGGGCGAGGTGGCCAGCGCCATAGCCGTCGCCACCATCTCCGAGCATGCTCCCGTGCACGCCGACGACCTGCTGCTGGGTGCCTCCGTCGAGATGGCCAACGCCGCCGTCATCAACGGTGCCGAGACCGGACAGGGCAAGCCCGGCATGGGTTGCACGGCCTCGGTCGTCTCCATCGAGCAGAACAAGATGGCCGTCGCGCACGTCGGTGACTCGCGTGTCTACCTGCTGCACAACGGCGCGCTGGTCCGCCTGACCCACGACCACTCCTATGTCGAGGAGCTGGTGGATGCCGGGGAGATCACCGCCGACGAGGCGCGCGTGCACCCCTCGCGCTCGGTCATCACGCGCGCCTTGGGGTCGGATCCCGACATGTACGCAGACCACTTCACCATCGACGTCTCGGCCGGCGACCGCGTGCTGCTGTGCTCCGACGGCCTCTCGTCGATGATCGAGGATTCCCAGATCGAGGCCATCGCGGTCTCGTCCGCCACGCCCCAGGCCGCCGTCGACAACCTCGTCGCAGCGGCACTGCAGGAGGGTGGACACGACAACGTGACCGTGGTCGTCGTCGACGTCACCGACGACGGCGTCATCGAGCAGCATCGTCGCAGGTACCTGCTGCGCTTCTTCACGGTCGGCCTCATCATCATGGGCATCTGCGCCGCGCTCTTCGTCGCGGCGACCCTGTTCGTGCGCAACTCCTGGTACGTGGGGGCCAATGGCGACACCGTGGCCATATACCACGGCGTCAACGCCTCGCTGCTGGGACACGACCTCTACGCGCTCTCGGAGACGACCACGGTCCAGCTGGACGACCTGCCCGACGCGCTGCAGTCCAGCCTGCGCGACGGCGTGGTCGTCTCGAGCGAGGCCGAGGCGCACGCGACCATCGAGAGCTATCGCGACCAAATCCAGACCGACAAGGTCCATGCCCAGCAGGTGGCCGACAAGTCCACCGCCGGAACCGAGACGTCGCAGGAGAAGCCCGCCGTTCCCAAGTCCGAAAGCGAGGGCGAGGACGACGAGGCAGACGAGGGAGGTGAGTAGCCATGGCGTTGCGTGAGGGCAACACCCGCAGAAACACCGAGCTGTGGCTGCTCATGTTGGCAGCCATGCCGGTGACCCTGCTGTATGCGATGTATGTCGTCAACATGAAGGTCGAGCTGTCCGTCTCGTCGCTGTCGGTGCCCCTGGGGCTGTTCGCCGCCTTCGCCGTGGCGCACATCGCCATCCGACGGCTGGCGCCTGGGGCCGACTCGGCCATCCTGCCGCTGGTCTTCTTCCTGTCCGGCATAGGCATCGCCTTCGTCACACGCCTGGCCCCGGCACTGGCCGTCAACCAGGTCATCTGGCTCTTCGTCTCGGTGGCGGCGATGGTGGCGACGCTGGCCTTCGTCCCCAGCCTGGACGAGCTGGCCGACTACAAGTACACCCTGGGTGCGGCCGGCGTCGTCCTGCTGCTGCTGCCCATGCTCTTCGGCACCGAGATCGGCGGCTCGAAGCTGTGGCTGTCCATCGCGGGCCACACCTTCCAGCCCGGTGAGCTGGCCAAGATCTGCATCACGCTCTTCCTGGCCGCCTACCTTGCCGAAAACCGCGAGATGCTCTCGGCCTCCATGCGCCAGGTGGGGCCGCTGGCCCTCCCGCGTCCAAGGATGCTCTTCCCGATGTTCGTCATGTGGGGCCTGTCGCTCCTGGTCGTGGTCTTCGAGCGCGACCTGGGCAGCGCCCTGCTCTTCTTCACCTTCTTCGTCATCATGCTCTACGTCTGCACCGGGCGCGTCAGCTACGTCATCGTCTCGCTGGCGCTGCTGGCGCTGGGCGGGACCGCCTGCTACGGGCTGTTCTCGCACGTGCAGAACCGCGTCCAGATCTGGATGGACCCCTTCCGCGACCCCGCGGGCGGCGGCTACCAGATCGTGCAGTCCCTGTACTCCCTCGCCGACGGGGGCCTCTCGGGCAGCGGCATCGGCAAGGGCATGCCCCACCTCATCCCCGTGGTCGAGTCCGACTTCATCTTCTCGGCCATCGCCGAGGAGATGGGCCTGCTTGGCGCGGCGGCCATCCTCATCGCCTTCATGCTGCTGGCGGTGCGCGGCCTGACCACCGCGGCGCGCGCCAAGTCCGACGTCTCCGCCTTCACGGCGGTCGGCCTCACCTCCGCCATCACCGTGCAGGCGTTCCTCATCGTCGGCGGCGTCACGAGGCTGCTGCCCCTGACAGGCGTCACCCTGCCCTTCATGAGCCAGGGCGGCAGCTCGCTGCTGGCCAGCTTCATCATCGTGGGCCTGCTGCTGAGGGCCGGGGACGAGGCCACGGGCCACGAGTCCCTGATGGAGATGGCCCCTGCCGCGATCATCGGGCCGGCCGCCACCGCGGCACCGCCCTCCGACGGCTCTCGCGTCTCCAAGGTCCTGCATGGCGCCCATGTCCGCGGTCGCTATGGCATGCTGACGCCCGAGTCCGGCATCCTGGGGCGCGTCGCGCTCTCCAACCGCCTGACGGTGCTGGTGACGGTCTTCACCGTCATGTTCGCGACGCTCATCGCCAACCTCACCTACATCCAGGTGGTGAAGGCCGAGGAATACCAGCAGATGCCCAACAACAACCACACCCTCGCCCGCAGCGCCCAAGTGCAGCGCGGCGCGATCATCACGCACGACGGCCTGACCCTGGCCGAATCGGTCCAGCAGGAGGACGGCACCTACCTGCGCACCTACCCACAGGGGTCGCTGGCCTCCCACACCGTCGGCTATGTGTCGACGCGCTATGGCGCCAGCGGCATCGAGCGCACGATGAACGAGCGGCTGACGGGTCGCGCCGACTACTCCAGCTGGACCAGCACCCTGTACTCGCTTGCCGGCGTCAAGCTGCCCGGGTCATCGGTCGTCCTGACCATCAACTCGCAGATGCAGATGGCCTGCGAGGCCGCCCTGTCCGGACTGACCGGGGCAATCGTCGTGCTGGACCCCTCGACGGGCGCCGTCCTGGCCAAGGCGTCCTCCCCGACCTACAGCTACGAGGAGCTGGCGGGACTCATCGAGTCCAGCGAGCCCAGCAGCTCCCTGCTGGACCGGTCGGTCAACGCACGCTACGCGCCGGGCTCGACCTTCAAGGTCCTGACGCTGGCAGCGGCACTCGACGCGGGCGTCGCAGACCTCGACACCCAGTACTCCGCCCCCGGCAGCATGGAGATCGGCAACGCCGACGTCACCAACATCAATGGCGAAGGCTGGGAGACGCTGACCCTGCGCGAGGCGCTGGCCCTGTCGGCCAACACCGTCTTCGGCCAGGTCGGCTCGCAGCTGGGGGCATCGTCGCTGGTCAACTACGCACGCGCCTTCGGCTACGGCTCCGATGGCCTGGGCCAGGACTTCGTCACGACGTCCTCGCTGATGCCCGAGCCCGCCGAGATGACCGAGTGGGAGCTGGCCTGGTCCGCATGCGGCCAGCCCGTCGGCGAGCACCCGAGCCCCGCGGGCCCGCAGGCCACCGTCATGCAGAACGCCGTCATGGTGGCCGCCATCGCCAACGGTGGCATCGCCATGAATCCCTACGTGGTCGACCACGTCCTCTCCCCCGAGGGGGCAACCGTCTCCACCGCACAGCCGCGCGCCATCGGCCAGCCCGTCTCCGCCCAGACCGCGGAGAGCGTCAAGGACGCGATGCTGACGGTCGTCGAGGTCGGCACCGGCTGGGCCGCCCAGATCGACGGCGTCCGCGTGGCAGGCAAGACCGGCACGGCGGAGACCAGCTCGACCACCGCCAACTCGCTGTTCGTCGGGTTCGCGCCCTACGACCAGCCGACCCTGGCCATCTCCATCTGCATCGAGGGATCGGAGAGCACCGAGGTCAACGGCGTTGCGACACGCATTGCAGGGCAGGTGCTGGCCACCTGCCTCAACATCCAGGCATGGGGGGCATGAGGCATATGGGCACCCCACTGTTAGGCAAGCAGTTCCGCGGCCAGGCCGCGGCTATGATGGGAGCACGTGATGGCAGGTAAGGTTCTTGGCGGACGCTACACGGTCCAAGACAGAATCGGCACGGGCGGCATGGCCATCGTGTACCGAGGGCTCGACGAGGTCCTTGGGCGCACGGTCGCCATCAAGACCATGCTGCCGCAATACGCCACCGACCCCTCGTTTGCGGCACGGTTCAAGCAGGAGGCCCAGGCGGCGGCAGCGCTGTCCAGCCCCTACATCGTCAGCGTCTACGACTGGGGCAAGGACGAGGACACCTATTACATCGTCATGGAATACCTGCGCGGCACCGACCTGAAGAGCGGCATCCGTCGCCACGGTGCGCTGGACGGCAAGAAGGTCGCCCAGATCGGCTCGCAGATCGCCCAGGCGCTCTCGGTGGCCCATCGCCACGAGATCATCCATCGCGACATCAAGCCGCAGAACATCATGGTGCTGCGTGACGGCAACATCAAGGTGATGGACTTCGGCATCGCGCGAGCCAAGAACAGCCACCTGACCACGGACAACTCGGTGCTGGGCACCGCCCACTACGTCTCGCCGGAACAGACCCAGGGCAAGGAGCTGGGCCCCACGACCGACATCTATTCGCTGGGCATCGTGATGTACGAGGCCGCCACCGGCCAGGTCCCCTTCGAGGGCGACGACGCCATCACCGTGGCCCTCAAGCAGGTCAACGAGCAGCCCAAGCCGCCCAGCCAGATCAACCCCAACGTCGACCCGTCGCTGGAGTCCATCATCCTCAAGTGCATGCAGAAGGATCCCGCCGCGCGCTTCCAGACGGCGGATGAGCTGTACCACACCCTGCGTGACTACATGGCCGGGCGCCTGCAGGCCGTCAATGCCGTCACCAGCGTCATCCCCGTCACCACGACGACCAACATCGCCGGCAAGACGACGCCCATCATCCCCGCCACCGACGCCACCAGCGCCTCGCGCACCGGCGGGCGCTCGACGGGCCGCGCCTCTCGCACCGGTCGCACCAAGCCGACGACCGCGACCGAGCGCGCACGCCAGCAGGCCGAGCAGCGGGCCCGCAGGGACCGCCGCAGGCGCATCTTCACCACCATCGGGTTCATCGCGCTGCTCCTTGCCATCGGCACGGCGGTGGCGATGTACTTCAGCAACCGCGAGACCACGCATGCGGTGCCCAACCTGCTGAACTACACCCAGACCCAGGCGCTGACCGCCATCGCGGACTCCGACTTCTTCGAGCGCGGCGAGGTGACCGAGGAGTACTCCAGCACGGTCGAGGAGGGCAAGGTCATCAGCCAGAACCCCGTGGCGGGCAAGATGGCCGAGCGCGGCACCAAGATCGACCTCGTCGTCTCGAAGGGCGAGGAGCCCAAGCAGTCCGTCGAGGTGCCCGACCTGCACAACATGACGCCGACCGACGCCCAGGCGGCATTGGCCGCGGTGGGCCTGAAGGGCGAGAATGGCGACTCGGTCTACGACGAGAGCGTCGAGGCCGGCAAGGTTGCCCAGCAGGATCCCGCTGCCAAGACCCAGGCAAAGGAGGGCGACGTCGTCACCTACCACCTGTCCAAGGGCAAGGAGACCGTCGAGGTGCCCAGCGTCGTGGGCGACTACGAGTCCAACGCCGTGGCGACGCTGAAGGAACGCGGCTTTGTGGTCGACGTCGACTACGACAACAGCAATTCCTATGACAGCGGCGTGGTGATGGAGCAGTCCAAGACCGGCACCGCCGAGAAGGGCAGCACCATCCGCATCATCGTTTCGGTCGGCAAGGCGACCATCGAGATTCCCAGCGTCATGGGCTACAACCAGGCGGATGCCACCTCGACGCTGCAGGCGGCCGGGTTCACCGTGGTGGTCAACACCCAGCACAGCGACTCCGAGTCGGGCACGGTCATCTACCAGAGCCCCACGGGCACCATCTCCTCGGATGGCGACAAGACCGTCACCATCACGGTGTCCAGTGGGCCCGAACCCACCTACGAGGAGCCGAGCACCGACACCGGCGGCGATCAGACCGTCACCGTGGAGGACACCGGCAACAACGGCAACGCCGGATAGCGAAACGAGGGAGATTGCCCCGAGCCGCCACCTGCGCACATCGCGTGGGTGGCGGCTTTCTTTGGCGGACTCGCCCGCCGCGACCTCACCCCGTACGCAAGCAGGCCAGCAGCCTCATGGCCGCTGGCCTGCGAATGTTCTGGTGCCCCCGGACGGATTCGAACCGCCGACACCCGCTTTAGGAGAGCGGTGCTCTATCCCCTGAGCTACGAGGGCGTAACGGTTATTCTAGCATCTCTCGCTCGCATGGGAGACGAGATGCGCAATCGCCTACTTCTTGTTCTTCTTCTCCGCAGCAGCCTCGGCGTTCTCGGCAGCCATCTTCTGCAGGCGCCGCTTGCTGAGACCAACGACCTTCTCGCTGGCGGCGTTGCGCATGGGGCGCACCTTCACCATGTCGAAGATGAACGCGCCGATGACCAGCACGTATGCGATCACCATCAGCGCGATGGAGAACATGGCCAGGTTCTCGCCACCGGTGGAGTCGTTCTGCAGGGAGCGCATGATCAGCCACGAGAAGGCCGCGCACGCCATGCCAGCGATGACGCAGGCCCACCAGATGCGCTGGTTGCGCACGTAGCCGGGCTGCTCCTTCAGGATGGACTCCGCGACGTCGCGACGCAGGTCGTCCTCGTTCTGCTGCGCCTTGCGCTGGGCCTTGCGCTCCTCCTTGGTCATGTCCTTGGCGGCGCTGGCCGACGTGCGCACGGACCCCGCCACCTCGCGCTTGGGCTTGGCGCGGGCCGTAGACCTGCGCGAGAACCCGGTGTTGCCCTCCGAGGCCTCGTCGGTGGTGGACGTCACTTCGGTCTTGGCCTTCTTGGCGACGTTGGAACCGAGCAGCGTGCCGGCCTCCTGAGCCTCCTCGCGAGCACCCTTGATGGTATCTAGCAGCGACATTGCTTACCTCATTGCCTCGAACGTGGAACCGGTAATGATCTGGAACGCTTCCTGGTAGCGCGCGGACGTGCCCTCGATGACCTCGCTGGGCAGGTGGGGCGGCTGGCCGGTCATGTCCCAGTTGGCGCGCAGCCAGTCGCGCACGTACTGCTTGTCATAGCTGGGCTGGACGATGCCCTCCTGGTAGCCCTCCTGCGGCCAGAAGCGGCTGGAGTCCGGTGTCAGGCACTCGTCGATGAGCGTCAGTTGGCCGTCGATCAGGCCAAACTCGAACTTGGTGTCGGCGATGATGATGCCGCGCGTGGCCGCATAGTCGGCGGCGGCGTTGTAGATGGCCAGCGACGCGTCGCGCAGCTGCTCGGCCAGCTCCAGGCCCACGATGTCGGCGCAGCGCTCGAACGAGATGTTCTCGTCATGGTCACCCAGGTCGGCCTTGGTCGACGGGGTGAAGATCGCCTCGGGCAGCCTGGAGGCCTCCGTCAGGCCGTCGGGCAGCTTGATGCCGCACACGGTGCCATCCTCGTCGTAGGTCTTCTTGCCCGAACCCGTCAGGTAGCCACGCACGATGCACTCGATGGGGATGGTCTGGGCCTTGCGCACCAGCATCGAGCGACCCGTCAGGTACTCGGCGTAGGCCTGATACTCCGCGGGATAGTCGGCGACGTCCATCGAGATGAGGTGGTTGGGCATGAGGTCGGCGAAGCGGTCGAACCAGAACGCCGAGATGCGGGTGAGGATCTCGCCCTTGAAGGGGATCTCGTCGGGCAGGATGAAGTCATACGCGCTGATGCGGTCGCTCGCAACCATCAGCAGGCTGTCGCCGCAATCGTAGATGTCGCGAACCTTGCCGTGGGAGTCAGGGCGCAAATCGAGAGAGGCCATGTGCTTCCTTTCGTGGCCGTTGCACATACGTCGGCTATTGTAGCCGACTGAGCAGGCAAGATGCTCGACAGGCGGAAGCGACAGAGGGCCACCATGAGCAGGGCGGCTGCAGGCCACCCCTATCCCTCGCGCTGGTCCCTGGCCCGGACGATGGGTATGTGCAGGGTGAACTTCGTCCCCTTGCCCAGCTCGCTCTCCACGATGATCTTGCCGTTGTGCTGCTCGACGATCTCCTTGGTGATGGCCAGGCCGACGCCCAGACCCCCGGAGACGCGCTCGCGGCTGGCGTCGGAGCGCCAGAACCGCGAGAACACCTTGGGGATGTCCTCCTCGGCGATGCCGATGCCCGTGTCGCGCACGGAGATCAGCACGTCCTTGCGATCCGTCTCGACCGACACCACGATCCATCCGCCCGATGCCGTGTAGCGCATGGCGTTGGACATGATGTTGGTGATGGCCTCTCGGATGAGGTCGGGATCGATGTCGGCATAGCACTCGTGCCGGCTGGTCTTGTCGTCGAAGCGCAGGTGCAGGCCCCTCTCGTGGAAGAGCTGGTGCTGGACGGACACGAGGCTGCGCACCATGTAGACGACATCGGTCGACTCGATCTTGAGCTCGCGCTTGCCGTTCTCGATGCGCGACAGGTGCAGCATCGCGTCGACCAGGCGCGACAGGCGGCGAACCTCGCTGGCCACGGTCTCGAAGTGCTCGTCGTCAGAAGGCAGGACCCCGTCCTGCATGGCTTCGACCGTCACCAGCATGGCCATCAGCGGCGTGCGCAGCTCGTGCGCGACATCGCTGGTCAGGCGATGCTCGAACTTGATGTCATGCTCCAGCGAGGTGGCCATGTCGTCGAAGGTCTCACCCAGACGGCCTATCTCGTCCTCGCCGGTCAGGCCCGTGCGAGCCGTCAGGTCTCCCCCGCGGATCTGCGATGCCGTCGAGGTGATGATCTTGATGGGACGCGTCAGCGACCGAGACGCGAAGGATCCCATGATGAACGCGAGGAGCACCGCGACGGCCGCGGAGGTGGCGATGGCCATGTACGAGTTGGTGCGGAAGGCTGCATCGGACTTGGTCAGCAGGGCCTCCGAGCCAAACGACCACAGGCGCACCTGCCCCACCGTACGCCCGTCCACGTCGAAGATGTCGGCCGACACGATGGAGTCCGCCTCGGCGGGCATGAGCGACGGGGCGTCCTTGCTGGTAGAACGCCGTCCGTGCAGCATTGCCCAGGTGTCGTCGTACAGCACGTGCCCGCGCTCGTCGATGACCTGCACGCCTATCTCGGTGGATGCTGACGACGCCGAGCGCGCGTACTCCAGCGCCTCGTCGGTCAGCTCGCCCTCGCGCTGGTACTCGCTCGAGAGCGTGTCGGCCGTCGCCTGGGCCAGGCGCTGCATGTTCTCGCGCGTGTAGCCTCGGAACTGCCCCTCCCACACGTAGGCCAGCACGATCGTCATGACCACGGCGGTCACCACGGCGACCAGCGCGAAGAGCAGCATCATCTTCATGCGGAAGTTGCCCGCCAGATGCGGGCGTGGCGCAGGTCGCACCGTGTTGTACGAGGCCCTATTTGAAGAGGAAGAGGAGTCGCCCCCTCTTCCCATCACGAACTTCTTTGCCACCGATACCTCGCGCTACTCCTCGGCGGCGCGCTGCGGCGCCTCGAAGCGATAGCCCACGCCGTGGACCGTGTACAGCCAGCGCGGGTTGCGCGGGTCGTCGCCCAGCTTGGCGCGCAGGTTCTTGACATGGCTGTCAATGGTGCGCTCGTAGCCCTCGAAGTCGTAGCCGAGGACCTTCTCGACCAGCTCCATGCGCGTGTAGACGCGACCCGGATAGCGGGCCAGCGTAGTCAGCAGCTTGAACTCGGAGGCCGTCAGGTCGACCTCCTTGCCCTCGACCGTCACCTTGTGGCCCGAGATGTCGATGATGAGGTCGGTGAAGTCCAGGACCTCCAGTGCGGGCTCGGTCTCGGCATGGGCACGACGCAGCAGCGCACGCACGCGGGCGACCAGCTCGCGCGGGGAGAAGGGCTTGATGAGGTAGTCGTCGGCGCCCAGCTCGAGGCCGATGATGCGGTCCTCCACCTCGCCCTTGGCGGTCAGCATGATGATGGGGACGTTGGACGTCTCGCGGATGGCGCGGCAGACGCGCTCGCCGGACAGCTTGGGCAGCATCAGGTCGAGGATGATGAGGTCGAACGAGTGCTTCTCGAACTCCTCCAAGGCGCTCTGGCCGTCGCCCACGCCACGCACCACATAGTTCTCACGCTCGAGATAGGCAGCGACGGCGTCGCGAATGGCCTTCTCGTCCTCGACCAACAGGATCCTCTTCTCGTCTGAAGCCATGATGGCCTCCTTTGGTAGCAACCAGTACCCCGCAAGGGTAGACATATATCATTAGTTTACCCCACAGCGAGCATTTGTTGCACCTGCCTAGAGGGCAAAGCTCCTTACCGAAACGGTAGACGGATAGCCCGTCGTGGCGTCCTTCACGGTCGCGAAGGTCACGAACTGCGAGCAGATGCCCTCGCTGGCAGGGTATTCGCCGTAGTCGACGCAGCGGTTGGTGGCAGTCAGGATCGAATAGGTCTCCCTGGCCGTGTCGACGACGAAGTACGAGGCGCGGCTCTTGATGATGAAGAGGTCGTTGGTACCCGCGACCTGCGCGGCAGGCTCGCGCACCAGCGTGATGAAGGGTCCATCGCCCATGCCGATGTAGGTGCCCATCTGCCCCAGCAGGCCTCCGGACGAATAGTTGGCCTCGACGGAGAAGGCAAAGCGGTCGCCCATGCGCACCGCGCGGAACGGGCGCACGCTCTGGGGCAGGACCAGCTGGTCGACGATGGTCGCCAGGTCGTCTCCCAGGTTGTAGGCGGTGATGCCATAGTAGACGCCCTCGTCAGCACGGACGCGCGGGGCCAGCGTGATCGTGGAACCGCTGATGGCCGGCGCCGCGGCGAAGCGACCCGGCGACTCGACCACCGCCTGGGCGTCGCGGTCGCCCATGTGCCAGAGGTAGCAGAAGGAATGGTCTCGGGTGTGCGAGCCGGAGATGGCAGGCATGACCTGCCAGATGACCGCATCCCCCACCACGGCGAACAGGGGCGGGTCCCACTCGCTGTCGCCCGTCCACAGGGTCGAGACGTCACCCGAGACGGCACCGTCGGCGAAGCGCTGCGCCTGCAGGGCCCACGTACGCTTGAGCATGTCCATCTCCACCCATGCGTAGACCTGGTCGGAGCAACGCACGTCGTAGATGGCCATGTTGGGCTCGTCGCCTATGACCAAGCTGGTGACGACGTCTGCTAGGGTTCCCGTCTGGGTGGAGAGCGCTACCGCCTTGACCACGGGATAGGCTGACGATCCTGCCGCCAGCCCCGGCACCCACGTGCCAGCCGTCTGGCGGAAGACCGTCCCGACCGGCAGGGTCCAGTTGCCCTGTTCGGCCAAGGCGAGGTCGACCTCCTTGTAGGCGGAGTCCTCGGCCAGGATGTTGTTGGCAGCGCGCTCGTCCACGACCACGGGGTCCGAGACCTCGTCGCCGCGATGGCGACAGCCCGCGAGCAATCCGATGGTCGTAGCTGTCGCAGCCCCTGCGGCCGATGCGCGGAACAGTCCGCGACGGGAGATGTTGTTACCGAACAGGCCCACGGGTGTGTCCCTACGCCACCTGGGCCCGCGCGGCCTCCTGAGCCTTGCGCAAGGCGATGGTCATCTGGTCGGCGCATGAGGTGCCGCGATCGCGGCACTGGTTGCCGGCCAGCAGCTCGACAATCTCGTCGACGGGCTTGCCCTGCACCAGCTTGGCAACAGCCTTGGTGTTGCCGTTGCAGCCTCCGTCAAAGGTGACGTTTTCGATGGTGTTGCCGTCGTCGGAGACCTCGACGTGAATGCTGCGCGGGCAGACCCGCGACGGAGTGAAGTCGAGCGCGTACATGATGGTTCCCCCTTGTGTCGTCGTGGGTACCAGTATACTCGGCGGACGGGCCGGCCATCGCACAAGCGCAGACAAGCATAGGTTTTCACCAATTGAGTCGCACAAACGCCCGTTTGTCGAAAAGTCTTGTTTATAACCTCTTCTTATGTTGAAATACTCCGCACCACCCGACTCCTGGACGGCAGGAGTCGGGTGTCAGACGCACTTCGCCTCAGCCCGATGGACGAAGTTGCGGATATGCGCGATTGTTTCACGACCTGCCGAGTATCGGCGACGTGCCAACTGGGGTTTTATGGCCCAGCTACTCGGGAGGTACCGGAAAACCGCGCATATCCGCAACTTTGTCCAACGGCGCAGGCGCGTCGGCGCCTGCGCCTCGAAACCTCGCCCCTACTCGAAGCTCAGCTGCTCCAGACGGTCGAACACCACGCCGATGCGACCGAGGAAGCTCCACGGGTCAAAGATTGCGTCCAGCTGCTCGGAGGTCAGCGTGCACTCGGGGTCATCTTCCAGGCGTTCGCGCAGCGTCTTGCCAGCGCGGGCCTGCTGGACGTCCTCCCACACCTCCATCGAGTTGCGCTGGACGATAGCGTAGGCAGCCTCGCGCGTGATGCCCGTGTCAACCAGCGCCAGCAATACCTTGGACGAGTAGATGAGGCCTCGCGTACGGTTGAGGTTGGCCTCCATGCTGCGCGGATACAGCACGAGCCCGTCGATGATGCGGATGAGGCACTGGAACATGTGGTCCAGCGCGATGAAGCTGTCGGCCAAGGCGACGCGCTCGTTGGACGAGTGGCTGATGTCGCGCTCGTGCCACAGGGCGACGTTGTCGTAGGCCACCTGGGCGTTTGCCTTGACGCAGCGCGCGAGGCCGCAGACCTTCTCCACGGTGATGGGGTTGCGCTTGTGCGGCATGGCGCTGGAGCCCTTCTGCCCCTTGCGGAACGGCTCCTCCGCCTCCAGGGTGTCGGTCTTCTGGTAGGCGCGCACCTCCTGGGCGATGCGCTCGCAGCTGGCGGCCGTGGTGGCCAGGACGCTGGCCAGGTAGGCGTGGTGGTCGCGGCTGATGACCTGGGTGGACAGGGGGTCGCTGTCCAGGCCCATATGCTCGCAGACGTAGGCCTCGATGAACGGGTCGATGGAGCTGTAGGTGCCCACGGCACCGCTGATGGCACCGACGGCCACCTGGCGACGAGCGTCGCGCAGGCGCTCCAGGTCGCGATAGAGCTCCCACGCCCAGCTGCCGAACTTCATGCCAAAGGTCATGGGCTCGGCGTGGATGCCATGGGTACGACCCACGCACAGGGTCTCCCGTTCCTCGAAGGCGCGGCGCTTGCAGATCTCGCCGAGGCGGCGGCAGTCCTCGATGATGATGTCGGTGGCCTGGGTCAGCTGGTAGCACAGGGCCGTGTCGCCCAGGTCGGAGCTGGTCATGCCGTAGTGGACCCAACGGCTGGGCTTGGGATCGCCCTCGGGAACGTCGGCATCGATGTACTCGCCCATGTTGGTGAGGAAGGCGATGACGTCGTGGTTGGTGACGGCCTCGATCTCGTCGACCTCCTCCTTCTTGAAGGCAGCGTGGTCGCGAATCCAGGCGGCCTCCTCGCGCGTGATGCCGATCTTGCCCATCTCGGCGTGGGCTTCGCAGGCAAGCACCTCTATCTCCTGCCAGATGGCGTACTTGTTCTCGAGGGAGAAGATGTGGCCCATCTCGGGACGGGTGTAGCGGTCGATCATGGCGGTCCTTTCGCGCGACGGTGCGTACCGGGAATGATTCTAGCTGGTCGCTATGGTGGGAGTGTGCCGGAGGGCTACAAAGGCGCAGGACCCGCCACGCGCGCCTCTACTCGATGACGCCGCCCTTGTCGCGGATGGCCTTCACCACGCGACGGTCGCGCTTCAGCTGCTGGCTGGCCTCGCGCAGCTGCTGGCGCACCGCGTCGTGGCCCGTCCCGCCATAGGTCGTACGGGCGCGCGCGATGGCCTCGGGGTCCAGCTCGCCGACGATGTCCTCGCGGAAGATCGGCGACGCCTTCTTGAACTCCTCCAGCGTCAGGTCCTCCAGTCCGCACTTGTGCTTCTCGCAGTACAGCACCAGCTCGCCGACGATCTCGTGGGCCTTGCGGAACGGCACGCCACGCTTGGCCAGGTAGTCGGCCACGTCCGTTGCCGCGGTAAAGCCCAACCCCGCCTCCTTCAGCATGATGTCGCGATGCACGGTCCACGTGTCGATCATGCCCTCCATGCAGATCATCGAGTCGCGCAGGGTGTCAAATGCGTCGATGGCACCCTCCTTGCATTCCTGCAGGTCCTTGTTGTAGGCCAACGGCAGTGACTTCATGGTCACCATCAGCCCCACCAGGTCGCCCACGACGCGGCCGGTCTTGCCGCGCGTCAGCTCGGCGAAGTCGGGGTTCTTCTTCTGCGGCATGATGGACGAGCCCGTGGCGTAGCTGTCCGAAAGCGTGATGAATCCGAACTCGGTCGTGGACCACAGCACGATCTCCTCGCACAGGCGCGAGAGGTGCATCATGCTCATGCTGCAGGCATACTCCAGATCCAGCAGGTAGTCGCGGTCACTGACGGCGTCCAGCGAGTTGGGCGAGGGATGGTCGAACCCCAGCAGCTCGGTGGTATAGAAGCGGTCCAGCGGATAGGTGGTGCCCGCCAGCGCCGCGGACCCCAGCGGGTTGACGTCGGCGGCCTGGTATGCGTCGTGCAAGCGCTTGAAGTCGCGCGTGAACATCCAGAAGTACGCCAGCAGGTGGTGCGAGAACAGGATGGGCTGGGCGTGCTGCAGGTGGGTGTAGCCGGGCATGACGACGCCGAAGTACTTGCGTGCCGCCCGCGCGATGACCTTGCGCAGGGAGTAGTTCTCGGCCATCAGCGTCAGCAGCATGCTCTTGGCATGCAGGCGGATGTCGGTGGCCACCTGGTCGTTGCGCGAGCGCCCCGTGTGCAGGCGCTGGCCGGCGGCACCGATGTCGTCGATCAGCTCGCTCTCCACGGCCATGTGGATGTCCTCGTCGTTGATGTCGTACTTGAAGCGCCCTTGGTCGATCTGGTGCTCGATCTCCAGCAGGCCGACCTCGATGTGCTCGAAGTCGCTCTGGCTGATGACGCCCTGACGCGCCAGCATCCGGGCATGCGCAATCGATCCGGCGATGTCCTGGCGGTACATCTTCTTGTCCACCTCGAGCGACGCGCCGAACCGCTGCGTGAACTCGCTGACGCTCTGCTCGAACCTGCCGGACCACAGTGCCATGGATCTCTCCTTATACGTTCCTATCAGAAGGTGAGCCAAAAGGGTTCGCCCCCTTTGGCTCACCTGATTCTACCGTTAGACGCCCGCGACGGCCTAGAACTGGTCGAAGTCGTGGCCCTCGTTGGCGCGGTGCGAGCCGGGGCCCTGCACCTGCGACCACGTCTTGCTCTGCAGGCTATGGATGTCGATGAAGCCCTTGGAGGCGGTGCGGTCGAACGTGTCGCCCTCGCTGTAGGTGGCCAGGCCGTACTGGTAGATGGCATAGTCGCTCTTGCGGCCCACGACGGTCAGGCTGCCCTTGTACAGCTTGAAGCGCACGTCACCGGTCACGAACTCCTGCGTGGAGGCGATGAACGCGTCCAGGGCCTTCTTCAGCTGGGAGAACCACAGGCCGTCGTAGATGAGCGTGGACCAGGTCTGGTCGATCTGATGCTTGTAGTGCTGGGTGTCGTGGTCCAGGACCAGCGACTCCAGGGCCTGGTGGCACTTGATGATGGCCAGCGACGCGGGGCACTCGTAGCACTCGTGGCTCTTGATGCCGATGACGCGGTTCTCGATCATGTCGATGCGGCCGAAGCCGTGGGCGCCCACCATCTCGTTGAGCTTGATGATCAGCGGCAGCAGCTTCATCTTCTCGCCGTTGATGGCGGTGGGGATGCCATGCTCGAAGGAAAGAACGACGTATTCGGGGGTGTCGGGTGCCTCGGTGGGATCGACGGTCATCGTCCAGATGTCCGCGGGCGGCTCGTTCCACGGATCCTCCAGGACGCCGCACTCGATGGCGCGGCCCCACAGGTTGTCATCGATGGAGTAGGGCTTGGCGGCGGTGGTGGGCACCGGCACGTCATGCTCCTCGGCCCATTCCATCTCCTGCTCGCGGGTCAGCAGGTCCCACTCGCGCACCGGCGCGATGATCTTGAGGTCGGGGTCCAGCGCATGGATGCAGGTCTCGAAGCGCACCTGGTCGTTGCCCTTGCCCGTGCAGCCGTGGGCGATGTAGTGGGCGCCGTGCTTGTGGGCGTAGTCCACCAGGTACTTGGCCAGCATCGGGCGGGAGAGGGCGGAGAGCAGCGGGTAGGTGTCCTCGTAGAGGGCGTTGGCGGCGATGGCCTTGGTCAGCACGCGGCTGGCGTAGGACTTGCGCAAGTCCACGGCGTCAGAGTAGATGGCACCCATGTTGTAGGCCTTCTGCTTGACCCACTCCAGGTCGGACTCGTCCTGGCCGACGTTGCCGCAGATGGCGATGACGTCGAGGTTCTTCTCGATCTGCAGCCACTTGACCATGACCGACGTGTCCAGGCCGCCGGAGTACGCGAGGACGACTTTCTCTTTCTCTGCCATGTTGCTCATCCCTTCTGCGCGGATTGCCCGCTCTGTCTGACGTTCGTCGATTCGTATCGAATGGTGCCGTTAGTGCCTCTGTGTTGCATACGCGCTGGTAGCGCCCATGCCGCAACGCATGGGCAAGAAAAAACCCGGCGACGCCGGGTGCTGTTCCGTCCGTATGTGCATCGAGGAGGTTGCTCGCTCCTTGGACCCAGAACAACACGCGCTAGCGTCGCGGCGTGGTACGTCGGTTCTGGCGTCGGAGGGAACCCTGCTTGGCGGTGGTGTGCTGCATGTCGTTGCCCTCCTTCGTTCGTGTCCATGCGGCATGGCCGCGTGCGATTACGAGGGTTACCCTACCCTACCTATGCAAATCGATGCAACAAAGCCGCACGTATTGAAGCGTGTTGGAAACATACGCCATAGGATATGCAAAGGCACGAGCGTCGACGCCAGAGGGACGTAGGGGTCAGGCCACGAAGCCTGCACACAAAGACACCCACAGCCCGGGCGATGCGGCGCCAATAACCGCCCGTCCCGAACTGTGGGTATCGAATACCGTCAGAGGGCCCTTACGCCACCTGCCTCCTTGCCCGCAGCGCCAGGCTCAGCCCCGCGATTGCCATGACCATGCCACCGAACAGGTAGAACACCGCAGTTCCCATCCCGCCCGAGTTGGGCAGCGGCACGCCCGGCTCGTTGGTTATCGTCAGCAGCGCCAGGTTGTTCCCACTTGCCTTGACGAATTTCAGCGAATCGTCTTCGGTCACCATCTGCATCACGCGATCGGTGATCGTGAACTCGATGCGATCCAGCTGGCACACGTATCCAGCCGGCACGTACACCTCGTACAGCCGATAGGTCCCATCCGGCAGGCCGGCGAGCGTCTGCACGCCACCAGTGGTCTCGAAGGCGCTCTCGTAGGTCTTGGTCTCGCCGTCGACCACCTTCGTAACGGTGCCAAGACCGTCAACCTCTGTCAGTGGCGCCTCGCCGTCATCGCCAACGGACACCAAGCGGAACACCGCGCCTTCAAGCCCATTGCCGCTCTCGTCGACCTTCTGGATGGTGATGTCGGCGAGATGGTACCGGTTGGTAAAGACCGCGTAGTTGTGGTGGTTCGGAACGATGGTGCCCTCGATCTTCTGGTTGCGCAAATCGATGCTCGGATCGTCTACCTCAAGGTCATCAGCAGGGTCGATGGAGTAGTCGATGTCAATCAGCTCGTACCCCGTCTTGTTGCCCTCGGTGATGGTGTAGGTCGTACCCGCCGGGACGTTTGCGATGCTCAGGCGCTCGGTCTGGGAGATCCACAGCTCCGCCGTAGCGGTCTTGTTGCCATTTGACGAGGTGCTCTGGTTGCCCCACAGGTGCAGCGTCGTTTGCTCGCCGTCAACCAGATACGTGATGGTCTGCTCGCTGGCATCGTCGACGTCATAGGTGCCCACAACCTCATAGACATTGCCTGCCTCGTCCTTGAGCGTATAGGTTTCGCCGTTATAACTCACCTGGTAGTAGTTGAAGTCCGCGTCATGGTAGAAGAGGTCGTTGATGGCGTACCAGGGGATGTGCGTGCCATCGAACGGAGCGTCGGCGTTGTTCAGGACGACCGTGTACTTGAACTTCGTCCTGTTGGATTCCATCCGCTGTCCGTCCTCGTCGACGACCACCTTCTCCAGATGGATGTAGCCGCGCAGCGTGTTCTCCACCTTGAGTGAGGACAGCCCCGTCGTGGTGGTGGTCATGTCGGAGATGCTGATGCTGTTGTCGCTCTGCGTGAAGATGACGTTCTGCATCTTGCCGTCCACCAGCATGGGATGGAAGACGTCCGCCTCGAAGTCGAACTCGTAGGACAGGCCACGCTCCTTTATCGTGTAGTCATGCCCGTTTTCCAGCAGGTAGTAGGTCTTGGTGATGGTTTCTCCGTCTTCCTCGTAGCTGTAGGTGCCAGACGGATAAGCGCTCTTGTCCATCTCCAGCGCATCCATCCGCTCCTCGCTGAGCATCAGGCCGGTGGAAATCGCGAAGTCCTTCTTCCATGTGGTGCCAATCTGGTAGGTCTGTTTGTTGTACTCGATGTCCCGTACGCTGTCTGCCTCCCAGACATACTCGTTGAGCGTCGAGTCCCAACCCAGGTTCACCGTGGTGTACGGGGTCGTATTGGTGCCCTGGAAGATGTCGAACCCCAGCGTGTAGTGCTCACCGCTAGCCGGATACAGCAGCTGTGCCAGGATGCTCGGGTTCATGTCGATGTTCCACTGCTTTTCGATGGCATAGTCAGTGTCGACCAGGTCCATCGGCTTCTGCTTTTCAAGATTCACCGGCTCCTGCGGATCTGTCGTAATCGTTGTGTCGCCCGTCAGTTCGTTTGTCTGCGTGTTGACGATGGAGTAGTTCAGCTTCTGATGCGTGTTGGTCAGAACGCTGTACACATCCTGGTTCGCATACCGCACGATCGAGGAGTGCGCTTCGACGCCTCCGGTGTAGTATCCGTACGTCTGGTCGCCGACGGTCACCTCATAGTAGTTGTCAGGATTGCTCTCGACGCTGCTGTCCCACGTGTATCCCTCGAGGTGGTTGTTGAGGCCCGCGACGTAGTCGTACGCGGCCTGGTTCGGCCACACGATGAGATCCATCTTGTAGGTGCATTCGGGCAGCAGTATGCCGATTGCCGACAGGTCCCACGTCAGCTCCCGACCGTTGAGGTCCGCGAGCGCCATCTTGTATTCCGCCCCTCCCACCGAAACGGAATAGTACGGCTTGTTGTCCATGCCAACCTTGCTGGCCCCGGCGTCGTAGTCGACCCCGTCGATATGGAAGGTGACCGTCGGGTTGGTGTCGCTGCCGCTCGCGGTGACATAGTACAGCTCGGTGCCGTTTTTGTCGGTGACAGAATAGCGGTAGCCGCCTGCATTGCCCGCATGAATCGTCGTCGTCATGGCGTCGGCAGACTGCAGGCCGTCCTCGAGGACCACCTGGCCATGGCCGGTGGTGCTCATGATGTCGGCAAAGATGTTCTCGAATGCCGCGGCCAGATTCTCGGGCGTGTCGGCGTTGGTGAAGTACTTCTTAACGATCTCGGTGTCTTCCGTCGTCGCTTCGTTCTCGTACGCCTTGTCGACGCCGGTATAGGCAAAGTTCATCAGGCGACGCAGGTACTTCGTCTGGGCCTCGCCGGGATTGAAGGTGAAGATGCCGTAGAACTTGTAGCCAGCGTCGACGATCTCCTTGGCCCGGTCGAGGGAGTTCTTGCCGTCGTCGCTGTTAGGTGGCGTCCCGTACCATCCAGTCGCCTGCCTGTCTTCGGTCAATGCGAACTCGAAGCCGCCACGCTCGGAATTGTAATGATACGCGTCCCCAGATTCCCCGGCCACCGCAGTGGGCTCGCCATCCGTCAGGAAGATGACGTACAGGTCCTCATTCGGCTGGTCTTCCTTCTTCTGGTCGGCGATCTCCTTGGCATACATCAAGGCGTCTTCCCAGTTGGTGCCAGAGGGGCAGTGGGTCTGGTTGATGGCGGTCATCAGGTCCGTATAACCTTGCACGGCATCGCTTGCCCAACCGGTGTATTCCGTGTTCTTCCCCGTCTGCCTCTCGTCCGCAAAACTGATCACCGAAATTTCGATGATATCGCTTTTGCCCGGAGTGTTCGGGTCGTTCTTGCCAAGCAGATCTTGGATCAGGACATCCATTGCCGCCTGTTCGGCCGCAAGGCGCGTAACACCGGTATATACCGTTCCGTTATACGGCCGCCCCCAGTAGTAGTATCGTCCACCTTGATACGTAAGGGTAAAAAAGGTCTTTCCATTGTCATTGCTACCATAATATGTCGTACCATTCTGGTATGCCCCAGTATATGGAATATAGTCCACATTATTGTTCTTCATACTGCTCGAACGGTCCATGATGAACAGTACGTTCTTCTTGTCATAGATAATCTCGGAGTAGGAGTCTCCCTTGACCGTCAGTGACAGGGTGTACGTGCCGTCATTGTTGTTGGTCAGGCTCTTGTGCGCCTCGATGTCTTTGAGTGTCCCGCTGCCGGTCGGCACGAGCCTCGACATGGCCAACGGGCTCATCTGGTACGGCACGTTGTCAAAGGTCTTCTGACCGACATAGGTGCCGACGCCCGAGAAGCTGTCCTGCTCGTAGGAGAACTCGACCAGCTTGCCCTTCTTGTTGCGCTTGGTCTCCACGTCGTCGATCAGCTCCACGCCGTCCTTGGTGTAATGGGCGACGCCGACGATTGCCTCGTCCTTTGCGGCGCTTGTCTCCAGCCCGTCTACATAGCGGATGTCGACCTGGACGGGCGCCTTCGGCTCCACCTCATCGTCGCCATGCATGAGCTTGATGTCGAAGAATCGCGCGTCGTCCAAGTTCACCGGGCGGATGTCCTCGCCCTCGCGGTCGTCCAGTCCGCCGTTGTTATTGTGCTGCAGGGCCTTTTCCTCCTGCTCGAGGTAGTCCTTGTTGACCTCCTCCCAGGCCTGGCACAGATGCTGGACGTACTCGTCGCTGTCCTCTTTGATTTCCTTCGCGACCAGCTTGGTCCCCCGCGGGATCTCGGCATCGTCGTCGAAAGTCACGGTGATCTCGTAGGTCTTCCCGTCGGCCGTCAGGACGTTGGTGGTAATCTGCTCGTCTGTCACATGGATGGCCACCTTCTCACCGTTGGTCATGGTGATGGTCAGGGTCTCATTGGTGTCGAACGCCGCCAGCGAGAGGAGCGCCCAGTCGGGTGCGGCCAGCTGTCGCGCTTCCATCTCGGCAATCTGCTCGGATGTCAGCTCTGCACTGTACGTAGGCTGCAGGCCCAAGCTCTTGACCAGCTCGCTTACCGTCATGGTCTCGTCCATGCGCGCCACGGCCACCAGCTCGGGGTCGGAGAAGGTGACGTCGGCGACATGGCTCACGAATCCGTCGAACTCATCCTCTCTCACGATGCCCAGCGCGGGCAGGAGCTCGCGCAGGCACGTCGCGCCGCCACCCTGGATGCTCCAGACATAGTCCTGTCCGTCGACCACCCAGTGGAAGTCCACGGTATACACAACGCCCCAGACCGAGAAGCTGTCGGCGTCGAAGGTCGTCACGCCATCGTCCTCGCTGGCGGGGACCAGCTCGGCAGTCTTCCCAAAGTGCACGACATTCGCCTCGGCGCCGGACGGCGCGTCGGCCAGCTCAATCTCGACCTGTACGGGCTCGGCCGGCTGGATTTCGGAGCCGTCCGCAGCCAGAATCGTGATGTCAAAGAAGCGAGCAAGCTCGACCTCTTCCGCTCCGATTGCCGCGAGGGCATCGGACTCGTAGCCCTGCCAGTCGGAGCTGCCCTGCGCGACCTCGCGCACCTGCAGCTCCGCATCCTGCGGGATGCCCGCCCCCGCCGGCGCGTCCACCGTCACGGTGACGGTCGCTCCGTCGCTTGCCTGCATGACCTTGTGCAGGGACGTGACGGCCAGCACGTAGGTCGAGAAACGGTCGCTCTCGAAGGACAGCTGGTTCTCGGAGAGTTCGACGTCACGACGGGCGAGCTCGCGATCGGAGAGCGCCTCGAAGGCCTCGGCGGAACGCTGGGGCTCGGCTTCCTCGGCGGTCTTTCCGTCCATGAGGGCGAACTCCTGCTGGCGCAGCTGGTCGTCGGTCAGGTCGTCAATGTGCACGATGAGTGCCTTGTCGTCGGTATTGATGAGTCCGGACGTCATGGTCACGGTCACGTTGGCCGCAGGCTCGACCTTGGCGCCGGTAGCGTCGCGGAACTCGATGTCCACGGCCTGCATGCCCAGCACCTGGCCGTCAACCTTGGCTGCGATGGCGCCGTCGACCGCATCCTGCTGCTTCTGGGACATGGTCGCGGGGTCGACCCACGTGGCCACCATCGTGGTCCCCTTGGGCAGCGCGCCCACCGGGGCCTCAACATCCACGCGAAGGATCAGGTGCTGGTCAGCGTCCCTGAACTCGTGCTTGAAGGCCTGTGCGGGATGGGTCGCGGCCAGGGCCGCGTCGCCCGCCTCCTGCGACAACGGGCTTCCGGCGACCAGACCCTGGTCCTCCGTCGGCACTGCGTCGGGAACCTCGACCTCGACCGTCGTGAAGCAACCGGACCCATGCACGTGGGTCTCGGTGGCCTCGTCCTGTCCGCAGACGAGGGTCCGCTCGGTCTCGTAGCACGAGTCGTCGTGGGTGTGGCCCTCGCCCTCCTCGAGCTTGCAGGTCAGCACGCGCTCCTCCAGGTAGCAAGAGTCATCGTGGATGTGGATCTCGCGCTCCGGCAAGGGGCAGACAAGGTTGCCGTACTCGTCGTAGCAGCTGTCGTCGTGCGTGTGCGCAGCGATTCCGTCGAAGCGACAGTCCAGCACCTGCTGCGTGGTGATGGATGCATGTCCCTCTTGCGTCAGCACGGAGGCCACGCTCATCGCGACTGTCACGGCTAGCAGAGCAAGTGCGGCCAGATACTGGTTGCGACGCTTTTCGTCCTTCAAGAGACGGGCAATCTTCTTTCTCACCTTAGTCGGCATGCCTGCGCCTCCCTCATTTATCAGTCCGGGACGCATTGCCCCGGAGAATAGCCTTTGGCACATCTTAGCTTCATGCGGGGCGCAGGAATTAGGCCTGTCTGAATTGTAATACCTGCATTGTTGGATGTAAGGTTTTCGCGCTGCATATGTGTACACATTGTCGTTTGGAGGATTTGAGCGACGCTTTCCATTTATATATTAGAGTTCTTTTGTATAACTTTTGTCTCTTTGGAAGACTCGTGCAACCAGGATTGTCGCGGCCATGGGCCAATCCGGAAGTCCCTCGTAGCGTTGAGCTCCAACGCTCCGACACGCGCCGTTCTTTTTTGCGCAGAAGAAAGGAGGCCGGCCGCTTTGCGACCGACCTCCTCGCGAGTCTCTACGCCATCCTTCTTCTTCGCACCAGCATGAGCAGTGCTCCGATCATGAGGCTCGTGCCGACAGTCACGAAGATTCCCGTGCCAGGGCCGCCGGCGTTGGGAAGGGCGGCACCGTAGGTGTTACCGACCCTGAATGTCGCATTCGCAGCTTCTGTCGGCGGATTACCGTCAGGATTCGCTTCCTGCGCTCCCATGAAGTACACAGTTGCGCCACCACTATTTGGAGCAGCTGTCCATTCAGAAGGTTTATTGCTTCCCTTCTGTACGTACGTTATCACGCCTCCATCAACCCTTAGATAGAAAGTAACATCTTGTAGGTCAAATTGGAAAAAGTTAATCTTCCGTTGGAACCCGTTGTCGCGCTCGTAACAATCACCTGATCGTTTTCTTTTACATACGTCAAGGTTCCGCCAGGAGTCGGCGCCACATCTTCCAGTTTCCGCAGCTCGAACACCGCGCCGGGCAGATGTGTTGTCGTCTCATTGCCTTTTTCCACTTTGAGAACATCCACTTCCGTCGGGATTTCCGTGTAGATGTTTTCAATTGTAAAGCTGTTTTCAGCTGAGGTCGAAGTGTAAGCAATGTCTACTCTCACCTCATGGCTGGAGGATTTATGAGGTATTTTTACCTGATTCCCTTCAAAGTAAATCGTCCTGCCGCCATAGGAGAAGCTGTCTCCCTGTATCTCATGGCTGAAGTAAACAAAGTTCATCACCCATTGAGCGTTAGCGCCATCATCTCCCGGTATCTTTCCGCCATTGTCCCGAAGCTTTTTCTCGATTGCCTGCCTTGTGGAATAACTCAAAGACTTCTGCGAAACAATGACCGTAGCATGATTTGTCATGCGTACAAGGAGAATCTGATTATCCTCGACGGTAAATACTTTATTGTTGTCCGTTGTGGTGTAATCGCTTGTGGGATTCGTCATTGTGATCTCAGGCACAAGTACGGATACGGTCTGCGGAACTCCCGGATTCTGTACTTCACTGCCGTTGATCTTTGTGATTCGTGTATAACCGGTGATATCGTAGTTGCTCTCGTAAACCCCAAAACCCGTGGCGGTTTTAGGAATCTGGGTAATTCTCCAGTGCCAAGTCAGACCGTCAAGACTCTTGGTACAGGTAACGTTTCCTTGCGTGGATCCTGTCAATGGAACGATCACGGGTGACCCATTATATGTATAGGTCAGCACCGCCTCATAATTTGCGGGAATCTTAGATGAATTCGGCAGACCCGTAAAGGTCTTCTCCAGCTCGATCGCCAGTTCGTCCGGATTATCGCTCTCCTCCTTGTTGTTCGTGAAGCTGGCAATCGCGGGCTTATTTGTAGTCTGATCCGCTGTTATTGTTACCTTGATACGGTTTTCATCCGGTGTAACGCCGGTCTGGCTCGGAGTCTGTTCTTCAATCCAGTAATCCCCGACCGGAAGCTTGACCGTTTCGCTGGATTTCGCGGCTCCGTCTTCGCCGATCGTGACGGTGAGCTCCAGATCGGTTGCCTGCTGATTTGGCGCCTCTCCTTGAATCACCTTATAGGGTTTCGAGCAATTTTCGTCGGTATACACATTAAAGGTATATGTACCGGCCAGGTCAGACTTCTTTCCATCCGGCACCGGTGAAATACCATTATATGTTACTGCCTTATCGATTCGGAGGTAACCGGTCGGCACCTTATTGGTAATCGTCTGCGTTCCGGATGTCGACGTCTCCGCATCAGTCGGAGAGTTGATCGGATTTCCTGCGAGATCCGTATAGACTACCGTTGTTCCCTCGGGAGCTGTATTGCTCACCTCTTCCAGATAATAGGTGTAGTTGAAGGCGACATCATAACTGGTCCCGTCTATAACAACGGTTCCTCTGCCGAAGGTCGGCAGTTCGGTAAAGTCATAGGACCATGTGTTCGGATCGATCGGCAGCGTGACCTGATTACCGGTCACATGATCGCCGGTGTAGCTGAAGTCAGGATCCGGTTCGGTATGAGTAGTGAATTCGTGGATGACACCGCCGCCGGAGTTGCCGTAGAACTGCTGTCCCGCAACGTTGATACTGCGGATAGCCTCGCCGTTTTCAGAGTTATCGATTACATAGAATGTAGCCGATCCACCGGCAGCCGGCATGTTAAAAGCCTGAGAATAAACATTGGTTGAAACAGGCGTTTTGGGATATTGCGTTCCGTTCAAAATATATCCGACAGTTCCATCATACCCGTCTTTATAACCCCAGGAAACCGTTGGCCGAGTCCCGGCGACAAGATCATATTCCGCGTGAATATGAGTCTCTCCGTTGTGGATCCAGCCGACCGTCAGGTGGGAAACCTGTCTTCCCTCTCCCTCAATCGTCTGTTCCCTATACGTCTCATAGGTCCGGATCCGCTTGATCTCGAAGGTCGCCTCAGCGCCTGCAGGGGCGGTGATGGTTTCGTCATCTTCATTCTGCCATACTTTCAACAGCCCGAGATCGATCGGCTGCGGCTTTTTATTTGTGATTTTGACGCCTTCCTCCACATCCTGATCGTCTATCTCGACCTTGATTTTTACCTGTCCTGTCGACTGATCATAATATACTTCAACTGTATGAATCGTATTATCGAGCGGATATCCGGCCGGTGCATGAAGCTCCTTCAGATAATATGTTCCGAGCGGGATATCCGAAAACTGAACATGACCAGTAGCGTTTGACCTTGCGACATATGCCCGTGACGTTCCGTCTTTCAGATTCTCCATCAGCGGTGTTGTGCAGCCTGCATCCTTGTAGATCCCAAACACAGCGCCCGCCAGTTGATCACTCGGCTCATCCTCATCGACCTTGTCAAAATGAATGTCGCCGTACAGCGTCATGTTGAACTGGATCCTACAGTTGGAGTCGCAGCCGCCGCGCTCGATGTAGAACACCTGCAGGGTGTGCTGCTTTCCGTCGTACAGATCCGGGAAGCGGCTACTGAACTGGCTGGCAGTCAACTGCCTATTACCGTTGACCGTAACCACCCCGGTCTGGAAATTGATCGTACCGGAGGTGGGCTGGTGGATGCCGCCGATATCCATGGCCAGCTTGCCGTCGATGAACACCCACAGGTCGTCATCGCCGGAGAATTCAAAGACAATGGGCTGTCCGTTCGTGTCGACCACGGCCTTTGGATCCTTCGGCAGGCTGAACGGCACGCTCATGGACATGCCGAAGTGATGGTTCAGGTTCTTGTTCCAGTTCACATACAGGTCATACTGATTGTCCCAGCGATGGAACGGGAAGAAGCCAATGGCTTTGTTCTGGGTCGTCCCCGATTCGCCACCGCTCTTTTGGTTATACGTGCTGTTATAAACTTGGAAACTACCGCCGTTTCCCTGTGAGACATCATAGTAGGCATAGTTCTGATTGCTGTCGTAGACGTAATAATCGCCATCTTTCTTGAACAGCCCATTTACATTTGTATATGCCTTTTTATCCGTGCCGTCAGAAGGTGTGAACAGGTAGGACAAGTCCCTGTTTCCTGATCCGCCGCTATTGTTACTTAATACAGGATAACCTGCCGAATTCAGGTTTGTGTTAACAATGCTCGTGACGCCATGTTCCACATATTGGTTCAGACTTCCGTAATTATTTCCGATGCCGCTGCCCCAGAACTTGAGAGCGTTTCCGCTGTTAATACCATGGCCGGCGAAATCGCTGATGCAAGTATTGTCATAATGGGAGGAACCATTAAAATAATCATCCAGATAATTATCCAGATCGTAGTCAAACAGATTCAAAGTCAGGCCGATGCTGGCGTTATTGATCGTATCGATCGTCGCCGGGGGCGTCGTCCCGGTTCGTGCGGGGCGCACCGTGATCTCTTTATATTGCCCCTGATTATATCTGTTATAAATACGGAATGTACCCGTACTGATTGCTGTTACAGTTTTGAAATTGTCGTCATCCGGCTGCAGTTGTCCCCAACCATCAGGATCCCATCCGTTATTATGCTTTGTCTCTGACACTACAGACCCGATATTGGTGACCCAGTAGTCCGCCTGGTCCCACATGTAAATCTCATCACCAACATAGATTGTACTCGGAAGATTGTTGAAGCTGTGTTCAGAAGTTGTATCGAATAGATAATCGGAGAAGGATTCCGTCTCGAACTGCATGACGATCTTGTCATCCGTCATGTTGTTCTCTACATCCTCTATGATCTCAGCGGTTCCGTCGTCGGCAATATGCGCAATCCTGCATCCGGTCAGGACGACGTCATCAAGGGAAATCTCCTGGCCGTTGAACAGGATCATGCCTGTCTCCTTCTTGGACGACAGGACTCCCTCGAGGTCCGCATCTTCCACAGCAGATGCAGCCTCTTCAAACATAGACTTTGCCAGTCTAATCTCCACTTTTACAGTGCTGCCCTCTTTGGGCTCCACCTCTTCGTCTCCAGAAACGATACTGATGTCGAACTGCACCGGATTGGATACTTCCGACTCATCGTTGGATGCAAGCTCCTTGTTGACCAGATCGATGTTTTTGGCAAACTCTTTGGAGTCGCTTCGGAGCTCTTTGACCACTAGCTCCGCATCCTCGGGAATCCCGGCGCTCTCATCGTAAGTGACAATCACTTCATAGGTATCACCAGAATCGGATATCACATATGTATGCAGCTGCCCATCGGAAACTTTGACCGTAAAGACCTCGCCGTTGGTCATGGTGATGGTCAGGGTCTCTTCGGTGTCGAAGGGCTTCAGGCCGACAAGCGCCCAGTCGGGGGCTGCCAGCAGCTTTGCGTCCATGGCGGCGATGTCCTTCTTGGACAGCTCGGCACTGTACTCGGGCTGCAGGCCCTGGGCCTTCTTCAGCTCGCCCGCAGTCGTGTCCGCGGTCACCTGCGCCACGGCGATGAGGCTCGGGTCGGAGAACTCGACGCTCGCGATGTGGGCCACGAAGCCGTCAATCGCGTCGGCGTCCACGGCACCCAGCGCGGGCAGCAGCTCGCGCAGGCCCACGGCGTCGCCACCCTGCAGGTTGTACTCGAAGTCCTGGCCGTCCACGTTCCAGTGGAAGTCCACCGTGTAGACCACGCCGTAGACCGAGAAGCCGCTGGCGTCGAACGTGGCCACGCCGGCGTCCTCGGTGGCGGGCACGACCTCGGTCTCTTCCCCGAAGTGCACGACAGACGCCTCGGCGTCCTTGGGGGCGTCGGCCAATTCAATCTCCACCTGCACCGGCTGGGCCGGCTGGATCTCCTGGCCGTCCTCGCCCACGATCGCGATGTCGAAGAAGCGGGCCAGCTCCGACTCGTCGGCGCCGATGGCGCCGAGCGCCTGGGCCTCGTAGCCCTGCCAGTCGGCGCTGCCCTGGGCGATCTCCTGCACCCGCAGCTCGGCGCCCTGCGGGATGCCCGCCTCGGCCGGCGCGTCCACGGTCACGGTGACCGTCGACCCGTCGCTCGCCTGCATCACCTTGTGCAGCGACGTGACGGCCAGCACGTAGGTGCTGAAGCGGTCGCTCTCGAAGGAGAGGCGGTCGTCGCCCGCGGCGACGTCGCGCTGGGCCAGGGCCTGGTCGCTCAGCTGGCCGAGGACCTCGGCGCTGCGCGCGGGCTCGGCCTCCTCCGCGGACGCGCCGTCGCGGATGGCTTGCTCCTGGGCCCTCTCCTGGGCCTCGGTCAGGTCGTCGATGTGCACGACCAGCGGCTGGTCGTCCGTGTTCACCAGCGCGGAGGTCATGGTCACGGTGACGGGCGCCGCCGGCTCGACCTCGGCGCCGAGGGCGTCGACGAACTTGATGTCCACCGCCTGCATGCCCAGGACCTGGCCGTCGGCCTTCTTTGCGATGGCGCCGTCGACCGCGTCCTGCTGCTTCTGGGACAGGCTCTCGGGGTCGACCCACGTCGCGACCATCATCGAGCCGGCGGGCAGCGCGCCCTCGGGCGCCTTCACGTCCACGCGCAGCACCAGGTTGCCGTCCGCGTCCTTGAACTCGTGGTAGAGATTCTGCTCGGGATGGGTCTCTGCCAGTGCGGGGTCCTGAACGGCGGGGGTAGCCGCCTCCTTGCCGGGAGTCGCGGGGACAGCCCCGTCCCCGGCCGGCTCCTCGTCGGGCACCTCGACATCGACGGTCCTGAAGCAGCCGGGCCCGTGGACGTGGGTCTCGGTGACCTCGTCCTTCCCGCAGACGAGCGTGCGCACGACCTCGTAGCACTCGTCCGTGTGTACGTGCCCCTCGCCCTCCTCGAGCCCGCAGACGAGGACGCGCTCCTCGGCGTAGCAGGAGTCGTCGTGAACGTGCGCCTCAACCTCGGGCAGGGGGCAGACGAGGTTGCCGTCCCCGTCGTAGCAGGACTCGTCGTGGGCGTGGGCCACCGTCCCGGTGACGGGGCAGTCCAGGACCCGGACCTCCTGCGTGGCGGCGTGGCCCTGCTGGGTCAGCACCGCCGCCACGGCCACCACCACCACCACCGCGAGCATCGCGAGCGCCGTCAAGTACTCGTCGCGGCGCCTCTTGTCGCCCAGAATGCGGGCGATCCGCCTTCTCACCTGCGTCGGCATGCCTCCGCCTCCCGTCATATCGACTCGGGGCACAGAGACCCCATAGGATAGTCTTTGGAACATCTTACGGTCCCAAAACTAACGGTTTTCTAATTGTCTGATTTGTTGCGAAAACCTCCTTGATTGTACTCTATGCGTTGTCGTTCCCCAGGAGCTTTGTTCTTGTTTGGAGTGCTATTTTGACTTCCCTGCTAGATTGCCTGTTTGGTGGTCCATAATTGTCTACTTGCTGCAGCATTTAATTGACTTCATTATTCTAATCTGGGTTACTCTTCGTCTCCTGAATTCGCTTTTCTTGAATGCCTGCCTATCTGACCCTCACCACCGCAAGTAGGCGCATCAGAACCCATACCCTCGCACTTCACATGCCGGAGGCGACGACTAGAGGGGACAGCCGCGCTTGGTCAGATAACCTGTTTTGTCCGATTTGTTAGTCTCGTCCTATTAATTGTTATCTCATTGACTACATAATATAAGTTGTTTAATTGTTATTTTGATATAGTAGCTTTATCCATATACCTGCAAGTTGATTCAGATTTATACTTCTATATTAAAGTGTTCTGTAGTCCGTTTGCTATTGCGGATACTTACATAATCTGTAATACTATTTAGCACCTTAACGCAGTATTTATCTAGATTTGATGCAAGCCCATTCTCGAGCCTGAGATGGACCCGACGAGGGCGGCGTCTAAAACCCTCGTGTCATGAAAGAAGCCAGCCCCGAAGGACTGGCTTCTTCTCACCTAGCGTTTAAGCCACTCTCTTTCGCCGTTCCGACACCAACCACATGCCAACAACTCCCATGATCGCGATGCCGGCGAGGTACACCAGCCCGGTACCCGACCCGCCAGCATTGGGTAGCTCGACACCTCCGTCGTTCGCGATGTCGTAGTACATCGTCTCGTTCACCGCACTCGGGTCCAGACCGGTCTACGTAAGATCGTTCTCGCCCGTCGCATCCGTTCTGCGCACCCAGTTGGACGTCCCAAGCGTCAACGTAGCGCTTTGCTGCCAGTCATAGGGACCTGACGCAGGTTTGTCCGACGTCGCCGTGCCATTTGGCTTCGGCGTGTATGTGTTGGTGAACGTCAGGTTGACCGGAATCGGCTCGGCAAGCATCAGATACCCCGCGGGTGCCTTCGTCTCGACAAGGTAGTACTGCTCGCCGGCCTTCAGCGCCGCGACGCTATCGATGGTAGCCACGCTGCTAGACGTCATGTCCAAGGTCGCAAAGGGGAAGTAGTTCGTGCCGTCGATCTCCTTCAGACCTTGCGTCTCGCCTGTCCTTGCGGTCCGGTACAGCTTGAACTCCGCACCGGTGAGCTTAGTCGAGAAGCTCTGGTCCTTCTTCGTGATCTGCAGGCCCTTGACGTAGACGTTGATCACGTGATGGTTGGTGCTGTTCATGTTGTTGCCGGTCTTGGGGACGGGCTCGCCAGCAGACCCGTTCGGTGTGGTGTGGTAGTCGTCGTTCGTTATCTGCAGCTCTGTATTCCGCTCCCCGTTCGTCCTAGGCTGGTACTCGACCTTTAGCGTGAACTCGGCGTCCTTGCCAACGGCCTCTGTCGCGTGATTGTCCTTGTTGTAGCAGCCCGAGGTATTCTTCAGCGTGAGGACGATGTCGCCTACGTGTCCATGTCTTGGGCCTCGGTCAGGTCGTCGATGTGCACGACCAGGGCCTGGTCCTCGGTGTCGACGAGGCCGGAGGTCATGGTGACGGTGACCTTCCTGGCGGGCTCCACCTCGGCGCCGTCCGCGTCCAGGAACTCGATGTCGACCGCCTGCATGCCCAGCACCTGGCCGTCGGCCTTCTCGGCGATGGCGCCGTCGACCGCATCCTGCTGCTTCTGGGACAGGCTCTCGGGGTCGACCCACGTGGCCACCATGATGGTCCCCCGGGCAGCGCGCCCTCGGGAGCCTCGACCTCTACCCTCAGGACGAGGTTGCCGTCCGCGTCCTTGAACTCGTGCTTGAACGACTGGGCGGGATACGTCTCGTCGTCAGACGCCGCCTTTGTCTGACCGGCTGCCGGCACCGCCGCCTGGCCCTGCACCGGCTCTGCGTCGGGCACCTCTATCTCTACCGTCTTGAAGCAACCCGACCCGTGGACGTGGGTCTCCGTGACCTCGTCCCTTCCGCAGACCAGTGTGCGCGTCACCTCTTAGCACTCGTCCGTGTGGGCGTGCCCCTCGCCCTCCTCGAGCCCGCAGATGAGAATGCGATCTTCGGCGTAGCACGAGTCGTCGTGGACATGGGCCTCGACCTCGGGCAGGGGGCAGAAGAGGTTGCCGTCCTTGTCGTAGCAGGACTCGTCGTGGGCGTGGGCCACCGTGCCGGTGACGGGGCAGTCCAACACCTGGACCTCCTGCGTCGCGGCATGGCCCTGCTGGGTGAGCACCGATGCCACCCCCGTTGCGACAATCGCAGCTAGCAGCGTCAATGCTGCCAGATACTCTCTGCGGTGCCGCTTATCGCTCAGCAGACGTGCAATCTGCCTTCTCACCTGCGTAGGCATATGCAAGCCCCCATCCATCACCTTGGGGTATTACTTTCCAAAGTATAAATGGTAGGCAGCCCTATCTTTCAGTTTTGAACCGCGTCCGAATTGTTCAACTCGCTCATAAAATTGTGTAGTTTTGTTCCATCAATTAAACATATATTTTACTATTAAAACATTAAAAAAGGAAAGCAGCAGGTAATAGGGGACGTGTTTACGTTCCAGCCTGGAACGATAACCCGTCCCCTGTTCCTGCGTCCCCTGTTCCTGCGCCGTGACAGGGGGACGGAGGTGCTGTCACGCTCCGCTCTTTCGACCGCAGAGAACCGTCCCAGATAGACGAAGGGGGCCAGCCTGGTGTGGCTGACCCCCTCTTTGAACTCGTTCGGTTGCCTTGCTACGCCATCCTTCTCCTGCGCAGCAGCATTGCCCCGGCCACGGCCATCATGGCCGCGCCAACGACGGTGAAGACCTCGGTACCGACGCCGCCGGCATTGGGTAGCGGCTTGCCCGGCGTGTTGTGGACGGTCACAGTGGCGGACTTCTGGTTGGTGCCAGAGATGCTCCCCAGATCGTAGCTGCTGTCCGTCGTCACATCCTTCGCAATCGCAACCTCGCCATTCTCATAGCTCACCGTGAACTGCACCGGCTGGCCCAGCAGGATGTAGCCGTTAGGAGCGAGTGTCTCCTCCAGCTGGTAACTTCCGGGCAGCAGACCCTTGATCGTCACGCCATTGCTGCCGTCGGCCACCGTGAATTCACCATCGCTAGACACCGTCACAGCAGCGTTGTCCTTGTCGACCACAGAGAAGCTGAAGACGGCATACTCTTCCTTGTCGTCCAGCTTCGTGAGCTTGAACTTCGCCCCGTTGAGGTACTTCGACGTCGTCTCGGCGTCGTTCTTCTTCAGCACGACATCCAAGCCGCGGACCGTGTTGGTGGCACGCAGGTGGGCCTTGCCCTCGCCGGCAGTCAGCGTGACGGAGGGACTGCTCTCGGTCGCACTGTCACTAGTCGGCAACTCGGCAACCCCCGTCGTCGACGACCCGTACTTCGGATAGCCAGCCGCGTTGCCATGCAGTAGGTCGGCAATGGGATGGACCGCGTTGCTCGTATCCATGTACATGGTCTCCTGGACCCAGTAGTTCAGGTTCGTCCAGCTGGTCAGCAGACCATCCGCATCCTCCACTGGCTTCACGACCGGTAGCTTCGTGAGCTGCTTGCTCACGTCGGTTCCCCATCCAGTCGCAGGCTTCGTCAACGCGATGTAGTAGTCGTAGCTGAACTCATAGTCTCCGCTTGCTAACTCATCTGCGGTAAGCTCAGCCAGATCCTCCTCACTGACCGGCTGCCCACCATGTGTCACCGTACGCACGTAGTACACATCCTGCTCGCCCAGACCATAGGCTTGCGGGTTGCGTGCGACCATCTCGGTGATGTCTGAGCCGCCAGTCTTGTCGGCATGTTCGCCCTGGTACAGCTTGTACAGGACCGCCTTCACTTTGCTGTTCGCATACGTGCGGCTATAGTCGTCAGCCCAAGCCTTGTGCAGGGTCAGATCGTTCGTCGGACGGTTCATCAGCTGCAGTGTGTATGCAACGGTTCCGTCGCCGTTGTCCTTCTGACACGCCGACGTCCATTCCGTCGTCACGTCGTGGTCGTTCGCGTCATACACGCGATACTCGCTGACATAGTAGGTGAACTGTGCGTTGGTGTAGGTCTGCCCCTCGTACGTGAACGGGCCGCTTGCCGGCAGCTGATCGACATCTGCCCCCTCCTTTGTCACCTTCTCCGGAATGGTGAACTGCCAATCGCCGCTGCCATGCACGACCTGGAACAGGTCGGAGTTCCTCAGCACGCTATCCTTGCTGATGATGAAGGCCTTGCCGTAGGGGCAGCTACCAATCGTCGTACCATTGACTTTTGCCGTCTGCATCAGCTGGATCTCGACGGTCGTGCCGTCGTCCTTGCTCACTTCGGTTATCCCGTCGCTCTGGAACCACTGCTTCTCGATGGCCAAAGGCTTGCTCAGGTATTCGTTCTCGGAGTTGAAGACACCCAGCGTACCAGTGCCGTCGTAGTCCTTGTCCCAAGTCTTGACCCGCACCTTCGTGGCATTGTCGTTCAGCCATGCCACATCGATAGCAGCATTGTTCGCCGGCGCCGTGGCACCCTGGCTGTAGCTCATGTAGTTGGGGCGTTCCGCGCCGCTGCCCTTGGATTGGTAGCGGATATTGAGGCCCTCGATGGGCTCGGTGCCGTCCTCCTTGAAGCCCAGCTCCTGCACGTAGTACTGGTAGTACTTATATGTGTCAGTCTGCCCGTACGGCGCTATCTCGATGTCGTCGAAGAAGTGTGTCCAGCTGGACTTCTCGCTCATGCTGAACGTCTTGACCAGCTCGGGCGTACCGCTGCACGTATTGCCATCGGTCAGCACGCGGTACAGGCCGAACCACACGTCCTTGTCGCCGACGATGTTCTCCTTGTTGGTCTGCCAGACCTTGTCGGCGTAGAGCGTGGTCTTCTTCTCGACGTTGTTGATGGTATAGGTACCCGGTACGTCGGCGCGGAACGGGTGGTCAGCGTCGACCTCGTCGCCATTGACGTCGGTGTAGGAGACCTGCAGGCTCTTGGTATCGGACTCGTCGGCCAGTATCGGCGTGCCAGAGGCGTTAGTCTCAACGATGTAGTACTGGTAGTTGAAGTCCAGGCTGTCGAACGTCTTGGTCGCCCAATGCGCGGGGGTGTCGTCCGTGGCCTCGACCCAGTTCAGGTCAAAGACCTCTCCGTTGTTGTAGAAGCCCTGGTCGGTATCGCCCTGCATCATACCCAGCTTGAAGTAGACCGTCTTCACGGTCGGCTCGGACGCCAGATGCTTGCCGTTGTTGTCAATCACGTACCACTGTTTGGTGATGTTGATCTCGCGCCTGCTGTTGACGTTGACGATGGTCTCGGACTGGGCTGTGGTCGCATCGGCCGCAGCGTCGCTTGCTTCCGTGAAGGTCTTATCTCCGGCAAGGTAGTAAGTGACCATCGTCGTGCCATCGGCCACAGGACTGGTCTCCTGGACATAGTAGGTGATGGGCTTCAGGTCGTCGCCGACCTTCTTCCACAGGGGGAGGTCGGCAAATTCGGCCTTCGACCAAGCCCCGTCCGCATACGTGATCGTACCGTGCTCGCGCACCGTGGCATCCTGGCCCTCTACCTGCTGGTACAGGTCGAACTCGACGGTCTTTTCGCTGTCGTTAGGCTCGTAGGGCGTCTTCCCATCGGACCCGTACCATTCCTTTGTCACCGAGAGGGAGGTCTTGGGCATGACCTTGTTGGTGATCTTGACCGCCTTGATGCCCGAGGTCTTATCGCCGTGCACGTTGTACTCATAAGAGTACGAGGAGGTCACGATATCGTCGTCGGTGCCGTGCGCCAGATTGACCGACACCTCCTTGACGTAGTACTCGTGGGTGCGCACGCAGCTGTAGTCGCCTTCGGTGTAGTTCTCAGACTTGGGGAGATCGGACCACGTGTACGACCAGCCAACCTCACCACTGTTGAGGGTCACCTCATAGTTAGTAACAGTTGTCGCCGGACTACCCTGCGTCTCTTCGCCCGTTGACGCGATCTCGTCGCTCGACAGCGCCTTCGCCATGGACGGCCGACGGCTGACCTTGGCCCCCGAGCTGGTCGAGCTAGCATTAGTGAATGGCGTGCTGCTGAGTTCGATTCGTATCTGCTCACCAGTTTCGGGAACTGTAAAGTGATCATTGTTGTGATCGTTTTTTAAGGTATATTCGTATCTTGGGTCAGAGCTATCACCATAATTGAATGCTCTAGGAGTTATTCTTATGTATATTCTTTCGTTAGGCTGAAGGTTATTTCCTGTGAATTTGAAATGATATCCATAGCCACTATTTGCTAAAGCGGTTTCTGAGCTTGATAAAGTGATTACATTTTGGCTGCTTGATGTTATCTCAATATTACTCTGTGGCCAATCGTTTGGATTAACATCTCCATACCATGATGTATTATTTCCTTGTTTCTGAAGCTTAATATCTTCAATTCTTATACTCTTGTTATCTCCAAAATTGACCCTACTGGCATCGATAACAATGCCACCCTGGGTGCTCGGCTTCACCGTACCCTGGAGGTAGACGGTTCCATCCGCACCCTGCACCGTATCGTTCCCGCTGACTTCAGCCGACTGAACGACCGTGCCATCCGTGTTGGTCACGGTAACGGTGTACGTAATGTACTCACCATCTTCCATAGCCTTCAGGTCCTGGTGGGTGTTGCTCCAATTTCCACCCTGCGGCAGCGTCCCCGTAATCTCCCGCTCTCCCGCATCGTTGGTGATCTTGTAGCTGATCGATCCGTTGTTCGGCGCTTCCGCAGTCACGCCATCGGTGTCCACCCACTCGTTGACCGCAACCGTCAGATCGATCTTGCCGCCCGAGACGCGCTTCTCGGTCACCTTGTCGTACAGCTGGACCGTGACGGTGTCGTTCGTGTGGTTGCTGTTACCGTCCTCCCAAATCTTCTCCACCGAGATGCTCGTTTTCTCGTTCTTGGGTGTATTGGGGTACAGAAGTGTGTTGTCCTCGACGGTCAGAGCCTGGTCGTCGCTGCGCAGCTTCAACACCTGCACGCCAGACTGGTCGACTACCACGCGGTATATGTCGTCAGAAGGCAGATAACCGTCAGGGGTAGCCGTCTCCTTCATATAGAACGTGCCCTCGGGGATGTCCTTGAACGAGACTTTGCCGGTGGCGCTATCGGACGTGGCAACCAGATTGTGTCCGTCCTTGTTCTTGGCCACAGTAGTCAGGTCCTCGGACTCGTACAGCGTAAAGGTGGCCCCACCGACCTTCGTAGCGTGGTTCTTGGCGTCGACCTTCGTGAAGTCAAGGTCCTTGTATACCTCGGGCTCGTTGATGATCTGCCGGTTGCCGGCCTCAAGCACAACCCACTCTGAGCCGCTCTTCTTCCAGACCTGCGTTTCGTCATTGCCCTCATGCGCCAGAATCTTGTACACCGTGTCATCCAGTTTGTAGCCGGTGGGAGGCACGACCTCCTTCATGTAGTACGTCATGGTCGGGATGAGACCGTCGACGACGACCTTACCAAGCGGGCTCTCGCTCGACGTGACGACAACTGCCACCTTGTCCTGAGTAACTTCCTGGGTGCACGCCTCGTCGCTATAGAGCTTGAACTCTGCACCAGCAAGACCAGTCGGAGGCGTCACATTGTTGACCTTGTCCAGCTCAACGCTCTTGGGCTCGGGATAGGTCGGCAGGTTCATCGTGATGGCCAGGTTGGAGTACATGCCACCGCGTTCCATGTAGAAGATCTTGATATCGTGGCTAGTCAGGGGATTGTCGTCCCAGACCTTCGGGTTGCCGGGGTTGTTCTGGTTGTACTTGTCGAACGCGGCCTGGATCGTCGTGTTGGCACCCAGCGCGTATGCGCCGCCACCCGATGCAGTCTTGACGCTGCTGACGCTGACCTGACCGGTCGTGAAGTTGATATGGCCCGCTACGGGGTTGTGGATACCGCCGATGTCCAGCACCAGCACGCCATCGATGAAGACCCACATGTCGTCGTCGCCCGAGAAGTCAAAGATAATGTCGTTGCCGTTGACCTTCTTGTCCTCGGTCATATAGAACTTGCCCTCGACCGTCATGCCGAAGTGGTGGTTGTAGTGGCCCACCTGGTCGCGCGTGTTCCGGTCTTTGCTGCCCTTGCAGCCCCAGTTGAAGTTGTCGCCATGGATGCAGCGGTACTTGTTGTTGTAGTCATTGAAGGGGAAGAAGCCTATGCCGAACGGACTGTCACTGTCGGCACCTTCCTCCATGTAGGTCGTATTGTAGACCTTGAAGGAGTTGCTGTCCTGCTGGTAGTAGGCGTAGTTGCGATCGCTGTCGTACCTCAGGTAGCCGTTCTCGTCCTGTTGGAACAGACCAGTCACGTCTCTATACGTGGCGATGCGACCATTGACCTGACCCTGCTTGTCGGGATCGAACAGGTAGGCCAAGCTCTCGCCGCGACTCGTGCTGGTGATGGGGTAACCGTCAGTCCCAAGACCGGAACGCACGACACCCTGGTTGGCATAGGCGCCGCCCGTGAAGTTGTTGATGGTACTGCCGTTGGTGCCGTAGGAATAGAACTTCAGGTCGTGGTTCTGGTTGATACCCGAGTTGTCGGGGCTGTTGTAGGTGTTGCCGACGTTGTCCAGGCGATCCGGACCGAAGTCAAAGAGGTTGATCTTCAGGCCCGCGGCTCTGTTGTCGTAGGTATCAATGGTTCCGGGCTTCACGCCATTCGTCTTCGTATCGAAATCGACGCCTGTCGCGTCGTCCGTCACACGGATGGTGAACACGTCACCGTTCTTCATCGTGATGGTCAGCGATTCCTCGCTGCTAAACGATTGGAGCATCAGTAGCATCCAGTCGGGAGCGAACAGCTGGCGACCATCGATCTCGGCTACGCGCTCGTCGGTGATGTCAGCCGAGTACTGCGGCTCCAAGCCCTGCTGCTCCTTGATGGCACCGACCGTCGTGTCGTTGTCGATACGAGCCACGGCCACCAGCTCGGGGTCAGAGAAGGTGACATCGGCAATGCGCTCGATCAGTTCGAGGGCCTCACCCTCGTCGCTCACGATACCCAGCTGCTGCACCAGCTCGCGCAGGCTGATGGCATCTCCACCCTTGACGCTGTAGTCATAGGATGCGCCGTTCACGTCCCAGTGGAAGTCGACCGTATAGACGACGCCCCAGACGGAGAAGCCGTCCGCCTGGAAGGACGCAACACCATCATCTTCGGTCGCGCCGACGACCTGGTCGCCCTCGGCGCCGAAGTGCACGACACTGGCGTCGGCATCGGACGGGGCGTCAGCCAGTGCGATATCGACAGACACCGGCTCGGTCGGCTGGATCTCCTGCCCGTCCTCGCCCAAGATGGCAATGTCAAAGAAGCGGGCCATCTGGACCTCGTCGACATCCAGCATGCCGGTGGCACGCTGGACGTAGCCCTGCCAGTCGGAGCCTCCCTGCGCGACCTCGCGCACCTGCAGCTCGGCGCCCTGCGGGATGCCCGCCTCGGCCGGGGCGTCGACCGTCACGGTGACCGTCGCCCCGTCGGAGGCCTGCATCACCTTGTGCAGGCTCGTGACGGCCAGCACGTATGTGGAGAAGCTGTCGCTGTCGAAGGAGAGGCGGTCGTCGCCGGCGGCCACGTCGCGCTCCGCCAGGGCCTGGTCGGAGAGTGCCTCGACGGCCTCGGCCGTGCGGCGGGGCTCGGCCTCATCGGCGGTCTTGCCCTCGCGAAGGGCTTTTTCTTGGGCCTTCTTCTGGGCCTCGGTCAGGTCGTCGATGTGCACGACCAGAGCTTGGTCGTCGGTATCCACCATCGGCGTGACGAAGGTCACGGTGACGGGGATCCGGGGCTCCACCTCGGCGCCGTCCGCGTCACGGAACGTGATGTCCACGGCCTGCATGCCCAGCACCTGGCCCTCGGCCTTGGCAGCGATGGCGTCGCCGACCGCGTCCTGCTGCTTGGCGGACAGGGTCTCGGGGTCCACCCAGGTGGCTTCCATCGTGGTGCCCTTGGGCAGCGCGCCGGCCTTCGCCTTCACGTCAACACGCATGACCAGCTGGTCGTCCGCGTCCTTGAACTCGTGGTAGAAGCTCTGCTCGGGGTGGGTCTCGGCCAGCGTCGGGTCCTGCGCCAGGGCGGCCGCGGACTCCGCTCCGGGGGAGGCGGGGGCGTCGGTCTGGTCGGCCGCCTGGGGCTCGGCCTCGTCCTCGACCGGCACCTCGACGGTCCGGAAGCAGCCAGCTCCGTGGACGTGGGTCTCGGCGACCTCGTCCTGGCCGCAGACGAGGGTGCGCACGACCTCGTAGCAGGAGTCGTCGTGGGTGTGCTCTTCGCCCTCTGCGAGGTCGCAGGTCAGCACGCGGTCCTCGACGTAGCAGGAGTCGTCGTGCACGTGCGCCTCACGCTCGGGCAGGGGACAGACGAGGTTGCCGTCCTCGTCGTAGCAAGAGGCATCGTGCGTGTGAGCGGCAATACCGTCGAAGTGACAGTCCAGCACTTGGACTTCCTTCGTCGCAGCATGACCCTGTTGGGTCAGGATAGATGCCACCCCCACGGTCACGACCAACGCAAGCAGTGCGAGTGCCGCCAGGTATTCGTGACGATGCCGCTTGTCGCTCAACAGACGGGCAATCTGCCTTCTCACCTGCGTGGGCATATCCATGCTCCTCATCTATCGTTTCGGGGCACGATTGCCCCGTAGCATACTTATGTTGAAGCGTAGGCCTCAAACCCGATGAGCAGTTGGTTCTGTCCGATTTGTTGAGCTAGGGTACTTGAATGTGTTATTTATGTTATATCATTTATTCATAATTTTTAGTTTCTAAAGTTCTATCACTTTTTGCACTTCTGACGTGACGGATGTGTCCGTTTTCTCGTACGTCGCCTCCGCCAGGCAGCCTGCGTCCAGATCGAGTGTCCTACTGGCCAATTACAAACGAATGATCCTAATAGGGAAAGAGGACGTGCCCCTGACAGCTCATTCGGGCTATCAGGGGCACGCTTCTTGTGACGCTGCTTCTAGGTGGCGCTATGACCTGCGAATCAGTTCCGCAACGATATCCGCCACGTCGGCAATCTGCTGATCGTCCAGGTACTCTGGCTCGTCATCAGATGTGCGCGACCGTGCCGCCACTCCATCATCGGACATGCCCATCAGCGTGCTCACGCGCACAGACTGTTGCATGGCGGGCGTCGCATCGGTGGTATCCCAGCTATAGTCGGCCTTGCCAAGGTTGATGTGCAGGGCTTCCGCGATGTTGTTCAGCATTCGCCCCATCCTGCGGTCGGAACGACGTTTGTTACCCGTACCCTCGCGGGTCAGCAAGGTCAGGTCTCCACCACCGACGCTGTCAAGGTTAATCAGGAAGGCACCGCGGATGTCGCGCCTATGCTCGTCAAGGAACGCCCTTATGCCGGCATGGTCCAGCGTCGATGCACCGACACCCACGAACCAGATGTCGTGTGCGATCAGGTCGTCGTCACCCAGACTCAGGACTGCCTCGCGCAGGTCCTCCATCGTCTCCTCGTCGAGATCGTCAGGCTCTTCCAATCCCTCGTCCTCCACGTAGGGGTCGCCCCTCAGATCCAGCGAGTCGAAGTTGGGAATGGTCGGAATGGGAGTGACGATGCCGTCGAGATTGCCCGACTCCTCGTCTTCACGCAAGCCAGCACGCAAGGTGGCACCACCCTTCCAATGTCCACGATCGCCATTGTCATCGAAGTTGTCCCAAGAGCCGATCTGGCGACCATCCTTCTTGGCGTCATAGTCGTCACCCAGGCCCAGCCACTCGCCCATCGACTCGGTCTGCTGCTGGTCCTCGGCCTTGGGCTTGCGTCCGAAGCGCATCTTGCGCTTCGAGTTCTTCTTCGGGGAGCGGCTGCCGATGTTCTGGCTCTTGCCCTGGTTGTACCTGCGCGTCTGCGCAGGCTGCTCGGGCGCGGGCTCAGCCTTGGGCTCGGGAGCCGCCTCTCTGGGCACTGACGTCTGCTCCGAAACGTCAGACGCTGGCTCGTCATAGGGTGACGGGACCCTGCGCAGGACCTCGAACCGGCGCGCGACCTCATCGTTCATCTGGGGAAGTGCCTGGGTCCGATCGTCACGGTCCGCCGATGTCAGAGGGTCGACCGCGATGATCGATGGGTCAGGCAGATCGAGCAGCATGGCACGACGACCGGCAGACATGACCGAAGGCTTGAACGTGCTCTTGCCCCAGTTGGGGTCATCGACGGCGCGTGGCCGAGGTATGTGCTCCTGGACAGGGGGAAGGATGTCCTCGATATCGGCCTGGCTCTCCAGCGACATGACCGTCAAACCAGTCAGGTCCTTGTCTTCGAGCTCATCCTCCGGCGCATCCTTCTCGGACGAGAAGGTAAGCCCCTCGGCAACGCTTGTCACGATGGGAGCAGATTCGGGCTCTGGCTCTAGTTCGGGTTCCGGCTCTGGCTCAGGCTCGGGTTCCGGTTCCGGCTCGAGTTCAGGTTCGGGCTCCGGTTCAACCTCGGGCTCAGGTTCCGGCTCGAGTTCGGGTTCGGGTTCGGGTTCCGGTTCAACCTCGGGCTCCGGTTCCGGCTCGGGTTCGGGTCCGGGCTCCGGTTCCGGCTCGGGTTCGGGCTCCGGTTCCGGTTCAAGCTCGGGCTCTAGCTCGGGCTCGGGTTCCGGCTCGGGTTCGGGCTCAGACATGGGCTCAAACTCATCCTCCGTCACAGGCTGAGATTCGAGAACGGGCTCCGGCTCAAGCTCGACAACATCCCCAGGTTCCGACGCTTCCTCGCTCGGCGTCACGAGCACGTCGTTGGGTAGCAGCCCTGGCTCCGGTTCGGATTCTGGCTCAGACTCCATCTCGGGTTCTGGTTCTGGCTCGAACTCCGCCATCGTTTCGGGTTCCGGCTCCAGCTCGGGCTCAGGCTCGATTTCGTCCCTCACCTCGTCAACGAACGCGGGCTCGGGTTCCGCATCCACAGTCGGCTCTTCGCTCTCGAAGACAGGCGTATCCTCAGCCTCGTCGATGTCAGACAGCGGTTCATCGTCCACTTCCGTCATCGTCTCTGGTTCCGGCTCCACTTCCTGGACAAGCTCTTCCAGCAGCTCGCCAACCTCTGGTACTGTCTCAAGCGCGGCATCGGTATCAGCGTCGTCATCCAACTCCGCAGAATCTTCGTCGAGTTCCTCGGATGCGGCGTCTGTCGGCTCGAGTGTCGCTTCCGGCGTCTCAGGCTCGTATGCCTGAGTGGCAGCATCGTCCTGCTCGACAACCGGTTCCGCTACCTCCTGCTCCTCTTCCTCGTCAGCAAGCACCGGAATCAGGTCGAGACCGTCGAAATCCTCGTCAACAACCTCGACGTCAGGGATGTCCTCGTCGATGATGCTTGGCACGGGTGCGGCCTTGTAGGCGTGCTCGGAATCCGCCTCCGGAGCCGTTTCCTCCTCGCCCTGTGCGACACTCGCAGGCTCGACTTCCGTCTCACCCATCTCGCGACTCACAGCGGGACGTGCAAAGAGATCCTCTGGCTCCTCGTCCATCTGTGTGATGGTAACCAGCTCGACGGGTGTCCTGTCACTCGGCTCATCGTCGTCGATCGGCTCCCATTCCGCATCGGGCAGGTCGGGTATCAGGTTCAGCACACCCGTTGACTCGATCGACGTCCAGTCGTCATCGACAGGTGCCACCTCTGCGACAGGCTCGACAACACGAGAAGATGCCTGGGCGCGACGGGCCTCCAACCAGTCGCGAGCGCTCATCGGCCGCTCTTCGACCTTTTCAATTGGCTCCGCCTCAGGCTCGGGCCAAGCCTCGGGCTCCTCGCTCTCTACTGTTGGCTCCTCGACCACAGGCATGTCTTCGACTGGGTCGGCATCCACAGACTGTTCCACAACCGGTTCGCTCGTCACGGGCAGCGGCGCCGACTCGTGAATGACCTCGACAGGCTGTGGCGCGACGACTGGCATCGGCATCGGTTCGATGTTCGGCAGCGAGGCGAACATCTCGTGCAGGACATCGGTCTGCTTGGGCTGCGGCGCGGGTGCCGCCACTCGCTCCTGCTCGGGTGCGGAGGCAAACAGCTCATGCAGAATCGCAGCGGCATCCTGCTCTTCGCGGGTCACTCTCTGCTCGGTCTCCAGTCGGTCAGCTTCGACCTGATCTTCTGTCAGGGGCTCGAACGAGGCGGTCGACTGCTGCTCGAACTCGAGGTCCTCGGCATCCAGCAGCTCCTCGGACGGCGTCCACAGCCTCACCGGTTCCGCAGGCGCCTCGACAACCTGCTCGACGTATTCGGTGACGGATTCATCAGACACATACGGCTCTTCGTCAGATGCCACGTCCTCGACAGGCTCGTCGAGAGGTTCCGGCTCGGACAGCGGCTCCTCGAAAGCCTCGGGCTCCTCTGCCACCGCAGCCTCGACATCTTCGTCCGTCTCCTCGATCGCAGGAGCATCAACGACGCTCGTCGCAACATCGTAGGTGTCGATGGTCGGCTGCACGGGCACGGGTTCGCCGATTATCTCTTGCTCTCCAGCGGTGTCGTCAACCGAAGACTCGACAATCTCGTCCGCCTCAGGCTCATCGAGCTCTGCCTGGACCTCGTCCTCGACCGGCTCCATCGTCATTCCCAGAGCCTCGTCCTTTGGCTCGGCCTGGTCGGTCTCCCCAGCCTCGTCCTCAGGTTCGACATCCTCTAGTGGCTCGTCGTCCACCACAACGGGCTCAAGCTCCTCGATGACCGTTTCGTCAGGCTCAGGCTCGACGCTCTCGAGAGCGGCTTCGTAAGGCTCGGGTTGGGTCTCTTCGAAGATGGGTGCCACAACTCCGTCATCCTCGGGAGCCAGCCCCTCAAGAACGGACGTCTCGTCCTCAAGCTCCTCCGCGACCGTCACCGATGGCTCATCAACCAACCGCTCCACAGCCTCATCGAAACCAGCGAAGGCTGCGCGGGTCTGGTCCTCCAGCCCCTCGGGCTCGTCGGACACCATCTGAGAGATATCGACGACCTCGACCGGCACGTTGGGCTCGATGTGCCCTTCCTCGTCATCGCCAATCGGCTCCCATTCCGCATCGAGAACCTCGTACCTCGGATCGTTCCAATCGTCCTCTTCGTAGGTCTCGTCGACAGTCTCCTCGTACGGCTCCTCGTCCGTCTCTTCGAACGAGTCGTAGGCGTCATCGATCTCGGGGGCCTCGTCGGTGGGGGAGAGAATCGTCAGGGGTTGAAAGTCGGACACCACCTCCGCGGGCTCATCCTCCGTCGACGACTCATTCTCCGTCGTTTCAACATATATATCTATGGGTTGGTCCGCATCGGCAGGCTGCTCCGTGTCAATGGTCTCGACACGCTCGGACTCGCTACCCTCGCCTGCCACACGCTGATACAGCTTGTCGACAAACCTCCTGTCGATGGCTGCGGTGTCGTCGGCACTCGGAGCAACCTCATCGCCGTCTTCGTTGATGACGGGAAGGTCAGGAAGGATGTTCACGTGCTCAGGGACGTCGAACGTCGGCAGTTGCAGCTCGGCAACGGCGCCCGACATGTCGATTGACTCGGTCGCATCCTGCTCGTCGACATACTCGCCAACGCTCTCCTCGGCGAACTCGTCGACATCCTCGTCAACGCTCTCCTCGGCGAACCCGTCGACAAACTCGCCAACGCTCTCCTCGGCGAACCCGTCGATATCCTCCTCGACGTATTCCTCCACATCCTCCTCGACGGGTTCCTCGTCCAGCGCGCGACGACGCTTGGAGGACAACCAGGCGAACACGCTCATCGGGCCAGAGGGCTCGGCATCCTCATCAGCCTCTTCCGTCTGCTCGAACTCGGCATCAAAGGACTGTCCCTCTTCGTCCTCGTCGTACGCGACGGGTCCATAGGCAACGGAGCCGTCCTCAGCCTCGTCCTCGCCCCACTCGGCTTCGGGCGTCTCGTCATTCGAGCGGATGCGGTCGAGCAGCGCGGCAAAGAGCGCGGCAATCTTGCCAAAGATTCCCGATGCCCCAGCACCGACCGATCCCAATCCTCCACCCATGCGCTCGCCCAGGTTGCCACCAACCTCGCGCAAACGGTCGAATCGCGACGAGGCCTGCTCAACGGCTTCGTCCTCTTCGGCAGCGATGCGCTCGATGACCTCGTCGCGCGGGGTCAGGTTCTCGTAGACGATCTCGCATCCTTCGGGCAGCACCTGCAGGCTCTGCAGCAACGCGGCACCACGACGGACCGTCGACGGAGATTCCAAGCCGTACTCGTCGAGAAGATCTTCCGGAACGCGCTCGTCGTCGTCCTCGACCCACGAGGGCGTCTCGTCCTCGGGCTGCTCGTCTTCCTCTTCCTCGTAGGGCATCGGCGCGACGGCAAACCCCTCGTCGTCCCAGTCCTCGCCTTCGCCCTCACCCTCGTCCTCGTAGAGCTCCTCCTCATAGAGGTCTTCGTCCTCGGGCTCCATCTCTATCTCGAGCTGGCGGCGGACGGACTGCGGATGGGTCTCGGCCCAGTCCTTCGCGTCGTCAGGACCCGGACGCACCATGTCCAGCACGCCCAGCATCGCGGCGACCGAAGCCTTGTTGTCGTTCGCACCTGTCGTGCAGGCCGCAAAGCGCTCATAGATTGCCGCAGCACCCAACAGAAGCAACGGGAGGGCGCACAGCACGCCCAGTGCCCAGAACACATGGCGCGCGGCAACGGGGATGAACGGGACGATCTGGAACAGGGCAAGCACGGCGACCGCGATGGACAACGGCCAGGAAAGGCGCTTGATGAGGGGCTGCCACTTGGCCAGCTGACGGTTGTTCAGGAAGTTCTCGCGCGGGGTGTCATAGTGCGCAATGATGACGATGGGACGGTTGCCCTTGATGACGTTGGGGCCCGTTGCGCGATGGACGCCGATGACGTTCTGGCTGCGGGCCTGCGGACCCACCGACCCCAGGACGTCGTTGCCCCTCTGCGCCATCAGCAGCAGCACGAACGAGATGGCCACCAGCACCAGGCCAACGATCTGGGCCGGCGTGTTCAGGATGCCGGCAAGGACCATGCCGACGAACAGGATGACGAGGTAGATGCGCGTGGTCAGGCCGGCCGCCTGGGGCGCGTCGAACTCTTGGATCTGGGTTTCCAGGCCATGCTGCACGAACAGGCCCTCTATCAGCTCTGCTGCCTGCATCTCCTCCTGGCTGTTGACCGGGGCGATGTCGACCTGGTCGTTGAGATAGTCAGTATATGCGCGCGTGCTCGCCATGTTGCGTCCTTCGCCTAGCGGTTGCGTGTGTAGACATTCATCCCTTCAGTATACGCCGAGCGTCCGTCTTTGTGCTCACCCATGGCAGGTAAAAAAGTCATTGGCTCCCAACAGGGACTCTCACAAGGGCCCTTTGGCACCCAATCCGTGCCACTGCTGGCACGAACCGTCCGATACTCGGGCGAATCGCGACGAATCGTGGGAAAACGCCAACCTACGAGCGTGGTTTGGGCAACCATGGCAGACGGTGGCAGGACAACGGCCCGCCACCTGTCCCGGACGGTTCCACCCCGCCATCGCGGTATAGTACTGTCGTTCGCTCAACACACCAGACGGAGGGCACATGTCGAGACGAGACAATCACCTGCGGATGACTGCCGACGACCTGCGTGCGGCACGTGTGCTGACCTTGGCCGTCAAGTTCTTCGGCACACGTCATCCCATCTCCTCGTCGTCCATCAACATCGACCTCTACCCTGACCTGGACGATGAGTCGTTCAACCGTCAGTACCTGCGCGATCGCGAGCTGCTGGCCACGTTCGGCATCCACATACGGGAGGCCGGCAGCGACGGCAACGACACATGCTGGCAGATTGACGAGAACTCGTACGTGCAGGGCGAGGGGTTGGGTGCCCAAGACGCGCGCATCCTCTACGTGCTATGCCACGATATGGCCTACGACCAGTCGTTTGCCTATCGCGACGAGCTGCGTATGGCCCTTGCCAAGATCTCGCAGATGTATCGCGGGACGACCTTCCCCCATACCGACGAGACCACGCCCTCCCAGCACAAGCTGTTGTCGGTGCTCGTCTCCTGCATGGGCTCCCAACAAGGCGTCAGGGTCACCTACACCAAGGCGGATGGGGATACGATCACTCGCGACCTTGCGTTGCTGGGCTCGTTCGGCCTGCGCGGGAGGACCTACTTCGTCGCCAGCAAGGTGCTGCACGATGGCTCCCTGGCCCCCGACTCGGTACGCACCTACCGACTTGACCGTTTCGAGAAGGCCCGCGCGATTGCCGGCATCACCTACCAGGTTCCCTTGGACTTCTCGGTGAGCGACTACGAGCGACTACCATTCCAGATGGGGGAATTCGCTGGTAAAGCACAGTTTCTTGTTCCTGTCGACATCGGTCGGGAGGTCACTCGGGCCATGTCGACGCATGGCACGTCGACAATGCGGGACGACGGGTCCCTGCTTTGGGAGGTCATCTACAGCGACGCGCATGCAGCTGCCTCTTGGGCCGTGGGCACGGGCATCACGGCAGTCGCGCCACAGCAGCTGGTCGAGGAATGTGAGAGCGTCTGCCAGACAACCTGCAATGCCTGCCTCTATGACGGGCGACTCGGTGGGCTTGCGGAGGCGGCACCGGTCTCTACCAGACAGAACAGGGCAGGTCGCACCGGCAGTGTGACCGTCGTGCGCCAGCTGCTGGCCCTGGCGGGCAGCCTGACCAACGAGGGCGAGGTCATCACGGCCGACGACATCGCCGGCACCTTGGGCATCAGCTACGACCAGGCTCGCCACCTCATTGCCCTGGTGTCCCTAGGCAGTGGCGAGTCCATCGACTACCTCCCCGTCATCATGAGCGACGAGGACGATGAGGTGGCCTTGATGGAAGGTGCCGGCCTCAGCGCACGCAGGGTCCGCCTGACGCGTTCCGAGACGATCGCGCTGTCCGCAGCGCTTGCCGAGCTGGGTGTCGCGGACGACGATCCGCTGGTACAGACCCTGAATGCATCATATGTGGCACCCTCCTTCTCGACGCAGGACATCATGCGCTCGCTGGAGGCCCCCAGCTCGGCGACGGACGGGGCGACCCTGAGGCTCTGCTCCCAGGCGATCACTGATGGCAAGACGCTGCGCTTCTCGTACGTGCCCGTCGCTGGCGGCGCGATGGCCTGGCGCCACGTGGTGCCCCGTCTGGTGCGGCGTGGCGACGACAGCTGGTATCTCGACGCATACGACCTGCGCCGCGGCGCCGACCGTGTCTTCCGCATAGACCACATGGGCGAGGTCTCGCTGGAGGATGCGGCGCCAGCACCGGCACCCCCTGCGCCGAATCAGAAGAAACGCCTGGTCAACCTGCACTTTTCCGATTCGCGCTATCTCGACCTCTTCCATTGGGAGGGCTTGGAGGTCGTATCTCGGGACGATGGTGGGACGACTGCACGTCTGCCCCACTATGGTGGCAACTGGCTGACACGGCACGTCGCAGCCTGTGCTGGCACGGTGACCACCGACGACTCAACCCTCGCCGAGCAGGCAAAGGCATACGCATCGAGGGTCTTGGCCGAATCCTAGGGACAAGAATTCCGTAGGGCAAGCCGTGGTCGCCCACCCTACGGAAGAGATTGCAATCCTCTGGTCCGTCCTACCGCCTGTGCGACGCGCGCCACATCTGGATGTAGCGACCCACATTCTGGCAATCCATCTGCTGGCAGGACGTGGTGGGCATGGAACGTACGAACTGCTGGCCGTAGCGCTTGGAGGCGACGCGCGAATCGGCGAACACGACGATTCCCGCATCGTTTGCCGTGCGGATGAGCCGCCCTGCCGCCTGTTTGACGGACAGGACCGCCTCGGGCAGGGAATAGCGCCACCAAGAACGGTCCTCGCGCAGGTCACGCTCGCGCACCAGTGGGTCGTTGGGGTTTGCGAAGGGCAGCTTGGGAATGACCACGCAACGCAGCGTGTCACCCGCAGCGTCAAACCCCTCCCAGAACGACTTCAGCGCCATCAGCGAGCGGCTCTCGTCCGCCATGAACCGGTCGCGCAGGCGACGCGGCGAAGACCCACGCTCCTGGCAGTCGACCTCCAGCCCAATGGCCTCCAGACGCGGTGCCAGCGCGGCATGCACGCGCTCCATCTCGCGACGGTTGGTGAACAGCGTCAGAACCGATCCACCCATGCTCTGATGAATGTCGAACAACAGGTCACCCAAGGCATCCAAATAGCTGCGCGTCCCGGGAGCTGGCATGTCCCGACACACCACCACGGACATATTTCTATCAAAATCGAAACTTGATGACAGTTTCAGGCTGCCGCGTGACGAACGTTCCAGCTGGTCAAGGCCCACAGCGTGGTCAAAATGCTCAAATGACTCACCAACAGCTATCGTGGCCGAGGTGAACGTCACGCTCATCATCTCGGGCAGCCAGCGCCCGGCGAGGTCCGTGCCCACGTCAACCTTCTCCGCCACGAGGGCCTCGGTGCCGATGTCGCGCTTGCGGCGGGACAGTCGCGCCGAATACACATAGGTGTGGTCCTCGCCCGCCTCGATGAGCGACAGGGCATCGCGCAGCTCGGATAGGAACCCTGTGGCTTCCTTCAAGTCGCCTGCCAGCTGCGGAGATAGGTCCCCCAAGGCCTCGGTGGCGTCCGCCGCATCCTTTGCGGACTCGTCCAGTCGGTCGATGGCACGCAGCATCGCCTCGGAAAGGGCTGCCCAGGCCGGGGACTGGCGCACGCCGTCGTCAATCCAGAGGGTCTGGCTCTCATACCCACCGCTGGGGCCCGCCACGCTGCCCAGTTCGTGAATCGCCTCGAACACGTCGGCCGTGCTCACGGTCGCGCGCGAGGCCGATGCCGCCAGCTTGGTCAGCAGCCGTGTCGGCAGAGTTGCCCCCTCACGCTGGGTCAACTGGCCAAAGAGCGTGTGAATGGTACCAGTCTTGGCACCGCCAAGCTTCTCGAACGAGGCACGGACGTCCTCTCCCTGCACCTCGACGGCCCATTGGCGCCGCGCCTCGGCCTCGAAGCCGTGGGCCTCGTCGACAACCCAATGCCTGATGGGTGGCAGTATGCGTCCCTCGGCCATGACGTTGCGCAGCAGCAGGGAGTGGTTGGTGACCACAACATCCGCGCATGCCGCGCGGCGGCGAGCACCATGGACCATGCATTCGTTGGGGAAGAAGGGGCAGCGCGTGCGCTGGCATTCGGACGGACTGGTCGTCAGCATGCCACGCGGCACGAACTTCCAGCGTATGCCCAGCGTATCAAGGTCGCCCTCGGCAGCCTGACAGACCGAGGCATAGGTGACTGCAATGGCTGTCAGCATGTCCGCGGCGATGGAGTCGGACGACCGCGCACCCGCGACCTGGTCGACCGGCAGCTCGACGTTCGTGGCCCGTTGCAGGCGATTGAGACAGGGGTAATGCTCGTAGCCCTTCAGGCTCGTGAAGGTGACTCCCTGGGGCAGTGCCGCGTCCAACGCCGGCAGCTCGTGGGAAACCAGCTGGTCCGTAAGGGCGTTCGTCTTGGTCGCAACGCCTACCGTGATGCCGTTACGCTGGGCAAACTGCACCATGGGTACCAGATAGGCCATGGACTTGCCAACGCCAGTGCCAGCCTCGATGGCACGATGGGTGGAGGTCGCCAGGGCCTCGCGCACCTCCAGGGCCATGGCTTCCTGCTCGCCACGGCGCTCGTAGACCGGATACATGCGCGAGACCAGTCCGTCTGCTCCGAAGGCATCCGCGATCTCGTCGCGATTCGGTGCGACGAGCGGACCATCTGCCTGCGCCGCATCGCAACGCGTCTGCCAAGAGACGCTGGAAACCAGCTCGTGGCGCACCGCCTTGAGGGAGAATCCCTGCACCGGGTTGCGCGTTGCCAGATAAGAGAGGATGGGTCGGAACGACCACTCGACGTCTGCATGCATGTCGGCCAGATGGCCAAGCAAACCAGCAGGTAAATCGCATAGTCCCATAAGCATGATGGGCCACATGCCGCACAGGGCGTCCACGTCGTCCATGGCACGGTGGGTCACCGAATCGCAGCCAAAGGCAGCGGCCATGTCGGACAGCCGATGCGAGCGAAGGCGTGGCAGGGCAAGCCTTGACAACGCAAGCGTGTCTATCCAGAGGTCGCTGACGTTGCGTCCACCAGGCACCTTCTCGATGAAGGTCCGGTCGAACAGGGCGTTGTGAGCGAGGACCGGCGCACCACCGACAAAGTCCTCCAGATCCCTGATCGCTGTGACCGCATCCGGCGCGCTGGCCACATCGATGGCACGAATTCCCGTCAGTCGCTGAATCTCCTCAGGTATCGGACGTGATGGATTCACGAAGGTCCGATAGCGGTCCACGACTTCCCTGCCCGATATGCGTGCGGCGGCTATCTCGATCAGCTCGCAGTCTCGAAACGACAGACCTGTCGTCTCGGTATCCAAGACGACCATGTCCTCTTCGAGCGGGCCAAAGTCGTCCTGATGGGCCCGTTCGGCCAGTGTCAGGTAGGCATCGCGCACGACATCGGGCGTGGAGGGCATCAACAGCTGCTGTAGCAGGTCATTCGTCTGTGTCATCAACTCGCGCTTTCCTATTCTGGCAACTGGCACGCGATCCCAGCCACCATCTATGAACAGTCCCCACGCCACGAATCCAGCTCTGGTCGCGGCACGGGGACCTGCTTCCTACGGTCTCTCCTCTGGCGCCTATTCCAGTGCCAGCTCCACGAGATGGCGGCAGAGCTGCGGAAACTCCATGCCAGCATGGCGGGCGGAGTCGGGGAGCAGGCTGGTCTCGGTCATGCCGGGGATGGTGTTGGTCTCCAGGATGTAAGGGGTCCCCTCAGACGTCACGATGAAGTCGCTCCGGGAGACGCCACGGCATCCCAACACCTTGTGTGCTTCGACGGCCAGCTGCTGGGCGCGGGCATAGACCTCCTCGTCCAAGCGCGCAGGGATGATATGGTGCAGCTCGCCCGGCTCGTACTTCACCTTGAGGTCATAGAACTCTGCCCCCGTGTTGACCTCGATGATGGGTAGGGCTTGGGGATCGTCGTTGCCCATCACCGGTACGGTGATTTCGGTGCCTTCGATGCACTGTTCCACAAGCACCGTGTCGCCTTGGGAGCCTGCCAGCTCGATGGCAGCAGGCAGCTGTGATGGGTCGGTCACGCGCGTGATACCATAACTAGAGCCGTTACCTGCAGGTTTGACGAACATGGGCAGGCCAAGGCGCTGCACAAGACTGTCAATCTGACCTTCGTCCAGCTGTGTCCCCGGAGCGAGGTTCACCCCTTCCGGCGTCGGGATGCCCACCATACGGTACATCTGCTTCGAGACGTCCTTGGCTGTTCCCATGGCAGAGGCAAGCACTCCCGAGAACGTGTAGGGCAGATGGAGAATCTCCAACAGGCCTTGGATGCTGCCGTCCTCGCCATATCGTCCATGCATTGCGACGAAGGCAACGTCATAGTCTCCGGCCGCGATGGTCGAGACAAAGCCATCTGCCGCTACATCCAGCAGCTCTACCGAGGTGAAGCCAGCCTGACGCAGGGCCTTTTCGCATGCGCGACCTGATGCGAGCGATATCTCGCGCTCATCGGACCAACCACCTGCAAGGACGACAACCTTGCAGTCTGTCACGTTCTCTGCCGACATGGGGCAACTCCTTCATACCATGCTTGCGCTAGACTCACCAAGTGAGCATCAATCCACGGGGAAAATGGTACCCCACGTGGGAAATCTGACATAGAAGAGGTACGAAATCATGCAAGAAGCCAGAAACCTCCCGACAGAAGGGACGGTCCTGACCGATCTGCGTTCCTTTACGCACGGACAGCTCGTCGAGACGCTCAAGGAGTTGGGCCAGCCAACGTTTCGCGTGAAACAAATCGAGGAGTGGATCTGGGAGAAGGGTGCAACGTCCTTCGATGACATGACCAACCTTCCCAAGGCCCTGCGTGCGCAGCTGGCCGAGCGCTTCACTCTCGGTGGGGTCAAGCAGGTCGCACGACAGATCTCCGAGGATGGCAGCCGCAAATACCTGCTGCGCTATCCCGATGGGACGACCGTGGAGTGCGTAGGCATGCCCACAGGCAGCAAGCTGGCCGTTTGCGTCTCCTCCCAGGCTGGTTGTGCCATGGGATGCGCATTCTGCGCAACAGGCGCGGCTGGCCTGACCCGTTCGTTGACTTCCAGCGAAATCTACGACCAGGTCATGCACGTACGTAACGACTTTGACATGCGCGTGACGAGCGTGGTCCTCATGGGTCAGGGCGAGCCGTTCATGAACTACGACGCTTCGCTAGCCGCCATGCGCCGTCTGAACTCGCCTGACGGCCTCGGTATCGGTGCGCGCCACATTACGGTATCTACCTGCGGTGTCATTCCTGCGATCAAACGCTTTGCCAACGAGCCCGAGCAGTTCACCCTTGCGGTTTCCCTTCATTCGGCGGTGCAGAAGACGCGCAACGCCCTGATGCCCGGTGTACGCAAGTACTCGCTCCTGCATCTCTATGAGGTCATGGGGGAGTATGTGGACAAGACCGGGCGTCGGCCGACCTACGAGTACGCGCTGATTCGCGGTGTCAACGATACCGAAGACGAGCTTGGGGCTCTTTGTGACTTCTGTCGGGACAACCTTGCGCACGTCAACATCATCAAGCTCAACGAAGTGAAGGGCTCCCGGTTCCAGCCGTCCTCTGATGCTCGCGCCGGAGAGTTCGTCCGCCGCCTAGCCAGCGTTGGCGTCGAGGCGACCATTCGTCAGTCTCGAGGACAGGACATCGATGCAGCCTGTGGACAGCTGAAACAGCGGTTGAGCAGGTAAATAGAACAATTGTTCCTGTGTTTTGACGCTATATGAGTCAGCCCCGGTACATCATTCGATGTTCCGGGGCTGATGCTTTCAATCACGCTATCTTGACCTAGAAGCCGAGATTCTCCCATGCGGTACGAACCTGAGCCCTATTCTGGACGACGACTTCCTCATCCATGATCGTACCAATGCGCTCGTTAACGAGGTTCGAGAGCTGAAGGTACGACTTTCCCATCGTCGCGTAGAGCTGCTTCATCTGGGCCTTTGCCTCGTCGTCGAGGAAGTACTGATATGCCGCATATCCTGCCAGCGCGACGACAGCAGTGGCCACAATCTGGAACTTGATTATCTTGATGATCTTCACGTCATTCACCATCCGTCATCGAAATCTTGCTCAACTGTTCGACCAAACGTGCAAGGTCTTCTTCGGTCCCAAACTCAATTTCAATCTTGTTCTTGTTCCGCAGACGCTTGACCTTCACGTTGGTATCCAAGGCCAACCGCAGTTGTCGTGCGGCACGTTTATATGACTGTGGCGTCGGTTGACGGCGCGGAGGTTCGCGGTTCATGTCAGAAAACAACGGTGCGAGGTTTTCTGTCTGACGGACCGTCAATCCGTCTTCTACTACCTTCTGAGCCAGCTTGATTCTGCCTTCCTCACTGGGCACGGCCAGAATCGCACGAGCATGGCCCGCGGTCAGCAAACGCTGAGCCATCATCTCCTGTACCTCGACTGGCAGGTCCAACAGACGAAGGGAGTTCGCAATCGCAGGACGAGACTTGGACAATGCCTGGCCCAACTCGGCCTGTGTCATACCCGTCTGTTTGATCAGCGTACGGAAACCCTGAGCTTCCTCGATGGGGTCAAGGTCGGCGCGCTGGAGATTCTCGATGAGGGCAAGCTTGAAGACATCATTGTCCGAGATCTCTCGTATTACGACTGGTATCTCCTCGAGACCAGCCCTCTTTGCCGCCTGATAGCGCCGTTCGCCAGCGACGATCTCGTACTTCTGACCCTTCTTACGCACCAGAATGGGCTGCAGCACCCCATTCTGACGAATGGAGTCGGTCAGTTCCTCAAGGGCATCCTCGTCGAAGTTCTTTCGCGGCTGTCCTTTGTTCGGCAGAATCGAGCTCAGGGGGAGAGACGCATCAGGGGCGGCCGCACCTGCAACCTCGGCATCAGCGCCACCCATGAGGGAGTTGAGTCCCTTTCCCAATCCACTTTTCCTAGCCACGCCTGATCACTTCCCTTGCCAACTTGGTGTATGCCTGCGAACCCTTGCTCAGCCAAGCGTACTGGGTAACGGGCAGACCATGGCTTGGCGCTTCCGAGAGCTTGACATTACGCGGAATGATCTGCTTGAAGACCTTCTTGCCAAAGTACTTCTGAACCTCTTCGGCCACCTGGCGTGAAAGTGTCGTACGGCTGTCATACATCGTCAGAAGAACGCCGAAGATATCAAGATCGGGGTTCAGGCGCTGTTTGACCATGCGCATCGATTCGAGGAGCTTCGTAACGCCCTCCAACGCATAGAACTCGCACTGGATGGGGATGAGCAACTCGTCTGCGGCAACCAGAGCATTGACCGTCAGAAGGCCGAGAGACGGCGGACAATCGATCAAGACATAGTCGAAGTACTCTCGAATGTCGAGAAGAACCGATTCGAGAACTGTTTCGCGATTGTTCAACGATACAAGCTCGACTTCGGCACCAGCCAACTGAATCGTCGCCGGAACGGCGAAGACATTTGGCTCACACGTTGACATGATAAGGTCTTCGATCGGATAGTCGTTCAGCAGAGCATCGTAGATATCGTATTCGAGCTCTTCCTTTTCGATGCCATAGCCGCTGGTCGTGTTTCCTTGCGGATCAAGGTCGACAATCAGAACCTTCTTCTTCGCCTCTCCGAGAGCAGCCGATAGGTTCACAACGGTAGTCGATTTTCCAACGCCACCTTTTTGGTTTATTACTGCGAGGACCTTCGTCTTTTTGAGGGGATTTCCGCGCTTAACATCTAGATATCCCACCATACCTCCAAACCGCATCGTTTTGAGTCCGTTCCGTTTGGTGTCTCTATCATAGAGGATAGTTTCACGTGAAACGTTGGCAGTTGTGTTTTCTCTTGGAAGGAACCAGCACTTGTCACATCAGTGGCGCGACCTGGCGCGTAAGCCCTTCGGTCAAGAACGCTCTGGAACTGTGTCATAGCAGCTGCGGAAACGCTCACTTCGCTCGCTTGGTCCTCGCTTACGCTACGACACAGTTCCAGAGCTGACCTCATAGGCTTACGCGCCAGGTCGCGCCACTGATGTGACAAGTGCTGGTATCTCCTCTGATTACAACTGCCGACGCATCTCTAATAAGGCGTAGATGCTCGTGTGGCTCATCCAATACTGGTTGCTAGACGATAACCAACTATAGTTCTTATATGACTTAATTGGACCAATCCTACTTTTGCTTGATCTAGGTCTGTTTCGGTTTTCTTGACTGGATTCTGGTGTTGTCTGTTGAGTTATCCAAAAATACATCTGTTGCAGGGACTCATTCGCTGCATACCATGTTTCACGTGAAACTCGATGCTCTTAACAGCAAACCCTTTGAAATGAAGTCAATCTAACTGGACGGCTCTCAGCCACTCAGGCTAAGGGCTTGTTCTTTGCCATTCCGGTCTGGCGAGGGAGTTTAACTTTACTCTTGGTTGTCTTCTTATAGGTCAGGATCTCTCTATGTCCCTGGTCTTCAGGCAGCTCGTATGTTTCACGTGAAACTCGCTGAAGACCAACTATCTTTCCCGTCTTATCTCCACGAGCTATCTCATCGGAAGCAATCTGTGCCTTCGAGACAACCAGCGCTCCGCCAGCCTTCAGCAAAGGTGAGGCATATTCGACGAGCACACCGAGATCTGCAACCGCACGAGCGGTGACGATGTCGAAGCGCTCACTCTGGTGTCGAGCGAGGTCCTCTGCGCGAACAGACTCTGCAGTCAACCTATCCTCAAGCCCAAGGCTTGCTATGAACTCGGAGACCGCCCGGACCTTCTTTCCCACGGAGTCTATGAGGGTGCCATTCCATTTCCTCACAATACCAAGAGGTATGCCAGGAAATCCAGCACCCGTACCAACATCTACGAATGAGATCTCTTGACCAGCTGCTGCTCCTTCGATGCTTGGGACAAGGAGTAGAGAGTCGACAAGATGTCGAATGATTGCCTCGCGATCGTCAACGATTCGAGTGAGGTTCATTACCTTGTTCTTTTCTACGACGAGGTCAAGGTGCTGCAGGAGCAGCTCCCTCTGTTGCCGTGTCGTCGCGATTCCAAACGACTCCAAGTACGAATCGAGCGTCTCTAGGTTGTTCTCACTCAGAATCATCAGTACCTGCCAAAGGATTTCGTCCTAAACGGGTTTTGTCATTGTATCCCACCTGTACCTCATCGCGTGGAACCAAGGGTGGTCGCGATATCCATACACCAATTCAATTCGCTCCCACGTGCGCGACATTTGGTACTGTGCACAGACTCCTACAAGGGAAGCAAATCACATTCAGCGCAGCACAGACGAAGAATCAAGCGAGCGAGGAGCGTGAATCCGTTGCTTCACTACCTTGAATGGCAATCACCTTCGCTGCGCACGTGAAGTACAAAGAAAGGGGAGAGTCACATTCGACTCTCCCCTTCACTCAAGGCAATGATTCTGAAGCTACGAACGTACGTAGGTGATGACGACACGACGCTCGGGATCGTCACCCTCGGAATGGGTCGTGACATCGACGTCGTCAAGCAGTGCCAGATGCACGATGCGACGCTCATAGGCGTTCATCGGCGCCAAGGAGACGCGTCCACGCTGTCTCTTGGCACGAGCGGCGGCACTATGTGCCAGATTGACCAACTTTTCCTTGCGGCGACTCTTATATCCCTCGATATCGATGACGATGGGATAGTGGAACTTCAGCTTGTTGCTCATAAAAGATGAAACTATCATCTGGAAAGCGTCAAGCGTGCGACCATGACGGCCGATGAGCACTGCAAGATCCCCGCCAGAGATGTCAAGGATCAGCTCCCCTTCGTCGCCCTCGAACTCGTCGATGACAACCTTCTTCTCGCCAAACAGGGCAAGGATGTCACGAACGTAGGTGATGGCAGTATCCGCGACCTTGTCCAGCTCCTCGTCACTCAGATCCGCATTGCTCTCGTAATGGGCACGAATCTGCGCGAACTCGTCCTCGACGGCCGCTTCGACATTCTTGTCAGGAGTGAGCGTGCGCTCTTCCTCCATGTCAACCTCCTAAAGGCGCCGGCGCTTAGCCCTTCTTCTTGGGGCGCGGCTTGCGCTCCTTGCGGACAACATTGATCTCGACGGGCTGCTCTGCCAGGTTGGCCTCGGTCTCGGCCTTGACCTTCTCGGTGACGCGCTTGGTCACGACCTGCTGCTGGATGACCTGCCAGACGGCGGACGTATCGTAGTACAGCAGCACCGCGGCAGGAACGCTCCAACCGAACCACAGCATCATGACGCTCATCATGACACCCATGACCAGACTCTGCTGGCGCTGCTCCTCGGGCGTGTTCTTCGCGTTGAGAAGCATCGGAATCAGGGTCAGGACGCCGAAGGCGATATCGAACAGGATGTAGACGATCGCACCAGAGATGCCCAGCGTGGCAAGCGCCTGCGAGGCCGAGGTGGAGATGGACGGCATGATGTTCAGGAAGCTCGCGTCGGCGGGGACGTTTCGAGCCACCGTGAACAGGGCGACGAACACCGGCATCTGCAGGAAGACTGGCAGGCAGCCTCCCAACGGGTTGAAGTTGTTCTCTGCCTGGAACTTGCGCATCTCCTGCATCTGGCGCTCGGGGTCGTCCGCGTAGCGCTCCTGGATCTCGGTCAGTCGCGGCTGCAGCACCTGCATGCGCGCAGTCGATGCGGTCGACTTGTTCATCAACGGCATGATGAGCAGTCGGATGATGAACGTCAGGATGATGACGGCGACACCCCAGTCACCGACAGCGCTGGCAAGCCAGGCCAAGACGTCCGTCAGAAACGATATAAACCAATCCCACATGGTTCCTCCGTGTCTTTGGTCAAGGCACCGGGTCGTAGCCACCCTCGTGGAAGGGGTGACAGCGCAGGATGCGCTTCACCGCCAGCCAACTGCCTTTCAGGGCTCCGTAGCGTTCGATGGCCTCAAGGGCGTAGGCCGAGCAGGTCGGGGTGTAGATGCAATGGGGTCCCATGAGGGGAGACAGGTAGGTCCTGTACCACCCGATCAGAGCCATGAGCACGCGCTTCATGGGAACCCCCGCCAACTACCGTTCGAACCTGCCCATCAGGGACGCGATGGCGCGCGCGACTTCGTGCGGATGTGCGTCGTGGGTGCCCTTCGTCGCAAAGAAGAGCACGTCAAACCCATCCTTTGGGAAGGAGGCCTCTCGTGCCGCCTCCCGCAACACTCGCTTGCATCGGTTCCTGAAGACCGCATTTCCCAGCCTCTTAGGCGCAACGAAGGCGACTCGTCCAGGGCCGCCTTCGCTTTGTCTCAGTACTGTCATGCGGACGAGCCTGTGATTGGCCCGCTTGCCACCAGAGAAGACCCGCCCAAAATCCTGTTTGGACTTGATGGTCTCCATACGAAGCTAGACGGTCAGCTTCTTGCGGCCCTTGGCACGACGACGGGCGAGGACGGCGCGACCACCCTTGGTGGCCATACGGGCACGGAAGCCGTGGGTCTTGGCGCGCTTGCGCTTGTTTGGCTGATACGTACGCTTCATAGTGACAACCTCCTGAGAGATAATAACGTCAATTTAGTCAAGCCCTACGATTGTAGGGTTGCACATAACCCCCTGTCAACGGTGCAAAAGAAACTCAAAATCGCCACATGAGCAGGCGGGCAGCGGGAACAGCTAGCCAGGGCAGGGAGGCAGGGGACGGCCGGGGACACCCCTCGGGCAAGGACGCCCGCCCCTCGCGGCGTGGCAGCTGCGGAACCGCTCGCTTCGCTCGCTAAGTCCTCGCTCCCGCCGCACCGCTCCTGGCGTGCCGCCCTCATAGGTGTCCTCGGCCGTCCCCTGCCTCCCTGCCCTGGCTAGCTGACGATCCATTTGCTTCCATATGTGCCAGACTTTGCACGAAAGTCTGCAAGCTTTCATGGCAAGTCATGAAAGCAGTGGTATCTTAGAGCGACTTACTTTCTCCGTTTGTGCAGTTATCAACAGATATTCGTCACTCGTTGAAAACCTTGCGAACCAAAAGAAAGTTTGGAAAGTTTTCATCACTCGGTGAAACATTGTTGAAAGGTGTCATGGTGGCCGAGGCTTTCTATCCCTTCGTCGATAACGGCGACGATACCGGTCGGCAGTCGGATGGACTGCTGCAGGTGCGCCACCCTGCCCGCATCGCGGTCTTCGACGATGTCTCTGCAGCCCCCCGCGTAGTCGTGGTCGAGCCGAGTGACATCCGTACCTACCTGGAGGAGATCACCTCGACCGTCACGCGGCTGGCGTCGGAGCAGGGCGGAAAGATCCCCTTCATGGTGATTCGCGAGGTGGTGGAGAACCTCATCCATGCCTACTTCATCGAGCCGACGGTATCCATCCTGGACCACGGCAACACCATCCGCTTCTCCGACCAGGGGCCGGGCATACAGGACAAGAGCCGCGCGCTCGAGTTCGGTACCACCTCGGCAACCGAGGAGATGAAACGCTACATCCGAGGGGTGGGATCCGGGTTGCCCTATGCCCAGCAGTGGCTGGAGGACAAGGGCGGGTCGCTGACGGTGGAGGACAACATACATAGTGGCACGGTCGTGACGGTGTCACTGGTCCATGGCTCCACGGGGCCCGACGCTCCCGAGATGACGCAACCCATGGCATACCCAATGCAACAACAGGCTGTCTACCAGCAAGTTTCCCCCCAAGCTTGGCCTGGTCAGACACAACCGGCGTACGCCCAGCCAAACTATGGCCAGCCATCCTATGCTCAGCCATGGCCCCAGCAGCAGCCGTATCCCTATCCCCAGCAGTCCCCCGCACCCCAGCCCTATGTCGTGCCAGGATACGTCCAGCCATGGCCCCAGGCCACGCCGACCTACGTTCCGCAGCAGGCCGGCTGGGCGCCACAGCAACCCGCCACACTCAGCGAGAGGGAGATGATGGTGCTGGATTACCTGCGCACGCATGAGTCGGTGGGACCGCGCGACCTCAACGCCCAGCAGCCGCTCTCGGAGGCAACCTGGTCGCGCACGCTCAAGTCACTCGAGGACAAGGGCCTCGTCTCGAAGCAGGGCGGGCAGAAGCGGCTGCTGACCCCTGCGGGCCGACAGTTCCTCGGCCTCTGACAGGGCATCGACAACCGTCACCGGTGCCTGGGCGAGTGGGGTCATTCACCCTGTCACCACGACTTGGCGTGACGCCATTCTTCAAATTTTTCGACAAAAGGTGTTGCAAGGCTGACTTTTCAACATATAATGGAGTCTGCTTTTCAACATTCGACCAGGATGCGAGCACGTTATGCAACAGAACCTCGACTCTGACGCCGCACTGCTCTGGGAGGACGTGATGGCGCTGCTCGCAGCGCGTGACGACCTCAACCAGTCGATCATCGCCATGATCGACTCCTGCGTCCCCACCTCGATGGACGACGACAGCTTCCACGTCTCCACCACGCTGGCCTTTGCCCAGCGCAAGATCTCCCAGCATGCCCCCATCATCGAGGAATGCCTGGAGCAGGCATCCTTCCAGCACCTCAGGTTCGTCGTCGACCTGGTCAAGGACACGCGTGCGGTGCGCGTGGCCAGCGAGGTCTCCCCCGAGGAGCTCTCGCGGCTGGCCGCCCAGACCAACCCGACGCCACCCAAGCCCCTGCCCGTTCCCACCGTCCAGCAGATACGCGAAGAGAACATGGCCTACACCGAGCAGCTGGCCGAGGAGCTCAGCCAGAGGGACTCGCGCCTGACCTTCGAGCGCTTCGTGGCCGGCGAGGAGAACCGCCTCGCGCTCGAGGCGGCCAAACAGGTGGCAAACGGCTACAACAAGAGCTACAACCCCCTGTTCATCTATGGCAAGAGCGGCCTGGGCAAGACGCACCTGCTGCGCGCCATACAGAACTACATCGCCCGCAACGACCCGTCGAGACGCTGCATCTACCGCGCCGCCGCCGACTTCGTCGACGAGTACGTACAGGCCGCGACCGACCGCAGCAGCGTCTCGGCCTCCAGCAACATGTCGGCGCGCTACCAGAACGTCGACGTCCTCATCATCGACGACATCCAGAACATGATGACCGCCGGCGGCACCATCCGCTTCTTCTTCAAGACCTTCAACACCCTGATGGACCACAACAAGCAGATCGTGCTGGCCGCCGACCGCTCCCCGTCGCAGCTGGGCATGGGCGAGAGCAAGTTCGACGAGCGCGACACCTCTCGCATGGACTCGGGCCTGTCCGTCTCCATCCAGGTGCCCGACTACGAGCTGAAGCTCAACCTCATCAACGCCTTCTACGACCGCATGCGCACCGACGCGACAGAGGAGCACATCGAGGGCGTCGTGGGCACCATCCCCGAGGAGCTGCGTCGACTGATGGCCGACCGCGCAGGCACCAACATCCGCGTCATCGAGGGCTTCGTCCAGTCATGCCTGATGCAGGCAAACCGCCGCGAGCGGTCGGGACAGAGCATCTCCCGCGCGGACATCATCGAGATCGCGGGCCAGAAGTGGCCCACTGGACAGCACATCGTCACCGTCGACCACATCCAGCGCATCGTCGAGAAGTTCTACGACGTCGCCCATGCCGACCTCATCGGCTCCAAGCGCAACAAGGAGCTGATGGAGGCCCGCCACGTCGGCATCTGGCTGACGCGCGAGCTGACCGACAACACCCTGGCGGAGATCGGCAAGAAGTTCGGGGGACGCACGCACGCCACCGTCAAGCACAGCATCGCCTGGGTCGACGACTACAAGAAGCGCGACCGCATCTTCCACGACCGTATCGAGACGCTGAGGGACTCCATCGTGGACGCGACCTGATGTCGACAAGTCTGTCGATGACTCTTCGAAACGCGGTGAAAAGTGCCCCACTGGTGTAGAGAAGGTTATCGACAGATTTTCGCGTGTTGACGCGCGTCGAGTGACCGACGGAAGCGCGGGGCGGCGGACATGGCCGCCCACCTGCGACGACGATGGCCTTTCGACATTTCTACAGGACCTACTATCACTATTAGTCTTTAGATATCTCTATAAGAGAGAAAAGAGGAGCACCATGAAGTTCACCGTCAGCCAGTCGTCGCTTGCCAAGGCGCTCCTCGTGGTTGCCAAGGGCATGGCCACGAACTCGACGCTACCCTACCTGTCGGGCATCTATATCAAGGCCGACGAGGGAACCCTCGAGTTCCAGACCGCGAACCTCACCATCTCCATCCGCCACCGCATCGCCGCCAACGTGGAGGAGTCGGGCGAGACGGTCGTCTCGGGCAAGGTCCTGACCAGCATCGTGAAGACCCTCCCCGACGCGGCGGTCACCTTTGCCACCGATGCGGGCGGGCGCGTGGTCGAGATCTCCTGCTCCAAGTCCCACTTCCGCCTGAACACCCTTGACGCGCAGGACTTTCCCGAGTTCCCTGTCTATGCCCTCGACCGCTCCATCGAGCTGCCCAGCGCGCTGCTGTCGGAGATGGTGGACAAGGTCTACAAGGTCACCTCGCGCGACACCTCGCGTCCCATCCTGCAGGGCGTCCTGCTCTCCGTCGACCAGAACACCATCCGCCTTGTGGCGACCGACTCCTACCGCCTTGCCGTCTGCGACTCCAACGCAGAGACCTCCTCGTCCGACGAGGCGTTCGTCACCATCGTTCCGGGCAACACCTTCCACGACGTGCTGTCCTCGCCGTCGATGACCGAGCAGATCCTTGTCGGCACGACCGACAGCCAGGTGGTCTTCGTCTTCGGCAACACGACCTACGTCTCCCGCAAGATCGAGGGCAACTTCCCCAACTATCGCCAGCTGCTGCCGTCCACCTGCAACACCTCCATCAAGCTGGACGTTCCGGAGTTTGGAGGTGCCCTGAAGCGCGTGTCGGTCATCGCGTCCTCCAACCCCTCGGTGCGCCTGGACGCCGATACGGGCGGCCATCTGGTGCGCCTCTCGGCCTCCTCGCCCGACCAGGGAGACTCCTCCGAGATCATCGACGCCGATATCGAGGGTGCCGACATGTCGATTGCCCTCAACTTCCACTATGTCCTCGACTGCGTCAACGCGGTGTCGGGTACCGACGAGCTGGCCTTGGAGCTGCAGGGTCCCATGCAGCCGGCCATCTTCAAGTCCTATGGCAAGATCAACTACCTCTACCTGCTGATGCCGGTGCGGATGTAGCCTGTGGGGCTGGTCGTCGACACGCTCGAGTTGCGTGACTGGCGCAACTTCGAGCAGAGGGACATAGCGTTCTCGCCGGGCATGACCGTGCTCGTGGGCCCGAATGCGGTGGGCAAGACCAACACCGTCGAGGCGCTGCAGATGCTGACGGCGGGGATGTCGTTTCGCCATCCCCGTCCCGTCCAGCTGGTCCGCGAGGGTTGCGAGAGTGCCAAGGCGACCGTCAACCTGACGGGGGACGGCCGCGTCATCGACGTCAGCTGCATCGTTGAGTCGTCGCGTCGCAAGTTCCGTCGCAACGGCAAGCCGTGCCAGTCCTCCGACGTGCCCGAGAGCCTGATGTCGATCCTCTTCAACCCCGACGACCTCGCCTTCGTCAAGAGGGGCGCGTCGCAGCGCAGGGAGGAGCTGGATGCCTTCGGGCGGCAGGCCAACCGTGGGTTCGCCAAGGTGCTTGCCGCCTACCAGCGTGCCGTCGAGCAGCGCAACCGCCTGTTGAAGGATCCCGACCCCAATCTCGCCCTGCTGGACGCATGGGATGCGTCGGTCGCCCTGGGTGGGGCGACGCTGCTGCTGGCGCGCCTGCGCCTGTTCGAGCGCCTGCGCCCCAAGGTCAGCGAGGTCTATGCGCAGATCTGCGGCGGCGAGCGCCTGACCTGCGACTACGAGTGCTCGTTGGGAGACGATGTCATCGACATGGGACGCGACTCCCTGACGGCGCGCTTCTTGGAGCGCCTTGCCCAAGGGCGCGAGGACGACCTGCGTCGCCAACAGACGCTAGTCGGGCCGCATCGCGACGACCTTGCGTTTGCGCTGGACGGCCGCGACGCGCGCGTCTTCGGGAGCCAGGGCCAGCAGCGATCCATCGTCCTGGCCTGGAAGATGGCCGAGGTCGAGCTGTCTGCCGAGATACTGGGGGAGCAGCCCCTGCTGCTGCTCGACGACGTCATGAGCGAGCTTGACGAGCAGCGACGCGCCGCGGTGGTCAGCTTCGTCCAACAGGGCATCCAGACGGTCGTCACCACGACGAACCTCGGATACTTCCCGCCCGACCTGCTGGCAGCCTCCAAGGTGGTGAGCTTCGGTGGATGAGTGGGGCATGGAGTTTGGGTCCGACGCGCCCGAGAGCGTCGGTGCGCTGATGCATACGGTCGTCGACCAGCAGATGTCGGCGAAGATGTCCGCCAACCAGCGGGCCGCCGCGGCATGGTATCGGGCCAACGGCGACCGCGAGCGCGCCCATACCACAGGCGTCTTCCTCAAGCGCCCGCGTGTGGCAGGTGCGGCCCCGATTCTGGGGGTCTATGTCGACTCGCACGCGATGGCGACCGACTTTGGGGTGAACAAGGACCTCTACCTGGCTCGTCTGGCCAACATCGGCTGTGAGGTGTCGGGGATAGAGTTCCTGCCGTCCCGGCGCCCGCGGCAGACGTCTGGTACAGCGTCCACATCGGCGCCGCCGCCTGCCGAGCCGTTGCCGGAGTTGAGTGCCGAGGAACAACAAGCGGTACAATTGTTAGTTGCGGACCTTCCGACCAGCTTGCAAACGGCCGCCTCAAAGGCGATTTCCCTATCGAAACGCAGACAAAAGCTCGAAGATACCAAAAACTCGAAGAACGCCTGAATTTGGGTGCGAGAGAGCCTTATACAAAGTTTCAACATGTTATCTACATTCGTTTGACTCTCGGTCAAGCAATATTTGGCCGTTAGGAGTAGAATATTTCAGTTACGAACGTGCGACAGGCCGCCTGCGCCTGTCACCAGCACAATCGCACCACCTGCCGACGATCTCGGGACTGTCGGCAGCAAGAGATAGGGAACAACGTGGCAAAGAAGAGCACCAACTCCTACGAGGCTTCGAGCATCAAGGTCCTGGAGGGACTGGACCCCGTTCGCAAGCGCCCCGGCATGTATATCGGATCGACGAGCGCGTCGGGCCTGCACCATCTGGTGTGGGAGGTCGTGGACAACTCGGTTGATGAGGCGATGGCGGGCTTTTGCACCCGCATCAAAGTGACCGTACACGCCGACAACTCCATCACCGTCGAGGACAACGGCCGCGGCATCCCCGTCGCCCGCCATCCGCAGAAGCGCATCCCCACCCTCGAGGTGGTCCTGACGGTGCTGCACGCAGGCGGAAAGTTCGACAACGACGCCTACAAGGTGTCGGGTGGCCTGCACGGTGTCGGCGTCAGCGTCGTCAACGCCCTCTCCAAGAAGCTCGTCGCGCGCGTCAAGCGCGATGGGGGCGTCTACGAGATGGAGTTCTCCCGTGGCAAGACCGTCCGCAAGATGGAGCAGGTGGGCAAGAGCAAGACCACCGGCACCACCATCACCTTCTGGCCCGACGACATGATCTTCGAGACCACCACCTACGACTTTGACACCCTGCACGACCACTTGCAGGAGACGGCGTTCCTCAACAAGAACCTCAAGATCACGTTGGTCGACGAGCGCGAGCTGCAGCCCCGCGTCGCGGAGTTCTGCTACTCGGGCGGCATCATCGACTTCGTGAAGTTCCTCAACGAGGAGAAGACGGTCCTGCCCGGCATGGACCGCAACCCCGTCTACATCGCCGGCACCTCCGCACCCGACGCTCCCTCCGACCAGAAGGGCGAGGTCGAGGTTGCCCTGCAGTGGAACACGTCCTTCTCGGGCACGGTGATGAGCTTTGCCAATGACATCTACACCGACGAGGGTGGCATGCACCTGGAGGGCTTCCGCGCGGCCATCACCAAGACCATCAACGACTACGCGCGCTCCCACAAGCTGCTGAAGGAGAAGGAGGCCAACCTGACCGGGGACGACATCCGCGAGGGCATGACGGCGGTCATCTCGGTCAAGCTGCCCGACCCCCAGTTCGAGGGACAGACGAAGGCAAAGCTGGGCAACTCCTACATGCGCACCCTCACCAACAAGGTCGTGGCGCAGGGCATGGCCGAATACCTGGAGGAGCATCCCAACCAGGCAAAGGAGATCTTCAAGAAGGCCAATCAGGCCGCCAAGGGGCGCATGGCCGCCCAGAAGGCGCGCCAGGCGACGCGCCGCAAGGGTCTGCTGGAGAGCGCGAGCCTGCCCGGCAAGCTGGCGGACTGCTCGGTGCGCGATGCCGAGATGACCGAGCTCTTCATCGTCGAGGGCGACTCCGCAGGCGGCTCGGCCAAGATGGCGCGCGACCGCTCCATCCAGGCCGTCCTGCCCCTGCGCGGCAAGATCCTGAACGTCGAGCGCGTGCAGGAGCACCGCGCCCTCTCGTCCGAGACCATCACCTCGCTGATCACCGCCATCGGCACCGGCATCGGACCCGAGTTCGACCTGTCCAAGGCCCGCTACCACAAGATCGTCATCATGACCGATGCCGACGTCGACGGCGCCCACATCCGCATCCTGCTGCTGACCTTCTTCTACCGCTACATGAAGCCCATGATCGACGCGGGCTACATCTACGTGGCGCAGCCGCCCCTGTACCAGCTGAAGCCCAAGGGCAAGAAGGGCGGGAAGTACCTCTACACCGACGAGGAGCTGGCCATCGAGGCAGCAAAGTACGAGGATTCCACCAAGTACACCGTCCAGCGCTACAAGGGTCTGGGCGAGATGGACCCGGAGCAGCTGTGGGCCACGACGATGGAGCCCAAGAACCGCATCATGCTGAAGGTGACGGTCGAGGACGCCATGGCCGCGGATCGCGCGGTGGCCAACCTCATGGGAAACCAGGTGGAGAAGCGCCGCACCTTCATCCAGACGCACGCCAAGGACGTCAGATTCCTGGACATCTAGCATCCGGCGCCTGGTGGGGCCGCGTCCCGACCAGGCGACCCGTCCGGTCCTAGCAACACGACCACATACGAAGGACAACTATGGCCGATAACGACAACAACCTGTTTGACGACGACGAGCGCGAGGACCTCGACCAGGAGATCGAGGCGGATGGCGCCGACGAGATAGACGAGATCTTCGACGGCGACGAGGACGAGGGGCCGGAGGAGGACGAGGAGCCGGAGCTGGACGAGTACGGCGACCCCATCGTCCCCGATGCCAACCTGGCCGGTGCGGGCCTGTCGCACACCATATCCGACGAGGCGGGCACGCGCCTGGACCTGACCGACATCCATGGTGGCGCCCTCAAGCCCATCGACATGAGCGAGGAGATGAAGGCGTCCTTCCTCGAGTACTCGATGTCGGTCATCGTCGCCCGCGCCCTGCCCGACGTCCGTGACGGATTAAAGCCGGTGCATCGTCGCATCCTCTATGCCATGAACGAGGCGCACATCGTGCCCTCCCGTCCCCATAAGAAGAGTGCGTGGACGGTCGGCGAAGTCATGGGCAAGTACCATCCGCATGGCGACGCGGCCATCTACGACTCGATGGTCCGCATGGCTCAGGACTTCTCGATGCGCCTGCCCCTGGTGGACGGCCACGGCAACTTCGGATCCATCGACGGCGATCCCCCTGCAGCCATGCGCTACACCGAGAGCCGCCTGACCTACGCGGCCATGGAGATGCTGCGCGACCTGGACAAGGAGACCGTCGACCTGCAGCCCAACTATGACGAGTCGCTCTCCGAGCCCGCCGTCCTCCCCGCACGCTTCCCGAACCTGCTGGTCAACGGCAGCTCGGGCATCGCCGTCGGCATGGCCACCAACATCCCGCCGCACAACCTGCAGGAGGTCATCGCGGCGGTCAACATGATGATCGACAACCCTGACAGCACCGTGGACGACCTGATGAAGGTCCTGCCGGGTCCGGACTTCCCGACTGGCGGCATCATCATGGGCACCGACGGCATCCGTGAGGCCTACGAGACCGGCCGCGGCACCATCACCGTCCGCGCCAAGGTCCACGTCGAGAACATCGGAAAGGGCAGCCGCCAGCGCCTGGTCGTCACCGAGATACCCTACCAGGTGAACAAGGGCACCCTGCAGGAGCGCATCGCGCAGCAGGTCAACGAGAAGCACATCGAGGGCATCTCTGACATGCGCGACGAGTCCAACCGCAAGGGCATGCGCATCGTCATCGACCTGAAGAGCGGCGCGGTACCCCAGGTCGTGCTGAACAACCTGTACAAGCGCACCCAGCTGCAGGCCAACTTCGGCGTCATCGACCTAGCCCTGGTCGACGGCGTGCCGCGCACGCTGACCCTGCCGGAGATGCTGCGTCACTACATCGACCACCAGGTCGACGTCGTCACCCGTCGCACCCAGTTCGACCTGGACAAGGCCCTGAAGCGCGTCCACATCCTAGAGGGCCTGCTCATCGCTGTCGACAACATCGACGAGGTCGTTCACATCATCCGTTCCTCCCGTGACGACGCCGAGGCCAAGGCACGCATGCACGAGCGCTTCGGCATCGACGACGTGCAGGGCGAGGCCATCCTGCAGATGCGTCTGCGTCGTCTGACGGGCCTGGCCCGTGACGAGCTGGTCGCCCAGATCGCCGAGCTGCACGAGCGCATCGCCTACTATCGCGACCTGCTTGAGCATCCCGAGAAGATCCTGGGCGTCATCAAGGACGAGCTTGCGGTCGTCGGCGAGCGCTTTGGCACCAAGCGTCGCACCCAGATCACGGGCGTGGCGGCCGAGGACCTGGACGTCGAGGACCTCATCGCCGAGGAGGACATGGTCATCACCTGCACGCACGCGGGCTACGTCAAGCGCCTTCCGGTGGTCACCTATCGCTCCCAGAAGCGTGGTGGCAAGGGCGTCCAAGGGCTCTCGCTGAAGGACAACGACTTCGTCGAGGACCTGTTCGTCGCATCGACGCACGACTTCGTGCTCTTCTTCACCAACAAGGGCAAGGTCTATCGCGTCAAGGTGCACGAGCTGCCCACCGGTACCCGCTACTCGCGTGGTTCCGCTCTGGTCAACGTCCTGCAGCTTGACGAGGGCGAGCATCCCACGGCGGTCATCACCTGCCGCAACTTCCCCGAGGACGAGTTCCTGCTGTTCGCCACCAAGAGCGGCATGGTCAAGAAGACGGCCATGAGCGACTACGACAAGACGCGCCGCGACGGTCTCATCGCCATCAACCTCAAGAAGGACGACGAGCTGGTCAACGTGCATCGCGTCAAGAAGGGCGAGAAGGTCATACTGTGCTCCAGTGCCGGCAAGGCCATCCTCTTCGACGAGTCCGAGATCAGGCCCACCGGTCGTGCCACCTCGGGAGTGCGCGGCATCACGCTCAGGGACGGCGCATCCATGCTGGGCATGGAGATCTCCAATGGCAACGGAGACCTGTTCGTCATCACCGAGAAGGGCTATGGCAAGCGCACGCCCGTCTCCGAGTACCCCGAGCACAAGCGAGGCGGCCAGGGCGTGTACACCATTGCGATGACCCAGCGCAAGGGCAACCTGGTGGCCTGCCGCGTCGTCGGTCCGCAGCATGAGCTGATGGTCGTGTCCGAAGAGGGCGTGGTCATCCGCGTCAAGAGTGGTGACATCTCCAAGCTGGGCCGCTCCACGCAGGGTGTCAAGGTCATGAACATCAACGAGTCCGACCGCGTGAGTGCCGTGGCTCGCATGGTGGTGCACAAGAAGAAGGCAGCCCGCGTCGACCCGATGCAGGGTGCGCTCGAGCTGGGCGTTCCCTCCGAGGACGATCCCATCGACATCGGTGGCGAGGAGGCGCTCGACGAGACGCTGATCGACGAGTAGGGTCTTCGCGCGCATTTGGGGGTTAGCAATGGTCCCGGTACCTCGATGGGGTGCCGGGACCATCTTGTGGCAGTCTGTCTGGTCGCTACTCGAAATCCTCCGGGCTGAGGTTCTCCACGAAGTTGTGGAAGGCCTCGAGCTCCTGTTGCTCGGTAGCCTGCTTGACCTTCTGGAAGTCGGGCATGGTGGCGGTGTCCAGCACTTGCTCGCGTGCATAGATGGGTACGCCGCAGCGAACTGCCAGGGCGATGGCGTCCGAGGGGCGGCAGTCCACATCGCAACGACTGCCGTCATTCCTGACCAGCTGGAGCGTTGCATAGAAGGTCGTCCCGCGCACGTCGACGATAGAGATCGAGGAAAGCCTGCCACCCAGGTTGTCTATGACCGACGACAGGAGGTCGTGGGTGAGGGGCCGCTTCTGGGGTTGGTTCTCGATGCCGGCCGTGATGGCCGCCGCCTCGATGGGGCCAATGCGGATGGGCAGGTGGACTTGGCAGGATTCGTCGCCATGCCTCTTCAAGACGACCAGCGACGCCATCTGCAGTCCTCCGACGACCACGGTCTGTATGTCCATGCGTATCAAGTGGGCACCTTCCTCAAGGGTACGTGGGCATGATACTCGCGCAGGGGCGTTTGTCACGTGGCATTTTCAAGAAGGCGGCAGACGGACGCTGGCGAGTGCCAGGACGATGCCATCCAGAGGCTTCGTGTGGCATCAGCAAGTCGGTCAAAAAAAGTTCTTGACCACAGATGGGGTGACGTGTACTATTAATTCTCGCGTTGGGCCTGTAGCTCAGTTGGTCAGAGCGTCCGGCTGATAACCGGGAGGTCACAAGTTCGAACCTTGTCAGGCCCACCACTTTCTTGTCAATAACCGCCCCAGCGCTAGCCGAGTCGCCGCTGGGGCGGTTATTACTATCGAAGTGCAGAGGACGTCCCTATGGACCATGACAATACGTTGCAGACACGCAATGAGTCAGTGAAAACCTCTGTCAACAAGACAAGAGGAAGGGACCCCCTCTGGGACAACATCAGAGGTCTTCTCATCATCCTCGTCGTCTGTGGACACATGATCGAGGCCTGCCCCCTCTGCCCTTCGGTGCAGGAGCTTCACAGGATCATCTACGCCTTTCACATGCCCGCCTTCATCTTCGTCTCCGGGTTTTTCGCACGCTTCAGGCCGGCGCGGCTGCTGCGGTCGACCATCCTACCCTATCTGGTGTTCCAACCCCTCTATCTCCTCTTCGCAACACGTGTGTTGAAGCAGTTCGATGCCTTTGACCTGCAATACACGACACCGTACTGGCACCTGTGGTATCTCGTGGCAATCTCCATCTACCATTCGATGATTCCCTTCCTCGAAGAGGCGAGGAATCCCCTCCAACGCATACTGGTCCTGCTCGTCGTCTGCTGTGCGAGCGTCATCGTGGGTTACGACAGTACGATCAACACCTATCTCACGCTCTCCCGGGTGGTCGTCTTTGCGCCGTTCTATGTTGCGGGCTTCTATCTTTCGCACAGGCGGGATAGCATGCGCAAACGGTTGGTGCTCCTTGGCATCGCCTCGCTCGTACTGACCACGCTGTTGCTCTACTACCAACTCCATGGGCACAACTACGAACCGACGGTCCTCTATGGGGTTGCGCAGTATGGTGAGGGATATGGGCCTCTCAGGAGGGTGCGCCTGCTCATGCAAGGATTCTCGTGGATTGCCCTGCTCGTTGCCTGGATGCCTCGTCGCCATGTTCCCTTCCTCACGACCATTGGCGAGCGTACCTTGCCCATCTTCCTGCTTCATGGATTCATTGCGAGGTATGTCACCTTCAAGTTCCTTGGACCTGTGAACACCCTTTCGGCGCTTGCCTATGTGACCGCCCTGACGGCCCTAACCCTTGCGTGCTTTGGAAACGGAGTGGTCTCGTCGGTGTTCTCCCTGCTCTTCGTGCCAAAGAAGAAGGAAAGGAAGACAGGCGCCCGTCACGCTCGCCACATTGCGACGCCAAGACAATGAAGCTTGAAGAGCCGACAGGTTTCGTCTATATTGATATGGCTGCGCCGAAAGGCGCCTATATTCGGGGATGTAGCTCAGCTGGGAGAGCGCGGGCTTTGCAAGCCTGAGGCCGAGGGTTCGAGCCCCTTCATCTCCACCAACACGTCAGGGGCGCCCACCGCGATGGGCGCCCTCTCCTTTACGGGGAGGCCGCGCGGGGCTCGAACCGAGAGGTCGCGGCGCGGGAGCGCCGCGGGGCGAGCGGAGCGAGCCCCAGGAGCGCCGCCCCTGCGGCGCGGGAGCCCCTTCATCTCCACCACACTTGTCTTCGTGGGCCTTCTATGGTCAAACGTCCGAATGGTATAGATTGTTGTGTTCGTCCCCGAGGCCATTTTCGAGAGACAAGGTAACCACGTGTCCAGAAGACATCAGTCCGCCAAGAGAAGCAGACGCACCGCGAACGTCACGATGCCGCTCAGCCATGTCGTGCTCTATCTGCTGGGATCGCTTGTCTTTGCCTTCATTGCCGGAGTCCTCGTTTGGGCTCTCGTCGAGTGGGGCGACCTTTCGATGAACGAGATCATGTTCACGCTGACCTCCCCCTTGGAGGGAACGAGCGATTCGGTGTGGCTGGAGGTCGCCGCCTGGTGCCTGCCGGTCGTGACCGTGGTGCTCATTGCCTATGCGGCCATCTGCCTGCGCACAAAGGGCAGGGTCCGCAAGATCGCTTCCCGTGCGGTATTCGGCTGCGCGTTCGTCGCGTTCGTTGTGGCGACGGCCATCTCCTGGCACAACTTCAAGGTGGGAAACTACCTCAAGCGCATGGTCAACAGCTCGACCTTCATCGAGGACAACTACGCCGACCCGCAGACCACAAGCGTCACGTTCCCCGAGCAGAAGCGAAACCTGATCTACATCTACCTCGAATCCATGGAGATAACCTTTGCGGACAAGGCCTCTGGAGGGGCCTTCGAGGAGAACATCATCCCCAACCTCACCCAGCTGGCCATGGAGAATGTCACCTTCTCGGGGGATACCGGACAGCTCAACGGTGGCTATGCCCTCTACGACACCACGTGGACGATGGCGGGCATGTTCGCCCAGACGGCGGGACTGCCCCTTTCGACGGGTATCGGGATGAACGATATGGAGTTCCAGTCGTCGTTTGCCCCCAGCGTCACGTCAGTGGGTGAGATTCTCCAGCAGAATGGCTATCACAACGTGTTCCTGCTGGGATCGTTGGCCAGCTTTGGAGGTCGCGAGCTGTTCTTCACCAACCATGGTGACTACACGATCTATGACTTTGCCTACTCGCGCGCCGTTGGCGAGATACCCGAGAACTATCACGTATGGTGGGGCTACGAGGACAAGAAGCTCTTCGACTTCGCGAAGCAGCACGCCACCGAGCTGGCTGCAGCCGACGAGCCCTTCAACCTGACCATCCTGACCGTCGACACGCACCGCGAGAATGGCTATGTGTGCGCGGAATGCCCCACGACCTTTGGTGACAACCAGTACGCCAACGTTCTTGCCTGCTCCGACCAGCGTACCTATGACTTCGTGCGATGGCTGCAGGAGCAGCCCTTCTACGAGAACACGACCATCATCCTCTGCGGCGACCATACGACCATGGACTCGGACTTCTGCAAGGACGTCCCAAAGGGCTATGGACGGCGCACATATACGGCCATCATCAATGCGCCGGTTGACCCGGTGACGAGCGAGGCGCGCACCTATTCGACAATGGATCTCTTCCCCACGACTCTGGCCGCACTGGGTGCCCGGATCGAGGGGGATCGTCTGGGGCTGGGCACCAACCTCTACTCGACCCAGCCTACGATTTTGGAACAGCACAGCGTCGATGAGGTCAACAACGAGCTAATGAGCCATTCCACCCTGCTCGAGCACCTGCTGTCGGTGGATACGGGACTGAAGCCGACCATCAAGACCCAGCCGGCGGGCGAGCGTGGTGGTGCCTACAAGGTGACGATGGATGCGACCTTCGACGAGACCAACGTCGACCACGTCGAGTTCCGCGTATACAAGGCTGACGGAGACCGTTCGCACATCGATAACTTCGTATGCGAGAAGACCGGGGAGAATACCTACTCTGCCAATGTCCTGGTACGCAACCTGACGGACGGGCCAGGGGAATACATCATCCAGGCCGCTCTCGTCTATAAGGACGGTACGTCGCAAGGCATGCAGCAGAGCGTGAAGGAGACGTTCAAGTGATCCGGCGTGCGGACGGTTGCGGCGGTTCGCACAGCTGAATCCGCAGAGGTTCTCCATGACCCTGTAACTGGCCTTCCCGTAATATGAAGACGTCTGTGTCGAGTTCCGCACCCAACGTTCTTTGGAGGACCTACATGAAGGGCATCATCCTGGCCGGCGGCTCCGGCACGCGCCTGTACCCCCTGACGCGCGTCACGTCCAAGCAGCTGCTGCCGATCTACGACAAGCCGATGATCTACTACCCGCTCTCGACGCTCATGCTGGCGGGCATCCGCGACATCCTCATCATCTCGACGCCGACGGACCTGCCCAACTTCGAGCGGCTGCTGGGCGACGGCTCCGACTTCGGCGTGAAGCTCTCCTACGCCGAGCAGCCCAGCCCCGACGGCCTGGCCCAGGCCTTCGTCATCGGCCGCGAGTTCGCCGCCGGCGAGCCCTGCGCGCTGGTGCTGGGCGACAACATCTTCTACGGCAACGGCCTCTCCAAGCGCCTGAGGCGCGCGGTGCGCTCCGCCGCCGAGGGCCGCGCCACGGTCTTCGGCTACCGCGTCGACGACCCCGAGCGCTTCGGCGTGGTGGAGTTCGACGCCGACTACAACGCGATCTCCATCGAGGAGAAGCCCGCCGAGCCCAAGAGCAACTACGCCGTCACCGGGCTGTACTTCTACCCCGCCGACGTGTGCGACCGCGCCGCCGAGGTGAGGCCGTCGGCCCGCGGCGAGTACGAGATCACCGACCTCAACCGCATGTACCTCGAGGCCGGCACCCTCGACGTCATCACGCTGGGCCGCGGCTTCGCGTGGCTGGACACCGGCACCATGGAGTCGCTCTTCGAGGCGTCCCAGTTCGTGCGCACCGTCGAGCGCGCCCAGGACCTGCCTGTCAGCGTCCCCGAGGAGATCGCCTACGACAACGGCTGGGTCGACCGCGACACGCTGCTGGCCTGCGCCGAGCGCTACGGCAAGAGCGACTACGGTGCGCACCTGCGCCTGGTGGCAGACAACAAGATCAAAAAGGAGGGCTACCGCGAGGACTAGTCCAATGTGACGCATAGGCCTATGCGTTTGCACCTCCTACCAAACCGAGAGTTGAGGTCTCATATGGTTGGGACGAAACTGCGCCGCGCCGCGGCGACGATGGCACTGTCCGCTTCCCTCGCACTGGGAATCTCTACCGCTGCACCAGCCTTCGCTTGGGCTGACGAGGCCTTGGACGAGGAGGCCGCTGTCGTCGAGACGGTGGTCGATCCCGTTGACGAGGGCCTTCTCGCACAAGAGGTTGAGGGACAGGCGGCACCGGATACCACAGACCAGGGCGACGAACAGGTAGCCTCGCAGGTGATGGACGAAGCCGTCGACGTGACTGATGTCGAGGGCGGGTCTGTGACGGCGCCTGGGGACGCCACCGCCGAGGCGATAGACGACCAAGTCACTGCCACCGACGGACAGGAGCCGACTCCCGTCATCATCGTCGAGGTCATCGTGGACGATCCCGTCGCGATCGGCGAGGGTCCCGAGGACCTGCCTGATGACATCGAACAGACCGACGAGGAAGTCCCCACGGACACCGAGACGGATCCTGACGACGCGACTCCCACCACGGCTGCTGGCGAGGAGACTCCCCTTGCTGCCCCGACGAGCAGGCTCAACGGCGTAGACATCTCCGCATGGAACAGCTACATCAACCTGGGCGTCCTGCCGGGAGACTTCGTCATCATCAAGGCGACCGAGTACAATCCCTCGACGGGCACCTACACCTCCTACACCACCGGCAAGACCGAGAACACGTACTCCAGCTACATTGCGCAGGCACAGGCCGCGCTGGCTGCGGGCAAGCTCATCGGCTTCTATCACTTTGCGACCAACCCCTCGCGTGGAGCCTCCTACACGCAGCAGGCCCAGGGCTTCCTCGACGCCGTCGGCAGCTTCATCGGCCAGGCCGTGCTCGTGCTTGACTGGGAGAATGCGGAGCGTGCGAACGGCGAGATCTACAGCTACGTCGAGAGCGACGTGTCCGGAGCCAAGACCTTCCTTGACTACATCTACAACAAGACGGGTATCAAGCCGCTCATCTACATGAACCACAGCTGCAGCAACAACTACGACTGGTCGCCCGTGGCCAACGCGGGCTACGAGCTGTGGGGAGCCATGTACCTCTACGCGAACGAGGGCGGCACCAGCTACAACCCTGACGCGAACTACTCGAAGTACGGCGGATGGGGAGCATGGGGCGCCCGTCCGACCATCTACCAGTACAGCTCGACGGCACGCCTGAACGGCACCGGTGGCGAGGACATCGACGTCAACGTCTTCTATGGCACCCGTGACGACTGGCGCAGCATGAGCGGCAATCCCTGGGTCAAGAGCGGAAACGACTATTACTACGTCTCCAAGGGCACCATGAAGATCGGTGGCTGGCTGGTGACGTCCAATTCCCCGACGGGCGCCTACTACGGCACCCAGCGGTACTGGCTGGATTCGACCGGCAAGCTGGCCATCAATCGCCTGATCTCGAACGTCGAGGCGGGCTATTGGGCCTACGCGCGCCCCGAGGGCTACGTCGTTCGTGGCAGCTACGCGACTGATGGCAGGGTCTACCTCGCCGACAACAACGGCAAGCTGGCCAACGTGGGCTGGGTCGTCTCCAACGCCTACGGCCAGGGCCTGCAGCGCTACTACATCGATGCGACCGCCCATGCGGCCGTCGTTGGCTACTCCGGTGCAGGCTGGGACCACTACACGCGTCCCGAGGGCTACGTCGTGCGTGGCCGCTTCGTCGCACCTAACGGCTATGTCTATCTGGCCAATGGGGACGGCAAGTTGGAGAAGGCAGGATGGCTGGTGTCCAACGCCTACGGCCAGGGCCTGCAGCGCTACTACATCGACGCGGTCGCACACGCCGCCGTGCCAGGGTTCTCCTCTGCGGGGTTTGCGCATTACACGCGCCCCGAGGGCTACGTCGTGCGTGGTGTCTACACGACTTCGACGGGCAGCAGGTACATGGCAGACAACAACGGCAAGCTGACGTCAGGGAAGACCCTGAAGAATGGCTGGCTGGTGTCCTCGGAGTTCGGTCAGGGCCTCCAGCGCTATTGGGTGGCGAACGGTGACATCGTCTTCGGGCAGTTGGTGCAGGTGGACAGCGTCACCTGGGCCTACGCGCGCCCCGAGGGCTTTGTCGTCCGCGGTCGCTATGTGGCACCCAACGGCTATGTCTACCTCGCCGACAACAACGGCAAGCTGGCAAACGTGGGCTGGGTCGTCTCCAACGCCTACGGCCAGGGCCTGCAGCGCTACTACATCGACGCGGTCGCCCATGCGGCAATCCCCGGATATTCCACAGCGGGATATTCCCACTTCACGCGTGCCGAGGGTTATGTCCTGCGGGGGACCATCTCCGAGAATGGCAACTTCCGCTCTGCGGACAACAACGGTCGCATCAGTGACGGATGGGTCGTGACCAATGCCTTCGGCCAGGGCCTGCAGCGCTACTGGCAGAGGGCTGGCGCCATCGTGAAGAACGGCTTGGTCCAGACGGGCACCAGCGCATGGTCGTTCGCCCGTCCCGAGGGCTACGTCGTACGCGGCAAGTACACGGCCAGCAACGGTAACGTCTACCTCGCCGACAACAACGGCAAGCTGGAGAACGTCGGCTGGGTCGTCTCCGACAAGTATGGTGACGGCCTGCAGCGCTACTACATCGACCCGACCGCCCATGCGGCGATTCCCGGATACTCCACGGCGGGATACGCCCACTACACCGTCAACGCCGGCTACGTCCTGCGCAGCGGCGCGACGTACCTGTACAACAAGGTCCAGTACAAGGCCAACGGCGATGGCAAGCTGTCCAATGTCGGCAGTGCCAGCGCAGCTGTCGTGGCCGCGGCGAATGCGACTCCGGCACCCGAAAGCGGACAAGGCTTCGAGTGGGTGCTCGACGTGCTGGTCAAGGCGGGTCTGCTCGAGGCAAAGGGCTACGACACGCGCGCGGCGATCGCCTACGGCAACTACTGCAAGCTGACGAGCGAGGCCGACCTGAAGGTGGGTATGATCGTGGTCGTGCCGGCGTCGAACAAGGGTCCTCGTGGCAACACCTATGGCCATGCCGCCATCTACATCGGCGGAGGCAAGGTCATCCAGTGCGACAAGACGATCAGCACGATGACGCTGGCTGCCTGGAAGTCCGCCTATGGGACCTTGTCCACGCCCAAGTGGGGCTGGATGATGAACAACGTCCTGGCATAGGAACCGGCGACAGTGAGACGAGCGGCGCATCCGGACGGATTCGTTCGGGTGCGCCTTCTCTATCTCCGGATACCGAAGCGCTTGCCGTCCCATTGACGCCGGGAGTTGTAGGCCTTTGGGTGAAATGCCGAAATGGGACACGCTCGCTTCTATACTGGTTGAAGAACGAACGCACACATGACACGAGAAAGGTGGCAACGATGGCTTCGCAAGAGACCTTTGCCCCCACTAACATCATCGTAACCGGCGGCTGCGGCTTCATTGGCTCCAACTTCGTCCACCACGTCGTCAACGAGCACCCCGGTGTGCACGTGACGGTCCTGGACAAGCTGACCTACGCCGGCAACCCCGACAACATCGCGGGCCTGCCCGCCGACCGAGTCGAGCTCGTCGTCGGCGACATCTGCGACGCGGAGCTGCTCGACCGCATCGTGCCGGGCCACGACGCGATCGTGCACTACGCCGCCGAGTCCCACAACGACAACTCCATCAACGACCCGAGCCCCTTCCTGCGCACCAACGTCGAGGGCACCTACCAGCTGCTCGAGGCCTGCCGCAGGTACGACGTGCGCCTGCACCACATCTCGACCGACGAGGTCTACGGCGACCTGGCGCTCGACGACCCGGCCCGCTTCACCGAGGAGACCCCCTACCACCCGAGCAGCCCCTACAGCTCCACCAAGGCGAGCTCCGACATGCTCGTCCGCGCCTGGGCCCGGACCTTCGGCGTGCGCGCCACGATCTCCAACTGCTCGAACAACTACGGGCCCTACCAGCACATCGAGAAGTTCATCCCCCGCCAGATCACCAACATCGTCTGCGGCATCCGCCCCAAGCTCTACGGCGACGGGCGCAACGTCCGCGACTGGATCCACACCGAGGACCACTCCCGTGCCGTCTGGGACATCCTGACCAAGGGCCGCGTGGGCGAGACCTACCTCATCGGCGCCGACGGCGAGCTGGACAACATCACGGTGCTGCGCGCGATCCTGGAGCGCATGGGCCAGCCGGCCGACGCCTTCGACTGGGTGCGCGACCGCCCCGGCCACGACCGCCGCTACGCCATCGACTCCACGAAGCTGCGCACCGAGCTGGGCTGGCAGCCCATCCACACCGACTTCGCCGAGGGCCTGGACCAGACCATCGCGTGGTACCGCGACAACGAGGACTGGTGGCGCCCGGCCAAGGAGGCCACCGAGGCCAAGTATGCGGCCAAGGGCCAGTAGGAGACAGCCATGAGAATGCTGATTACGGGATGCAAGGGCCAGCTGGGCAACGAGCTGCGCCGACTTCTCGAGACGGGAACGGCCGAGATCGGCCCCATTCCCGAGGAGCTGCGTGACACGGAGGCGACCTTCATCGATGTCGAGCAACTGGACATCACCGACTCCGCGGCAGTCGACGCCTACTTCGCCGAGCACGAGTTCGATGTGGTCATCAACTGCGCGGCCATGACCAATGTCGATGGCTGCGAGCAGGTCGAGGACACGGCCTATCGCGTCAACGCCATCGGCCCCGAGAACCTGGCACGTGCGGCTGCCTCCCAGGGAGCCAAGTTCATCCAGGTGTCGACCGACTACGTCTTCCCGGGCAACGAGCCGGGCGAGCGCGTGGAGAGCGACCCAACGGGCCCCATCAGTGCCTACGGTCGCAGCAAGCTGGCTGGCGAGCAGCTGTCCCAGGCGGCAAATCCCCGCACGTTCGTGGTTCGCACCGCATGGCTGTATGGCTATGTCGGTCGCAACTTCGTCAAGACGATGCTGCGCCTCGCGCGCGAGCTGGGTGCCATGACCGTCGTGGACGACCAGCTGGGCAACCCGACCTCCGCAAACGACCTGGCATACGAGCTGCTCAAGCTGTCCCTCACCGATGACTATGGCGTCTACCACTGCACCAACGAGGGAACGACCTCCTGGGCACAGTTCACGCGTGCCATCGTGGCCGGTGCGGGCTACGACCCCGACATCGTCACGCCCTGCACCTCCGACGAGTACGCCGCCGCCCATCCCGCCGCCGCCCGTAGGCCGCTCTTCTCCGCCCTGAAGAACGAGCACCTTGCCCAGACCATCGGCAACGAGATGCGTCCCTGGCAGGACGCGCTGGCAGACTACCTGCGCAACCTGCCCCAGCTCGAAGGATAGCTGCGTGACCAAGGGATCGCCGAACAACGGCAACACCAGGTGGAGCGCCCGCGTCTTCGTGGGGCTCCACCTTATGTTGGCCCTCTACTCGCTCTCCAGCGTCTGCAGCAAGCTGGCTGCGGGGCATGCCTTCATGAGCTGGGGATTCGTCTTCTTCTACGGGGCGATGGTGGCCATCCTGGGCATCTATGCCATCGGATGGCAGCAGGTCATCAAGCGCATGCCCCTGACCACGGCCTATGCGAACAAGGCGGTCACGCTGGTCTGGGGCCTGGTCTGGGGCCTCTTGCTGTTCCACGAGCAGCTGACGCTGGCCAAGGTCGTCGGTTGCGCCATCGTGCTGGCGGGCGTGGTCCTGTTCTCCCTGGCAGACGGCGACGAGGGAGAGGAGGGCCGCTCATGAACGGCGTCCTGGGCTTTGCCCTGCTCAACCTGCTGGGCGTCTTCGTCAGTGCCGTCTCGCAGGTCCTGCTGAAGAAGAGCGCGATGGAGGACCATGGATCGATGGCGGGAGAGTACCTCAACCCGCTGGTCGTGATCGCCTACGCGCTGTTCGTCGGCGCAACCCTGCTCTCCACGATCGCCTACAAGGGCATCCCCCTGTCGATGGGCCCCATCCTCGACGCGACAGGGTACATCTACGTGACGGTGTTCGGCGTCCTAATCTTCCACGAGCGCCTCGACCGGCGCAAGCTGGTGGCCCTGGCACTGATTCTGGTGGGGATAGCCGTCTATTCGTTGGGTCTGTGACCGACCAGGTCGACGCGATGGGCCCCCTGTCCGGGGGTGCTATCATGGCCGATACCGTTTCTACCGAGAAGGAGCGCCTCGCGATGCTCGTATCCATCGTCATCCCCTGCTACAACTCCGAACGCAGCATCCGCCGCGTCGTCGAACTGACCCAAGAGACCTTCGAGGGCCTCGATGGCTACGAGTGCGAGTTCGTGCTGGTCAACGACTGCTCGCCCGACAACACCTACCAGTCCATCCAGTCGCTCGCGCGCGACTACCCCTATGTCAAGGGCATCAACCTCATGCGCAACTTCGGGCAGCACAACGCCCTGATGTGTGCCATGAACTACGCCACCGGCGACCTCATCTTGGGCATGGACGACGACCTGCAGACGCACCCCAGCCAGATCCCGGCCATCCTGCACAAGATGGAGGAAGGCTACGACATCGTCTATGGCATCTATGCGTCCAGCACGAACAAGGCCACGAAGAACTTCACGAGCTGGTTGAACAAGGTCTCGGCACAGGTGCTGCTGGGCAGGCCCAAGGACCTGGAGACCTCGAACTTCTGGGTCATCCGTCGCGCCATCCGCGACCAGGTGGTCACCTACACCAACTACAACCCCTATATCCAGGCACTGTTCGGCCGCATGACCTCCAACATCGGCAACGTCGTGATCGAGCATCACAAGCGCGAGGAGGGAACCTCCAACTACACCCTGGGAAAGCTGGTGCGCCTGTGGCTCTCCTACTTCAACTATACGGTGCTGCCGCTGCGTCTGGCATCGACGATTGGTGTGGTGACGGCGGGCCTGGGATTTCTCTTTGGCCTGATCACGCTGGTGCGCAAGCTGCTGAACCCGAACATAGTGGCGGGCTGGGCCTCGCTCATCTGCATCATGCTCTTCTTCTTCGGGCTGATTCTGCTGGTGTTGGGAATCATCGGCGAATATCTCGGCGATATCGTCCTATCCATCAACAGCACGCCCCAATACGTGGTGCGTGAGACGGTCAACGTGGACGAAGAGGCATAACAAGAGGCGGCGACTGCTGGGGGTCCCACTGGTCCCTTGCTATCCGCCTGGCTTACACGAAGGGTCGTGCCGCGCCGAGGACAGGTCCGTAGCGATGGAAGTTCCTGTTGTAGGCGACCTTCCCGTCGACCGAGTTGCCATCAAGCAGCACGCCGTTGCCCAGGTAGATGGCTACGTGCTCGTACCAGTAGACGATGTCACCACGCTTTATCTGGGAAAAGTCGACGGGCATGAACACGTTGTTCTCGCGCCAGGAGTTGGCGAAGTGATGGTTCGTGTAGGCCTTGGTCCAAGGGTTGTAGTCTCCGCTGGGCAGGCCATCCAGGCTGACACCGGCAGCATAGAGTCCCTCCATGATCAGACCCGAGCAGTCGATGGTGTCGCCGGGACGGCTGGCGCGGTTGTCCACCCACTTGGTGCCAAAGTACTTCATGGCTCCCGCGATGAATGCCTCGACGCACTGCTCGCGCGTGTAGTCGGGGCGGATGGTGCAGGGCAGCACATAGGTGTAGAACCCCTTGCAATAGCTGGGCAGGGTCACACCATAGGCGTCGATCTGCGGGTAGCGCTTGGGGTTCTGATAGCCGACCTTGCCGACCTTCAGGGCCTTGTCGAACTTGCCGTCGTTGTTAACATGCCACCACTTCTTCTGGTAGAAGTCATAGGTGTTGCGGATGACGTAGCCGACGGCCCGCGAGCCATAATAGGTGGACCCGCCGACCGAGAAGTGGCCGAGGTGCGCGCCATGCACTGTCGTGCCCGAGATGGTGTCGATGCGGTAGCGCTGCATCTTCCCATGGTCGTAGATGCCCGTGCACAGCCATCCCTCGTCCCAGGCGAGCACACCGTTGTTGTCGGCTAGCAGCATGCCGGACTGATAGGGCTTCTTGCCGCGCAGGACATAGCCCTCGCCACCGATGCCATAGTAGTGCTGGCCTTCGACCTCGAAGACACCCGTGCGCACGGCGTGCCTGCTCGCGATGACCCAATAGCGCTGCCAACCCTTGTCAAAGTCCTTGGTGACGACCCAGTGGTCCTCGCTGGCATCGAGCAGACGACCGTCGTTGTTCGCGACGTAGACCAGACCCCTGCCGGTGTCCTTCTTGGCACGCAGGACATAGCCGGCACTGGTCGTGTAATGGGGATAGCCGTCGGCGGAGTAGCCCGGGACGCAGCCATGAGCCTGTTCGTCGACCCAATAGCGCTGCAGGCCTTGGCCGTATGCCTTGGTCACATGCCAGCCTGGGCTCTCCAGGCGTCCGTCGTTGTTGGCCAGGTAGACGATGCCGGTTGAGGGATCGGTGTAGCGACCGCGAACGATGGTGCCGTCATTCTTCGCATAGGCGAAGTAGGCCAGACCGTCCTTTGTCGGGTCGAGTAGGCGGGAGAGGATGAGCTCGCCTGTGTGCTGGTCCAGCCAGTAGCGCTCAAGGGTACCCGTCTTTCCGTCGGTGCGCGTTGTCGTGACGAGCCATTCCGTGCGCTTGGCGACCGTGCCATTGCTTTTGCGCTCGTACCAGAAATAGCTGCCATTCTCCTTTGCCCAACCGAGGGCATGCGTGGCCTTTGCCTCGAGGGGTGTGGCCTCGGGTGTCGAAACCTGGAGGGCCATCGGTGTGGCGGATGGCTGGCCATCGGTAGGAGCCGCATCGTCTGCAGTGGTATCCGTGTCCGCCTCGGTGACTCCTTCATTCGTCGTTTCGTCGGCGGCTACCGGAGCTTCAAGAGGGTCCTGCGTGGCGATTTCCGCTCCGTCGTTGGCGGACGGACCTATGCCGATGCCGGCATCGTCGTCGATTGTGGGGGAAAGTCCGAGCTCGTCAGATGAGCTGACAGGCTCCTCGGCCGTGGTGACAGGGATGGATTCATCGCCTGTCGCGAAGATCATGGGGGCTTCGACGGCTGCCTCGGAAACGGCATCGACCTCGTCTGTGGTCTGCTCGAGATCCGTAGCTACCTGCAGGACTTCGGCATGCGCGCTCTTTGCGGGGATACCCCATCCAAGGGCAAGGGCAACGGCGCATGCGGGGACAACGCAACGCCGACCTGTCCCGGCCGTCATGAACGACTTCATATTCCTCCGATATCGGGACTACGACAACGGAGTTATCCATAGCACGTATTGGCGTAAAATCGAACCCAATACCAATGTCTGTGACTGTATGGCAATCATTTACAGGAGCGTGCTGTGTTTGGCCGTACGCGTTCTTGTAGCTACTAGCTGCGACGGCTGATGACGACGCAGGAGATGATGGTCAGCGCAAGGCCCACGGCGGAGACGATGGCGCCGATGCCTAGGCCGGCCAGATGGTAGGTAGCTTGGATCTCGTGCGATCCGGAAGGCAGGGCGAAGCCGACGCAACCATAGTTGGCACGGAACGTCTCGACGGGCTGCCCATCCACACGTACCTCCCAGGTGTCCGTGTACGGCAGTGCGAGGCAGACGACGGAGTTGCTCGCACAGTCGATGGTGCCCAAGAGCGCATCTGTGCCAGCAGGTGCAAAGCTCGAGGTGGCGCTAGAGGTCGACGCTCCAGCAAGCGTGGCGTTCGCTGCATCGTAGGCCTCGTCCTCGACGATGACGGCACTGGCGGTCAGCATCCGGCGCTCCTGCGCGGAGGCCAGCGCGCTGGCTTCCGTCTCCTTGGAGACGGCCTGTCGCACCGTCGCGATCGATGATGCCAGCGTGTTGCGATAGACGTAGACGGTGTCCTTCCGGGTGAGCAGCTCGCACCAGGGGAAGTCGACCTCGCCCTTGGACAGGATGTACTTCACGTCCAGCAGCTGCAGCATCTCGGGGCTGTTGGGTGCGACCTGCAGGCCCTGCGAGCAGACGGCCCACGGCATGATGGATTCGGGCCACAGCATCTGGTAGAGGGCCTCGACGTCGCTGTCGGGTGTGCTGTTGTAGCAGGACACACCGGCAAAGTGTTGGATCAGCGAGTCGTTGAGCGGGGTCCAGTCGGCATAGGTCTTGTCCACCCGGTAGAAGTCCTGGTCGATACTGGCAAGATAGGCCAGCGCGTCACGCGTGTCCTGCCCTGCCTCCGACGAGGAGGTGGGCGGATACACGTCGGCGCTGACGTAGCCTCTGCTGTTGGTTACGAAGAAGGCATCGACGAAGGACATCGACGCGATGGCGCACGCGATGACGGCCAGCGCCGCCCCGTGGCGCGAGCCGGCGATGTCCATGCGGAATAGCAGGAAGAAGACGAGGGCACTGGCGGCCAGGAAGTAGAGGCACACCAGCCTGCCGTTGATGGTGTTGACCAGCGACCAGACGAGGATTGCCACCGTCGCCAGCCCGGCCAGCACGAGCGGGATGCGCGAGACGCGGCCAGGTATCACCCGTTGCTCGAAGCCTGCTGCCATGGCCAGGCACAGGGGTAGCGCCAGCACGAAGGCACTGCGGAACTGGAACTTGGTCATGCCCGCCAGCAGTGTCGGTGGCAGCTGGGTGCTGCAATAGAGCACGACAAGCAGGCTGCCCAGCACGATGGGGACGCGGTGCGCGACCGGGCAGTCGGAGAAGGTCCAGTGAAGGAACTGCGACAGCAACAGCAGCGTCGCGCCGGTGAAGCCCAGCTGGATGAACTCGTAGGGGAAGACCGCGGAGAACTCGATGTCAGCGACAGGAGTCAGTGGGACGTTTTCGACGGTTGCACCGGTGTTGAGCAGGCCCGTTCCCAACAGGCGGCTGAGGATGGCGGGGAACCAGTCGATGGGGTCGAGCGTGGCGTAGGACGCGACCTTCTCCGTCAGGGAAAGGCTGCTGGTCGTGCGGGACGTCTCTCCCAAAAGGAAGGACGCATAGGGAACGAAGATGGCGCCGGACAGCAACAGGCCACAGGCGACGGGGACGACCAGGCGCGCGATGGCGGCCAGGTAGGCGCCGACCGATGCGTGCTCGAGGGTGCTGGGGATGCGAAGCAGCAGGTAGAATACCGCGAACATCAGCACCATGAAGGCAATGTAGGGCGACCACGCCATGAGCAGGCCCACCGTCAGCGCGAGCAGGACGAACCGCACCACGCCTGTCCGCTCGAGGTAGAGCTCGAACAGCAGCATGACGAGGGTGAAGACGGGGAAGGCGCTGCCCAGCCAGTAGTGCTGGCCGAACATGACCATGAACCCGCAGAAGGCGTAGAGCAGCGACCCCACCACGCGGGAAAGGGGAACGCGCAGGAATCGCGTGAGGAAATGGTCGAAGAGCAGTGCCGCGAGGAGGATCTTGAGCGACTGGGAGGCGACGAGTACCAGACCCAGACCTCCCTCTCCCAGTGCCAGCGCCGCGGGCACAACGAAGAGGTTGAAGGGGTCGTAGAGCCACGACTGGAAGGATGGCAGGCTGACTCCCAGGCCAAAGTCGAAGGTCCAGGCGGAAAGCGTCCCCGTGCGGACGCGGTCGATGAGGTTGACATAGAAGGGGATGTACTGGTCGAGCGTGTCGGACCCAACGTCACCGTTCCCATAGGCGAAGAATGCCTTGCCCAGGTAGAAGTTGCCATAGACGAGGAACAGCCCGAAGCAGCAGAGCAGCAGCAAGAGGACGACCTCGTCGGGCGTGCGGCGCTCGGACTCCTGGGTCAGCCGGCTCGAGCGCCACCCGACGATCAGCAGCAGGACGAGGGCGACGATAGGCATGGCGAGGAGGTACTGATAGGCAGGCCAGTTCATAGCTATGGTTCACATCCTCGCTCGTGTCCGGTCCAACCATGTGCGGTGGCCCAGATGGGTACGTGTTGGCGCTCCATCGTGATATGGATGCTTGTTGGCAGCAATGCGGTGCCTCATGCCGCTGGTATATAATTTTACGACCGCATACAAGGGGACGCCAATGGTTTGTGCAGAAGTCCCTCACCGACCGGGAGAAGAGGGTCCTTGGCGACGAACAACCTCAAGACAACCACGATCCGCTCGCTCTTCTGGAAGCTGTTCGAACAGGGTGGCACCGCCATCGTCTCGCTGGTCATCCAGGTCGTCCTTGCCCATCTCATCTCTCCGGAGCGATTCGGCGAGCTGGCCATCATGCTGGTCTTCGTCAACGTGGGCAACGTCATCGTCCAGAGTGGCCTGAACACCGCCATCATCCAGTCGCCCGACGCCACCGAGCGCGACTACTCGACCGTCTTCTGGATGAGCCTGGTGATGTCGATCGTCTCGTACGCGATCGTCTTCTTCGCGGCGCCCGCCGTCGCGGACTTCTATGCCATGCCTTCCACGGTGTGGCCCCTGCGCGTTCTGGTGTTGGTGCTGATCATCAATGCCTACAACGCGATCCAGGAGGCCATCGTCGCCCGCAACCTGGACTTCCGCAAGACCGCCACCGCCACCGTGGTGGCCGGAATCGTCTCGTGCACCGTGGGAGTCTGGATCGCCCTGCGCGATGGCGGCATCTGGGCGCTCGTCATCCAGCAGCTGCTGCAGCAGGCATGCAAGTGCGTCGTGCTGGCCTTCGAGATCGACTGGAAGCCCCAGCTGGTCTTCGAGCTGGACCGTGCCATCGTGATGTTCCGCTTCGGGTGGAAGCTCTTGGCCTCCGGCCTGCTCGAGCAGGGCTACCAAAGCCTGTCAGACCTGCTGATCGGCAAGGTGTTCACCAAGACGGACCTCGGCTACGTGTCCCAGGGCAAGAAGTATCCCCTTGCTCTGGGGGCGCTGCTTGACGGTGCCATCCAGCCGGTCATGCTGTCGGCCGCCTCGCGCGTGCAGGACGACGTCGACCAGGTGAAGCGCCTTGCCCGGCGCGCCCTCAAGACCAGCACATTCCTCATCATTCCCGCGATGGCGCTGTTTGCCGTGGCCGCCGAGCCCATCGTGCGCATCGTGCTGGGACCGCAGTGGCTGCCCTCAGTGCCCTTCGTCAGGGCCTACTGCCTGATCTATGCGATGCTGCCCATCCACACGACCAATCTCCAGGTGCTCAACGGCATGGGCCGCAGCGACCTGTTCCTGCGCCTCGAGGTCATCAAGAAGATCGTCAGCATCAGCATGCTGTGCTTCACGGCCTTCGTGCTGCGCAGCCTCTACGCCATCGTCGGAGGCTACATCGTGGCCGCCGTCCTGTGCACCTTCATCAACGCGCATCCCAACAAGCGCGTCATCGGCTATGCCTACATGGAACAGGTGCGCGACATCCTGCCGGCGGTGCTGCTGACCCTGCTGGCGGCAGCGGCAGCCTATCCGGTGTCGCAGTTGGCCCTCAACGACTTCCTGATGGTTCTGGCGCAGGGTGTCGTGATGGCGGGCGTGTACCTGTTGGCCGCCTGGCTCTTCCGCATGGAGGAGTTCACCTATCTGCTCAACACCGCACGTGAGATGCTACAGTCCAGAAGCTAGGGCTGACGAGTACGGGAGGAGTACCCACACCATGGAAAACAAGACGATTCTGGTCACCCGCTCGTCCATGCCGCCCCTCGACGAGTTCGTGAAGGAGATCGGGCTGCTGTGGGAGACCCACTGGCTGACCAACATGGGCGACAAGCATCTCCAGCTGGAGCGCGACCTTGTCGACTATCTGGACACGGACAACATCGCCCTGTTCGTCAACGGGCACTCGGCGCTGGAGTGCGTGCAGGAGGCCATGGACCTGCATGGCAAGGTCATCACCACGCCGTTCACCTTTGCCTCGACGACCCATTCCATCGTCCGCGTCGGGCTGACGCCCGTGATGGCGGACATCCGCGAGGACGACTACACCTTGGATCCCGAGGCGGTCGAGGCGCTCATCGACGAGGACACGTGCGCCATCATGCCCGTCCATGTGTACGGCAACCTCTGCGACACCGAGGCATTCGCCGACATCGCCGCACGTCACGGCCTCAAGCTCATCTACGATGCGGCGCACGCGTTCGGTGTCAGGAAGGATGGCGTGTCGTCGGCCAACTTTGGCGATGCGTCCATGTTCTCCTTCCATGCCACGAAGGTGTACAACACGGTCGAGGGTGGTGCGATCTGCTTCCGAGATGCGCGCCTGAAGCCGTTGCTGGACCAGTGGAAGAACTTCGGCATCACGGGCACCGAGAGCGTCGAGTACGTGGGTGGCAATGCCAAGATGAACGAGCTTTGCGCGGCCATGGGCATCTGCAACCTGCGCCACGTGGACGAGGAGATCGCCAAGCGCAAGGTGGTTGCCGAGCACTACTGGGAACGGTTCGATGGGGTGTCTGGCGTCACGACCTGCAAACCACAGCCAGACATTACGCCCAACTATGCCTACATGCCGGTTGTGTTCGATCCCGAGAGGTTCGGTGCGACGCGTGATGACGTCTATGCGGCCCTGATGGCCGTCGACATCCATCCGCGCAAGTACTTCTTCCCGCTGGTCAGCGACTATGAGTGCTACGAGGGCCTCTTCGATGCGTCGGCAACGCCGGTGGCACAGCGCGTGGCCAGCCAGGTGCTGACGCTGCCCATGTACGCCGACCTGCCCATCGAGGACATCGACGCCATCTGTGACATCGTTCTGGGCTGCAGGCGGTAGAGGCTTGGGTAGCGGACCGGTGGGGCACTGGTCCGCCAGGAGAGCCAGATTGGGTCTCGTTCCGTCTCCAGCTGCGGACCGGTGGGGTACCCATCCGTCAATCGAGCCACAACGGGCGCCGTATCGTCCCAAGCGACGGACCGGTCGCCCACAGATGGACCAGCTATGCCCGGTACACGGTCAGCGCTAGGGCGAACAGGTGCGGGTGGTGGACGAAAAGCCAGGTAGCTAGGCGGTTTGCCGGGGCATCACCCGTTGGCAACGAGGGTGCCGCATAGGGGTCGTGACGCCAATTGGGGACATGGTCGTCCAGCCATCCCGCATAGCGTGCGAGATTGTGTCGAGATAGCCGAGCCCCGTCACCGTGGCGAGTGTAGGTGAGAAACCACACGACTAGCCGCACGAAGTAGTGGGCCACCAGACCTTCGATGGCGATGCCGCGCTGTACCAGGTCGTCATGCAGGGTGTCGAGCATACGCTCGAAGTCCAGACCATCTGAGGTCTTATGACTCGTGCTGGACACGCTCTCCTCGTTGAGGAACCAGTTGTATCCCACGTAGGGTATGACCTCGACGTGCAAGGCATCCAAGACAGCCGGCAGCGTGAAGCAGATGTCCTCCCCGATGTTGGTGTCGAGGTATGCCAGCCTTGCCGCGATGACATAGTCCCTGCGGAAGAGCTTGGCCCATCCCGCCACGACGAGGAAGGGCGACCAATCCCCCGATGGGTCCAGGGAGACCTCGACGCGCACCCGCCCATCAGGGCCTGGCCTGCGATAGCCGGCGCAGACGACTTGGGCGTCGCGCTCCTGCGCAGCCGTCACCAGTGCCTCGACGCAACCCTCGTCTAGCCAGTCGTCATTGTCAAGAAAGCAGAGATATTCACCCTGTGCTAGCTCGATAGCACGGTTACGCGCGGATGCCACACCGCCATTCGCGCGATGCTCGACGAGGAAGACACCCGGATGGAGCGCTGCATAGTCATCCAGCATCTGTGGGGAGCCGTCCTGCGACCCGTCGTCGATGGCAACGACTTGGATGGCAGGATAGGACTGGCCCAACACGCTGTCCAGGCAGCGCTCCAGATGGCGCTCGGCGTTGTAGACGGGGACGAGCACGGAGACCAATGGTAGGTCGTCCGTGCGCTCCTGTTCGCCGTCAAAGATGCCGCTCATGGTGTCGCCTCCCCGCAACACCCGCATCTACATGCGGAAGTAGACAGCGCAAGCCAGCTTGTGAAGCGGCTTGCAGTAGGTGTAGAGCAAGGAGTCGAGCTTGGTGGGCAGGCTTTCGCTGGCGAACTGCTCGGGCCACTGGCGCCGCAGCCTGCGGAAGTCCCTCGTGTCCTTGCACAGCACGTAGCCCATGTAGTCGATGCCCTTGGTCACTGCGTCGTGATAGCGGCCGTCGGTGACCTCGTCAATCGTGCGCAACAGCTCGACGCGCGCCTCGTAGCGCCGCAGGGCCCGCTCGTTGCGGTCCTTGCTGAGCAGCGTGGTCCTGTTGATGGAGTTCTTCGACAGGATGCGATAGGCGCTCATGATGCGGTCGATGTACCACATGCCGCCTTCGGTGATGGCGAAGAAGGTCATCATCTTGTGGTCGCCGTCGTCAGGTACGGCCCTGATCTGCGAGTCGAAGTAGGACTTCATCGCGTCCATGCGGATGAAGAGGCTGTTGGTGGAGAAGCACTGGGCATGTGATATGACGTCGGAGGGATCGACGGCGCGGTCCTGCTCGTAGAAGCGCAGGGTGGTGATGCGCTGGCCGGTGTTGGCCTGGACGTTCTCGTTGGCATGCACGCAGGCGACCAGGGTGGGGTCGGCCTGCATCGCGTCGTACTGTCGCTGCAGCTTGGTGGGGTCGGTCCAATAGTCGTCACCCTCGCACATGGCCAGGTAGCGGCCACGTGCGAGGGGGAAGAGGAAGTTCTCGATGGGCATGACGCCCTTGGAGTACTGGTTCTCGTCGTGCGTCACCGCACGCACCTTGCCGGGATAGCGCTGCTGGTAGGAGAGCACGATGTCGGTGGTCCCGTCCGTCGAGCAGTCGTCGTTGACCAGCACCTCGAAGGGGAAGGAGGTCTCCTGCGCCAGCAGGCTGTCGAGGCACTGGGCGATGTAGTCCTCCTGGTTGTAGGTGATGCATGTGATGCTGACGACGGGTTCCGTCGAGGGAATATCGTCCAAGACCGCTCCTTCGTATCGATGGCACAACCCGCAGGCGGCGGGCGGCCAAGGCTAGCCGTTGCTCTTCTGTCCGCGCGAATAGTATACGTTGACCAGCTGGGCCACTGGCTTGGGCCAGAAGCGCTCCAACATCATGAGGTCCTCGGCCGTACGCGTGTTGTTCCTGATGAGACGCGTGGTCTCCGACTCCTCGTGGATGCGGTGGTACATCAGGATCTCGTTGGCGAGGACGAAGCTGCCAGTCATCCGCGAGAAGCGCTCCCAGGCGTCCCAGTCCAGGTCGCAGCGCAGCGTCTGGGAGAAGGGCGGGTTGGGCAGCAGGTCCATGTTGAGGGTGACGGAGGGGCAGCAGATGGCCGAGCCCAAGGAGATGACCTGGCGCTTGACCTTGCGCGACGACGACGAGCCGACCTTGCGCAGCGGGGTCAGCAGCAGGCGCTTTATCTGCAGCAGGCGATTGTCGGAGACCACCTCGTCGCCACGCAGCTCCGCATAGTCGGTGAAGAAGATGAGCGGCCGCTCGGCCTGGCCCATCAGCTGCAGGGCACGCTCGGCATAGTGCGGCAGATAGATGTCGTCTTGGTGCGCGACCGTGACCAGTGGCGTCGTCGCACGGGAGATGGCATAGTTCCAGTCCGACCCGATACCAGGCTGGGACGGGTTGACGTGCAGCGGCAGGTCGTGGCGGCTGGCGATGTCGCGTATGTGGTCGTTGGGCGTGGCCGTCGCGACGAGGATGTTGGTCGGCCTCGTCTGGGCCAGCAGCGACTGGACACAGTCCTCCAGATAGGGACTCTCGCCATATGCGCAGACGACGAAGGTGTGATCGCTTTCCTGATACACGGCCCTCACCTACTCGGACGGCAGGCCATCGCGCCGCTCCTGCTCCCAGACCTGCTTCTCGAGCAATGCGACGCGCTGGATGAGCGAGCGGATGTCGTGGGCCTGCCAACTGACGATGATGGTCAGCGAAACGGAGATGAACGTCAGCAGCGCCAGCCAGATGAGGAACACGAAGTTGGCCGGCATCTCGACGCCTGCCGCATGGGACAGGATGCCAACGAGGTCGGGGAACATGGCGCAGACCAGCAGCACCAGCCCGAAGAAGATCCACAGAAGGGAGTACTTCAACTGGAGCCTGCTGCCCGCCACGAGTCTCACGATGGTGGTGAGGAACAGCAGCGAAAACGCAATCAGCAGGATGCGCAGCGTGATGCTCATGCCATCAGCCCCTTTCCCGCGGGGCAATGCCCTCGATGAGGATGGCGAGCGAGACCTTGACCATGTAGTAGGCGCCCTTCAGGAGGTTGATTGACGAGACGCCACCCGTGCGCTCGCGCATGCTGACGGGAACCTCGCGCACGGACAGGCCGTGGTTGTGCGCATGGACGATGGACTCGGGCTCGGGGTAGTCGATCGGGTAGTAGACGCAGAACAGCTTGATGGCGCGGCGGTTGCACGCACGGAAGCCGGAGGTGGAGTCGGTGATGGTGGTACCGGTGACCCAGCGGATGCAACGCTCCAGCCAACGGATGCCCGCACGGCGCAGGCCCGTCGACTGAAAGCCCTCGGAGCGCTGCACGAAGCGCGATCCCACGGCGATGTCGGCACCGTCCTGCAGCGCCTCGAGCAGGCGCGGGATGTAGGAGATGTCGTGCTGGCCGTCGCCGTCCACCTGGATGTCGACGTCATAGCCGTTGAGCCAGGCATAGCGATGGCCCGTCTGGACGGCTCCTCCGATGCCCAGGTTGAAGGGCAGGCAGACGTGGTTGATGTCGTGCTCGCACAGGATCTCCTCGGTGCGGTCGGTCGACCCGTCGTTGATGACGACATAGTCATAGCCGGCGGCCGTCACCTCGTCGATGACGCCGAGAATGCTCTCCTGCTCGTTGTGGGCGGGGATGACCAGCAGCGTTCGCATGGTGGGTCCTATCGGATGATGCCGTTGCGACGGGCGGCGCCTGCCTCGTCCAGAGCGTCGAGGGCGGCCAGACGGTCACGGTAGTAGGAGGCAAGGACCTCGTTGTCCATGATGGGGTTGAACAGCTGGAGGTACTTGATGCCGGAGTGCGAGTTGATCTCCATGATGCGCGGGCCCTTGTCGGTGATGCAGGCGTCAAAGCCCAGATACTCGCAGGCACCAACCTTCAGGGAGATGCGGCGCAGCATCTCCAGCACCTCGGGCCAGCAGTCGATGACACCCTCGGCGACGGTGCCGCTGGCGGGGTGGGCGGGGCTGTCCACGATGCGGTTGGCATAGGCCAGCTTGCCGTCGCCAAAGCGACCAGTGGCCGGGTCGATGCGCACGTTGTAGGAGCAGATGTCGGCCGTGGTGGGTGGCGTGTAGTTGGGGGCGCTGCCGTCGCTCGTTCCTTCCATGCCAAAGCGCAGATAGGCGGTCATGGTATGAGGGTCGGCGCCGGTCGGGTTGAGCACCAGCATGCGAATGGTGTGGATGAGCGGGTTGATGGCCGCCATCTGGGCGCTGGGATAGATGAACTCGGTGAAGACGTAGTTGGGGTTGGCGGCCACGAAGGCCTCGACGTCGGCAGCGCTGCCCTCCTTGCCGTCGATGAGGTAGGTGCCGTCACGATAGGCAAGCTTGTGGAAGCCCGACGCCTCGGTGCCGTTGCAGGGCTTGCAGGCGAACTCGCCCTTCTCGCGCAGCGTGGCGAGCAGGCCGTCGATGCCCTCTGCGTAGTTGGCGCCGCGCAGGGGCAGAAGCCCACGCACGTCGGTGTAGTAATAGTATTCGGGCAGGTAGCAGGCCATGTCGGTGTCTTCGAGCAGCATGTTCAGGGTCAGCTTGTCGTTGATCCAGATGCGCTGCCAGCCATTGAGCGGCCACAGGCGGCAGTAGTCATAGTCGCTGAGATAGCGGTCGATGTTGCCCTCGTCCAGGCCGTAGGCACAGGCGGACTCGGCGTAGAAGCCGCGCTCGTGCGCCCAGGCGAGGTAATCCGGGTCGAACAGCCCGCTGGTGCGCTCGCGCTCGCACACGTCAAAGAACTCCTGGGCACAACGCCTGGTGAAGCCCTGCGCGAGCATCTCGTCGAGGGTATGGGCGACAGCTGTCATGGATTGACACTCCTTTGGTACGCACATGGTTGTTGCAGACACGCTCCTATACTACAACTACCAATGCCAACCTGCGCAAACACACAGGATGGACCAATAGGCAGAGGTCCGCCACCGCAGCGAGCCACCCGCTGCTCCCGAGGCGTCCGCTTTATCAGGCTGTTGTTCTTTGTAAGTATTTCGCCTGATAGAGGGTGAAAGAGGGTAACGTTAATCTCTACGGAAATCGATGCGATGCCTATCACGAAGGGACCGCTAGACATGGCCCAGAAACGAGACTCAAACGCGCTGTTGGCTTGTGTGCTGGCCCTGACCTTGGGATGCGCCACCGTTCCCGCGCCCGCGTGGGCGGCAGGTGACGGAGCCCAGGAGGCCGAGACGACGGAAGTCTCCTCCCCGGTCGAGGAAGTCGCGACGGGTGAGGACGACCAGCAGCAGACCGAGAATGACATGACCGAGGGTTCGACCGACGAGCTTGTCTCCGACGCCGCAGGACAGGCGAGCGACGAGCAGGCCTCGTCGGACGACCCCGAGGCCCTGGCGGCTACCGCGGAAGGTGCCGAGGCACAGGAAGGCGAAACCTCAGACGCCGCCAACTACGCCAACCAGTGGGTGAAGCGCGGCGATGACTACTACTTCTTCAACCCCAACGGCAGCATGCGGACCGGCTGGCTGGTGACGACTCTGGACCTGGACAACAAGCAGGGTGGTCTGCAGCGCTACTGGCTGCAGGACGACGGCAAGCTGGCACGCGACACGCTCATCTCCGCGCGCGAGGCCGGGTACTGGGCCTATGCCCGCCCCGAGGGCTACGTTGTGCGCGGCAAGTGGACCAACCCCACCAGCGGCTACGTCTACCTCGCCGATGGCGACGGCAAGCTGGAGGACGTCGGCTGGCGCGTCTCCAACAGGTATGGTGACGGCCTGCAGCGCTATTTCATCGACCACGACGCTCACGCCTGCGTGCCGGGCTATGCCGCCGATGGCTGGGACCACTACACGCTGCCTGCGGGCTACGTCCTGCGCGGTCGCTACACCCAGGAATCCAACGGCTTTGTCTATCTGGCCAACAACGACGGCAAGCTGGAGAAGCCCGGCTGGCTCGTCTCCGACAAGTATGGCCAGAAGCTGCAGCGCTACTACATCGATGCGAAGACCCACGCCTGCGTGCCGGGCTACTCCACCGACGGCTATCCGCACTTTACGTTGCCCGAGGGCTACGTGCTGCGCGGGGTCCGCACCGCAAACGGAGTCTATCGCTTCGCCAACAACGACGGCAGGATGGCCGTCGGCTGGGTCGTCACGAACTCCTTCGGCCAGGGCCTGCAGCGCTATTGGCAGCAGGACGGCCAGGTGGTCGCCGACCAGCTGGTGCAGACCAACAGCACCTCGTGGGCATACGCTCGTCCCGAGGGTTACGTCGCGCGCGGTCGCTATGTCGCCGGGAACGGCATGGTCTACCTTGCCGACAACAACGGCAAGCTGGAGAACACCGGCTGGCTGGTCTCCAAGGCCTACGACAGCGGCCTGCAGCGCTTCTTCATCAACCCCCAGACGCATGCCGCGCAGGTGGGCTTCTTCAACGCCCCCCAGCCGGGCAACCCCACCGTCGCCGGCTCGTACTATGGCGTGGAGGGCAAGGGCTACGTCCTGCGCGGCAAGAAGGCCACGGACAAGGGCATCCTCATCGCCGACAACAACGGCCTGCTGGCCGAGACCGGGCACTCCGTCGGCTGGATGATCACCAAGGACTACGACGGCACCATGCAGCGCTACCTGATGGAGAAGGTCGACGGCCACCTGTACGCCAAGACCGGCTTCTTCACGGCGTCGAACAAGTCCTACTACGGCCTGCCCGACAAGGGCTACGTCCTGCGCGGCAAGCAGGTCACGAGCAACGGCGTCGTCCTGGCCAACAACGACGGTGTCCTGGCCGAGTCTGGTCGCTCCGCCGGCTGGATGGTCTCCAAGGACTACGACAGCAAGCTGCAACGCTACTACCTGCAGGAGACCGACGGCCACCTGTACGCCAAGACCGGCTTCTTCAAGGTTGGCGACAAGACCTACTACGGCATGACCGACGAGGGCTACGTCCTGCGCGGCAAGATGAACACCTCCAATGGCGTGCTGATAGCCAACAACGATGGCGTCCTGGCCGAGAACAGCCACAGCGCGGGATGGATGGTCACGTCCGAATATGACGGCGGCGCCCAGCGCTACTACATGGTGCAGGCCGGCGGCCACCTCTATGCACGGACGGGCATGTTCACCGTCAACGGAAAGCAGTACTACGGCAGCCCCGACACCGGCTACGTCGTGCGCAATGGCAACATCACCGACAACGGGGTCACCTACCTGGCCAACAACGACGGCGTCCTGGCCGTGACGGGCTACAAGAAGACGCGCGACCCCTACGTGGCCAAGGTCACCTGGACGAACGACGCCGGCTACAAGGGCAGCATGGTCTCGAAGGCCATCGCCGCCAAGGCGAGCTACCTCGCCAAGGGCTGGCAGGGGACCAACTACTGCATCGTTGCCGACAAGGAGCTGTGCCGCGTGACGGTGCTGCAGAAGTCCGGTAACACGTGGACGCCGATCAGCGCCTGGAATTCCAACATGGGCTATGGCACGCGTCCCGGTTACTATCGCATCGAGCACAAGAGCATCTGCAACTGGGCTGACGAGTACTTCGGCAAGGGTTACAACGACTGGTCGTCCTGCTTCATCGCGTACTACAACTCCTCCAACGTGGGCGGGCACCTGCGCTACGTCCCGGGCAAGGGGTACGAGGACTGCCAGTCCATCCACTCCACTGGCTACGAGCACACGGGCTACGACAATGCCGGATGCATCGGCGTGCTCTATGACCATGCAAAATGGGTGTACGATACCTGTCCTGTCGGAACTTGGGTTATTGTCTTCTAGGGCTTTACGAATGGCTATGGGAGCTGATATGCGAAATGACATGCACGTGGTGCGCCTGGGCGTCCTCTCTGCGGCGCTGACGCTGGGCATTGCCTGGGGCACACCCACCATCGCGCGGGCCGACGAGAGCGTCGACACGCCGGAAGTGGTGGAGGTAACGACCGAGACGACTGACGACGAGCTGCCGGCCGTCGTCGACGAGACGGACACCACCGTCGTCGACGAGGTGGCCCCTGCAGACGAGGCGACCGACGACCAGGTTGCGGACGAGGCCGCAGCCTCCGAGGACGAGGCGCTCGACGATGCCGGCGAGGGTCTGGGACCCGACGACGAGGCACTGACGGAGTCCTCCGATGACGCGGATGCCGTCGTGGACGACGCGGAGGACCCCGAGGCAACCGACGCGGCCGAGGTGGCCGAGCCGGCAGAGGCGACGGCTGACGAGGCCGCTGTCACGACCGACGAGCAGCCTGCCGCCGCGCAGCAGGACGCGCCTGCGGCCCTGGGTGTCCCGACCTACGGTACCGAGTGGGTCTATGACAGCGGGTACTATTACTTCTACAAGAACGGCGTGCTGCAGACCCTGTGGGCGGTCACCGACCTGGCACCGATGGGCGGCAACACCGGCTTGCAGCGCTACTGGCTGGGCACCAACGGCCGGCTGGCCCTTTCCCAGCTGGTGCTGGTTGGCAACAACGCATGGTCCTATGCCCGTCCCGAAGGCTACGTCGTTCGTGGCAGCTATGCTGTCGGCGACGGCCGCATCTTCCTTGCCGACCAGAACGGCATCCTGGCTCACACCGGTTGGGTCGTCTCCGGCAACTATGGCCAGGGACTGCAGCGCTACTGGATCGACCCCACCACCCATGCAGCCCTCTACACCGGCCACTATGACGAGTCTCTCGCCTATACGCACTACACCCGTCCCGAGGGCTACGTCGCCCGTGGCAAGTACGTCGATCCCAACTCTGGCTATGTCTATCTCGCCAACGGCGATGGCAAGCTGGAGAACGCGGGCTGGGTCGTCACCAAGAACTACGACAAGAACATGCAGCGCTACTGGATCGACCCGACCGAGCGTGCTGCCATCCCGGGCCTGTCGACCGCGGGGTACGCGCACTACACCACTCCTGAGGGCTACGTCCTGCGCGGTGCGACCACCGTCGGCGGCAAGATCTACTTTGCCGACAACAACGGCCTCATCACGTCCGGCAAGTCCGGCTGGGTCGTCACCAACATCTACGACGGCAAGCTGCAGCGCTACTTCATGAACGTTGACGGCAACGGCATCTCCTATGCCACGACAGGCTTCTTCAAGGCGACGCTGGGCAGCTATGGCAACGTCTGGTTCTATGGCAACCCCGCCACCGGCTACGTCATCCGCGGCAAGTACGCGTCTGCCCCTGGCATGCTGCTGGCCAACAACGACGGTGTCCTGGTCGAGAACACCAAGGGCGCCGGCTGGATGGTCAGCAAGGACTATGACGGCAAGCTGCAGCGCTACTACATGATCGGCAACGGTGGCCACCTGTACGCCAAGACCGGCGTCTTCGTCGTGGGTGCCAACCACTACTACAGCCTGCCCAAGGAAGGCTATGTCGTGCGCGGCAAGTATCGCATGGGCAACGGCATGCTGCTGGCCGACAACGACGGCAAGCTCGCATGGGTCAACACCCAGGGCTTCATCGTCACCAAGGCCTATGACGGCGTCCTGCAGCGCTACTTCATCGACGACTCCCCCGGCTATGGCCTGCGTGGTGCCCACCTCGGCCAGTTCACCGTCAGCGGCAAGAACTACTATGGCCGCCAGGACACCGGCTACGTCGTGCGTGGCTACTACGTGACCAACGACAACAAGCTCATCAGCGCCAATGGCGAAGGCGTCATGGTCAAGAACATCGAGAAGACCGCCATCTACCGTGCCTGGAAGATCGTGGAGACCTACAGCAGCGGTTCGAAGTACCTGCTGGCCACCGACGTCGAGGGCTGCCACACCTACGTCTTCGAGCGCATCGGCGGCAAGTGGACGCCCAAGTTCGACTGGCTGTGCGGCACCGGCCGTCCCGAGATGAACGGCGGCCAGGGCACCCTGCGCGGCGTCTACACCATCGGTGGCGGCGGCGCCTGCTACAACTGGCAGGAGCGCGAGGATCCCGGCTTCGTCGCTGGTGGAGCTCGCACCTACTACTACGCACACGACGACATCTACTACTTCTCCGGCTTCGTTCTGGACTGCGGCTACCACTCGACGATTCCCAGCTGGGGTCCCGCCGAGCAGCAGGTTGGCGTGCGCGTCTCCGCAGGCTGCATCCGTCTGATGATCGAGAACGCCAAGTGGATCTACGAGCAGTGCCCGTATGGGACGAGGGTCATCGTCTTCTAGCGGCATAGGGTAAAGCAGCGGGTGGGGCGCCAGTGGCACAAGCCGCGGGCGCCCCACTTTGGGACTGGAGCGCACGGGAGCATGAAGACCCATTACGACCACATTGCAGAGGACGGGCACACCCTGGTGGTGCTGGGCTCGATGGAGGAGTTCGTCGAGCTGGTGCGTCGTGCCCGGGGACGCGGGTATCGCACGATTGTCTGTGACGGGTATGCGGACGGACCCGCCCGTGCCGAGGCGGACGCATCCCATGTCATCGACATCCGCGATACCGATGCCGTCGCGCAGATGTGCCGCGACGAGGGTGCCGACGGCATCATCACCTCGTTCTCGGACCTGCTGGCCCAGTGCTATGCGGACATCGCCCAGGCGGCTGGCCTGCCGGCCTACCTGCGGCCGGACCAGCTGGTCCATCTGCGCGACAAGGCCCGGATGAAGCAGATGTTCGACCAGCTGGGCATCGCCTACCCACGCACGGCGCGCGTGCGGCGCGAAAGCCTCGTGGACGACCTGCGCGACCTGCGGTTCCCCTGCGTCAGCAAGCCGTCTGACTCGTGGGGGTCGCGCGGGGTGCATGTCCTCTATGACGCCAGCGAGGTGGCCAGCGTCTTCGACGAGGTGTCCCAGTACGCCGACGAGGATTACATCCTGGTGGAGGAGTACAACGACGGCTACGAGTTCAACGTCACCAGCTGGGTCGTGGACGGCGTGCCGGTGGTGCTGGCAATCGCCGACCGCGAGAAGACCCAGGGCCGTCGTGGCGACATCCCCCACTCGATGCGTAACGTCTACCCCAGCTTCTACACGGCACGGCTGCAGGACCAGTGCCAGGACATTCTCGCACGAGTCGCGCGGTTCCTCGGCTACGAGAACGGACCCCTCTGCATGCAGATGTTCTGGTCGCCCGAGCGCGGCATCGAGGTGTGCGAGTGCGCAGGGCGCATCTTCGGCTACGAGCACGACCTGCTGGAATATGCCTCGGCAGGTGCCGTCAGCATCGAGGAACTGCTGCTGGACCGCGTCTACGACCCTGACAACATCGCCCGCCGCCTTGTGGGACACAGTCCCCAGCTGCCGCGCTGCGCGGCGGTGCTCTATTGGCAGGGCTACGATGGCCAGCTGGCGCAGGTGTCGGGCTTCCCGCAGATGGGGGAGCCGTGCGTCGTGCGCTCGAAGGCATTCTACGCGCCGGGTGACATGGTACACCATGGCGACCAGCCCTACTTTGCCTATGCCTATCTGGACGGAGACGACCGCGTCCAGATAGACGAGCTGACCGACCACTACTTTGCCACCGCGCACGCAGAAGCTGTGGATGGGTCCGAGCTGCTCTATCCCAACGTGCGCATGCGTTACAAAGAAGAGGATTAGGAGCGACCCGATCGCACGGTGCGACCGGACGACTGGAGGAGAACCTCATGAGCAAGACCATCGTAGTGACGTCGCTGGGCTCGGTGGCTGGCGACATCGTCATCAAGAAGCTGCACGCTGCCGGACATCGTGTCGTCGGTTGCGACATCTACCCTGCTGCCTGGGTCGCCGACTCGCTGTTCGTCGATGCGTTCTACCAGGTACCCTACGCTTCCGACACCGAGAACTACCTGACGACGCTTACCGACATCTGCCAGCGCGAGAAGGCGGACTTCATCTTCCCGCTGACCGACGTGGACGTCGACCTGTTCAGCGCGCGTCGTGACTGGGTGGCCGAGCAGGGCGTGACGGTCTGCTTCTCCCCCAAGGAGACGCTGGACATCGCACGCAACAAGAAGACCTTGGCGGAGTTCATCGCCCGAGAGGTACCCGAGGTGACCTCGATTCCGACGCTGATGGTGCGCGACGTGGAGGAGCTGCCGTGGGACTTCCCCGTGGTCTGCAAGCCCCACAACGGCCGTAGCAGCCAGGGCCTGCGCTACATTCATTCCCAGGAGGAGTGGGAGCAGTTCCGTGCCGTCGCCGACCTGGACGTCTATATCGTCGAGCCCTACGTCAAGGGCCCCATCGTCATGGTCGAGATCGTGCGCCAGCCCGAGACGGGCACCATCGTCGCCATGACGCGCGAGGAGCTGCTGGACACGCCGCACAGCTGCGGCCTGACCGTGCGCACCTACCGCGAACCGGAACTGGAGGAGGCCTGCAAGGTGCTGGCCGAGCGTCTGGGCATCTGGGGCAACGTCAACTTCGAGTTCCTGCGCGACGAAGCGGGCGTGCACCACTTCGTCGAGTGCAACCCGCGCTTCTCCGCCGGCACCGAGTTCATGTGCCTGTCTGGCTACGACCTGGTGAACAACCACCTGCGCTGCTTTATGGGCGAGGAGATCGAGCCCGTCGAGGACTACCACTGGCTGACCATCGCCCGCAAGTACAAGGAGTACGTCACGGGCGAGGAAGAGCCCACCTGCTAGCGCGACCACGAGGAGCCAAGACATGCAGTTTGACACGACCTACCGGGTCGAGCGCTACGCCCTCGACTTGGCTTGGGACCAAGTCTCCCCCAAGGCGCAGGAGCGCGCACGCATGAGCGCCCTAGACCTGCTGGGAGCGCTGACCCTGGGTAGCCGCTCGCGCCAGTTCGGCGTGGGCCTGTCCCTCGCCCGCTCGTTGGGGATGTCCGGCGACATCCCGGTGATCGGGGCGCCTGACACCTTCAACCTGCTGGGTGCGGCGGTTGCCTGCGGCCATGCAGCCAACTCCTACGACATCGACGATGGATACAACATGATCAAGGGCCATCCGGGCTCGTCGTTCGTTGCCGGTGCGCTGGAGGCTTCCGCGGAGGCGGACGCGACCTGGCAGCAGTACCTGACGACGCTGGTGGCCTGCTACGAGGTGGCGATGCGTTGGGCGCTGGCAATGCAGGACCACTATGGCTTCCTGCACAGCAGTGGTGCCTACGGCGCCTTCGGGACGGCCCTGGGCATCGCCCGCGTGCGCGGCTACTCGCAGGAGCAGCTGAACAACGCCCTGTCCATCGCCGACTTCCATGCACCGATGGTGCCGGTCATGCGTTCGGTGGAGTACCCGTCCAACAACAAGGATGGCGTGCCCTTCGGTGCGCTGGTGGGTGCGATGGCCGCGCTGGAGACCGAGGCGGGCGAGACGGGCAGGGGCCACCTGCTGGAGCTGCCGGAGTACGCGTACCTCGTGGACTCCCTGGGCAGCCGATACCTGATGGAGGACCTCTACTACAAGCCCTACACCTGCTGCCGCTGGGCACACCAGCCCATCGACTGCTGTCTGGAGCTGCGACGCCAGCACGGCTTCACCCACGACCAGGTGGTGGCCCTGCGCGTGCACACGTTCCAGGCGGCCGCGCTGCTCAGCAAGCAGGTGCCGCACGACACCGAGGAGGCCCAATACAACATCGCCTACCCCATCGCCGCTGCGGTGGTGCACGGCGACCTGGGCTACGACCAGATACGCGACGAGGCGCTGGACAACCCTGATGTCCATGCGCTGATGGAACGGCTCTCGTTCGTCGTCGATCCCGAGATGGAGGCGCAGTTCCCCGAGAAGCGTCTTGCCTGGGTCGAGGTCGAGCTGGAGGACGGGTCCGTGCTGCGCTCGGACGTGCATGCAGCCCCGGGCGAGCACACCGACCCCGCCCTGTGCTACGAGTGGGTGTGCGACAAGTTCCGCCGCCGTACGGCATCGGTGTTGGAAAGCGACGTGCAGGAACGGGTGATTTCGCTGGCGGGGGACGCCGGCACCCCGGTCAGGGATATCATTGACACCATCAACAGGGCTTTGGCACGATAGATTGCCAGGGCAATGCGACAGAAGGGAATCTCAAGCATGACCAAGGACATGTCATATCTCAAGGACAAGCCGATTGCCGTCATCGGCGCCGGCGCCGTGGGTCTGACCTGCGCGGCGGACTGCAAGCTCGGCGACCCCGACCGCGAGGTGCGCCTCTACTCGCGCAGCGCGAAGCACATCGCCAACTACGACCGCTCCGGTATCCTCTTTGACGGCATCCAGCGCAACCTCTATGGCTTCGAGCGCAGCGGCAAGGCCCATCTCGACCTGTACAGCACCGACATGGCCGAGGTCGTGCGTGGCGCAGGCCTCATCGTCATCGGCATCACCGCCCTTGGGCAGGACGACTATCTGCGTCCCCTGGCCCAGCTGCTGGAGGATGGGCAGGTCGTCCACACCTTCACCGACAACTACTGCTCCATCATGCTGCGCAAGTACATGCGCGAGTGCGGCAACGACGCCGACGTCATCATCGGTGGCTGGTCGAGCGCACCGTATGGCACGCGTGTCGAGAAGGTCCAGGGCTTCTGGATGCCGCATGTGGGCGCCAAGTACCGCGCCATCAGCCTGCGCGGCGCCTGCCTGCCCATGACCGACATCGACGAGTTCATGGCTTCCATCGAGTACCTGCCCTGCATGGACGCGGTGCGCCTTGGCGACGGTCCGGTCAAGGGCGACACCATGCTGGACATCGGCTTTGCCAACGTCAATCCCGTCATCCACGTTCCGGCCTCCATCCTGGGCGTCTCGTCCATGGAGAACTGGAGCAGCGTCTACGGCAACGACCCCGACAGCTACTCGATGTACAGCCATGGCCTGTGCAACGCCATCTGCGAGGTGCAGTACCAGTTCTACAACGAGGAGATTGCCATCGCCGACGCCATCGGCATCGACATGCCCAAGTACAAGTACCAGATGTTCTTCTCCCGTCGCTCGGTGCTGACGCAGGAGTACATGGGCCTGGACGAGAACGGTGACGACAACGTGGTCTTCCCGCTGGACAAGCCCTGCGACGAAGGCAACACCGGCCCCAACAACATCAACCACCGCTACATCACCGAGGACATTCCCGTCAGCTGCAAGATCTACCACGAGCTGGGCGAGAAGTTCGGCGTCAAGACCCCGATTATCGACTCGATGATCGTGCTGGGCAGCGCCATGCACAAGACCAACTGGTTCGAGACGAGCCCGTTCGGCCTCGAGCGTCTGGGCATCGCGGACATGAGCAAGGAAGAGCTGCTCAAGTACCTGCGCGGATAGGCAGGCACGGCCCACAGCGGCAGTAGGGTGCAGCCCCGACGACCAGGTCGCCGGGGCTGCCTTCTCATGCGTGGAATGTCCGCGCCCGTTACTCCTTGATGATGCGGAAGAGTCGCATGTCCTCCTCGGCCAGGACGATCTCGAAGCCGGGGGTCGCGTCGTTGATGCTGCCGATGCCGCGATAGACCCACTTCTTGTAGTTGCCGCGCAGGTTGACGTAGGAGATGTCGGCGTTCTTGTGGCTGATCAGCAGGACGTAGTCCGCCCCGATGTTGTCGACGGCCTGTCGCACCTCCTCGTTGGTCGAGATGCGCGAGAGCTCGCGGCGGATGATGTCGCTGTCCGCGGACTCCTCCGGGTCGACGACGCCCAGGAAGCTGCGGTAGTAGACGCGCAGGTCAAAGAACCCGTAGGCCAGGAAGCTGCCGTCCAGGGGGTTGTTGATGACGACCGAGCCCTCGGGGATGATCTCCATCGCCTGGCGGATGAAGTTCTGCTCGCGCTCCTCGAGGACGAGGTCGGCGGCGAGAATCTCCTCGACCGTCTCGCGGAAGTCGCCGAACGCGGTGTGGTGGCTGTTGAGGGGACGCATGGCCAGACGCTGCTCCGCCTCGGAGAACTTGTCCCAGTTCTCCCAGTTGACCTTGCGCTTGTTGCTGATGTTGTAGGTCAGGTTGTAGTGGTCGCCCGGCAGGGAGAAGTTGGGGAAGATGTTGATGAGCATGAAGACGCCGCACACGGCTGCGCCAATCTTGACGACATGCGTGACCCTACCACGCTTGGTGTTGTAGGCGTCCGCGAAGTCGACGATCACGTCGCACACCCAGTCCAGGCCCAGCGATGCCAGCGGGGTGCCGGCAAGGCAGGCGGTCGAGCCCAGTCGGAACACGTCGGTGTACCAGAAGCCCGACAGCAGGTGCTTGATGTCCCCCTCCATCACGGCGCCGGCGTAGCAGGTGATGCATGCCAGGACATAGGCGCCGGCCATCCACACCCACTTGGGGTTGTGCACGGCGCGGACCGCACCGATGACGATGAGCAGCGACAGCAGGATCTGGGCGTCGTACTCGAAGTTGAGGCCGTAGTCGAAGGAGAGCGTCGCGATGTTGACGATCTCCTGGATGGTGTTGGCGAACTTGGGCCACTCGTGCCAGACCGTCGGCTGGAGCGCCGGCGCCTTGAAGAGTGCGTACCACACACCACAACAAAGTGCGGTGAAGCCCACGGCCGCGATGGAAGCCTTGACGATGGAACCATCGGTCCTGTGGTAGACGAACTCCCAGAGCCGGTTGCACAGCATCGGCGCCGCCATGAGGCCCAGCGTGAAGATGCAGCCCGGATGCACCAGCGCGAGGCCGACGATGCCCACCAGCGGGATGGCGATGGAGCGCAAGCGCTCCGAGCGGGTGGACCAGGGACGGACGGCCAGGGCGATCATGGCCAGCTCGCCCGGCACCAGGGAGAGGCCGGCGAGGTTGGGGTACAACGGGCCGAAGAAGTACAGCGTCCAAGGGAACATGACGAAGGACAGGCAGATGACGGCGCCCACGCGCACGAGGCGGTCATGCCCCTCGAAGAGCAGTCCGAAGGCGGCTGCGGTGGAGAGCGGAAGGATGAAGGCCATGCTGGCGAACAGCGACGCGTTGATGGCCATGGGCACCTGGAGGCCCGTCAGCTGGACGACGAAGGCGCATAGGGTGTGCCAGCCCGCCGGGTAGAAGCTGCCCTCGGCTATGGGACGGATGGCAAGGTCGGCCTCGGAGAGGTAGTAGCCCGTGCCCAGGGAGCTGAAGTGGGACGAGTCCGCGAAGGCCCTGATGAGGTTGACATGATGCGTGAGGTCGTAGGCTTGGACCAGCTCGTCGGGGTAGGTCAGGCGACGAAGGAAGAGGTGACTGCACAGCATGAAGCCCAGCACGACGTAGACGAGGATGCTCACCCATGGCAGGCGCGGCAGCTCCAGCGTCCAGTCCATCCTGCGGCCGAGCACGAAGGCGCCGGCGCAGAGCATCGTCACGAGGAAGAGGATGACGATGGCGCCGAGGTGCAGGCCCACGGCGGATATGAGCTCGGCGATGACGCAGCAGAACGAGGTGCTGATCAGCGGTGCCAGGCAAAGGGCCCATGGCCTGTCGGCGCCGAGCCCCCGCAGGGCAAGGTATCCGGGTGCATATGAGATGGCCAGATAGGCCACAAGGGCAATGACGAAGGTACTGGACACGGTTCCCCCATGGTTAGTGATGCGGATGCGCAATCGCGCAAATCGACCTATCAATCATACATGAGCAGGCCGGCGCGGCGGCCAAGAGGTGCGCACCATACAATGACGGCACCGGCAAGCATAGGGGCAGCTTCTTGCGGTCTTCTTGCGGTTTCGTGCAAAGGAGCTGGAGAGCGGAGGGAACGTCCCAGCTACGGCTATAATTCTGCACCATGCTTTTACATGTCGAGGAACACGTTGAATTTCTGACAGAACCCAGCCAGTAAGGAACCACCAATGTCGCATCACAGTGTTGTCATGCGGGTCCTCACCGTACCCGCGCTGGCCTTGGCCTTGGCAGGCGTGCCTGGCATCGCTCTGGCAGACCAGGCTGCCGAGATTGCCGAGGAAGAGGCCCTCGTGGCCGTGTCGCAGGAAACCGTCGAGGCCACAGGCCAGGCTGACGAATCCGTCGAGGCAGTCGAGGTCGTGGAGGAGGCTGCCGACGAGCAGGTCGAGGATGCCCTGCCGCTGGACGACCAGGGCGTTGGCATCGGCGACGAGCTGCCTGCTGACGAAGGCGTCGCCATGGATGACGCCGAGGCCATCGACACCGAGGCCACGGCGGCTGCCGACGAGCAGGTCGAGGCCGAGTCCGCGTCCGAGGATGCCGTCGCACCCGAGGCCGACCCGGCAGAGGCGGAGGTCCCAGCCGAGGCAGAGCCCGTCGCGGAGGAGCAGTCCCCCGCCCCCCTCGCAGCCCCTTCCTACTTTGACGAGTGGGTCAAGGTCGGCAGCGACTACATCTACTACAACAAGAGCGGCAACACCCAGACCGCATGGGTCATCACGCAGAAGGACCTGAACAACGTGGTCGGAGCCGCACAGCGCTACTGGATCGACCCGTCCACGGGCCGTCTGGCGCTGTCGAAGCTCGTGCAGACGGGCGCGGCCGCATGGGCCTACGCGCGTCCCGAGGGCTATGTCGTGCGTGGCAAGTGGACCGACACGGGCACCGGTTACGTCTACCTGGCCAACAACGACGGCAGGCTGGAGAACACCGGCTGGCTGGTCTCCAACAAGTACGGCGATGGCCTGCAGCGCTACTACATCGACAAGACGGCTCACGCAGCCATTCCCGGCTATGCGGCGGACCAGTGGGACCACTACACCCGCAAGGAGGGCTTCGTCGCGCGCGGCCGCTACACCGACCCCGATACCGGCTACCTCTACCTCGCCGACAACGACGGCAAGCTGGAGAAGACCGGCTGGATGGTCACCAACAAGTACGATGCCAACAAGAAGCTGCAGCGCTACTACGTCGACAAGGTCGCCCATGCCATCATCCCCGGCCACAACCTGATCGATGGCAACCACTACTACGTCCTGGCCGAAACGGGCTACGTCCTGCGCGGCAAGCTGGCCGTTGGCAACGGCATGCTGCTGGCCAACAACGACGGCAAGCTGGCCTGGAAGGAAGGCTGGCTGGTCACCAAGGAGTACGACAAGAACCTGCAGCGCTATCGCATCGACGGCGCTCCGGGGTCGGGCCTGATGGGCGCCCACGTCGGCATCTTTGCCGTCTCCGGCGCCACCTACTATGGCACGCAGGCCGAGGGCTATGTCGCACGCAACATCTACGTCGACCCCAAGACCTCCTATGTCTACCTCGCCGACAACGACGGCAGGCTGGAGAAGACCGGCTGGGTCATCACCAACAAGTACGATCCCAACAAGAAGCTGCAGCGCTACTACATCGACCCCGTCAAGCATGCCGCCATCCCCGGCCACCTGCAGCTGGGCGGCGCGCATTACTACGTGCGTCCCGAGGTCGGGTACGTCCTGCGCGGCAAGCTGGCCATGGGCAAGGGCATGCTGCTGGCCGACAACGACGGCAAGCTGGCCTGGAACGTGGGTTGGCTGGTCACGTCGGCCTATGACGGCAAGCTGCAGCGCTACCTCATCGGCGACACGCCGGGCAACGGCCTGCGCGGTGCCACGCTGGGCGAGTTCACGACCGGCGGCAAGAAGTACTACGGCGACACCAGCCAGGGCTACGTCGCCCGCAATGCCAGCGTCCGCATCTCCGGCACCTGGTACCACGCCGACAATGACGGCGTCCTGACCGTGATGAAGAACGGCAAGTACGGCTACCAGAACCCGGCGGGCTACTATCAGCTCAGCTCCTACACCGTGGTGCTGCCCGACTACTGCACCGGCATCTTCGGCTACGTCAGCCCCAACATGATCAGCCCGGGAGCGACGCGCTCGCAGTGCGTCGAGGCGTTCATCGCGCGCGCCTACGACTACCTGGGCACGACCTACATCTGGGACTATGCGTGCGCACCCGGTGTGGGCGTCGACTGTGCCGGCCTGGTCCTCCAGTGCATGTACGCGGTGGGCATCACCCCCGACAAGTACACGCCCTATGACCACTATTACACGCCTGGTCACGACCACTACGCCAACGACATGCGCAACGACGGCAAGATGATGACGCTGTCGGTGGGCGAGCGTCAGCGTGGCGACCTGATCTGCTACTACGGTCACATCGCCATCTACCTGGGCAATGACCAGATCATCCACGCCTACCCCGGCAGCGTGTTCATCTCGAGCATGTACTACAACGGGATGTCGCCCATCGCAGTCAAGCGCGTCTTCATCTAGCACAGGCTGACATCGACTGAGTCGCGGGCCGTCGGAGCAATCCGGCGGCCCGCACTGCTCTCCAGCTTCGACCGTCTGGGACGGTTCTCCACGGTCGAAAAAGACCCAACCAGCGGGAATGGTTTCTCTGCAATCGGGCCTTTCGACCGCGGAGAACCGTCCCAGACGGTCGAAGCCGCTGCCTGGCTTCGCTCCTGTCAGTTGGGCGTATGCTACGCTCACGGGCCATTCACACGAGAGAGGCGCATCTCGTATAAAATCGTATTCTTAGAACGTACGAGCCGCGAGATTGTCAGGGAGCCACGCATGGACCAGATCACATCGGGCAACTTCACCTTCACCCGCACCTCCATCGACGGAGTCATCGTCGTCGACGTGAAGAGCTATGGTGACGCCCGCGGGTACTTCATGGAGACCTACAAGCGCCCCGACTTCCTGGCAGGCGGCATCGACGTCGAGTTCGTGCAGGACAACCAGAGCGCTAGCACCAAGGGCGTGCTGCGTGGCCTGCACTTCCAGATCAACCACCCCCAGTCCAAGCTCGTGCGCGTCGTGTCCGGTACCGTCTTTGACGTGGCGGTCGACCTGCGCAAGGGCAGCCCCACCTGGGGCAAGTGGGAGGGCACGATCCTGTCGGCCGAGAATCATCGCCAGTTCTTCATCCCGCGCGGCTTTGCCCACGGGTTCCTCGTGCTGTCCGACACGGCCGAGTTCTGCTACAAGTGTGACGACGTCTATCACCCCAACGACGAGGGCGGCCTGATGTACGACGACCCCTCGATTGGCGTGGAGTGGCCCGCGCTGGAGGGTGACGACGCCTTTGACCCGGCGAAGCTCGTGCTGTCCGAGAAGGACACCAAGCATCCGCCGCTGACCGAGATTGCCGACCAGCTGAAGTTCGAGGTCTAGCCGCTCGTCCAGGCGTGCTTCCGTCGACAAGAAAATGATGCAGACAAGCTAGTTGCCGTAGAAGCGCCGGTAACTGGTGACCAAGCATGGTCGGCGCGACAAGGAGCGTTAATGCACAACGATGCTTTCCGGATGACCGCGCGAGTGGCTGCACATGCCTGTGCGGCCTGCCTGATTCTGGCCCTCTCGCCTCTGGGTGGCGTGCGGCTGGCCTGGGCGACCGAAGACACGCCCGTTAGTCCTGCCGCGCTTTCGGACGAGGTCGTTCTCGACGAAGAGGGGGCGAATGACGACGAGGCGATTGCCGTCGAGCCATCGCCTGCGTCCGAGGCGGAAGGGTTGGTGGAGCCAGCGGGTGACCTGGACGATTGTGGTGTGGGCGAAGGCCCCACAGACTCCGACGCTGCGACGGATGGTCCCGAACAGGAATCGACGAATGAGGCGGAGACGCAGGCGTCGGACGTAGTCGAGGCGGCATTCCCAGATGACCAGCAGGAGCAGCCAACGGACGCGGCGGAGCAGACTGTCGCGGAGCAACCCGCAGACGAGCCGCAACCCTCCGAGTCCCCCGCCGCCAACCCGGAGCCCCTCGCCGCACAGCCGGCCACGAAGCGCAACGGCTGGGTGCGCGAGCTGGACGAGCACGGGCTGGCGTGGCGTTACTATCGTGACGACGTGATGCAGACGGGCTGGCTGGTCACGGGGACGAACCCCCTGGGGCAAGGCACGGGCCTGCAGCGCTACTGGCTGGACAGCACGGGTGCGATGGCGCTCAACCGCCTGATAGACCCGACGACCGAGCTGGACGCGAACGCCTGGTACGCCTTCTCCACGACGAGCGGAGCGGTCGTGCGTGGCAAGTACAGGAGCGACACGGGCTACGTCTACCTGGCCAACAACGAGGGAAAGCTGGCAAACGTCGGCTGGGTCGTCAGCAATGCCTACGGCGACGGCCTGCAGCGCTACTACGTCGACCCGACCCTGCATGCTGCGGTTCCCGGCTATGCGACGTCCGGCTGGCGCCACTACACCTGCGCTGCGGGCTATGTGGCACGCGGCCGCTTTGTCGACCCGGACACCGGGTACGTCTACCTCGCCAACGGCGACGGCAGGCTGGAGGCCGACGGCTGGCTCGTATCGAACGCCTACGGCCAGGGCCTGCAACGCTATTACATCGAGCCATCCGCCCATGCGGCGATTCCCGGGTTCTCGCGAGGTGGCTATGCGCATTACACGCTGCCCGCGGGTTATGTGCTACGTGGTGCGCGCAACGAGAGCGGCGTGCTGCGTGTTGCCAACAACGATGGCCTCGTTACGGAGGGGTGGCTGGTGACCAGCGCGTTTGGGCAGGGAATCCAGCGCTACTGGCAGCACGACGGGCAGATTCTGCGCGACCAGCTGGTCAAGACCGGCACGAGCAGCTACTCCTTCGCGCGTCCCGATGGTTATGTCGTGCGTGGAAAGTGGGTGCATCCTGCGACGGGTCGCGTCTACCTGGCTGACGGTGACGGCAAGCTGGCCTCCGCGGGCTGGCTGGTCACCAAGGCCTATGACGGCAAGTTGGAGCGCTACTACGTCGATGGCACGACGCACGCGGCGCGGACGGGCTTCTTCAACGTGGGTGGCAAGGGCTATTTTGGCCTGCCAACCAAGGGCTACGTCGCGCGAGCCAACAATTCGTCCGTCAAGTCCGACAACGATGGCGTCCTGACCTATCCTGCCGGATGGCTCGTTACCGACGCCTTCGGCCAGGGTCTGCAGCGCTATTGGGTGCGCGGCGGTACGCCGGTGACGTCCCAACTGGTACGCCTGGCGTCAGGCGCATGGGCCTACGCCCGTCCCGAAGGGTACGTCGTGCGAGGTCTCTGGGCCGACAACGCCACGGGCAACGTCTATCTGGCCAACAACGACGGAACGCTGGAGAAGCCCGGCTGGGTGACCTCGAAGGCCTACGACGCGCAGGGCATCACCCGGAAGTACTGGGTCGACAGCAAGACGCATGCAGCCGTGACCGGCGAGTTCTCCGTCGATGGCAACAGGTATCTGGGGCTGCGTGGCAAGGGGTTCGTGTTGGTCGGCTATGCGATGGTGGACGACGTCGCATACAATGGCGATGCCACAGGTGCGCTGTACCCCACGCTCACCGCCACGGCCAAGGTCGCCCAGGGCGTCGAGGCGACGCTGCTCAGCACCGTCGCAGGCGGCATGGTGTACCTCTTCCTGCCATCCAGCGCGGACACGACAGGCATCTCCCTCTCTGCGGCCCTGGGCTCCGAGAAGGCCCAGCTGATGCTGGCAGCAAAGGGCTCCAGCCAGTTTGTGGCTGCCGATCGGTTGGACCTCTCGGCGTGGCAGACGCAGCGCGCCGACAACGGGGCCTGGCTCTTTGACGTGCGTACGGGCGGCTCGACGCTGGTACACACCCTGGCTGTGATGGTGTCCTCGGGCACCAAGGCCGTCTATCTCGTCAGCGCCGATCCCGAGAGCGGGGGGCGTCTGTACATCGAGAGGTCGTTGGACCATTCCACGAGCGCAGACGTGACGGTCCTGGTGGTCGATGCGGACGGCAAGGTCGTCTACAACAAGGATGCCGAGGAAGGCGGCTACTCCACCATCAAGGGACGCGGCAACAGCACATGGGTCGCCTCGGTGAAGAAGCCCTACCAGATCAAGCTGAGCAAGAAGGAAGACCTGCTTGGTACCGGCGACAAGGCCAACAAGGCGAAGAAGTGGCTGCTGTTGGCCAACGCAAGCGATCCGTCACTGCTGCGTACGACCTACGTGATGGCACTGGGAAGGATGCTGGGCGTAGATGTCGAGCAGCTCGAGCCGGTCGACCTCTACTACGATGGCCAGTACCGCGGCTCCTACCTCTTGGTGGAAAAGGTCGAGATCGGTTCCGGGCGCATCGACATCGAGGACCTGGAGGGCAGCTTCGAGGATGCGAACGAGGGTGTCGACTTGGCAGACCTGCCGACCGCGCGGGCGACCAATTCTGCGGGCATGACGTTCCAGTACGTGGTTGGCGCGGACAACCCCTCCGACATCTCTGGCGGCTACCTGCTGGAGGTAGACCCGGTGTACTACGAGAAGGAGGCGGTCTGGTTCGACACGAGTCACGGCAAGGTCGTCGTGAAGAGCCCCGAGTTCTGCTCGTACGAGAGCGTGCTGTACATCAGCGAGTACGTGCAGCTGGCATTCGACCTGTTTGACGGCTATGCCCTCGGGACGGTGAGCGGTAGGATCGTGTCGGAGCGCCTGGACCTCGACTCGTTCGTCGCGGTGTCGCTGGTGCAGGAGCTGGTACGCAACATCGACTACTTCCACAGCTCGACCTACTTCTACAAGGACGCGGGCGGCTGCCTGGTGGCGGGCCCGCTCTGGGACTTCGATGCATGCTGCGGCCTGCGCACGGAAGACCGCGAGGGAACCGGCTTCATCGAGGATGCGTACGCGGACTTCATCGGGAAGAGCAGGACGCTGGTGTTCGACCTTGGCATGCTGTGGAGGAGAGAGGGCTCGAACGCCGCGTGGCGAACCCTGCGCGACCTACCCGAACGACGCAGCGAGATTGCCGCGACGCAGGCGATGAACGAGGTCATCTGGAAGTTCAAGACCTTCCCGAACGAGCGGGATCCCCTACCCACCTACGAGGAGAACTTCAACTTTCTCACGAAGTGGCTGGAAGAGCAGATTGGCTGGTTTGACGACAAGTTCGGCGTGGCGTGAGGCCTATTGAGCAGAGCCTGAGGCTTGTGCTTTGGCCATCCGACCCAACCAGCAGCTTCGACCGTCTGGGACGGTTCTCCTCGGTCGAAACGTCTGATACGTTTCGACCGCAGAGAACCGTCCCAGACGGTCGAAGCAGGGCTCGCCCGGGCGAGGAGGAACCGCTGGTTGTGCGGGTTTTCGACCGCAGAGAACCGTCCCAGACGGTCGAAGCAGGGCCGTTATGCGTCCTTGCGTAGCTTGAACCAGGGGCTGGCGGGGTCGCACTGCGGGTTGAGGACGGGGTCGCCCTGCTCGAAGAAGCGGGGCCAACGCTCGCGCATCAGCTGGGCCTCGGCCTCGGTCTGGGCCGCACGGACGGGGTCGATGCTGTCGTGGCCCCTCGTGGCGAACTCGCGATGTGACAGTCGGGCGTTGGGCGTGTAGACCACCACGCGACCCGTCTCGCGGACACGCCAGCAGAAGTCGACGTCGTTGTAGGTGACGGCCAGACGCTCGTCGTAGCCTCCCAACTCGTCAAACAGGGCCTTGGGCACCATCTGGGCGGCGCCGAGCACCGACGAGTAGTCGCGCGGGCAGTCCAGGCTGGCCAGATAGCCACCGTGGGTCTCCAGCGTCAGGTTCTGGTTGATGAACCCCAGGCGACCGTCGCTCATCAGGGCAATACCCGCCGTTTGGACCAGGCCGTCGGGGAACACCAGCAGCGGGCCGACGACACCCACGTCCGGACGCTGGAAGTAGCCCAGCATCGCGCGGATGGCACCGTCGGACAGGGTGACGGTGTCGTTGTTCAGCAGGAAGAGATAGTCTCCGTTTGCCTGAGCCGCCGCCCAGTTGAGGATGCTCGCGTAGTTGAACGAGCCCTCGTAGCGCAGCACGCGGATGCGGGGGTCGCGGGCGGCCATCCTGTCGTAGAAGGCGAAGGTGGACGCCTTGGTGCTGTTGTTCTCCACCAGCAGAACCTCGAGGTTGTCCCAACCTGCCTTCTCCAGCAGCGACGTGACACAGGCGTCCAGCAGGTCGATATGGTCCTTGGTCGGAATGATGACGCTGACCATGGGGTTGCCCGCGGGAACGTCGTAGGTGACGCGATGGGTGCCGGGACGCATGCCCGTCTCAACCGTCGCCGCGATGCCGGTGCGCGCGAAATGTGCCTTCAGCGCGTTGATGGCAGCGTCGGTGACGTAGGGCTTCGACTCGTTGGCCTCGTAGTTGATGGATGCGGCGTGGTTGCGCCAGTGGTACAGCACGCGCGGGACGTGCCCGACCGGCGCCTGCTCGGACATCCGCAGCGTCAGGTCGTAGTCCTGGGCGCCTTCGACCTCGGGGGTGGAGAGCCCCGCCCTCAGCAGCAGGTCGCGTCGCGCGGCCAGCATGTGGATGACGTAGTTGTGGGAGAACAGGGCGTCGGGGTTGAAGTCGGGCTTCAGGCGCGGGTAGAACACCGTATCCATACCTTCGGTGAAGCTGTCCTCGTCGCAGTAGATCAGGCCAACCTCGGGGCGCTCGTTTGCCAGGCGCATGTACTCGTAGAGCGCATCGGGCTCGATGATGTCGTCCTGGTCCAGGAAGGCGACCCAGTCTCCGCTGGCTGCCGCGACGCCTGCGTTGGTGTTGCCGACGATACCGCGATTGCCGTCGAGCCCCACGACCTTGACGCGCGGGTCCTCGTGGCCCACGTCGGCCAGATACGACCCGACGGCAGTGTCCTCGATGTTGGCGTTGACGGCTATCAGCTCCCAGTTGGGGTAGGTCTGGGCCTGTACCGACTCGACGCAGGCCCGCAGGAAGTCCATGGGAGGACGGTAGACGGGCACGACGATTGACACGAGGGGCAGGTCAGGCAGGGGGTGTGCCCGTTGCTCGGCCAACTGGACCTCGGTCGCTCGGTGCGCAGCGAACCAGGCAGCATAGTCGGGATCGCCTGCCGCGTCGGTGGTCATGGCGGCAAACCCCTGCACCATCTCGCTGCGGTATTCGGGTGTCATCATGAAGATCCACGGCTTGTAGCCGTCGCCGCCCGGCGCGGAGAAGAGCAGCATCCCCTCGTCCTTGGGCAGCAGGTAGGATAGGACGATGTGCCAGCGCTGGTCGTCGCCCATCCCGCACTCCAGAACCTGCGTCTGCTTCGCCACGCCGTTGCGCAGCACCTTCGCGGGGTCCAGCTCGACGTCGCGCACGCCCTCGGGGAAGCTGATCCGGATGCGCGTGACCTCGTAGCGGTCATCGTAGGGATAGACGCCGATGGGCTCGAAGAAAGCCGATTCGTCGGTATGGGCCAGCTCGATGGCCTCCATGCGCGGCGGCATGTCCTTCAGGAAGCGCTCGGTATAGCTGTTGCGCAGCTTCCAGCCGCGTCGCCCCCATTCCCTGTGCCAGAGGACGGTGCCGTTGCGCGTGGTCACGTCGAGCGCCTGCCTGCGGTCCTCGAGGTGGGGAAATGCTGCGACCCACAGCTGGGTGGTGGTCCCGGCACCCTCGATGCGGTAGAAGGGGGCCTCCATGAACGCGTCGCCATAGTGGTACACGGCCCGCAGGGTGGCGTCCGGGTCGATGCCCGTCACCTTGAACGCGTGGTAGCGAGACCAGAGGTGCTCTGCGACCCCGTATGGTATGACCCTCATGGAGACTCTCCTTCCGAGCTGCGGCGACGGGGCCTATGGTATCGGTTATGTGCCAGATGTGTCACGCAATGTGCTTGCGAGGGGCCTGACGGCGAAGGTGAGGGGCTGCTGGTGTTGCTCGTTGGTCAGCTCGCTGGAATAGGCGTAGCTGGGGTCGGGTACGTCCAACAGGTCCCATCCGTCGTCGGTGCGCCCTGTCTGGTCCGTTGGCAGCAGGTTGTCGGTGCGCATCAGGCAGGCGCACGGCTTCAGACTGGGGTCGAGGCGCAGCGGGTAGAAGTCGTGGTTGTCCGGGATGACGTGCTGGTAATGGATGGTGGTCAGCGAGTTGTAGCGCACGCGCAGCAGTACGGAGCGCTCCTCCAGGCAGGGGTCGACGCGGTTGCCGTAGAATAGCTGGACCGTCGCGAACTCCTCGTTGTAGGGATAGTCCTTGACCAGGCTGGCGCAGGCGATGCGGCTCTTGACGGCGACGGCCCTGCTCCTGGTGCGAGCCACGGGCTTGATGGAGGCTATGCGGTCCAGCAGGCGGTTGACCAGTAGATCGAGGTTTGCGCTCTGGGAGGCGAAGCGACGCAGGGGCTTCAGCCGCAGCAGGGCGTGTCGATAGCCGTGAGAGAGGTCCTCCCACAGCTCCTTGGACGTGCGCTTGGTGGGATCCGAGCGCCCGGAGAAGTTCTGCCGGGCATGGGCCTTCAGGCTGGTGAGGCCGAGCCAACCGGGCCCACCGAAGACGTCGTAGCAGTAGAACGGCGTGCTGGTGGCCATGCAGAGCTGGGCGGTCCTGCCAATGGAGATGACGACGTCGAAGGAATCGAGAAGCTGGGGTGTGATGGGCACCGACAGCGACTCGTAGCCGAAGTAGGTGATGTCGACCCCATCGGGTACGACGTCGCGCAGACCGAGCACCTCTGCGGGCGTGTGGTTGGAGATGACCGCGATGCGCTCGATGGACTGTGGCCGTTTGCGCGGCTCCAGCTCGAAGAAGGCGCGCGACGCGTAGTTGGGTAGCACCATCGTGGCAAGGCCCCGCGGCAGCTCCTCCGCATAGGCGTCCTGGCACTCCTGGGAGACGAAGACTGCGAGATCGGCGCTAGCGATGAAGGTTGGCAGAAGCTCGTGCTCGCTGGCTGCGCCCAGCACTGACACTACGACCCTGTCGAAGCTGATGTCCAGACAGTTCCAGACATAGTCGCTGACTAGGTGGTGCTGGGCGAAGAAGAGGTCGTAGTGGTCGTCGAGCGTGTCCGCCTGCTCGAAGGTGACCACGCGCACGCCGGCTTCTAGGAAGTCGTCAATGATGGGATAGGCCGAAAGCAATGTAAAGCAAGTCACTTCATAGCCATGGGACATCAGCTGTTCTGCCATCTCTAGGCTATGGAGTTCCGAGCCGGTACGTGACTTGAGAAATATGCAGGTAATCAAGGCGCTTTTCGTGCTAACAGTCGTTGCTTTCAAGATAGATACACCTGTGCTTTACGGCTAGCAATTGATGGATATCACACGTCCCTCTCTTCTTGCCACTAGGTTGCCTCAAGCATGCGGAAGGCATTCATGTAGCGGAAGTTCTTGCTGTAGAAGTGCTCACCCAACGTGACGTAGCGCTGCCAGCGCCCGAGGAATACGCCGTGCTCGCGTCCGAAGTCGATGGTGTTCTCCCTGCTGGTGGCGGGCGATCGCGTCACCGACTCGTAGTGGCGCAGGCGCGTGGCCAGCTGGACGAGCACCGCGAACCCTGCCTGCTGTACGCGCATGCAGTAGTCGACATCATTGAAGTTGACCGAGAGGTCCTCGTCCATCCCGCCCACCGCGTCGAACACGTTGCGCTTGGTCAGCAGGCAGGCGCCGGTCACGGCCGAGCAGCGGTGCGACAGCACGTCGCTCTCGTAATAGCCCCAGGTGCCCTCGGGCAGGCCCATGTCGATGTGGAACGGACCGGTGCCGCGGCCGACGGCCACGCCAACGTGCTGGTAGGTGTCGTCCGCGTACAGCAGCTTGCATCCCACCGCTCCGATGTCGTCGCGCATGGCCGGACCCATCATCTGCTCCAGCCAGTCGTCCTCCATGACCTCCGTGTCGTTGTTCAGCATCAGCAGGTAGTCGCCCGCTGCCGCCGCGAACCCGTCATTGACGACCTTGGAGAAGTTGAAGACGCCGCCGGTCTCGCTGGTGACGACGCGGATGCGGCTGTCGCGTGCCCGCAGCTCGCCGTAATAATCGAAGGTTTCAGGGTCGCTGCTGTTGTTCTCCACGACCACGATCTCGTAGTTGGGCCACGAGGTGCGCGCCAGGATCGAGTCCACGCAGGTGGCCAGCACGTCTCGCGCGTCCTTGTTGGGGATGACGATGGAGACCAGCGGATGCTCGTCGAAGTGATAGACCACCTCGCAGCGTCCGGGCATGCGCGCCTCCATCACGGCCGTCGCGTTGATGCCGCAACGGTCCAGGTGTCCCTGCACGGCCAGGCGCTCGGCCTCCAGCGCGTAGGACTTCTGGCTGACGCCCTTGCCGGCGGTCGAGTTCTCGTGGATGCGCCAGTGGTACAGCACGCGCCGCGCGTGGTAGACGTTGCGCGCCTGCTCGCCCACCAGGAAGGTCATGTTGTGGTCCTGCGAGCCGTCGAAGCGCTTGTCCGGCAGCTCGGGCAAGGCGTCGACGATGGACTTGCGCACCGTCAGCATGTGGGTGACGTAGTTCTCCGAGCACAGCAGGTCGGGATCCCAGTCGGGCTTGAAGAAGGGCACGATGTAGTGGCCGTCCTGCAGGTGGTCCTCGTCGCAGTAGAGCAGGTCGGTCGTGGGGTAGTTGTTGATGCCCTCGGCATACCAGTACAGCAGGTCGGGTTCGATGACGTCATCGTGGTCGAAGAAGGCGATGAAGTCGCCCGTGGCCGCGCGGATGCCCGCGTTGGTGTTCTCGGTGATGCCGTAGTTGTCGTCCAGCGGGATGTGCCGGATGCGCTCGTCCGCCGCGACGTACGCCTCGACGGCCTCGCGCAGCCCCTCGTCCTCGGGCGAGGCGTTGACCAGCAGCAGCTCCCAGTAGGGGTAGGTCTGGGCCACCACCGAGTCGGCCATCTCTCGCAGGAAGTCCAGCGGCGTGCGGAATAGCGGTACGACGATGGAGAAGACGGGCCGGATGGCGAAGTTGTCCGATGCCAGGCGCTGGAAGACAGGGTCGTTCTTGCGCATGCGGTGGTGGCGGATGAACCAGTCCTCGTAGCGAACGTCGCGGTCGGCCGGCGTGGCCTCGACGGCCCACTTGCCCTGCAGCTGGGCGAGACGCCACGGCTCCAGCTCGATGAAGCGGTGCGCGCCGGCGAAGTGCACGTCGATGACCAGGCCCTTGTGGCCGGCGGGGATGCGCAGCGAGAACGTGGAGCGGAAGCGCAGCTCGGAGGGATAGCGCTCGTCGCGTCGCGTCGAGGTCCCCAAGTCGATGGGGTCGTCCGCCAGCAGGGTTCCGTTCAGGGCATAGATAGCGGCGCGCAGGTCGCTGGTGTCGAAGCCGATGGGGAAGGCCTCGACGCCGCACACGACGACCAGCTGGTCGTCGGCGGGCACCATCCGGTGGACGACTAGCGCGAAGGGAGCCAGCGCCTCGTCGATGTTGCGCACGGCAAGCGCCGCCTGGTTCTTGGTCGCGGTGTTGATGGACGACCGCAGGCGTGCCGACAGGGGTCGAACGACGGTCTCCAGGCGGCCTACCTCGGCGTCGTCAGCCCCGTAGGCGACGACGCTCAGCTGCTGGGGGATGGACAGGACGGCGACGGTGGCGACCCATGCGCCCTCGCCCACGGCAAAGGCCTCGCAGGGCAGCTCGGCGCCCTTCTGGGTCGAGGCGTGCGCCTCGATGCGCGCCGCACTGCCATAGACGCGGACGAACACCTTGCCCGAACCGCGAGTAATCTCTCCAAGGGAAAGCGTGCTCTCAGACATCACAGCTCCTCACGTCGTGCGCCGCTAGACCAGGGGCTTGTAGAAATGATCGGTCAGACAGACGATCTGGGGGTAGGTGCGCAGCAGGTAGGAACGCTTGCTGCCATTGGACAGGGCTGGTCGCTCGATGTCCAGGGTCAGGTCGTCGGGCCCCAGCCGCCGCATGACCAGCGAGGGGGACTGCTGGACCACCGCCAGTCCGCGCGTCCGCGCCTCCAGGCACAGCAGCGTCCCCCACAGGTCGCCGGGCGCATCGGTGCGGACGCCGCCCAGCTCGTCGTAGGTCTCGCGGGACAGCATCAGGCAGTCGGTCGTGCCGGCCGTCACCTGGTGCGGCAGCACGGTGATGGCGCGGTCCGCGTTGAAGCTGTGGTAGAAGTAGCGGTTGAGCACGAAGAAGTTGCCCTCGTGGAAGTTCATGCCGTTGTGCTGGTTGGTGCCGTCGGGCAGGATCGACTTGGGCGAGGCGATGGCCACGTCGGGTCGCATCGCCACGGCCGCGAGCTGCTGCAGCGAGGCGAGGTCGCACATCGTCACGCCGGCGGCCAGCAAGAGCAGATAGTCGCCCGTCGCCTGGCGGATGCCCTCGGCCAGCAGTCGGGCGGTGTCGTCGGCATCGGCCGTGGTGCCGCAGGTCACGATCTGCAGGTCCTCGATTCCCAGGGCCTCGAGCGACGCAACGGTCTCCTCCGTCAGCCCCTCGTCGGCGCCAGGGGCCACGACGGCGCTGACGCTGGGCAGCTCGACCCCCTCATAGACGGGGACGTAGCAGTGCGGCGACTTGGGCAGGTCGTCCAGGCGCACATGCAGGCCCAGCCGGTCGAAGTGGCTCTGGATGGCCAGGCGTCCCGCAATCAGCGACTCGGGCTTGGCCTCGCCGTCGGCAGCCGTGGACAGCGCGTGAATGCGCCAGTGGTACAGCATGCGGCGGGCGTGGTAGACGTTGCGCGCGATTTCGCCCGCGGCCAGGGCCAGGCGGTGGTCCTGGGCGCCGTCCAGCTCCGCCGTCGGTCGTGGCAGCTGGTCGATGACGCTGCGGCGGACGGTCAGCAGATGGCAGACGTAGTTGTTGGTCTCCAGGAAGAACGGGTCCCAGTCGGGCTTGTAGAACGGCTCGATGTAGTGCCCGTCCAGCAGCTTGTCCTCGTCGCAGTAGAGCAGGTCGGTCGTGGGGTAGTCGTTGATGCCGCGCACGTACCAGTAGAGCAGCTCGGGCTCCAGCAGGTCGTCGTGGTCGAAGAAGCTGATGAAGTCTCCGGTGGCCGCGTCGACGCCCGCGTTGGTGTTCTCGGTGATGCCCAGGTTGTGGTCCAGCGTCACCACGCGCACGCGCGGCTCCCGGGCGGCGAGGTCGGACACCGCCTGGGCGAGGTCGGCGTCCTCGGGCGTGGAGTTGACCAGCACCAGCTCCCAGTTGGGATAGGTCTGGGCCAGCACGGAGTCGGCCATGTCATGGAAGAAGTCGATCGGCGTGTGGTAGAGCGGCACGACGATGGAGAAGGTGGGCTGAATGGCAAAGTCGGCCGAGGTCCTGCGCTGCACCTCGCGCTCGCGCTCGGGAGCGCGGGTCGCGTTCAGCCATGCCTCGTAGTCGGGGTCGGGACCCTCGTAGCCCAGCACCACCGGGTGCCAGGCGTCGAACATCTGGCGCATCTCGTGCGGCTGCGCGCAGGTGAAGTTGGCCGACAGGGGGCTGTCGGGACACGAGGCGTGCAGGCAGAACCAGGGGTTGCACTGGGCGATGGGCAGTGAGTACTGCACCGCGCGGTAGTGGATGCCCGGGTAGTGCGGGAACTCCTCGACGTCGTCGCCCAGCAGGACCGGCTCTCCCACGACGATGGAAGACCCGTCGGGTCCCAGGACCTCCAGCTCCACTGGCAGCTGCCCGTCGGCGGGGTCGTAGAGCGAGAAGAAGACCAGCAGGTGCAGCAGGTCGGCGTTGTCCTCGCGTGCGATGAGGCGCAGCGGCCAGACGACCAGCTCGTCGGTCGAGGGCTCGGCGTCGCAGTTGCGCAGGGTTGCGATGCGCGGGTTGTGCAGGAGGGTGTTGGCCTGGGAGCGCAGCTTGGCGATGTGGGCATCGATGCGGTGGTCCTCCTGCGCCACCGTCGTGCCGTCGTCGTTGACCGCGCGGATGGTGACGTCCTGGGCGACGGCGAGCGCCGGCACGATCAGGGCCTTGGATCCGTCATCAAGGGTGTGCACCTTTGCGGGAATGACATGATCGTCGCGCGTGCGCGACTCGGCCTCCCACACGGGTGCGTCGATATCGGTCTCTATCAGGGAAAAGACCTTGCCGTTTCCGCGTGTGGTGGTGCCCAGGCGGATGGGGCGCGAAGACTTGTCGTTGGGCATGGGGACCCCTTCAATGCGTCGGCAACTGTTTGCACACAGGCCATGATACCTGTTGCCCGCCACATGCCGAAGGGGCGCTCGGAATGTCCACCCATACGGTCGCACTCGGATGGGTTGCTGATCGCGGGCGTGCGGGACCTCCTTGGGCCTTCGTGAAAGGCCGTCCCGCCTCAGGTCGAGACTTCAGGTGCCGCTGTCTGCGTTTCGAGGAGCGGCCCGTTCTCCCTTGCGCAGAATACGGTCTTTTCTGCGCAGGAGGGAACGCAAACAACGCAAGTCACTCGTTGGCAACGGCTCAAAGCGCAGACAAAGCGGATGGAGCTCCCGTTTCTCTCCCCAAAGAGCGCAGACAACGCAAGCAGGGCGCTGTCGCCCGCCACCCGCACCGGCCTCGGACATTGTCTGCGCTTTCCCAGGCGGGAAACGGCGTTTTGGTGGCGCTGTCTGCGTTTTGCTACGTCCCCGCCAAGCACCTTTCGTTGTCTGCGCTTTGGGCGGCGCAGACAATGGCATATTCTGCGCAGCTCGAAAACGTGCCCAACAGCAAGCGCAGACAACGTAATCGGCTTTGGTGCCTATATAGGCACAGACCCTACCTCCTGTCCTTGCAGGGTGGTGCAGTGACTGTGGTTGCTTGACAGGCACGTCCGAATCGGCCCTCCGACGTGCGAGAATAGACGCTCATGAGAACGGTCGGACGCTCGGGAGGACCATGGGAGGACCTGCAGACAAGAGGGGTGCTTGGGTGCGCTTGCTGCTTGCGCTGGCATGCATGCTAGCGCTGTCGGTTGCCACCCTGCCGACGCCGGCTCTTGCGGTGGGTTATGCCACCGATGGGCCCGTGGTGACAGGGGATGGGGAAATCGCAGGTACGGGCTTCGTGCCCAGTGCCGAGCCAGTGCTGAGCATCCATGACGGGTCCCCGGCGGGTCCCCTGCAGCTGCGCTCCCCGTCACTTCCCGCCACATACAGCTCGGTGGATGCCGGCGCGGTCACCGCCCCGAAGAACCAAGGTTCGCACAACACCTGCTGGGTCTTCTCGACGCTGGGGTCCCTCGAGGCCCACGCGCTGGCGAACGGCGTGCTGCCTGGCGAGGATGCGACGACGCTCGACCTCTCCGAGCGCCACCTGGCCTACTTCACCTACACCACCCAGCCAGATCCGCTGGGAAACACTGCCGGGGACTCCACGAGCGCGCGCAACGGAACGTATCTGTCCGTTGGCGGCAATGACACGATGGTCACCTACGCGCTGGCCTCGTGGATGGGTGTCGCGCAGGAGAACGCCCTGCCCACCTACGATGAGCTGCGCACCAGCTACGTCTCCTCGCGCCACAGCGAGTTCGACCTGGACAACGGCCTTTCGCACAGCATCGACCACTTGCACCTCTCCGGCATGCGGCGCATTGCCATGTCTGATGTCGACGACGTCAAGCAGGCCATCTTCGACCATGGGGCCGTGTCGGCGTCGGTCTACTTCGGTGGCAACCGCTACCAGTACCTGGACTCCAAGAATTTTGCCATGAACGTCCAGGGTACGGGCCTGTCGGCCAACCACGCGATCCTGGTGGTGGGTTGGGACGACGCCTATCCGGTCGAGAACTTCAAGGACTGGCCGTCGCGTCCCGGTGCGTGGCTCGTGCGCAACAGCTGGGGTGCGGACTGGGGCAACGGCGGCTACTTCTGGGTCTCCTACGAGGACCAGGTCATGTCCAAGGGCAACGCCTACCTCTTCATGGGCGAGCCCGCCGAAAACTTGGACAACATCTACCAGTACGACGGCTCGTCCTCGATGTTCTACAACTACGTCGAGACGGGTGGCGCCATCGCCAACGTCTACACCGCCCAGGCCAACCCGGACGGTGCCGAGGAGCTGGCGGGGGTGGGCCTATCCCTCAGCGACGTCAACGTGCAGTATCAGGTCCAGGTCTACGTGGGGCTGCGCGACGAGACCGACCCCACCAGCGGCGACCCCCAGCTGGCAACGCCCCTGACGGGCACCACCAGCTACGAGGGCTACTACACCATCGAGCTGCCCGAGCCGGTGGTCCTGGAACAGGGCGAGACCTTCTCGGTGGTGGTCCGTCTGTCGAAGGACACCGGCGAGATGGTGGCCTACGACGTCGATCGTTCGGCCAGCTACAGCTGGGTAAGCTTTGTCAACGACGTGGCTTCGGGCCAGAGCTTCGAACAGGACCGCCTCGGCGAGTCCTGGGAGGACCTCTCCGACTCGCCGCAGATCCACCCGTATCAGAGTTGCGACCGCGAAGACGAGTCGCAGTGCTCGGCGCGCCTGAAGGTCTTCACCAACAACGTCGGCGGCGACACCCCGCGGCCCCCGCGCCACACCTACCGGCTGTCGTTGAGCCCGGAGGACCGCGGAACCATCACGTCCACGATCGCACCCCTGCTCGTCACGAGGACCTATGCCACCACGGTCGTCGAAGGCGCGACCGACACCCTGCTGGCGACTCCGGACGCGGGCTACGTCTTCGTGCGCTGGGAGGACGGCGAGGGCAACGTGCTGGGCACCGACGAGACCTACACCCTGAGGATCGACGCCGACATCCAGGTGGTCGCGGTCTTCGAGGAGCAGGCCCCGCGACCCATCTACCGCATGTACAACGGGCGTACGTCCGAGCACCTCTACACCACCAGCAAGACCGAGTACGGCATGTGCGGCAAGGGGGCCTATGCGGACTGGCGTGCCGAGGGCATCGCTTGGTACGCGCCGGTGATATCGACGACGCCGGTCTACCGCCTGTACAACCACATCAGCGGCGACCACCACTACACGACCAGCCTGGGAGAGAAGCGCTCGCTGCTGGAGTCGGGGGACTGGCGCGACGAGGGAACGGCATTCTACTCGGATGACGCGCAGCGCGTGGCCCTGTACCGCGTGTACAATCGCGGCCTGCGCCGCGGCCAGCACCACTACACGGCAAACGCCGCAGAGCGCGACACGCTGGTGGCGAATCACGGCTGGTTCGACGAGGGGGTCGGCTTCTACGGGGCACGGGCTCGCTAGCCGTCGCGAGGCGTGCGGACAGGTGTGGTACGCCCTCGGGCTTCCGTCTGGGGCATGCTCCTTGCTCCTGCACTAGAATGGGTGCGCACTCGAGGGAGTACGAGAGTGGCATTGGCATCGAACGAAAGGCAGTTGCGCATGGGTATGGGAAAGCATGCAAAGCCGGCGACAGACGGACCTGCGTCGGCAGGCAAGCCGACGCCACGGGGAACGCTGGTGCGCATTGCGCTGCTCCTCATCCTGAAGTATGCGTTTCCGCTGGTCGCGCTGGGTGTCGGTTCGTATCTGCTGCACGACTGGCGGTACCTGCTGGCCGGCGCCCTCGAGCTTGCGGCCATCTTCCTCTCCACCAACTGGTTGGCACGAAAGAGCGCCCTGCTGGGCAGCCTGGTCAACGGTCTGCTGATGCTGGTGTTCAACGTCCAGGCCGTGGTGCTGGTGTTTGCCTCCGGCTACATCACTCCGATCATGCTGTCCAACATATTCAACATCCAGGACCTCGTCGGCAAGGCGGCGCTGTATGTGTCCGGTGCCGTGCTGGCCTTCGTGCTCAGCTTCCTGCCCATCGCGGGCGTTGGCCCGCAGGTGCTGCTGCGATTCCTGCCGGCACTGGCGCTGGCGGCTGCCTGCGAGGCGGCCGCCTGCCTGGGCGTCGGCATGGACTATGGTCCGATGGCAAGCACCGTCCAGCTGGTGGATGCGTGGAACAGCTACCAGCAGGCCATAAGCGAGCTGAGCGGTTCGGAGACGGGCGTGGACCCGACCACGACCCCCTACTTCCACGACGACGTCCCCGGTGGCGTCGACCGGCCCGCGTCCCTGCCATCCCAGCCCAACGTTATCGCCATCTTCGTCGAGGGCCTCTCGCAGCAGATCGTGGACGACCCGCGTGGCATCATGCCCCGTGTGGCGTCCTATGAGGGCCGCTCGCTCAACTTCACCGGCTACTACAACCACACTGCGGCGACCTTCCGCGCGCTGAACGGCCAGCTCTACTCCGGATACCAGCTGAACGATTTGGATGCCAACGCGCTGATACCCATCCAGGCCATCCTGCGCGTCCAGGGCTACCACACGACGCTGATCAATACCGAGCCGTACTACGACAGCTGGACGGACTTTCTGGGCTACATGGATTTCGACGAGATGGTGGGCGAGAGCAGCACGGGAACCTACTCGATTCCCGGCACGAGCGACGGTGCCAAGATGTCCGACGGCGAGGCATTCCAGACCCTGCGTGACGTCGTCGAGCGGGAGCACGGGAGCGGCTCGCCGTTCTTCGTCGCGATGTACACCTTCGGAACGCATGCCTCGCTCGACTCCCCCGAGGAGCGATTCGGCAATGGCTCCAGCCCCATGCTCAACAAGTTCTACAACTGCGACTACCAGTTCGGCCAGTTCATGGACTGGTTCGAGGGCAGCGAGCTTGCCGATGACACCGTCGTCGTCTTCACGGCCGACCATGCCGCCTACTCGGAGCTGGACTTCACCACGGCCTTCCCCGACTACCAGCGCGACCATTACTTCTGCGACGAGATACCCTGCTTCTACTACTACCGCGGCATCGAGCCGGCCATGGTGGACGCGAACGGTCGCACGACCCTGGACTTTGCGCCGACCCTGCTCGACTATCTGGACGTCAGCGGGCCCAACTGCTTCCTGGGACGCTCCCTGTTCCTGGACGACGACCCCGACGACCTGGACACGGTCTACTTCGACGGCAACATGCTGAGCACCTCGACCGGCGGCACGATCGAGCGTCCCGAGGGGGCGGACTCCGGGGTGCTGCTGGACCAGATCCGCGACTATCTGTCGTACGCGCGCATCCCGCTGGACTGATAAGTAGATATCCCTGTCAGGAGGATTCGACCATCTGGGACGGTTCTCCCCGGTCGAAAACCTCGCGTTCGACCATCTGGGACGGTTCTCCCCGGTCGAATTCCCACGCGGTTGGCCAGCCAGCAGGTGAGGGACCAGCACGGTGCGCCCGCGGGCCTGAAACGGTAGGTTGGCGCGGCACACCTGCAGGCCCATGCCTGGTGCGGTACTATTAGGGTTCGTACGACCGATGCGTGGGGAGACGGTTGGCATGATCGACTTCAACGTCCCGCCCTATGTGGGCACCGAAATGGAATACGTGCGCGAGGCAGCCGCCGTCAACCACAAGATCTGTGGTGACGGCCCGTTCTCGGCCCGATGCCACCAGTGGATGGAGCAGCGCTTCGGCGCGCGCAAGGCCCTGCTCACCACCAGCGGCACGGCGGCGCTGGAGATGGCCGCCATCCTCTGCGACCTGCAGCCGGGTGACGAGGTCATCCTGCCCAGCTTTACCTTCAGCTCGACGGCGACGGCCTTCCAGATGGTGGGAGCGACGCTGGTCTTCGTGGACATCCGTCCCGACACGATGAACATCGACGAGACGCTGATAGAGGCGGCCATCACCAGCCGCACGCGCGTCATCGTGCCGGTGCATTACGCGGGCGTGGCCTGCGAGATGGACACCATCATGGACATCGCCGCGCGTCACGACCTGCTGGTGGTGGAGGACGCCGCCCAGGGCGTGATGAGCACCTACAAGGGTCGTCCGCTGGGCACCATCGGGACGTTCGGTTGCTACTCGTTCCACGAGACCAAGAACTACTCGATGGGCGAGGGGGGCGCCATCCTGGTCAACGACCCCGCTTACATCGAGCGGGCCGAGATCATCCGCGAGAAGGGCACCAACCGCCAGCGATTCTTCCGCGGCCAGGTGGACAAGTACACTTGGGTCGATCGCGGCGGCTCCTACCTGCAGAGCGACATGAACGCCGCCTACCTGCTGGCCCAGTTCGAGCAGGCGGACGCCATCAATGACGACCGACTGCGCACGTGGCACGCCTACTGGGACGCGCTGCTGCCGCTGGCCGAGCGTGGTCTGATCGAGCTGCCCACGGTGCCCGAGGGATGCGTGCACAACGCGCACATGTTCTACCTGAAGTGCAAGGACCTGGACGAGCGTACCGCGTTGATCTCGCACCTCAAGCAACGCGGCGTGCTGGCGGTCTTCCACTACGTGCCGCTGCACAGCTCCCCCGCCGGAGAGGTCTTCGGACGCTTCCACGGCGAGGACGTCTACACCACGCGCGAGGGCGACCGCCTGGTGCGCCTGCCGATGTACTACGACATGCGACCCGAGGATACCCAGACGGTCATCGATGCGGTGAAGGAGTTCTACCAGGGCTGACATCGGAGGCACACGCGACGGGAGGTGCGCCATGAAGGCGAACAGGGGACGGTATTCGCTGGTGGTTGGCCTTGTCGTGTGGTGTCTGGCGTGGGTGACGACGCCAACCTCGCCCCTGGCGGACGAGGTGGTCCCGGATTCCGCGCCGCAGATGGTGCTGACGCTGGATGATGCGGGCGACTCGGCTGTCGAGGACGCCGATGCGAATCTGACCCTCGACCAGGACGAGGCGGATGCGGCCGACGCGACGCAGCCCGAGGACGGGTCTGCCGAGCCAGGGGCGACTGCCGACGAGACCGAGCCGACCGAGCCGGCGGCGGCGCCAGACGAAGGGCCGATGACATCCCCCGACACGGCTGCGACTGCGGATCCGACAACTTCCGAGCCCGAGCCGACCGATGACGAAGCCGCACCCGCTGACCCTGCTCCCCTGTCCGCACCGACCCAGAGCGGCTGGGTGCAGGAGGATGGCTCCTATCGCTACTATGTCGACGGCTCGCCTCGCACCGGATGGCTCGTCTGCGACACCGACCCCCAAGGCACCAAGATCGGCATGCAGCGCTATTGGCTGGGCCCGGACGGACGGCTGGTCACCGGCGCTCTCATCAGTGCGAGTGAGGCGGGCTGGTGGGCGTATGCCCGCCCCGAGGGCTACGTCGTGCGCGGGCGTTACAGGAACCCGTCCACGGGCAACGTCTACCTTGCCGACAACGACGGTCGGCTGCTGGCGCCTGGCTGGCACGTGAGCGGCGACTATGGTCAGGGCCTGCAGCGCTACTACGTCGACCCGGACTCCCACGCCTGCGTCCCCGGGTACTCCACCAAGAGCTGGCCACACCTCACCAGGCCCGAGGGCTACGTCGCCCGCGGCAAGTACCGGGCCTCCGACGGCCGCGTCTACCTGGCCAACGGCGACGGGAGGCTGGAGCGCGACGGCTGGCTGGTCAGCACGGCCTACGGCGACGGCCTGCAGCGCTACTACGTCGACCCGGACTCCCACGCCTGCGTCCCCGGGTACTCCACCAAGAGCTGGCCACACTACACCAGGCCCGAGGGCTATGTCGTGCGTGGGCGCTACACCTCGGGAAGCACCATCTGGCTGGCCGACAGAAACGGGCGCGTGGCCGGCGACGGCAAGGGTGGCTGGCTGTGCACGAGCGCCTTTGGCGCGGGCACCCAGCGCTATTACATCGATCCCACGACCCACGGCATCAAGGCGGGCCTGAACCACGTGGGTGACTGGTGGTTCTACACCCGCCCCGAGGGCTACGTGGTGCGCGGCAGCTACGTCACGGGCAACGACGTCTACGTGGCGGACAACGAGGGACGGCTGCCCAACCTGTCCAAGAACGGCTGGGTCGTCACGAAGAGCTACGGCCAGGGCCTTCAGCGCTACTACATCTACGCCAAGACCCATGCCGCGCGGCGGGGATACTCCGCAGACGGGTACCCACACTACACGCTGTCTGCCGGCTACGTGCTGCGCGGGAGGTTCCAGCTGGGCGAGGGCGTCCTTCTGGCGGACAACGACGGACGCCTGGCCACGAAGAGGGGCTGGCTGGAGAGCGCGGCCTACGGTAACGGAAGACAGCGCTACTACCTGCAGGCATGCTGCACGGGAGGTTTGGTCGGAGCGCAGACCGGGCTCTTCTCGGTGGACGGTAGGCTGTACTATGGGCTGCCGGGCAAGGGCTACGTGGTGCGCAACGACCGGGTCTCGGCCAAGGGCATGCTGTACGCGGCCGATTCCACCGGCGCGCTCACGAGCCTCTACCCGGCGTCGGTCACCAACATGGTCATGCGCGCGAACCACTTCTCCAGCCCGACGGGTTGGCTGGTGATGGTGGACACCTCGGCGACCAAGGTCTGCATCTTCACCGGCTGGCAGGGTAACTGGAGCTTGGTGCGCTGGTTCGACTGCTCGTGTGGCGCGGGATCCAGCCCCACGGTCAAGGGCACGTTCTCCATCGGGTCGCGTGGGTACAGCTTCGGCGAGGAGAAGGGCTACAGCTGCTACTACTGGACCCAGTTCTACCGGGACTACCTGTTCCATTCGGTGCTGTACTACCCCAACACGCGGGCCGTGCAGGACGGGCGGCTGGGCATGCACATCTCGCACGGGTGCGTGCGCCTGGACATCAACGACGCGTACTACATCAACCAGAACGTGCCCTCTGGCACCACGGTCAACGTCGTGTAGGGGACGCGCTGGCGCGACAGGCCTCTGCCCGTTTTGTTTTCTCGCGGTGCGCTGTCGCCCGCGCCTTGCCCGTTTGCGCATAATACTGGTGCGGCATTTCGGGCCGCACTGGCTGGGAGGGGGCGTGCATGGGCAAGGGACAGCGTCGTGAGGGAGTCTCCCCGCGTCTGGACGCGCTGGCAGGCGACCTGTTGGGCGACGCGTTGGACCTGCTGGCGGACGACCAGCCGGTTGACGTGCTGCTGGTGGTGGAGGACGAGGCGGGCAGCGTGGCCAGCTACGTCTTTGCCGAGGACAGTGCGGAGCAGTGCCTGGATGCCGCCCACGACCGCGTGCGCGCCTTGGACCGCGCGAAGGGCGACCCCGACGCCGGGCTCTCGAAGCCCGTCCGCTACGCCATCTGCTACGAGGCGGGCGTGGCTGACGAGACGGGCACCTACCAGGATGCGCTGCTGCTCGAGTTCGGCGAGCGAGGGTATCGCAGCTACTCGGGCTACTCGTTCTTCGAGGGACGCGGCATGGGCGACGGCCTGGCGTGGACCGACCCGGCGCCCGCCGGCGAGCTGGAGCCGCTGCTCTGAGCGCTGACGCTGCCGGCCGATCTGCCCAGACAGGCCCCATCGGCCCGCTGCCCGGGCCTACTTGGCTATCGCGTAGAACCCCACGCCTTCGCTGCGCCACCCGTAGCCGCGCGTCAGCATGTCGCGCTCGGCGGCGTTGGTGGTGTAGTGGTGCTGCCCGCGCCACAGCCTGCCGTTGTACAGGCGATGGATGGGTATCGACCCACCGCTGAGGAACGCGACGCCCTCGTTGCGCCAGTCGCCGCTGGCCAGCAGGCTTGCCCGCTCGCCGGTGCTCGTGGTGTAGTGGTGGTCACCGCTGATGCGGTTGAACAGCCGATAGACGGGCTTCGAGCCAGAGGCGCCTGCCTCCGGGGCCTGCCAGGCGACGCCCTCGGCGCGCCAGTCCGCGTAGGCGCCCTTCCCGCACAGGCCGTACTCGGTCACGCTGGTCGTATAGAGATGCTCCGAGGTCTTCGTGTTGTACATGCGGTAGACGGAGACGCCCCAGCGCTTTCCCCTCGAGACGAGCAGCACCTCGCTGAGGCCCTGCGTGGAGGACATCCGCACCTCGACCGACCGCGCGTACTTGTCGGAATAGGGCAGCGTCAGCTTGGTCGCCGTGCCCGACAGCTTGTAGCCCTTCACCACGCGCGTGCCGTTGATGATGAGGTCGGCCGTTCCCGACAGCCCCGAGCGCGTTCCAAAGATCCACAGGTCGGCGACGTGGTATCCATCCGCGACGTCTATCAGCAGCGACGACGTCCGGACCGTCTCGACGTCCGTCCGGTCGCTCTGGCTGCTCACCACGTCGTGCAATGCGGTGCTCGCGACGCCCAGAGTCGAGACGCTGTAGTCCCCCGCCGGAATCTGGTAGTAGCCCTGCACGCCCGAGGGAAGCGGTTGCCGTCCGAACCCGGCGAAGTTCACGAACATGCGGCCCTGGGCGTCGATGCCCATGCGGTCCATCATCAGCCTGCGGTCAGGCTCGCCCACCTCGTGCAGGCTGTGGTACACGAGGTAGACCTCGCCCTCGGCGACCATCAGCGTCGTGTTGTGGCCGGGGCCGAGCACGCCCAGCTCGGTGCGCACGAGCGGCGCCGACGTGGTGACCTTGGTGAAGGGCCCCTGCGGCGACTTCGAGGTGGCATAGCCGATGGAGTAGTTGGCTGTGGTGTAGCCGCCCGACGAGTACATGAGGTAGTAGGTCATGCCCCACTTGAACATCCAGGGGCCCTCGATCGTCCACGACTCCCATGGCTGGTCCATGCGCAGCACCGTCGTCGGTCCCGACTGGCGCGACCAGTCGGACCCCAGCTTCTCGACGCAGATGGAGTGGTACTCGTCCTCGTTCTTGAAGTAGAGGTAGATGTCGTTGCCCTCGAAGTAGAGGTCGGAGTCGATGGCGTTGCGCACGCTGCCCGTGTCGAGGACCTTGGGGTGGCCGAATGCGCCGGGTGCGATCTGGGTGGCCTCGGCGAAGCAGACGCGGTACTCGCGGTCCCAATAGTCGGCTGCGGTGTAGGTCAGCACGTAGGTCGTGCGTCCCCCGACGGTGCGCGTGCGGACCTCCGGTGCCCAGACGTCGCCTCGCCAGAGCCCCGTGCCCTCGAAGGCGTCGCCGGCCAGCGCGTTGCCGGCAAGCGTCCAGGTCCTGAGGTCCGAGGAGGAGTAGTACGGGATGCCCCAGCCGTCGGTCGTCGCGAAGAGATAGTAGGTGTCGGCCACCTTGATGATGCAGGGGTCGGCCGCGTCGTCGCGCAGCTCGGAGCTGGAGAACGAGGCGCCATCGTCGCTCGGGGCCGGCTCGTCCGCCAGCGCCGGGATGGACAGGCAGGGGGCAGACACGAGCGCAAGGAGCAGCGCCACGAGGAGGTGGAGTCGCAGGAGGTGGGTGCGCGAAGGGGATTGGTTGGTCACGGTCGTCCTCTTGTATCGTCGGCGTCATATGCGGAGGGCAAAACGTGTTCCATCATAGCCGTTGCGACAGGGATCTCGCGGATTCGTCCATCGGGGACGGTTCTCCACGGTCGAAAGTCTCGATCAGGTCCGACCTAGTTCGACCATATGGACCATCTGGATCGACCGTCAGGGACGGCAATCATCGGGGACGGTTCTCCACGGTCGAAAAGGGCTCCGACCAGCAGGGGTAGTTCTCCTCAGCCGAGGATTTTCGACCGCGGAGAACCGCCCCAGATGGTCGAGCTTCCAGGTGGCCATGGGTTTCGACCGTGGAGAACCGTCCCAGATGGTCGAACTACGCTGTCCCAGAAATACGCATGCTGCTATAGTTTGCAAGGAAAAATCGACAAACATCACGTCTGTTCGGCAAGAGAGGGGCGCCCCATGCTCCAGGACCAGATTCGCAACATCGCCATCATCGCGCACGTCGACCACGGCAAGACCACGCTGGTCGACCAGATGCTGCGCACCGCTGGCGCATTCCGCGAGAACCAGCAGGTACAGGAGCGAGTCCTGGACTCCAACGACCAGGAGCGCGAGCGCGGCATCACCATCCTGGCCAAGAACATCTCCATCAGCTACCAGGGCATCAAGATCAACGTCATCGACACGCCGGGCCACGCCGACTTCGGCGGCGAGGTGGAGCGCGTGCTGAAGATGGCCGACGGCGCGCTGCTGCTGGTGGATGCCGCCGAGGGCCCCATGCCCCAGACGCGCTTCGTCCTCTCGCACGCCATCGCCTGCGGCCTGCGCATCATGGTGGTCATCAACAAGATCGACCGCGACGGCGCCAACCCCGAGAAGGCCCTCAACGACTCGCTCGACCTGATGATGGACCTGGGTGCCGACGACGACCAGCTTGAGTTCGCGATGGAGCACGTCATCTACGCATCGGCAGTCAACGGCTTCGCACGGCTGGATCCCGACGACGATGGCGCGGACATGTACCCGCTGCTCGACATGATCGTCGATGCGCTGCCTGCCCCCGAGGTGGACCTGGAGGGCCCTCTGGCCATGCAGTGCGTGACCGTCGATCACTCCAGCTACGTCGGCCGCATCGGCATCGGTCGCGTGTTCTCCGGCACCATCCATCAGGGCGACAGGATCCTGGTGGTCAAGAACGACGGCAGCCGTGCGATGAGCCAGGTCAAGCAGCTGTTCACCTTCGACTACCTGGGTCGCAAGGAGTGCGACGAGGTGGTGGCCGGTGACATCGGTGCCGTGGTGGGCATCGACGGCACCGACATCGGCGACGTCTACACCGATCCCGACGACCCGGTCGAGCTGGACCCCATCGAGATCGACCCCCCGACCCTTGCGGTCGTGTTCGAGGCGTCCACCAGCCCCCTGGTCGGCCGCGACGGCGACATCGTCGGCGGGCGCCAGCTGAAGGAGCGCCTGGAGCAGGAGGCCGAGAACAACGTCACGATGCGCATCGAGGAGCTCGCCGACAAGACGGGCGTCGAGGTGGCCGGCCGCGGCATCCTGCACCTCTCGGTGCTGATGGAGCAGATGCGCCGCGAGGGCTACGAGTTCCAGGTGGGACGCCCGCGCGTGCTGTTCAAGAAGGGCGAGGGCGGCCAGCGCCTGGAGCCCATCGAGCAGGCCGTCGTCGAGTGCCCGAACGAGTTCTCTGGCAAGGTCATCGAGGTCTTCGGCAACAGCGGCGGCACCATGACCAACATGGAGGCCGGCATCACCCAGACCCACCTGGAGTTCAAGATCCCGACGCGCGGCATCATGGGACTGAAGAACCGCATCCTCAACGTCACCCACGGCGAGGCGGTGTTCTACCACACGTTCTTGGAGTACGGGCCGTTCGCCGGTGACATCGGCAGCCGTCAGAACGGTGCGATGATCAGCATGTCCACCGAGAAGGCCGTGGCCTACGCGCTGGGCACCCTGCAGGAGCGCGGCGCCCTGTTCGTCGAGCCGGGCACCGAGTGCTACGAGGGGATGCTGGTGGGAGAGCGGTCCAAGCCGGGCGACATGGTGGTCAACATCGCGCGCACCAAGAGCCTGGGCAACCAGCGCTCCAGCACGGCGGACATCGCGGTCCAGCTGACCCCGCCCCGCACCTTCACGCTGGAGGAGGCGCTGGAATACATCATGGATGACGAGCTGGTGGAGATAACGCCCAAGAACATCCGCCTGCGCAAGCGCATCCTGAGCGAGATCGACCGCCGCAAGTGGAACGTCCGGCACGGGCTGGTGAAGAAGTAGCGACGACACGGGCTTCGTGTAAGGCTGCGCTACCGTTGTCTGCGCAATTCACGGTGGAAACAGAGCGGCACGAGGAGCTGTCTGCGCTTTTGCGGTCTGCGTGTCGCCGGCTTCAGTTGTTTGTGTTTTCGCCTACGCAGAAAAGGCCGTATTCTGCGTAGGCGAAACTCGTAGGTTGTCCGAAACGCAGACAACGGGCGACCAACCCGACCGAGCCCATCGAAACAGGGAATCCCAGCCGCCAAGACCCGGTCTCGGGCTACTTCTTGGTGACGCGTCCGGCTTCGTGGCGTTGCTGTTGGCGCTCGTGCTGTTCCAGCGCATGCTGGATCTCGTTGGAGGTCGCCTCGCGCGCCGCCTCGGCCACATGGTGGGCGGCGTCACGCACGGTTGGCGCGAGGTCCACGTCGGCAGGCGAATACAGGTCGTATCGCAGGCTGATGCGACGCAACAGCAGCGTCACCAGCACGCAGCCCACCAGCCCAAGAGCCTTGTCCGTTCCCACGACGGCGACAAGCAGGTAATACGTCATCGACCCAGCTATCGCGCAGAGGGCGTACCAGTTGCTGCGCTTGAAGATGTTGGGGACCTCGCCCAGGAAGATGTCGCGCACCATTCCCCCGCCGACGCTGGTAATGCTGCCCATGAGCACGGCCGACACGGGGTAGAGACCGTAGAGGAATGCCTTGTCGGTGCCCGCGGCGGCGAACAACCCCACGGAGATGATGTCGACCCACTCCAACAGGTGCGGGTGGGCGGTAATCGACGTAGGAAAGAGGAACCCCAGGACACCTGTGGCGATGGCGACGACGATGGCCCACCGCGACCGCAGCATATACACGTCTCCCACCTGCATGATCGTGTCGCGAACCAGCCCGCCGCCCAGACCGCACAGGATGGCCATGCTCACAAACCCGACCAGGTCGAGGTGCCGCTCTCGCGCGTGGAGCAGGCCTGACAGCGAGCCGACCATCACGGCGGCAAGGTCGAGCCAAAGCGGTACGGGCACCGCGGCCGCAGCGGGGAACTGGCTGGCGGGCAGGTCAAGTGGCACGGTTTCCTCCTTCCGTGGCCCATGGTAGTGCATGCGTGCCGTGAGCCGGTGATGGACATGCGAAATTGCACCAATATGTAGGTGCATTTTCTCCGGAAGTCCGCTATACTGACCTATGCGATTTCACGGAGAGTTGTCCGAGTGGCCGAAGGAGCACGATTGGAAATCGTGTATGCGCCGAAAGCGCATCCAGGGTTCAAATCCCTGACTCTCCGCCAGCATGTTCCGCGGCGTCCCTCGGGGCGCCGCGTCACCCTTACGGAGGGGTGGCAGAGTGGTTGAATGCGGCGGTCTCGAAAACCGTTTACCCCTTCACGGGGTACGAGGGTTCGAATCCCTCCTCCTCCGCCATATGATCGGCAGAGCCCCGGCGACGGGGCTCTTCTCGTGTGAGGGGCCCGTGTCGCGGGAGAATGTCGTTAAAGCAAGGTCAATTGCGATGAAGGAAAAGCGCCAAAGCCTTCCCTGTTTGCCATAATGGCTCGAAAGTATTTTAATTTGGAGACATGCGGTCATGTGCCGCGAGCGGGTACGAGAACGAGGAGCCGAGGATGAGGCCACGCACCATCCGGCGCTCCCTTGCGCGATAGGAAGGCACCATGTTTTCACTGGGCAACAGCAAGGGCAAGAGCAGCAGCAAGGGGAAGAGCTCGCGCGGAGTGGATTCGAGCAGGCAGCTACAGAAGCTCAAGCGTCAGGACCTGCTGGAGCTGTTGGTCGAGCAGCTGCGTGAGAACGATCACCTGCAAAACGAGGTCGCCGACCTTGAGGGGAACGTCTCGGCACTGACCGACCAGGTCGAGCGCCTGAAGGACAAGCTCGACATCAAGGACCTGCAGATCGAGCACCTGAAGGACAAGCTCAACGACAAGGACGCGCTGATCGAGCGCTTCAAGCACCGTCTCAACGAGAAGGACGAGGTGCTCGCGCAGCTGTTTGACGGCATACGCTCGCTGGCCGAGGGCGGCCATCAGGTGTCCCGCGAGGAGCTGCTGGAGGTCGAGAGCATCGCGGCGTCCTACTCCATGCGCCAGTTCATGGGCGACGACGCCGAGGAAGAGGACGAGGTCGCCGAGGACGAGGTCGCCGAGGACGAGGCTGCCGAGGACGAGGCCGCCGAGGAGGAGGCCGAGACCGACGCCGAAGCCGACGAAATCGACGCCGCCGACGCCGACGACGACGAAACCGATGCTGACGAAACCGACGCCGACGATGCCGCCGACGAGTCCCCGGAGGATGACGAAGCCCCCGCAGAGGCTGCCGAGCCCGAGTCCGAGGAGCCCGTCGTTACCGAAACCCCAGATGAGGAGGCGAGCGAATGAGCGCCATTGACACCTCGACTCCGACCGTTGACGCTCTTGAGGCCGAGCTGGGACGCGAGAAGCATCGCAGCAACATCCTCGCCGCGCTGCGCAGCACCGTCTTCTCCCTGATCGTCGTGGCCGCGGTGGCGGTCATCATCGCCATGCTGGTGCTGCCCATCATGCAGATCACGGGCACGTCGATGACCGACACGCTGCAGGATCAGGACATCGTGGTCACGCTGCGCGGATCCAGTTACGAGACAGGCGACGTCATCGCCTTCTACTTCAACAACAACATCCTGGTCAAGCGTGTCATCGCCACGACGGGCCAGTGGGTGGACATCACCGAGGACGGCACCGTGTACGTGGACAACGTTCGCCTCGACGAGCCCTACCTCAACGAGAAGGCGCTGGGAGACTGTAACATCACCCTGCCCTACCAGGTGCCCGACGGCAAGATCTTCGTCATGGGAGACCACCGCTCGACCAGCTTGGACAGCCGCAACACGGCACTGGGCTGCGTGAGCGAGGACATGGTCGTCGGCCGCCTGCTGCTGCGCGTCTGGCCGCTGAACGCGATTGGCACGGTGCAGTAGCCGCTGCCCATCCAGAGGAATGTCCGAAACGCCCCGTCAAGGATCGCCTTGACGGGGCGTTCTTGTCCGAACTGGCAAGCCGGCTCCATCCGCCCGCAAGGCACAAACGGCACCTCCGCGCAAAAAATGTTTGGCTCACGTCGCCAACTGTGTGTCTAACTGGGAAAACGTGGCCCTAGAATTGGTCATACTATAGACAACAAAAAGGATGACAGCGCGGCAAGGGGGTGCCCATGGAAAGCAGAAACAGGCAGAGGTTGAACAACCTGCTGCAGGCTGCGTCCCGCTACGAGCGCTACCTGGCGCTGCTGGCCTGCCTGGCAGCCGTGGTCATCATCGGCGTCACGTATACGCTGATGCAGCGCGCCGTGGCCATGAACCACAAGGAGACCATTCTCGTCTGCGAGTTCGAGGGCCACGCGGCGCACAGCCATACGCCCGATTGCTATGACAAGGGCGGCAACCTCGTGTGCCCCCTGCCCGAACTCGAGCTGCACATCCACGACGATGGCTGCTACAGCGAGACGTGGGAGCTGACCTGTGGTCAGGAGGAGGGCGAGGATCACACCCACTCCGAGGACTGCTACGTGTCCGTGCGTACCCTGACCTGCGGAAAGGAAGAGATTACCGAGGAGCACGTACATGGGGCGGGTTGCTTCCGCACCGTCCTCGTGCGCAACTCCGACGGCAAGATCATCGAGGTCGAGGGAGAAGAGTCTGACGACGGGCTGGTCGGCGAGTCCATCGACGAGGTCGTCGAAGCGGCTGAGGAGGAGAGCGCCGGGGCGGCGGAGGCTCCCCTGGCTGCGGCGGAAAGCGATCAGGCGGCCGACGAAGAGCCCGCGGAGGAGCCTGCAGGCGAGCCCGCGACCCAGGCGATGCCTGCACAGACCTTCGAGGAGGATCTGAAGGACGACAGGGGTGACGTCATCCTGCACGTCACCGTCAACGCGCCGGAGGGGGCCTTCCCCGAGGGCACGACGATGCGCGTCACCCCCGTCTATGACGAGGGCGTCCAGAGTGCCATCGAGCAGGCGGTTGGCAGGCGCGACCTTGCCCATGTCGCCCAGATCCAGACGGTCGACATCACCTTCCATGACGCAGGCGGAAAAGAAATCGAAGCGGCTGTGGACATAGATGTGAAAATAGCTTCTGGAATAATTGACAAAACTGGAAATAGCGAGACCATGCTAGTGCGCGTCGATAATGAGGGTAAGGCGGACGTCGTCGACACCTTCAGCGAGAACGAGTTGGCACAGCGCAAGCAGACGCTGGGTGACCACGAGGTTGCGTTCGAGGTCAGTGCGGGTACCGCTGCGGAATAGCGTCAGAGCACGACACGACCGGCCATGAGGATGGCCATGCGATGCAGCGAGAGGGGGCAACCATGAGCAAGACGAGCGCACGCTACGAGACCGTACGGAGCCGGCTGGCCAAGCTGGTCCTTTCGGCACGCAGCAACGAGCGCTACCTGCTGCTGCTTGCCTGCCTCTCGGTCGTGGTTGCCCTGGGCGTCGCGAGCATGCTGACGACGCGCGGCATCAGCATGGTGCGCCAGGAGATGGTGCTGGACTGCCACTATGACGGCAGAGGGGCCCATACCCACAATGCCGACTGCTATGACGCCGACGGAAACCTGGTGTGCCCCTTGCCGGAGCGCGAGCTGCATACGCATGATGACAGCTGCTATGCCGACGGGCAGACGTTGGCCTGCGGGATGGACGAGGTTGTCGAGGAGCACGTCCATGGTGCGGGATGCTTCCGCGCCACGACCGTCGTGGACAACGACGAGGGCGTGACCGCACGGGCCAATGTGGCGACGGGAGCGCTGGACTTCACCGACACGCTGATCGACGAGGCTGGATGCAAGCTGCTGGCCGTGCGCGTCCAGGCTCCGCAGGGAGCCTTCCCCGACGACACGGTCATGCTGGTGAGGGCGGTTGCCGCGAACGAGGTCATGGACGCCGTCGAGCGGGCCGTCGAGCACGAGGGTGCCGGTGCGGCAGACGTGCTGCAGTCCGTTGACATCAGCTTCCGCGATGCGGACGGCAACGAGCTTCAGCCCGCCCGTCCCGTCGAGGTGGCGCTGGGCGGAGGCTCCATCGAGGGACACGACGACCTGATGGTCGTGCACGTGGATGACGCGGGCAACGCCGACGTGGTGAGCACGGCGGCGGCCACGACTGCCTCAGCGGGGAAGGACCAGCTGGTCTTCGAGACGAACTCCTTCAGCACCTACAGCATCGTGGTCGCGGTCTTCGACCAGCTGCTGGAGGCTTCTGACGGTCAGACGTACCGCATCACGGTGGACTGCCCCGAGGAGGCCCAGATTCCCGCCGACGCGACGCTGCAGGTGACCGAGCTGGACCAGTCCAGCAGCGACTACACGACCTGCCTCGACCACATCGGCGACGGGCTGGCGGACGACGAGGCGGTGGACTTCGCACGGCTCTTTGACATCTCCATCGTGGCCAACGGACAGAAGGTACAGCCGAGCGCACCGGTTGACGTGCGCATCAAGCTGGTGGACAGCCTTGATGCGGACGATCAGGGCGAGGTGCACGTCGCGCACTTTGGTGACGGAGACGCGACGCCCGACGACGTCGACGCGACCGTCCGCGAGACGGCCGACGAGAGCGTCGTCAGCTTCAGTGTGGACTCCTTCTCGATCTATGCGATCGTCGTCACCCGGATCGAGACGAAGGTGCTGGCCAGCGACGGCAACATGTATCGCATCGCGGTGACCTGCGGGCCGGAGACCGGCATCCCGCGCGACGCCTATCTCAGCGTCCGCGAGATCTCCGGCTCCACCAGGGAGCACCAGTCCTACGTCTATCAGGCCGAGGAAGCCTTGGGCGTCGACAGCCTGGACTACGTGCGCCTGTTCGACATCAACATCGTCGATGGCGCCGGCAACAAGGTCCAGCCGGCCGAAGGCACGACCGTGGCCGTCGACATCAGGCTGGACGACGCGGGCGAGACGTCCGACCTGCAGGTCGTGCACTTCGGCGAGAGCGCCGAGGTGCTGGATGCGCAGGTCGATGGCACCACGCTCAGCTTCGACACGCCGGGATTCTCCGTGTATGCGATCGTCGAGGCGCCCGAGCCCAAGGAGGTCAACGTCCGCACGGTGACGGCGCTGGACGAGCTTGCAGACCCGGAGGCGGGCTTCTACATGTCCCTCAACTCCAGCGGCAAGCCCGTGTACTTCACCAGCGACCTGAACAGCAATAGCTGCTTCATCGAGTCGAACGATTCGGGCTCGGCCGCCACCTGGTACTTCGAGGTCGTGAACAGCAGCGCGGGAACCTATCGCATCTACACGATGGTCGGTGGGGTAAAGCGCTACGTCAAGAACACGAGCGGCAACCTCGTGGGCCTGGCCGACGATGGCAGCGTCTTCCAGGTCACCAAGGTGGGCGACTCGACCTTCCGCTTCAAGCTGAATGGCGCCGACAAGTGGCTGCAGCACTCCAAGAGCGGTGGCGGCATCCGCTTCTATACCGACCAGAACAATGCCGCCAACTGCGACATCACGCTGACCTACGCATCCTCGTACACCCTGGGGTTCGACCCCTATGGGCTCAACAACAAGACCTATGGCATCGCCTACCAGGACGAGTCCGTCACTGCCGTGGCGCTGACGCCGGACGCCAAGGTCTCCGGCAACAACCAGCGCCTAGACGGTGCCGACATGCTGATGCGCCCGGACGTGCTGAACAACGACGGCGTGCTGCTGGTCTCCAAGGACAGCGACATCACCGACTGGACCTTCCATTGCATCGACGAGAACAACTACCAGATCACGACGAAGGTCGACGGACAGGTCAAGTACCTGACCTTTGACGGCACCAACGTGACGCTCGAGGACACGCCCGACGAGACGAAGTCCGTGTTTGCGGCCACGCCGGGAACGGGCGAGTACAGCGGCAAGTGGCACTTCACGTCGGGTGGCCATTCCCTCAACCTGGCGGGCGCGACCAGCGGCTTCAACGCGAAGACGGGCAACGACAAGACCACCTGGATGAACCTCGTCGAGCGCTCCAACATGCCCGAGGAAGACTTCAACCTGTACAAGGCCCGCAAGGTCAGCATCTCGGACGAGAACAACGTCTACGACGGCCAGCAGGTCATCGTATACACCCGCATCTGGAACGAGAAGACCCTGCGCTACGAGTTCTACGCCATCGACCACGATGGCTCGCTGGTGCGCTGCTACGACACGGGTGACGCGATCGAGTGGATCGGCAGCCAGGTCAACACGGCCCAGTGGGAGTTCACGGAGTACACCAACACCGATGGCACGCCCAACTACTACTACGAGCTGCAGAACGTGCAGTACGGCAACTACATCGCGCCGCAGGTGACCGACAACCAGGTGATGTCTGACAACACCCTGGGCATCAACCTCAACGGCCGGCGCTTCGGCGAGAACTACTCGACCATCATCGCCTGGGACGATGACAACTATGCCTACGTAGGCCTGAAGGTCGAGGATGGCCATGTCGTCGCGTGCCCGCTGTCCGAGGCCGACGACTTCTACTTCGCCGTGGTCAACCCCCTCGACCCGCAGGGCGAGCTGTCGACGGTCAGGACCATCGACAGCAATGCCTACGGCATCGAGATGGAGATGGTCGACTTCAACAACACCTACCACTGGGGCGAAGGCGGCGGCCACGGCAGGGATGCGAAGCAGAAGGAGTTCTTCAACGGCGACAACAACAATCCCGGCGTGCTCTCGACCAATCTCGGCGAGGACGGGTACCCCACCTCGACCCAGGACAAGACCGGTCATGTGGAGTCGCTGGGCAACCTGTTCAAGAACGGTGGCGACGGCCTGGTGCCCGTCAACCACCTGTTCATCGAGAGCATCTACAACGAGAGCGGCTACTTCGAGTACGACAGCACCCAGAACTTCGCGCATCTGAACGAGAACGGCACCTTCACGGTGTACGACCAGCTGCTGGCTTCGGGCACCAGCTCGGGCCCGACCAGGACGCACGGCCAGTTCTTCCCGTACAACGAGATCGACACCAACAGCATCGCGACCTACACCAACCAGACGGACGTAACTGCGAAGGAGCTGCCGGACACCGATCCGCGCAAGGGCGAGACGCTCTACTGGCTCAAGGCAGACGACACGGACTACTTCTTCGGCATGCAGATGCAGGCGAGCTTTACCCAGACGGCCAGCGGTTTGGACGCATGGGGCCACGACATCATCTTCGAGTTCTCCGGCGACGACGACTTCTGGCTGTACGTGGACGGCGAGCTGGTGCTGGACCTGGGTGGCGTGCATTCGGCCATGACGGGTTCGGTCAACTTCCGCACGGGCGTCGTCACCAGCTCTCGCGGCAACTCGACGCTGTACGACATCTTCAAGGCGAACTACCAGGCGCGCGGGATGACCGCCGCACAGATAGACGAAGAGCTGGACAAGATCTTCACGACCAACGCCGCCGGGCAGCACGTCTTCAAGGACTACTCCAACCACACGATGAAGATGTTCTACATGGAGCGCGGCGCCGGCGCGTCCAACCTGCACATGCGCTTCAACCTGGCGGCCGTGAAGCCCGGTACCTTCAACCTCAGCAAGAAGCTGTCGGGAACCGACGTCGAGGCCAGCAACCTGCTGGAGTTCCCGTACCAGATTTACTACACCTCGAAGGCAGACGGCGGGGAGACCCCGCACCTCCTCGGCCAGATAGAGGGCGAGGAGCAGGGCGTGCTGTACAGCGGGACCAGCACCCCCGTTACCTACAAGCCGGAATTCATGCCGGCCGGGGGCACGAAGGCCTACGACAGCGTCTTCATCCTGAAGCCTGGCCAGAAGGCCGAGGTCACCCTGCCGGAGGACGCAATCGATTACTACGTCGTGGAGTGCGGCGTCAACCCCGACATCTACGATCAGGTGAAGGCAAATGACGACGTGCTGACGGGCAGCGACACGGAAAACCAGGTCGACGGTACCGCACGCAAGGACTTCAAGAGCTCTCCGGCCACGACCGATGCCCGTCCCGAGCTGGAGTTCGACAACCATGTGGCGGAAGGTGCCATGCGCACGCTCTCCATCACGAAATGGCTGTATGACAAGGACGGCACGACGCGCCTGTCCTACCCGGACAACGAGACGCTGTTCACCTTCCGTCTCTATCTGGGCAGCGAGAACGTCGATCCGAACAAGCTGCCGGCAGCCGACATGTACACCTACTACATCAAGGACGATGCGGGACGGTACTGCGTCTGGGACAAGGGCCAGAAGAAGTTCGTCTCGCTGGGCATCACGAACTTCGAGTCGCTGACCGAGGAGCAGCGGAGCGCAGCCGGCTTCACGACCTCGATGACCGGCACCATCTCCAAGATTCCGGCGGACTACACCGTCGAGGTGCGCAACCTCGTCATCGGCACCCGGTTCATGGTCGAGGAGCGCGACTACGAGATCCCGAAGGGCTACACGCTGCGTCTGTCGGACGGCTACACCCGCACCGATGTCGGAACGGACGAGGACAGCTACCAGAAGCAGTACGAGCCCATCTCCGCCACCATCGTCAAGGACAACGACCCCGAGATCCAGGTGCGCAACCAGAAGGGCTGGGGCCTGACCGTCAACAAGGTCTGGACCGACGCCGACTTCATGGCCCAGCACGATCCCATCTACTTTGCCATCTACCTGGACGGCGAGCCGATGGAGGACAGCGTGCGGCAGATGAAGTCCGGCTCCACCTCGGTCTACTACTTCTTCCAGCAGCTGAAGAACGACCGCCCGTTCTCCGACTATGTGGTGCGCGAGGTCGAGGTGAAAGACCCCGTGGTGGATGACAATGGGGTCGTGACGAGCTTTACAAAGGTCGCGCCGATCGAGGACGGGGCGACGTTCGAGATCGGTGGCCAGCCCGTCGGTGGCGAGTACAGCGACTCTGGCTATGTCTACACCACAACCTACGAGGTGGGCGAGCAGACGGAGCTCAACGAGAACGTGCGCACCGACACGGTGACCAACTCGCGCCCCGGCATCGAGCTGTACAAGACCGACTGGGACGGCAAGCCCATCTCCGGCGCGGTGTTTACGCTGGTAGACGAGTATGGGAACAACGTTGCGGCCGAGAAGTACACCTCCGACAAGACGGGCCTGATCACCATCGCGTACCTGTCCAAGGGTACCTACACCCTGACGGAGACCGTCGCGCCGAAGGGCTTCGTCGTGCTGGACAACCCCATCACGATCACGGTGAGCGAGGAGGGCGACGTTACCGTCAGTGGCGTGGACGAGGACTTCTACAACATCGAGCGGGTGCGGGACGGGTCCATGAAGGCCACCATCACCATCAAGAACCGTCCGAGCTCGTTCCAGGCGCGCAAGGTGGATGCCGAGACGCGCGACCCCATCGCTGGCGTGCACTTCGCGCTCTATCCGCAGGTAACTGCCCAGGACGGCACGCCGCGCAAGGACTACTCGCCCAAGAGTGGCTACGAGGACCTCGTGACGGACAACAACGGTGTGCTGCCGGGCATCACGATGGACCTGCCCGTGGGCACGTACTACCTGACCGAGACCGAAGCCGTGGACGACTATGCCCTGCTAGGCAGCGACGTGTGCTTCACCCTCGGGGTCGACGGCACCGTGACGGTGAACAGCGAGGAGCACAAGAGCTGGCTGAAGAAAATCCCCAATGGGGACGGCAGCGTAGGGGATGGCAGCGTCTCGTACGAGCTGGCGATAGAGAACCAGCATGGCGAGAGCAGGGTCAGCATCAAGAAGGTTGACATTGCGGCGCCGACCGAATCTGCCCTCGAAGGCGCGAAGTTCGACCTGTACGAGGTGGTGGACGACCAGCAGGCCGATGAGCCGCTGTATGCAGACATGGAGTCCAACGAGGAAGGCATGCTGGTCTTCGGCGGTGAGACCGTGTTCTCGCTGCCCGTGGGGACGTACAACCTGGTGGAGACCAAGGCACCGGCTGGCTATATCCTGAAGGGCGCACCGGTCGTGATCACCGTGACGACGGACGACGTAACCTACGACGAGGGGACCGGCCTGTCGGCGTCCAACTCGGGCAAGAGCTTCGACGAGGAGACCAAGGTCTACACGCTGCTCGTCTCCAATTCCGCTGGCGTAGCGCTGCCCCATACCGGCGGGCCGGGTGTGCTGGGCCTGTACGTGGCCGGCGTGGCGCTGGCAGCGGTCGGCGTGGTGCTGGTGATGCGCAGAAGGTGCGGCCAGGGGCTGGCGTAGCGGCTTGCGGGGTGCTTCGGTGGCCGAATTGCGGGTGCCGATGGACGAAGTTTCACTTATGCGCGGTTTAAACGCGCGTTGCCAAGTAGTCACGGACAAAAGGCCAGTTGGCGGAGAGCCGATACCCGATGGGCACGCGAAAAACCGCGCATAAGTGAAACTTCGTCCAGCAGTGCTCCAACCATCCGACTCGAGCGGGGTATCGCACGATGCTGTGAGATACTAAAAACCTATTCAAGAATAGTCAGGATAGCCCAGATAACTCTAGTTGTCTGGGCCCGTGAAACTGTCACAAATCCCAAGATAAATGCGTGGGCGCAAGATTGAGACACACATGATAAATGGTCATAATTAAGGTAGGACCATACTAGCTATACGGCGGCATCAACCGCCGTTACATAGATTTGAGGAACCTCATGAGCGGGACGACGCGGAGGCGCATGAGAAGCATATTGCGCTCATATCGCCGCCACAAGAGATATGTTTGGGGGTTTGCGGCCCTTGCGGCGCTGACCGCTGTGGTCGTGGCGCTTTCGCTGCGCCAACAGGGCAATGCCCAGATTCGTACCGAGAAGGTGCTGGACTGCCCCGTCACCGGTATGGTGGCCCACACTCATGACGGATCGTGCTATGACACGGACGGCAATCTCGTCTGCACTCTGCCGGAGAGCGAGCTGCACGTGCACGACGACAGCTGTTACACCGAGGAGCGGGTGCTGACCTGTGGCCTCGAGGAGGACGAGGGCCACGTCCACACCGACGAGTGCTACGAGGTCGTGCGCACGCTGACCTGCGGTCAGGACGAGGTCACCGAGACCCATGTCCATGGAGCGGGCTGCTTCGAGACCATGATGGTCGATGACGGCGAGAGCGGTGCGGTACAGGAAGAGATAACGCAGGTCGCTCCCCCGGCCGAGTCCTCTGCCGTCTCGCAGGAGGATCCGACGCTGGCCGAGACCCACCCCGCCCAGACGTTCAAGCACCTGTTCAAGGACGCGGACGACAACCTGGTCTTGCGTGTTGACGTGCAGGCTCCGGTGGGGGCCCTGCCCAAGGGGACCACGATGGTTGCGACTTGGGTTGACACGGAGCAGCTTGCCGACGACGAGCAGGCCGCGCTGGACAAGGCGCTGGCGGACAAGGCTGACGGCCAGGTGCTGCAGATGCAGGCCGTCGACATCAGCTTCCGCAACGCCGTCGGTGCCGAGGTCGAGCCTGCGACCGACGTCACCGTCACCATGACCTCGGGCCTCGTCGATACCGACGACCAGGCGGTCGTGGTCCACATCGAAGACGACAAGCAGATGAAGGAGCGCAAGGGCGACGAGCGCGAGGCTCAGGTCGTGGACACGCTCTCCGACAGCGAGCTCAAGCGCCGCAAGGTGAGCCTGGCGGACAACCAGCTCTCCTTCGACAGCGACCAGTTCAGCACCTACGTGCTGGCCGTGACGAGCCTGCACAAGGTAATGCAGGCGAGCGACGGCGCGACGGTCACCATGACGGTCGACGCCCCGGCCGAGGCGGGCATCCCCCAAGATGCCGAGCTGCAGGTGCAGGAGCTGGCGGAGGGCTCGCGGAAGTACGTCACCTACTCCGAGCGCGCCGCCGAGGCCCTGGGCGTCAGCGACGGCCTGGCCTACGCGCGACTGTTCGACATCAGCATCGTCGTGGATGGCCAGGAGGTCCAGCCGGCCGAGCCGGTGGCGGTGCAGATCGAGCTGGCAGATATCGATGCCGCAGTGAATCCCGCCGTCGTACATTTCGGGGAGAACCCAGAGATTATTGAGGCAGTGACAGACGGACAGGTTGTCAGCTTTGAGGCAGGCAGCTTTTCGATTTACGCCGTCGTTGATGAGACGAAGCGTCTGAAGTATGTGTTCCACAACGGTAGCAATATTGTGGCTACGGAATATGTAAAGCAGGGAGAGAGTCTATACGACCCCGGTATCGAGGTCGATTACGGACAGACGTTCATCGGGTGGGCGTTTGACCAGAACGAGACCAACGAGGCAAATGTCTATTCGATTAGCCAGCTGAATCAGAAGCTGAACAACGAAACAGACTGGGCCAACGTGTCAGACCTCCAGGAGGTCGACGTATACGCGATCACGAAGGATGCGTACTACCTTCGCTACATGACCGTGGACGACCACGAAAACGAGATCGTGCTGAAGACCGTCTCGGTGAGAACGGATGAGGCCGACAAGAACATCGAGATAGACTACGACTTTACGGGAGAAGAGGGGCAGACCTTCGAGGGTTGGATCGATGTCGCGGATGGCACTATCTATCAGCTGGGCGACACCCTGACGCTGGACCATCATATAGATCTTTACTCCAAGGTTCGTGGACGCAACTGGCTCGTGTTTGATGCAAACGCTGGTGGCGCGGGCAGTGGAGCAACCTATACGCCTCCTCAGCTGCTGATAGGCGATGCCACGACCGAGCAGCCGGCCGACCCGACGCGCAAGGGGTACTCTTTCCAGGGCTGGTATACCAATCCGGAGGGGACGGGAGCGCCGTTCCAGTTTGGAAGCACGATATCTGAAGACACGGTGCTCTATGCCAAGTGGGCACCGGACAATACGGACTACTACGTGATCTTCTGGCGGCAGAAGGCTTCCGATGCTGCTGGCCTTCCCGATGACCAGAAGCAGTATGACTACATCGAGAGCGTTCAGAGGAGCGCACTGACCGACGGCACCGTCACGCTTCAGAATGCGGACAAGAACAAGAGAACAGGGGACTACGAGAACTGCACCTTCAACGAAGACCTCTCTGACGCGCAGAAGACAGTCAATGCAGACGGAACGACGACGCTGAATGTGTATTACGACCGGAATGAGTATACGCTGACGTTCCAGGTGCAGGGGAATTATCACTATGAATACACGCCAACAGATAGCAATAGTGGCACTCAATACGGTCTAGTGGATGGGCAATATATTCAGCTGACGCGAGGCGGCAGCAATCCCAACTATACTTGGACATATCCCACGGGAGAGTATACGTATACTGCCACGACAGGCAATAGCGGCACTCAATACGGTCTCGTCAATGGGGAATATGTTGAGCTGTATAGGAGTTGGGGCAATTGGTATTATGGGTACGGAAATCGCTATAATGGCACACGCTATACACGTACCGAGGAAACGGAAACCTATACCGGTACTCGATATACAAGCGTATATACAAATTGGACAACGATTCATACGATTACAGCATTGTATGACTCGGACATTCATGATAAGTGGAGCTTTATTGGTTCAAATGGTGTAACATACCCCACAACTTCACCAAATACGTCTTGGACACCGCAAAATTCCAGTACATATACGGCTCGAATAACGTCCATGCAGCGCATGCCAGGAGAGAATATCGTATTCCACTGGACATCTAGTAATAATACCACTAGATACTTCCACTATTATGTAGAAGCACTACCTGAAGATGCGGGCACGAGAACATACAATGGAACTGACTATGTTCTTAGACTAGAACAGCCTAATGATTTTAACATAGTTTATTACAATGATGACTTTTGGCTGTTGGAAGGATTTACGCGACAGACGATTACTAAGAGCAATGACCAAACCGTAAACCTGTCTGCTGGAGGAAACGTCAACTGGTCGACGCTCAATAATAACTATGGAGGTGACGACAACCACCTTTACTTCTACTACACCCGCAACAAGTACACCATTCACTATATCTCGCAGGGACCCAATGTTACCAGTCGTACCGAGAAGCAGGATGACCGTGTGTATTACGAGGCCAGCCTCGAGCCATACGGCATGCAGGAGGATGGTTCCTGGTACTATGAGCCGACCAATGGCAAGGATGGCTATTACTTTGCCGGGTGGTACGAAGACGAGGGGTGCACGGTCCCCTATGACTTCGATGCACAGATGCCTGCCAACGACGTCACCGTTTATGCAAAATGGGATACTCAGCGCGTCCGCGTAGTGCTGGTGCCCACAAAGGACAATGCGCACAACGACGAAGTTCAAATGGCAAACAACCAGGTTCTGTCGTTCCGCTTGGACTACAAGGAGACGGTCAGCGACGAGAACATCAAGAGTGGCGTAATCAAGCGCACGGGGTATCGACTGGTGGGCTGGTATACGTCGCCGACCTTCGAAGAGGATACGCTGTGGAACTTCAGCACAGAGGTGTCGAAGGAAGTGCCTGCGGTCGACATGAACTACCAGAGCAGCACCAACTCCGACTGGGTCAACAACACCTATGGTGACAACGATGGGGCTCATGACAATGTCAGGGGCATCCTGAAGCTGTACGCCAAGTGGGAGCTGACGGTTGATGAGAACAGCGTCTATGTGGAATACGACGTTCCCGAGGAATATCGTACCTACGATTCGCAGGGCAACCTTCAGACGACGATCCCTGTCGATGAGACCGCCTACGTCCTCACCGACCAGAACATAACGGCCACGATCAAAGAGGCGCCCACGAACTATGCGGATGGCTTCAAGTTTGCTGGCTGGCAGCTGCTGAACTCTGACGGGTCTGAGGCTTCGGACGTCAATCCGTTCAATGCGGGAAATACCCAGACGATCGACCAGAGATACATCGAAGAGCGCACGATCACGGACGACATGGGCCATACCGCGACGATCAAGGTCATCACGCTCAAGGCAAAGTTCGATATCGACGAGAACAACGTCGCGACGATGGTAACCTTCGACGGCAACGGCGGCGTGACCAACGATGCCGCGCAGCACGAGCGTGTGACGGAGGCAGTCCAGGTCAACAAGACGTTCGACATACCCGCGTCCGGGGACTATGTTCGCGAGGGCTATACCCAGGTCGGCTGGTCCTTCGATCCGGAGATGACGGCTGAGGGGTTCAGGGAGCTGGTCGAGCAGCACACAAGCGGGGAAGTCGTCGACTACGACGCCCTGGCCCACCTTGGCGTCTTCGAGATGGGCCAGACGGTTGCGGCTGACAACAATTTCTTGACCGAGATCAACAACTGGGAGCCTCTCGCGAATACGATCTACGCCATCTGGGAACCACATGAGTTCACTGTGACGGTAACGAAGGTCGTCGACGGCGAGACCGCGACCGACAAGCAGTTTGGCTTTACGGCCGAGGGACTGTCCGACAATGCAAGCGACACTGCATTTTCGCTGGTAAACGGCGCAACGAAGACCGTGAGCGGAGTTCCTTATGGAACGACCTTCACGCTTTCCGAGTCGCCCTATGCCGGGTATTCGATCAAGTCCGTCGTCGCGCAACAGACTACCGATTCGAACAACGTGCACCTGGACGAGCCGATAATCCTCGAGGGCGAGGATAGAAAGACCTACACGGTGAAGGGTGACATCGAGATTACCTACACCAACGAGCGCGCCGCTGTGCCGGTCAAGGTCGTCAAGGTCGACCAGGAGGGGCACGCGCTCGCCGGCGCCACGTTCGAGGGCGATCTGCTGGACGGACCGGTTACGACCTCTGTCACCGGGACTGGCGAGGATGCCGAGGCAATCATCGTGGATGACGACGCGGTCTCGCTGGGCACCTATGTGCTGACGGAGACCAATCCGCCCGCCGGCTTCAACAGCCTGCCTGGCTCCGTCTCCATCAAGGTCGAATCGCTTCCCACCGGCTACATCAAGGTTACGCCGACCATCAACGGAGAAGAGAGCGGGTACGCGACCGCCGAGCCTGTCGACAGAGCGCATCCCGAGCGGGGGTGGATTGTCACGATCATGAACTCCGCCGGTGTCGAGCTGCCTTCTGCTGGTGGTGTCGGGACGTGGCCGATGACGCTTGCCGGCATTGCCATGATCCTAGGTGCGGCTGGGTACCTGCTGCTTGGGACGAAGCGCCAGGCGTAGGGCTGGCACGCATTCGGGAAACCGATCGGCCGTGGGTCCTTGGTGGATTTACGGCCGATCGACCTTTGCGGCCCGCCCGCCCCAGACCTGTGGTGAAATTCAGACGATACGCCCCCGCCGCAACCGCTGTGATAGACTCTTGCTTGTTGCGCGGGTGTCGCCAAGTGGTAAGGCCCCAGCTTCCCAAGCTGGTATCCGCGGGTTCGAATCCCGTCACCCGCTCCAAGTCTCTTCGGGCCCCTCGGGGCCCTTTATTTTCCGAAATCACCTCCCGGAAGGAGCAGCCATGACCCTCAGAATGAGTCCCGCCGAAGCCGATGCCGCCATCAGCGCCCTCTCCCCGCAGATTGACCTCTACGCGGACCTGCTGGTCAAGAAGGGTGTCGCGCTGCGTCCCGGCCAGGAGCTGGTCGTGCAGTCGCCAGTCGAGTGCGCAGACTTCGCCCGTCGCGTCGTGCGCAAGGCCTATGCCGCGCGCGCCGGTCACGTGACGGTCATCTGGACCGACGAGGTCATGACGCGCATGGAGTACGAGAACGTGGGCCTGCCCTACTTCGAGCACACGCCCTCGTGGAAGGTCGAGCAGCTGAACAGCCTGGCGGAGAAGGGCGCCTGCTTCCTGTTCTTGGAGGGTTCCGACCCGGCAGCGCTGCAGGGCATCGACCCCGCCAAGCCGGCTGCCGCGTCGCGTGCGCGCAACGCCGAGTGCAAGGCGTTCCGCGACGGCATGGACTTCGGCCGCAACGTGTGGTGCATCGCGGGCGTACCCGTTGAGGCCTGGGCGACCAAGGTTTTCCCGGACACCCCTACGCGCGAGGCGGTCTACCGCCTGTGGATGGCGATCCTGCAGGTAGCGCGTGCTGACGGCGACGATCCGCAGTCCGCGTGGGAGACGCACAACGCGACGTTCGAGAAGAACAAGCGCCTGCTCAACGAGGGCTGCTACGATGCGCTGCGTTACCACTCGTCCAACGGAACCGACCTGGTCGTCGGCCTGAACAAGGGCCACATCTGGGAGGGCGGCTGCTCGCGTACGGTCAGCGGAACGGTGTACTTCCCCAACATCCCCACCGAGGAGGTATTCACGACGCCCGACCGCACGCGTGCCGACGGCGTAGTGTATTCGGTGCTGCCGCTGGTGCACCAAGGCCAGGTCATCAAGGACTTCTGGATGAGGTTCGAGAATGGTTGCGTGGTCGAGTTTGATGCCGCGCAGGGCAAGGATGTGCTGCGCAACATCATCGAGACCGACGAGAACAGCTGCCGCCTGGGCGAGTGCGCCTTGATATCAAAGAACACGCCCATTCGCGAGACAGGCCTGCTCTTCTACGACACGCTGTACGACGAGAACGCGAGCTGCCACCTGGCGATAGGAATGGGTTTCCCCGAGTGCATCGAGGGCGGCTACGACATGGACTCCGACGAGCTGGTTGCGCACGGCATCAATCGCAGCCACACGCACGTCGACTTCATGATCGGCGCTGACGACCTAGACGTGTGGGGCGTCAAGGCAGACGGGACCGAGGTGCCGCTGTTCATCGACGGCCAGTGGGCCTGGGAGGACGAGTAGGCTGCGCCTGGCGTGCACATAGTGCTAAAATGCAGATTCACGGGCCGTTAGCTCAGCTGGCAGAGCAGGGGACTTTTAATCCCAAGGTCTAGGGTTCGAAACCCTAACGGCCCACCCACGTAAATGACGCCCCCGGCAACGGGGGCGCTTTCGTGTGCGGCGGGGGCGCTGGGTTTCGAACCCGGAAGGGCGTGACGCCCCAGTGGGGCGTCACGGGGTGAGCGGAGCGAACCCGACGAGCGCCGCCGCGGGCGGCGCGGCGAAACCCTAACGGCCCACCCATGTAAGAGACGCCCCCGGCAACGGGGGCGCTTTCGTGTGCGGCGGGGGCGCCGGGTTTCGAACCCGGAAGCGTCGGCGTCCAGTGGACGCCGACGGACCCGAGCGCCCTCGCGAGGGTCTCGCGCTGGGGCGTCACGGGGTGAGCGGAGCGAACCCGACGAGCGCCGCCGCAGGCGGCGCGGCGAAACCCTAACGGCCCACCCACGTAAATGACGCCCCCGGCAACGGGGGCGCTTTCGTATGTCTGAATCCCAAGCCCATCCACTCTGCCCTTTGCGCGCCTCAGGGGCCAAAAGTGTTCAGGAAACTCCGTTAGTCAGAAGTCTGCTTTGACAGCGAATCACACATGGGAGTCGCCAGAATAGAAACCCGCAGGTAGACAGCCTATCAATCGTCAAACCATTCGCCGACTTCTGAATACTTTACTGACTAACGGAATTTCCTGAACACTTTTGGCTCGCTTGCTCCGCAAAACCCATTTGTGGAAACGACGATAGGTCGACTTGGTCTCGCGAAGCCTTGAATGGCCAGGCGGTACGCCTGGAAGCCAGTGCGCATGACGGGGTGCCAGCGATCTTTGAGGGCGAGGGGGTTGCTGCAGGTCCGAAGCACGTTCGGTTCATCTCGCAGGCATACTTGTTCAATTCTTATGCACGATAGGTCAATATTTGATAACAACTTGGCGGAGAGTTCCTCTAGAAGGAGGCATTGCTGTTCTCCTCAGAAAAGCGTGTCTATGACCTTGTTTGTGGTTGACGGGTTTGGCCAAGCTGTAGCAGAAGATGATAAGTGAAATGTATACAACAAATAGCACTAGGATGTATAACTAATACGTTAAAAAATTTAGGCCCTTTCAGATGGCCTGACACTTGCGCGAAAGACGTCAACAATTCCGGAATGTCTCGTATGGGTGGCATTTTCATATATTACATTATGGGATGCATAGTTGTCGTTGCGCTATTCGATGAATAGCAAGTGAGGGGAACCAACCATGCCCACGCAAGTTCGCAGGCAGATTGCCCGACTTTTGAAGGATAAGAGGCATCGCAACGAGTACCTGACGGCGCTCGCGATGCTCGCGCTGGTCGTGACGCTGGGGGTGGCCGCGGTGCTGACCCAGCAGGGCCACGCCGCGACGCAGGAGGTCCGGGTGCTGGACTGCCAGTTCGACGGCATCGCCGCCCACACCCACGACGACTCGTGCTTCGACGAGGATGGCAACCTCGTGTGTCCCCTGCCCGAGTGCGAGGTGCACATCCATGACGATGGCTGCTACACCGAGGAGCGGGTGCTGTCCTGCGGGTTCGAGGAGAGCGAAGAGCACGCCCACACTGACGAGTGCTACGAGGTCGTGCGCACCCTGACCTGCGGACAGGACGAGCTAGACGTGACCCACGTGCACGGACCCGGATGCTTCGCAACGATCGAAGTGCCGGTTGAGGACGAGGCTGCCCCCGCGGCCGATCCCGATATCCAGCCGACGGACCTTCCCCTGTCCGAGACGCATCCCGCCCAGAAGTACGACCATGAGTTCAAGGACGCGGACGGCAACCTCGTGCTGCGCGTCGACGTGGACGCGCCCGAGGGGGCGCTGCCTGTCGGGACCACGATGGTCGCGACGTGGGTCGACCCCGGCAGCCTGTCCAAGAAGCAGCAGGATGCCGTCGACGCTGCAATCGCCAAGAAGGCTGACGGACAGGTATTGGGCAGCCAGGCCGTGGACATCGAGCTCCTCGACGCGGACGGAGCCGAGGTGGAGCCGGCGATCGACGTGACCGTCACCCTCACGTCCGCGCTGGTGGACACCGACGACCAGGCCCTGGTCGTGCACATCGACGACCTGACCGACGCCCAGCTGCACCAGCAAGAGCAGGCGATCAAGGACGGCAAGTCCGCCGAGGAGGCCGAGCCCGCCAGGACTGCCGAGGCGCTCGACCAGCTGAGCGACCAGGCGCTCGAGCGCCGCGACGTGGCCCTGGCCGACGACCAGCTGGCCTTCGACAGCGACAAGTTCTCCACCTACGTCCTGGCCGTCACCTCGCTGCGCAAGGTCATGCAGGCGAGCGATGGCGCGACCGTGACCGTGACCGTCGACGCGCCGGCCGAGGCCGGCATCCCGCAAGGCGCCGAGCTGCGGGTGCAGGAGATATCCCAGGGCAGCGCCGACTGGCAGGGCTACGAGCGTGCCGCCCTCGGCGCCATCGGCGCCGACGAGTCGGAGCTGGCCCGCTTCTTCGACATCGCGATCGTGGGCGAGGACGGGGCCGAGGTCCAGCCGGCCGAGCCCGTGTCCGTGGAGATAGAGCTCGCCGACGCGCCCGAGGGCGCCGACGCGTCCGTCGTGCACTTCGGCGAGGCCCCCGAGGTCGTCCCTGCGACCGAGGACGCGGGCGTCTCCACCTTCGACGCGTCCGGCTTCTCGGTCTGGGGCGTCATCTACACCGTGGACTTCCACTGGGTGGTGGACGGCCAGGAGTTCGAGTGGAGCCTGCAGGGCGGCGGCGCCGTCGGCCTGCGCGAGCTGATGCCCGCGCTGGGTGCCGTGGACGCCGACGCGATCGACGACTTCATCAACCACGTCGCGGACGTTGCCTTCTCCGACCCCGAGCTGGTCGCGGTGGAGCACATCACCGAGGACACAACGGCTGGCGCATTGGTTGAGAGCTTGGGCTTGCTGCCCGAGCACAGCGCCGACTTGGGTAATGAGGAGCTCGACGAGCTGCTGGCCAAGCCTCTGGCGGCTCCCGACTGGGCCCTCGTCAGCCTGAAGGCGTTCGACACAGACGAGACCCTGACCATCACGATGACCAACGGCGAGGTGCTGGAGATTCACGTGACGGACGAGAACATCACCGTCAGCGACTTCAACAGCTCCGAGGGCTACATTATCTACACCATCATCGACGGCAAGTATTATGCAATCAATAACCAGACGGGTAACACTTGGTATTTGCCTCATGGTGCAAGCGACCTGGACACACTTGGTAACGAGTACAAGTGGAAGATCAACTGGCAGTTCAGAGAGAACGAATATTATCAGTTCGACACCGGCTACAACTATTACCAGATTCGCTCATATACGAACGACAACAGATATCTCTATTTAGTAAACGAAGATGTCATCGTCAAGGACGAGGCAGCCAATGTACACATCATCGATCATCCCACGGAAAGCGGCGCTTACGCCATCGGCGGCAGGCACCGTGGAAGCTTTAACTGGTGGTGGCCTACGTCTCTGAACAACAATGACAATGGTTCACTCTATGCAGACACGTCTGAGAACCCCTGGGCTGCTGCGACCTACACCCCCATGTTCTTCTATCGGCAGCCGGCAACGGCGTACGAGTTCACCGTCCAGACGGAGGACATCCGAAGGGGTACGGTTGGCGGTACGAACACCGCGGAAGAGCAGGTAAGCAACTCCGGTCTGTACCTGACAAAGACGAACGCGACCTCGTCTGACAACAACAAGAAGAACCGCTATCCGATAACGGCGACGCCCTCGTCCAATCGCCTCGTGTTCAGTCACTGGACGCTGAACGGAAGCGAGGTTCCGAATCTGGGCGCCTCGATACCTGCGGGTGGCATCACCGTTCCCAACGACGGCGCAGTGCTCGAGGCGCACTTCAAGCAGAACGAGAGCTACGAGCCAACCGATGAGGAGAAGCTGGGCAGAAGTGCCATGGACAAGCAGGCCTTCCAGGAATGGCTGACCGAGCGGCTCGCCGACCGTACGACGCTGGTGGAGGATGGCTGCGACAAGACGGCAGAGGTGTATGACTACGAGAACCGCATCTATCGTGTCGATCTGACGGCCCAGTCGAAGCTGCCCATCTTTGATGGTGAGATTGACCTGGCGTTCCTGATCGACGTGTCTGCCTCGATGAAGTTCCCGTCATCGCTGATCAACGCAACCGATGTCGTAAACAACACGACAGCAAAGAGTATCCCGACTATCAATGATTGGAACGGCAACCAGCAAAACTGGCAAAGATGGGGCATGAAAACGAACAAGACCTACTACGTCATTGCCGACCCGGATTCTACCTCTACGGTTTGTGTCCTGTTTTGGAACGGAAGCAAGTGGATGATGCGAGACGCATCCAAGAATCCGGGTAATGATGAATTCGATCCAAACTCGAACAAGGGTGCTTATTGGGGGTCTGGCAAGAACAAGACCTTGCTGATCAAGGAGGCTGCCGACCCGGTTACGGGCGCAGAGACCGGGTCCCTCGCGGAAGCCATACAAAATGCTGGGCTGAACGTGGGACAGCCCAAGACGCGCAGGGTCTATCTTGAGGCGAGCATCAAGGATGCCATCAAGGAGATGTACTCGATCAAGCAACAGCTGGCCTACGCGAAGAACTCGGATAATGACTACCAGCCCAAGATTGCCTACAACATGTTCTGCGGTTACATAAACAAGTACGAGCATGACTTCGTCAGCGCTCCGCAAGATGGGAATATCGGTCAGACCTATAGCTACGAGGGTGGAACGAGCACAGATGTTGCCCTGCTCGATGCTGCTGGCTGGCGAAGGTCAGATGTTGTGAATAACGGTGGCGAGTTCAGCAGTAGCAATACGAGCAGTTGGGACAAAAACCCCTATGTGAGCAGGACGTATACGCAAGGGACGGGCGACCACGCCGGCTTCCAGTGGGATCCGAACTCCACCAAGCGCTACGCCCTGCTCATCACGGATGGCGCACCACAGCGCAGTAGCCAGGATATCGACAGGCAGTACCTGTTTGACGCAAAGGAATATCTCGATCAAAGTGATGTCACGCTGGTCAGCGTCGGCCTGAGCATGAAGGACGTTAAGAAGGGCTCGGAGCTGCTCTACAACATTTCCGATGTGGACGACCTGTACGTGCCGTACTACTATCGCGCAGACACTGGCGACCAGCTGAGCAACGTTATCTACGAGACGCTGAGCACCACGCTGACTGACGCAATCGTCGTGGGCAACGTTAGCGATACCGTCAACGAGGCCTTCTATCCCGTCGACCGTGCAACGGGCAATCCCTTGGCCAACGGTGACTGGATCGACCTCGATGGCAACTTGGTCAACAAGAGCACCTACCAGGGCAAGCATGGTGTCGTGTCCTACGACAGCACCACCGACAGCTACTCCGTCAACTGGAGCGAACAGTCCATCAAGAGCACGGGCTGGCACGGCAGCATCTACGTCAAGGCCAAGGAGGACCTGCTGGGCGGCAATGCGGTCCTGACCAACGACGGCAATGCGCAAATCGATGTCTACGGCTACAAGAACAAGGAAGAAGCGACGACCATCGAGCTGCAGGACAGCCTGAAGAAGAGCGTCCAGCTCGACAGCCCGAAAGTCAACGTCAACGAGCTGCTCATTACGAACAACAGCTCCGAATGGACCGTCTACGTGGGCGAGCAGGTCGATCCGCTAGCCCAGCTGAAGGCCCTCTACGACAACATTGACGTCGTCCAGGTCATCAACGCTGGCACGGACACCGATCATGACGGCTTCATCGACAAGGTCAACAAGGACAACAACACCAGTCACGCATATAACAACAACATGTTCTACCCTCTGCCCGAGGACGTAGACGGGATGCGCTCTGACGGACGCGAGGGTGCGGGTTCGGGCACGCGTAAGACGTTCAAGCTGAAGGACCTGATCAAGAAGCTGCAGAACGGAGCGGAACTCGATTGGGACACGCTGCTTGCCGAGGCAAACAAGACAGGCACGGAGGACGACCCGGTCGAGCAGCAGAACAGGGGCATCACCATTCCGTATAACGCGTACGGCATCCCTGGTAACAGTACGATCACGATAAAGCTGACGAAGGACATCAAGCCGAACGAACCTGATATCTCCAACACCGCGCACGAGGCGATGGTGGTAGGCGACGATGTCGAGACGTACACCCTCACCGTGATATACGAGCCCGACTACAATGTCCTGCCGACCGGTCAGGGCGGCGAGGCGGACATCTCCACCTATCATCTGGGCCAGTTCGAGAGCAAGTACCAGGGTACCGCGGCGGGCCGCGAGACCAGGGATAACATCCACGTCATCAACGTCTACGCGGAGCCGCTGGACGTGCTGAAGGTGGATGACCAGGGAGACGTTCTGCCCGGCGCAACGTTCGGTTTGTACCGCGTGGCGCAGCCTGGCGAGTCGACCGTGGACCTCAGTACGTTTGACAGCTCGCTGACAGGCTCGTACCACTGCGTCTCCATGGCAACATCCGGAGACGACGGCATCGCGCACCTCGCGCCGGTGGAGGACGACGACACAAAGTGGGACGTCATAGCCAAGGGCCAGACGTACTACCTGATCGAGACCTCGGCTCCTTCGGGTTACAAGCGCGACAGTGCCAGGAAGGTCGTGACCGTCGAGACCACCAATGGCCTGTACACGAACCTGGCCGGCACGACGATCAACGCAAAGACGTACCCGTTCAACTGGGACGAAGGCGTCATCATCAAGGTCGATGGCTCGCCGGCGACGATTGTCGACGCCCAGGGCCAGCAGGCGACCAACGGCAGTGGCCAGAACCTCACCTACGTCCTGAAGTCCGACCCCGTGACGTTCCAAACCACCATCGTCAACGAGAAGGTTGTTGTCACGGACATCAACGTGCTGAAGGTCGATGACGATGGCGAGGAGCTGACGGATGCGGTGTTCCAGCTGAAGGTCGTGCGCGATGGCTCCGACGTGTTGGTGCTGAACGACACCGCATGCAGCGAGGTCGGGGGCGTTGGTGACGTGACCGTGGCGGTCAATGGCGAGAGCAGGACCTATGCCAGCGCGTTCAAGTCGACGAATGCGGCACAGACCATCACCGGGCTGCCTGACGGGACGTACAAGCTGGTCGAGGTCTTGGCTCCGGCAGGCCACATCATCACGGTTCCCGAGATCGAGTTCACCATCACCGAGGGCGTGGTGACCAGCACGACGGCAGAGTCTTCCGAGGACGTGAGCCTGGCGTCCGCATCGGGCAATACGCTGGCGCTGCTGACCATCACGAACGCCAAGGGCCAGCCGCTGCCCAATGCGGGCGGCAGCGGCACCACGCTGTTCTATGCGGTCGGCGGGTTGCTGATGGCAGGGGCCGTGGTGGTCGCGATCCGCGACCGCAGGCGAGTCTGCGAGGCATAGCGATACGATCCGGGCTGGGGCGTCCTACGGGGCGCCCCAGCGCCATGAAGGAGCGAGGGCCTGCCGAGCACTTCTGACGTCGGATGTGGCGACCCTGTGTGAACCGAAAGCCCCATGTCTCCGTTTTGCGCTTTGTGCGAGCTGTGTCATTTTGCGTTCCGTCTGCTCTACCAGCACCGTGCAGCAACCGCTCCTCAAAACGACATCCGCGTGCCAGCCGGCTGCGACTGAGTGCGTAGCTTCGTGCAACCTCCGTTTGCTAGGGTCCACCCTCAGGCCTGCGGGAGCAATACCGATGAGCTTTGAGGGGGATACGTCATGCAAGAGGAGCGCCTAGATTTTGACAAGATAACCATAGCGGACAACCTGATGTTCGTCACGGTGTTCAGCGATCCCGAGCGCTGCAGGCGCCTGTTGGAGCGCCTGTTGGCCATGCGGATCCGCCGTGTGGTCATCACGTCCAGCGAGCACGCGCTCATCACCGGTATCGACGCCAAAAGCATCCGCATGGATGTGTATGCGGAGGACGACGAAAACACGGTATATGACATCGAGATGCAAAGGGCCGACCCGGGCAGCCTGGGCAAGCGGACGCGCTACTACCAAAGCACGATTGATATGGATTGCCTGAATCGCGGCGAAGACTACGCAAGATTGCGCAAGACCTTCATTCTGTTCATCTGTCTGTTCGATCCCTTCGAGGCGGGGCTGGCGCGATACACCGTTGTGCCCACCTGTCGGGAGAGCGGCGAGGAGCTGGACGACGGAGCAATGCGCGTGTTTTTCAACGCAAGTGCCTGGCAGGACTGTACTGACGAGCATATGCGTGCCGTGCTGCATTACTTCGCAGGTGGTACGATTGAAGGCGACGATTTCGTCAACGATATCGACGCGGCTGTTTGCAAGACGCGCGAAGAGCCTTCGTGGAGGAGAGAGCGCATGAGGCTTGACCAGTATTTGCGCGACGAGACGCGTGCGGCCCGAGCAGAGGCGAGAAAAGAAGGGCTCGCAGAAGGCCTCGCGGAAGGGCTCGCAGAGGGCCGTGAGCAGGGCCGCGCGGAGGGCCGTGAGCTGGGCCGCAAGGAGGGGTTCGCGGAAGGGGTCGCGGAAGGCCTCGCGGAAGGGGTCGCGGAAGGGCGCAAAGAGGCCATTGCAGAAGGCTGCAGGGATCTGAGGCGGCTGATGCAAGCGGTGAAGGCCGACGGCCGGTTGGAAGAGATTTTGGCTGCGTTGGACGACGAAGAGCAGTCTGAGGGCCTCCTTGCGCCGTATGGCATTGGCACCGAGTCTGCTATGGAAGATGAGGGTGCCGGAAAATGAAATTGAAGACGCATGGCATGCCGGGCCGAAGCTCTGGCGCATCCACTTTAGCGTGCTGGAGTGTCGGAGCCGGCAGCCTTTCCCCAGCTCAAGCGAGATGACCGACATTCGCGCGATACCCCTGAGCTTTGGGCCCAAACACTGCACCGCGGGCACCATCGGCGGTAAAATTGTCGCGTTAGAAGGGCGGAATGAATCTGCACAAGGCCAAAGAATTTGGCACAATATATGCAGAGAATTTGCAACCAAATTCGAGAGTGACCAAGCACGACGGTCACAGGCGGAGTACGACAGGGGACGAGAAAGAGAGGAGCGCAGACATGACCACTGGCATGATCACCCTTGGCGACTTGGCCCAGCACACGGGCTTTGCCTGCGCCCAGGCTTTCGTCGCCGGACGTCGCGCCCCGCGCAAATCGGTACTACGAGCGAATGGCGCTCGCAGTTATGGCTACGACCCGAGGCGCATTGAGGGAAGGAGGTTGCTAGAGTGAGCCTCCGCTCCAAGTACGTACCAGCGCCCGGGCGAGGCTACTGGAATTACAGGAAGTAGTTCCATAAACCTACAAAGAAGGCGCAAAAGACAGGGAAAGAAAGAAAGGAAAGTGAAATGAAGCATTTGAGAAAGGTCATGACGCTGGTGCTCGCGGCTCTGTGCGCGCTGGCCGTTGCGACTCCGGCGTGGGCGGCTGAGAGCTACCCCATCACGATCACCAACAGCAATGCGACCGCTAAGCACACCTACACTGCATATCAGGTTTTCTCGGGCACTCTTAGCGAGAAGGACGGCAAGAAGGTCCTCGCCAACATCGAGTGGGGCAACGGTGTGAACGGCTCCGCCTTGCTCGCGGCCCTGAAGGCCGACACCACGATTGGTGCGGATTTCACCAACGCTGCCGACGCCAAGGCCGTTGCCAAGGTGCTCGAGGGCTATACTGACAACGGCGCTAAGCTCGAGGCATTCGCTGACGTCGTCGGCGCCAACCTCGCGAGCGGCACCGCATCGACCGCCTCCGCGGACAACAAGACGTACACGATCGATCCGGGTCAGCCTGGTTACTACATCGTCAAGGAGACCGGACAGAACCCCGAGACCAGTCGCTCTGCTTCCGGCTTCATGATCAAGGTGGTCGGCCCCTCCGAAATGAACGTCAAGGACAACCCGATGACGCCGGACAAGAACATCCTGCAGAACGGGACCACCACGGTCAAGGAAGGCACGGCCAATGTGGGCGACGATATCCAGTTCGTCGTCGACCAGATTGAGGTTCCCGGCACCGACGGCTACAAGACCTTCAAGTTCGTCATGAAGGATACTCTGCCCAAGGGCTTCACCTTCAAGCAGGTCGATTCCGTCAAGCTTGGCACCACCACCCTGGCTGCTAGCGATTACGTCATTTCCACGGCTAAGGATGCAACCACCGGCAAGACCGAGCTGCGCATCGCCATCAAGAACGCCCTTACCGTCTGCAAGGCTCACGAGGGCGAAGAAGTCGAGATCAAGTACACGGCCACCGTCAACAAGGACGCCGAGTTCGGCGACAGCGGCAACAAGAACGAGGTCGTGTTCGAGTTCACCAACAACCCCGACTCCGAATACGACGGCGACGACTTTGGTCCGAATGAGCCCCACGGCACTACCCCGAAGTCCGAGACCACGACCTATGTGACCAAGATCGAGATTCTGAAGGTTGACGACAAGCAGGCCGAGCTTGCCAACGCAGTGTTCAAGCTCGCTGGCTCCTCCAAGAACGTCGTTGTGACCACCGGTACCCACTTCGTTGAGGCCACCGACGGCACCTACTACAAGCTGCTCGACGGCTCCTACACCACCACCGCACCGACCGATGGCACCGCTGACAAGTATGCTAGCACCAACACCAAGTACAAGCTCGAGAGCTACGAGGCCGCCGAGCTCCAGGGTGCGAACAACGTCGACGTCGAGGCCGTCTCCGGTACGGATGGCAAGGTCATCTTTGCTGGCCTCAAGCCTGGCACCTACACCCTGACCGAGACCGGTGCCCCCGTGGGCTACAACAAGATCGACACTCCGATTGAGCTCAAGATCAAGTTCGACGCCGCGACCAAGAAGTTCGGCTTTGACGGCACCGCACCTGCTGGCGTCACCCTTGAGAGCGATGGCACTTTCAAGATCACGGTTGTCAACCAGTCTGGTTCCACCCTGCCCAGCACCGGCGGCATGGGCACCACCATCCTCTACACGGTCGGTGGCATCCTGATCGCGGCTGGCGGCATCTGGCTGGCCACTAAGAAGCGCCTCTCCACCATGGAGTAACTTCCTGACGGCACAGATATCGTGACCCGATGAAGAGGGGTCCGGAACGAGAGTTCCGGACCCCTCTATTTTTCAAGGGTCCTCAACCCAGTGCCGCGCGCAGCGCGGCACTGAAAACCACCCGCTTTGCGGGTGGATGGCAAAAGGTGCTTCGCAACAGGACACCCTCCCCCTAGGATGGTGATTGTT
>CACYWP010000005.1 GCA_902778135.1 uncultured Coriobacteriaceae bacterium
AGACCCTCGTCCAGTTGTGGGTCCAGAAGGTCGCCCACCAGCGGCCGGAGTCGCCGCGGTGCCACTCGGCGTAGACCGGGGTCCCCCAGTCCTCGCCGATCACGACGGGGTCGCCCTCGCGGTGGGCGGCCTGCCGCTGCGACTGCGCCGGGCGCCCGTGGGCGTCGCAGCGGCCGGCGGCGGCGCCGTCGCTGGCGTATGCGGTCATGGGGGCGACGAGGGCGGCGGTGACGGTGATGGCTGCGACGATGGACTTGATGGCCTTCATGGGCGGTTCCCTTCTGCTCGGCCCGCCTCCCGGCGGGCCCTCCTGTGTCTCTGCCCATTACTACGCGGGCGGGCGCGGCGCGTCTCAGGGGATCCAAACTTTTTTGCAAGATCGGTCGAAGCCGTCGCATCACGGTGAGCTTCGGGGCAAGCGACTGGCGGCAGAGACGTTGCCGCATGCTCGCAACAGGTCATAACCGCACGATATCGCGTGACACCTCGATGACGTGAGCCAGCGACAACTGCTCCATGTCCTGCGGCTTTCGCCAATCCAAGCCTGTCAGCGACAGGATCTGGCCCATGCGATAGCGGACCGTGTTGGGATGGGTGGCCAGCTCCCCTGCGGCACGATCCACCGACCGCCCACTGGAGAGGTATGCCCCAAGCGTTCGCGCAAGCTGGGCATTGTTCTCGGCATCGAAGTCGTGCAAGGGGCCCATGATGGCCTCCGAATAAGTGCGCATGCTGCGCTCCGTCGCATGTGGCAGCACGGGACGCAGGATACCCAGCTCGCTGTACCACACGACATCGGCATGCTCCCGCCGTGCGAACCGCGCGGCGTACAGCGCCTCGAGCACGGCATCCCCCAGCTCTCCGCGGTCCTGGTGGACCTCGCCCACGCCCGTCGCCACCGCCTCGCCACACAGGACCTCGCTCGCGAGCAGGGCCTGCGCGGCACGCACGTCGGCCCGGGGCAACGTGTCCGCCGACACGACCAGCAGGACCCCCTCGTCGTACGCGCACAGCAGGTTGCGCGCGTCCACGAGCCCGCTGGCACGGTAGCGTGCTTCCAGCGAGGCGAAGGTCGCCTGCGTCAGACCATCCTCCACCTGCGCATAGATTGCCACCAGCTCCTCGCGCAGGGAAGGGTTCAGGCGCAACGCGTGCCCGCGCGCCGCCACCACATCGTCGCGGCAGGCCAGCAGGTCGTCTATCTCGCGCTGGGCATACGTCGAGTCGGCAAGCTCACGCACGCGCAGGCCCACCTCGATAATCACGTTGTCGAAGTAGAGCGTGTCTCCCGAAAAGAGCATGAGCGGAAAGTTGCGTGCGTTGGCATAGCGCAGCGCGGCGTCAGGAATCTCCAGGTGGAACACGTTCTTGATGGCGAGGCCCGATGCCCCGGCAGCCACCAGGCGCTTGATGGCGTCGACGATCAGATAGGGGGCCTCGCGCGCATAGAGAAAGGTGGTCAGGACCAGCTGGCCCTCATAGAAGTTGTTGCGCAGGTAGGAGGACTTGACGCCTGGCACCAGCTCGTAGTCCAGGATGCCGACCTCGTTGACCGTCCGAACCAAGCCGCCGCTGCCAGCGATGAGCCTGATGCCCTGCGCGTACGAGCTGAGAAAGTCCGATACGGTATAGTCCATGCTCCACCTCTTGTCTCTATCTACAATCTTCAGAAATCTATCTTAGATTGTCTACCAATCTACAACTGTCCTTCCTTCATTAGACAGCTTATCGCCGCAGAACAATCGGTTTTTGACTATTTCTATCAACAAACATCAGACCTTGGTTTTGGAAATGCGAACCCATACAGTAAGCATGAGAAGAACCGCCAGATGAAAGGTGACCCATCATGTCCGAGATCCGCATCCTCTCCGCCGAGGACATCCAGCAGGTCTTCACCATCACCGACGCGCTTGCCGCCGTCGAGGACGCTTATCGCCAGAAGGCAGAAGGCGCGGGAGTCGCATGGCCGATGGTGTACGCGGCCTTTGAGCCCGGCGTGGCCGACATGGACATTCGTTCCGGCCACCTGTCCGCATCCGGCCTGTTCGGCCTCAAGCTGACGGCATGGTTCTCGGGCAACCCCGCACAAGGCCAGCCCGAAATCTACAGCACCACGCTCATCTGCGACGACACGACCGGCGCGCCGCTGGCACTGCTCAACGCCAGTGCCATCACAGGGCTGCGCACCGGCGCGGCCGCAGCCCTCGGCGCCAAGTGGCTGGCCCGCAAGGACGCACGCAACCTGTTGATAGCGGGATCTGGCCACATGAGCACGTTCCAGGTGGCCGCCCTGCTGGCCGCATGCGAGGGCATCAACCACGTGGAGGTCTGGGACCCCCGCGGCAGCGAGGCTCCCAAGGCGCGCGTCGAGCAGATGCGCACGCAGGTCGCGGACATTCTTGCCGCCGCGGGCATCGAGCGCACCTACGACCTCGTCGCCGTGTCCGATGGCGCACATGCGGTGGGCCATGCGGACGTCATCGTCACCATCACTCCCGCCACCTCCCCCATCATCAAACGTGACTGGGTCCGTCCTGGCACGCACATCTCCTGTGTCGGTGCCGACATGGAGGGCAAGCAGGAGATCGAGTCCGCACTCGCCGCCGCGGCGCGCCTGTATGTTGACGACCGCGCACAGTCGGTGGCCTCTGGCGAACTGGAGGTTGCGGTCAAGGACGGCGCCATCAGCGAAGCCGACATCGTGGCCGAACTCGGTGAGGTCATTGCCGGCAAGGCGGAGGGGCGCACGTCTGACGAGCAGATTACCGTGTTTGACACCTCGGGCATCGCCGTCCAGGACCTGGCCAGCTCCAAGGTGGCCTTCGACCGCGCGGTCGAGCGCGGCCTGGGCACCGTCGTCGCACTGTAGGAACGCGGGGACAGCCATACTCGAACGAAGACCCGCAACCGTCAGTCATCACGTATTTGGAGGGTATCGTCCGGGCAGCCAGCATCCCGAGATGCCCGGGACAAGAGAGGAAGCATCATGAGAATCAAGGACTTCAAGGTCGAGCAGTGGATGAACGAGTGGGAGACCAAGTGCCGCTACAACGTGGCCGAGACCTGCACCTATTCGGTCACCCTCGATCAGCTCTTTGACATCTGCGGCGGCAGCCGCGACGAGTTCATGGACGAGTTCGCCTCCCGTCGCCTGACCTATGGCGACATCGAGGGCAACCCGGCGTTCCTCGAGGGCATCTGCGGCCTGTATGAGACCGTCCGCCCCGAGCACGTCATCACCACCCACGGCGCCGCCGGCGCGAACTTCCTCGTACTGTCGACGCTCGTCAACCCCGGCGATGACGTCGTCTGCGTCATGCCCACCTACCAGCAGCTCTACTCCATCCCCGAGATGTGCGGCGCCAACGTGCACATCCTGCACCTGGAGAGGGAAGACCACTACCACGTCGACCCGGTCAAGCTCGAGGCTCTCTGCGACGAGAACACCAAGCTCATCACCATCAACAATCCCGACAACCCCACGGGCGCCCTGCTGTCCCGCGAGGAGCTGCAGGTCATCGTCGACATCGCCCGCAAGTATGACGCCTGGCTGATGTGCGACGAGGTCTACCGCCTGCTCGTGCAGGATGACGACGCCTTCACCACCTCGCCCATCGACCTCTACGACAAGGCCGTCGTCGTGTCCTCGATGTCCAAGGTCTGGAGCCTGGCGGGCATCCGCCTGGGCTGGTGCATCACCAAGAGCGAGGAGCTGCGCCACGACCTGCTCTCCCATCGCGACTACGACCTCATCAGCTGCGGCATGTTCGACGAGGCCGTCGCAGCCTATGCGCTGGCCCATGCGGACAAGATCCTTGAAGCCCGAGGCAGGCACGACGGCGCTCGTCTACTACGACTACGACATCGACTCGTACGACTTCTGCGTGCGCATGATGCAGACCGAAGGCGCGCTGGTCACGCCTGGCGACGCCTTCGAGGAGCCCAAGTCCATGCGCATCGGCTATGCGTACAGCGACAACGTGGACGACCTCAAGGAAGGCCTGGCGGCCATCAGCCGCTTCCTGCGTACGTTGGAATAGCCCGAAGCTTCCGGGAACCGGCTTTGACGCACCCATGGCCAGCCCGGCCCATACTGCGCGAGTAGAAAGGAAGACCTCGATGAGCGAGTTTCTTGCCTCCAAGTACATGGGGCTCTCACCCTACGTGCCCGGCGAGCAGCCAAAGGACCGCACCTACATCAAGCTCAACGCAAACGAGACCTCCGTGCCCCCGTGTCCCGGCGTGGCTCGCGCGCTGGCCGACCCCACGCTCGTCGCTAGCCTCGGTCGCTATGCCGACCCACATTGCCTGCCCCTGCGCGAGGCGGTCGCCAGAAGCTACGGCATCTCGTCGGACGAGGTCTTCTGTGGCAACGGTTCTGACGAGGTGCTGGGCTTTCTGCTGCTGACCTTCTGCGAGGCAGGCAGCCGCATCGCCTTCCCCGACGTGACCTACGGCTTCTATCGCGACTTCTCGGCAACGCAGGGCCTGGACTGGACCGAGATCGCCCTGCGCGACGACTTCACGCTCGACGTGGACGCGTTCGCCGCCTTTGACGGGACGGTCGTCTTCCCCAACCCCAACGCCCCGACCGGCCTTGCGATCTCGACCGACGAGGTGGCCCGCATCTGCGCGACGCACCCCAAGCGCCTAGTCATCGTCGACGAGGCCTACGTCGACTACGGCAATGAGACCTGCGCACCCTTGGTGCGCGACCACCGCAACCTCGTCGTCGTGCACACCATGAGCAAGTCGCGCAACCTAGCCGGCGCGCATATCGGCTGGTGCATCGCCCAGCCCGACCTGGTCAGTGACCTCAACGACATCAAGTTCTCATTCAATCCGTTCAACCTCTCCGCACCGACGATGGCCATCGGCATCGCCGCGCTCGCCGACGAGGCGTACTTCCATGCCTGCACGACCGCCATCTGCGAGACGCGCGACCGGACCCGTGAGGCCCTGGGGCGACTGGGGTTCACCGTGCTGCCCAGCAGGGCGAACTTCCTCTTTGCCACCCATGCGACGCTGTCGGCGCGCGACTGGTGCGCCCGCCTGCGCGAGGCTGGCATCCTCACGCGCCATTACGCCGCACCGCGCATCGACGACTGGCTGCGCGTGACCGTGGGAACCGCAGAGGAGATGGAGGCCTTCCTCGCCGAGACCAGGCGGATTCTCGGCGAGTGAGCAGACGATACGATCACCGCACCGCCTCCATGTCACGCTGATAACGTTTTTCGAAACGCGGTTCTCCTTCTGTTACGCTAGGAATTACCGGACAGGCCACACGAGGGGATCCGCAGCATGAACTCAGACAGGCTTGACGCACGCATTTCCGCCATCATGGACGGGTACGAGGCCGAAGAGCTCCTCTTCAAGGAGCACAAGCGCATATTCCCGCGCCGCGACGTCATCTACCGCCTCATGGACGAGATTCGCTACCTGCTCTTTCCCGGATACTTCGACGACGAGTCCATGGCCGGCATGAGCAGCGACACGCTGCTGTCGGAGCGTCTCCTGCGCATCGAGCGCATACTCTGCGAGCAGGTCCGCCGTGCGCTGCTCTATGGCGACCCGCGCATGAGCAACCGGGATGCCTATGCCCAGGCGGACCGCATCACCGGCGAGTTTCTCGACGAGCTGGGCAACATCCAGCTCATGCTGCTGAAGGACGTCGAGGCGGCCTACGATGGCGACCCCGCGGCAACGGGTCGCGAGGAGATCGTCCTTTGCTATCCCGGCATGCGCGCGATCATGGTCCATCGCATCGCCCATGAGCTGTACCTGCGCAACGTCCCGCTGATTCCGCGCCTGATGAGCGAGAAGGCCCACAGCGAGACCGGCATCGACATACATCCCGGCGCAACCATCGGCGAGTACTTCTTCATCGACCACGGAACTGGCGTCGTCATCGGCGAGACCACCGAGATCGGCTGCCACGCCAAGATCTACCAGGGCGTCACGCTAGGCGCCACCTCCACCCGCAAGGGCCAGGCGCTCTCTGGCATCAAGCGCCATCCCACGCTGGGCGATTACGTCACGGTCTACTCCAACGCCAGCGTGCTGGGCGGCGACACCTACATCGGGTCTGGGTCGGTCATCGGCGGCAGTGCGTTCGTCGTCGAGTCGGTCCCCGAGAACGGACGCGTCAGCGTGAAGGACCAGGAGGTCGTCATCCGCCAGTTCGGCGCCTCCGAGCCCGTCTGGTGCTACGAGATCTAGCCCAGCCGCACAGAGATGCGCGGAGCCCCTCGTACCAGCCGATACGAGGGGCTCCGTTTTCGCCATACTCGACCGCGACCGCCCGGCCGCGTGCCCAGGCCCTAGCGGATGAAGTTGGTGAACTCGACCTTGGGCAGGTCGGGCAGGCCGGAGCGCTCCTTCTCCGCTGCGATGGCGCGCATCAGGAACGTCATCGTCCGAGCCAGGTTGCGCATCGTCTGGACGCCCTCGATGTCGGCGTAGACGTCCTGCCCGTCATAGCCGTGCACGTCGTTCCAGTACGTACTCGGCGCGATGGGCATGCGGCTGATGCCAAAGAACTGGTTCAGCTGCTCGAAGCTGGCGCTGTTGCCGCCGCGACGGCAGGACACGACGCTCGCACCCACCTTCATCGCCTTGGGGAACGGCGTGCTGTAGAACAGGCGCTGGACGAAGTTGACCACCGTGCCGTTGGGCTGGCCAAAAAGGACCGGCGAGCCGATGACCAGGCCATCCGCCTCCTCGAACTTCGGGGCGGTCTCGTTGACGAGGTCGTCGAAGACGCACTGGCCCTTCTTTCTGCAGCCGCCGCAGGCAACGCATCCGCGGATGTCCTTGTTGCCGACGTCGATGACCTCGGCCTCAACGCCTGCCTGCGCAAACTCCTCGCACATGATCTGGAATGCGGTTCCGATGCAGCCCTTCGGCTTGGGGCTGCCGTTGATCAGCAGGACCTTCATGGAGTGGCCCCTCTCCTCGTCGCTCATCTTTCACATTTGATTATGACGCACGACACGCCGCACAACCACGCGGGGATTACCCCCGAGCGGCACGTCATCCCCGCTCGTTCCAGGCGATGAGATAGTCAACCACCAGGCCATAGGAGCGCACACCTTGGCTCTGGCCGAAGCTGCGCAGATAGGTGTCGTTGACCGTGGTGCCCACCCTCTCGAACGTCCCCTCGTAGGCCGCATAGGCCTCGTGCGTCGCCAGCCGGTCGGACCACACGAGCGCCACCCCCTCGCCCAGCTCCCCCTCTGCGGCCTGCTGCAACAGCTGGGTCGCGCGGTCGGGGTCGGCTCGATAGAGCGCGTTGAAGCAGTACGCAAAGGCGTTGTAGGCCCCCGAATAGGCCAGCCGCACGTCATCGCTGTCCTCGCAGGCCAGGTAGGCGGCGAAGTTCGCCTCCTGCTCGCTGGCGAGGCCCAGCCGGTGCGCCGCCTCGTGGCACATGATGTACGGGAGGTCCGCAGGCGGGCAGCCGAGGGGGACGCTGGACTCCCCCGTCGGGGCCCAGAAGATGCCCGTGTGCCCGCTGTAGAGCAGCGGGTCCCCCGCCAAGAGCAGGGCCTTCACCGGCCTGGTCGAACCCTCGAAGATGGGATGGGACGCGGCCAGGCGGGCATACGACGAGCCCGCGATGCGCGCCAGCGACGAGAAGTCCTGCTCGGCCAGGCTGCCGTCCTCCTCGCGGGGCACCTGACGCGCCAGGCCTGCCGCCTGCCGCAGATAGTGGTCGGTCGCGTCGGCCAGCTCGTCGATGGAGTATTCGCGCACCTCCAGCCCTAGCTCGTCTGCCAGTGGTGGGGCGTAGTGGTTGAGCGCCCAACCAGCGACGAACGAGAGGAGCGTCAGCGACACCGCGAGGCATGCGGCCGACAGCAGCGGCAGCACGGGCCGGCGACGACGCACGCGACGCACCAGGATGGCGACCGCTGCCAGCGCCAGCCCAGTCGCAAGCCAGTCCCACACGGCGCAGGGCACGGGGCTGACCAGCCATGACAGCAGACCGATCCACATCTTGGAGAGGTTCCGATATGCCGGGAACAGCACCCGGCCCGCATGCGCGAATGCCAGCATGAGCAACGGGCAGGCGACGAGCGCCGCCAGGGAGGCCAGCAGCCGCAGGCGGGTCGCGTTGTCGAGATGCTCCCTCATGGCTCTTCCAGCTCCTGATCCCAACGCCTCGCTAGAACAGCTCGCGCAGCACCTGGGCCAGGCCGTCCTCCCACACGGGCGGGCACACGATGTCTGCCGCCGCCTTCACCTCGTCCTCGGCATTTCCCATCGCCACGCCACAGCCACAGTAGCGAATCATCTCGATATCGTTGGTGCCATCGCCAAAGCCATACGCGTCACCGGCATCGATGCCCATCCGGTCCAGCACGACCTTGATGCCCTTCGCCTTGGAGATTGCCGTCGGGTACAGCTCGAAGGTGCCCTCTCCCCCATGCCCGTCACAGCTGATCTGCGGTCCCAGCACCTCGTGCACCAGCGCGGTCACCCGTGCGCGGTCCTCCGTCGGCGTCAGCGTCTCCATCTTGATGACCTGTGGCAGCACCTGCTCGAGATCGTAGTCGAAGGTGAAGATGTCGCCGTGGTCTCCCCGTGCGAAGAAGTCGCGGATGTCCCGGTTGCCCGGCAGGGTGTAGAGCCTGCGCGCCGTTGCAAGGAGGTATTCGGTCCCCTCCTCCTCCAGGAACGCAACGACCCTGCGGGCCAGCCCCAGGTCCATGCGCTCCTCGTAGACGGATTGGCCCTCCATCTCGACATGGCCACCATTGATGAGCACGAGCCCGTCGAAGCCCGGCTCCAGCACCGCAGGCGTCAGCAGCAGCCGCGGGCGTCCGCTGGAGAGGAAGATCTTGTGCCCCAGGCCCTGGATGCGCGCAAGCTCCGCGCGCACCGCCGGCGAGATCTGGCGGATGTCGTGATAGCTGTCGAGGAGCGTCCCGTCGATATCGAAAAACAGTGCAGCTGGCATCCCACGTCCCTCACCCGTGTCCCCATGTTTCGTGCAACCAAGCTTAGCACGCACGATACGGGAGGGCTGACAGGGAGGCTCGGGATGACCCGCGTCAGGCTCCCAGCGTGTGGTAGTACGGGCAGATGTCCGCGTAGGTTCCGTCTGGCAGGCGGAAGCCGCCGGGGATGGTGCCCAGCTGCACGAATCCCAGGCTCTCATAGAGGTGGCGCGCGTTCGCGTTGGTGGCGACGACCGCATTGAACTGCATCACGCGAAAGCCATGTTCGCGTGCCTGGGCCAGCGAGTCGGCCACCAGCAGACGCCCCGCACCCTTGCCGCGCGCCGCACGGTCGACAGCATAGCTGGCGTTGGCGATGTGGCCGCAACGTCCGATGTTGTTGGGGTGCAGGATGTAGAGCCCCAGCACCCTGTCGCCCTCAACCGCGACGCCACAGTAGGTCTGTTCGGCAAAGAAGGCCGCTCCGCTCACCTCGTCGAGGCACTCCTCCTGCGGAAACGCCACCCCGTCGGCCACCACCTGGTTCCAGATGCCCACCATGGCCGCAACGTCGCCCTCGCGGTACGCTCGCACACCTGCCACCGTCGCTCCTTCGGTCGTCTCGCCCGTTTCGACCTCTACGATACCGCCTCTCGTCCCCCTTGGCACCACCTGACCCGCAGCCATCGACGCCATGGCATACTGTCCACAGACGAAAGCGAGGGAAGATGGCGGTATTCCTGACAGGCGACACGCACGGGGACATGGACATCGGCAAGGTCGAGGAGTTCTCCCGCACGGCCCGGGACCGTCTCTCGCGCGACGACTTCCTGATCGTCCTGGGAGACTTTGGGCTGGTCTGGCGCGACCCTCCCTCCGAGGGTGAGGCCCGGCGCCTGGATTGGCTGGAGGCGCAGCCCTGGACGACGCTCTTCGTCGATGGCAACCACGAGAACTTCGACCTGCTCTACGCCATGCCCGAGGTCCCGTGGCACGGCGGGCGCGTCCACGAGGTCCGTCCCCACGTGCTGCACCTCATGCGCGGCGAGCGGTTCGAGATTGGCGGGCATTCGTTCTTCGTCGTGGGCGGGGCGCATTCGATTGACCGGGAATGGCGTACGCCACAGGTCAGCTGGTGGCCCCAGGAGGTGCCTTCGGAGGAGGAGCGGCGGCGCATCGCGAGGCGCGCCAAGACGCTGGGCAACGTCGACTATGTGCTGACGCACTGCCCACCAACCGGTTGCTACGAGCGCTATCGCCAGCGCTTCTCGGGCTTTTGGGGACCATCGGACGAGTACACCGACTGGCTGGAGCGCCACATCGAGGGGACGTTTGCCTATCGTCGCTGGTTCTTTGGCCATCTGCACTTCGACCTGCCGCTCGACGAGCCGCACACGCTGCTGTACAACCAGGTCTTCGACCTGGATGGGTGTGGCCTGACCACCTTCGGCACCGACGTGGGCCACTGTCCCGACGGGCAGGCGCATGCCTTCGAGATGGGCTGGGATCCGCCCGCCCCGGGCGAGCGGCATGGCCATGGGTTCTACCGCTGTGCATGCTGCGGGCTGCGCCTGGAGCGATAGCGCGGCAGACGCAGCCAGACACGTCGACCCCGGCAGAGGGCACCTCCGCCGGGGTCGGATAGCTCGCCTTTCGCGGGTCGCTAGTGCAGCGAGCCCTTGCTGACCAGCGTGTCCGCCGTCAGGACATGGAACTCCTTGCCCTCCACCATCTCCTCGGTGGCGGCGATGTAGTCCTTGAAGTGCTGTGTCTCGCGGTGGGCCGCATAGGCCTCGGCGCTGGCGTAGACCTCCCAGAACACCCAGCGGTTGGGGTTGTCGACCTCCGTCGTGGCATACATCACCAACACGCCCGGCTCGACGTCGACGGCCGCGCGCATGTTGGCGGTGATGGCGGCCAGAAAGGCCTCGTCGTTGCCCGGCTTGACGTCGACGAAGACCAGGTGCGGCTCGACCTCGCTCGGCGCGCTCACGCGGAGCTGCTCGGGCTTCTCCACCATCAGCTGGGCCGTCACGGGTATGACCGCACGACCGGTCAGCACCTTGCCCGCCATCTCGACGAACTTGCCGAAGTGTGGAGACGCCGCATGCACGTTGTAGGCGTCCTCGTCGGCATAGACCTCGAAGACGTAGCAGGTCGCCGGGTCATCGGGCACGTAGGTGGCGTACATGGCCAGCGTGCCGGGCTCCACCTCGATGGAGGTCAGCAGGTTGTTCGACCCCACCTCGTTGTAGAGGTCCTCCTGGGCCATGTCGCGCTGAAGCTTGAACAGACGGGTGATCATGGTTCTCTCCTTCTCCTGGTCTCCGATGGGAAAACGTGGTGCCGGCATGCGGTGGGGCCGGCGCCTCGCCTTGTCAGCCGATCAGCCTGCGGTAGTTGTCGGACAGAATCGCCTGTCGCTCGGCGTCGCCGATGTGCATGTCGTCGATGGCGGCAAGGATCTCCTTCGTCGCACCGGCCGGCAGGATGCCCAGCGGGGCATCGGTGCCGAACAGCACATGGTCCGCGCCGTAGTAGTCCACGGCCAGGTCAAGCGCCCGCGGGTTGCCCAAGATGGCCGTGTCGACGTAGAAGCGACGCATGTCGGCTGCCTGGTCTGGGGGCAGGATGCGATCGACGCGTCCGGCGAAGAAGGGCACCATACCGCCGGCATGGTGGCAGATGACCTTAAGCTGGTCGAACTCCTGCAGCAGGCCCGCCTGCACCATCTGCAGCATCGCCTGGGTCAGCTCGTACTCCCAGGAGAAGACCAGGTTGTTGTCGGGCTTGCGCAGGTCGAAGACCGGATGCAGCCATGCCGGGGCGCCCACCTCGGCCAGTGCCGCAAACAGCGGCCGGAACTGCTCCGCCGCGATGCTCTCGCCCAGCGCGCGGGTGAAGACCTGCACGCCCACCACGTCGGGGTCGCTTGCCACCTGCTCGCGCACGATGCGCACCGCCTCTTCGACGTTGTTCATCGGCACCATCAGGACTGCCGCCTCGAACATGTCGCGGTTGGCACGCAGCATCTCCAGCAGCTCGTCATTGGCCTGCTCGCACAGGCGTGCCGCCTCGTCCGGGCCAACGTAGTCCTCGGGCAGGGCGTTCACGTGGCTGATGACCTGCCGCGTCTCGCCATCCCAATGGGAGCGGCGCAGCTCCATGTCGGTCAGCACTGGGTTGTTGAAGAAGGCGTAGCGCTGGGGAATGGACGGCTCGACCTCGCGCATCGTGGCGTAGAAGCGCTCGGGAAGCACATGCGCAAACACATCGATCTTGCTCATAGGACCTCCTACCTCGACATCTGTCCATGGAAAGTATCCTCGGAAGGGGCAGCCGGAGCCAAGGCACCATCTGCAGGCGTTGTCAACATATGGACAAACCGCCCCAATCGTCTACTGGCACACGCCGCGCTACGACAGGTCGCCGAGCTCCTCCCCGTTCGTGGCGATGACACGCTGGTACCAGTGGAAGCTCTTCTTGCGGCTGCGGTCGCAGGTGCCTCTGCCCTCATCGTCGAGGTCCACGTAGATGAAGCCATAGCGCTTGGACATCTCGCAGGTGGAGAGGCTCACCAGGTCGATGCAGCCCCATGGGGTGTAGCCCATGACCTCGCAGCCGTCCTCGATGGCCTCGGCGATGGCATTGATGTGGTCGCGGAAGTAGGCGATGCGGTAGTCGTCATCGATCGAGCCGTCGGGGTTGACCTTGTCGTAGGCGCCAAGGCCGTTCTCCACGATGAAGAGCGGCTTCTGGTAGCGGTCCCAGAGCTCGATGAGCGAGTAGCGCAGGCCTTCCGGGTCGACCTGCCAGCCCCAGTCGGAGGTGGCCAGGTAGGGGTTCTTGATGCCGGTGGCCAGGTTGCCCCCCACCTTCTCATGCTGCTCCGCGTCGATGGCGTCGACCATGCTCATGTAGTAGGAGAAGCTGACGAAGTCCACGGGGTACTGGGCGAGGATGGCCTCGTCGTCCAGGCCGAAGTCCACGTGGATGCCGTTGCGCACCCAGTAGTTCCTCATCCACTGGGGATAGCGCCCGCGCACCTGGACGTCGGAGTAGAACATGTTCTCGCGGTTGTTGGTCTGCGCCTTCAGCATGTTGCGGGGGTCGCAGTTCAGCGGGTAGACCGTCGTCTTGGTCAGCATGCAGCCCATCAGCGCGCCGGGGCACATCTCGTGCAGGGCCTTGGTCGCCAGCGCCGACGCCACGAACTGGTTGTGCACGCTCTGGTAGACCATCTCCTCGCGCCTCTCTGCGGGGTAACGGTCCTCGCAGTAGCCGATGGTCGTCCACGGGTGGCGGAAGACGGAGTCGATCTCGTTGAAGGTCAGCCAGTACTTGACCAGATGGCCGTAGCGCGCGAAGCATGCCTTGGCATAGCGCACGAACAGGTCGATCACGCGACGGTCATACCAGCCGTCATAGTGGTCGGCCAGCCACACGGGCTGCTCGTAGTGGTGCAGCGTCACCAGCGGTTCGATGCCCTTCTCCTGCATGTACTCGAAGATCTGCTGGTAGTGGGCCAGACCCGCCTCGTTGGGATCGTCCTCGTCGCCGTGCGGGAAGATGCGGGTCCACTGGATGGACATGCGCAGCGTCTTGAAGCCCATCTCGGCAAAGAGGTCGATGTCCTCGCGCCAGCGGTGGTAGCCGTCGATGCCGTGACGCTTGGGATAGAGGTGCGTGTCCGTGGAGGCCTCCGCCGCGGCGACCTGCTCGGACGTGATCCCGTGCAACGCACGGTAGTCGGTCCTGTCTACGTCGGGCTTGTAGGTAGTGCAGTCGGCGACCGAGAGGCCCTTGCCTCCCTCGTCCCATCCGCCCTCATACTGGTTGCCGGCGGTCGCGCCGCCCCACAGGAATCCCTCGGGAAAACGAGCCATGCTTCTCCTCCTTCATGCAGGGCCACTTGGGCCCACCCTCCGGCTCACATTGTGCCATGCGTCGGGCCCCAGACGGACGGCCCAGCACCTCGCGTGGACAAAAGGTCCGCCCATACGTGATGGACGGACCTCATTTGTGGGTCTTGCGTTGCCGGCGGCCGCGACCGTGCGGCGGGAGCCTATGCCTTGCGGGACTTGCTTGCGTACACGTAGAGGGCGATGGCGACCGAGGCGGCCAGCAGGACGGCCATCAGGATGATCGTGGTGACGTAGCCCCCGGAGAAGTCGTACATGAACCCGACGACCGAGGAGAAGACCGCGTTTGCCATGTTGCCGCCCATGCCGATGATGGGATAGGCGCGGCCGTAGTTCTCGGGACCGAAGGCGTCGCGCGTGAGCATCGTGATGGCGACCGTTCCCAGCGCGTAGCACAGGCCGTACATCGCGGCGGCAATCATCAGCGCCTGCGGGCTGCGCATCACCAGCAGCAGGAACAGCGCGGCGAACACCATGGCGGCATAGATGATCATCGACATGCGGTTGCCGATGCGGTCACAAAGGGCGCCGTAGGCGATCTTACCCAGCGAGTTGGCAACCATCGAGAACGAGATCATCGTGGCCCCGACGGCTGCGACGCCATAGAGCTCCGCGATGCCCGGGAAGTGCTGGGGCAGCGCCGTGGGCGCGGAGATGAGCACGCTGAAGGTGAAGACCATCACGAGCAGCAGAATCGAGAGCTTCTCGACGGGCTTGGCGGCAGTGGCAGTGGCCTTCGTCTGGGCAGCCTGGGGCTGCTCGTCGGCACCCAGGGCCTTGAGGCCCGCGACCTGCGGGTCAAGCGATGGGAGGAAGAGGATGGCAGGCAGGTTGAGCAGCACGGTGAGGACGCCCAGCAGCAGGTAGCCCATGCGCCAGCCCACGCCGTTGACGACCGCACCCACCAGCGGGGAGAAGGCCGCGCCAGCAAGGCCCGAGCAGCTCATGGCGATGCTGGTGGCCAGGCCGATGCCCGAGACGAACCATTGGTTGAGCACGGAGGTGACGAAGACGAAGCCCATCAGGCCGGCGGCCAGGCCGCGCAGCACGCAGAGCACGTACATCGGGACGATGCTGGGACAGACGGCAAGTGCCGCAGTGCAGCCGGCCAGGACGGCAGTGCCGGCGATCAGCATGGTCTTGAACTGCTTCTCCTTCATCACGCGGGGGACGAACAGGCCGCCGAAGGCGAACGAGATGTTGCAGATGGTCATCATCAGGCTGGCGGAGCCCTTGAGGATGCCAAACTCCTCGACGATCGGCGTCAGGAACAGACCCGCGACGTTGGTGACCAGGCCAACGCCCGACGCCAACAGGCCACACATTGCGATCAGCACCAGAAGGTGCCTACCAGTTATCTTCATGTCACACTCCTCGCTATCGCAGACAGGTATCGACAAGGATACGTGAAGCGGGCGCATCGCCTCCGATGCGTATTCAATTGTTTGCAAACCGCTGGATTCCTTGGCGGGAGGCGCGGATTCGCCATCCCAAGAGGCCCTGTGGCAGATTGGCCCCATTGCCCAAGCCGTAGTCTGCGTTTTTTCCAACGACCCTACGCGACCTACGCAGAAGACGCTGTTGTTTGCGCAAGCAAGAGCGCAAACAACTGAATCCGCATCTCGAAGGCGCGCCAAAACGCAAACAACAGCCCTTTTACATGCTCCCGTCGCTAAAAAAGCGCAGACAACCGACGGGCTGCCAATGGGCCCGAGGGAGATATGACCCCGGCGCATGCAATTGGATGCAAGAGCGGCATTTGTCCTCGTACCAGCACATTCGATATAGTCATACCAACTGCTGCGAGGGGGAGCATATGAACAAGCAAAGCATTTTGCCATACATCAAAGTGGCGGTCTTCGTCTGCCTGATGGCATGCGGCACGATGGGTCTGCCGAACGCCTATGGCGTGTTCTACACGCCCATGGCCGACGGTCTGGGAGTGGGACGCGGTGCCATCACGCTGCACATGTCCCTCTCGAACCTGGCCATCGGCTTCTTCACGCCCGTCATGTCGCGCTCCATCGCCGGCGGGCACAAGATGCGCAACATCATGACGGTGGCCTCGACGCTCATCCTGGTATCGGGAGCCGCCATCGCGCTGGCACCCAACACCATGGTCATGAACCTGGCCGCCATCGTGCGTGGCATCGGCTTTGCCGCCGTGTCGATGCTGGTCATCACCCTCTACATCGGCAACTGGTTTGACAAGGGACGCGGCACGATCACCGGCATCGCGCTCTCTGGCTCGGGCATCGGCTCGGCCATCGCCAGCCCCATCGTCACCGCCTGCATCCAGCGCTTCGGCTACCAGATGGCCTACCTTGGCTATGTGGGCTTCACGCTGCTCACCATCCTGCCGGTGCTGCTGCTGTGCCCGTTGACCCCACAGGAAGTGGGGCTCACGCCCTTCGGCGCGCAGGAACAGGCCGCCGAGACCAAGCAGAGCGACAGCGAACCCACCGACCTGGGGCTTTCGTTCCGCATATTCACCCCCACCTTCGCAGCGCTCATCACCTTCGTGCTGTGCATCGTGCTCATCACCTCGCTCTCGGGGCACATGGCCTCGCTCGCACAGGACTACGGGTACACGGCACAGATCGGCGCGCTGCTGCTCTCCGCATCCATGGTGGGCAACGTCTTCAGCAAGTTCGCCCTTGGGGCAATTGCCGACCGGTTTGGCGTGTTCAAGGCAATCGTCTGCTCGCTTACCACCACCATCTGCGGCCTCGTGCTCATCCTGCTCAACTTCGGTGGGCAGGGGGCGCTGCTGGCGTCCGGGTTCCTGTTTGGCACCAACTTCTCCATCGGGTCCCTGGGCATCAGCCTGCTCACCCGCCACCTCTACGGTGACGCGCAGTACTCGACCGCCTACTCGACGATGTCGCTGGTCACCAGCGTCGCCTCCGCCCTCGGCGTCACCATCGCGGGATTCGCCTTCGACATCACGGGGTCCTATGCCGCGGTCATCGCGACCGGCATCGCGCTAGCGGGCATCGCCGCAGGCTGCCTCGCCTATCTGCATTGGCGCGTGACGACGCGGCCTTGGGAGAAGAAGCGGTAGGACCAAGGCGGCACACCGTCGCCGACCTGATGGCTCGACACGGAAGGGGCACCAGCGGCTGTTCGGCCACTGGCGCCCCTCTCTCATGCGGCCTGCGTCGGCCACTCGTTGCTTGCGATTACTTGCCCTGCTGTGCCAGCCAGCGACGATGGCTGACGGTGCGCGTCGCCGTCATCGGACGCGGCTCGTCGGGGAACACCACTGGGTTGGGCGTGCCATTGCGCCAGAGTTCCAGCACATCCTCGGCCTCCTCGACGACACCCTGGATGTTGATCTGGCCATAGAGGCGCATGGGAAGGATGAACACGGGAATGCGCAGCTTGTTCTGCTTGACCGCCTCCTTGGCGGGGTACTCGAGGTGCGGGCAGCACAGCGCAACGTCGACCTCGTCCTGGCGCTCCTTCACGCTGCCGCTCGCAAAGGCAGCGCTCTCGCCCCACAGTCCGGAGAAGGGGATGAACTCCAGGAAGACGTCGTCCTTGTACTCGCTCTCGGCGAGCTGCTTGTTGAGATGTGCCGCCATGGTCGAAGACGAGAAGCCGCCGCCACAGCAGATTGCGATACGAAGCATGGTGTATCCCCTTCCCCCTGGCACCCAACCACTGGGTCGCCTTGCCTGATACCAGTATGACCGACTGGCAACTCGTCGGGCGTTCCAATCCGTTACGGCTGTCGCCATATGGTGCCACCGTTCACGTGACGGGGAGTTCCATCCCGTTCCATGGCCCGCTGGCTTGCTCTACCGTTGGCACCGGAGGTGATCTCATGACGCAATCCCATGAAGGCGAGCAGCCCCTTGCTGAGGCAGCCATCGCCTTTGCCCAGGAGGCATCGCTGGGGATGCCCGGATCAATCAAGCAGGTGGCGGACTTCCTTCTGTCCGAAGGCACTGGCGTGGAGCAGATGAGCATGGCCCAGATCGCCGCACGCGCGTACACCTCCAAGCCAACGCTCGTGCGCTTTGCCAAGCAGGCGGGCTATGCCGGTTGGAAGGACTACCGGCACGACTTCCTCGTGGCCATGCGCAGGCTCGAGGCCGATCGTGCACGCCAGGCATCGGTCGACATCAACTTCCCCGTGGACGAGGGGTTCTCGGTCGGACAGGTGGTCGACAGCCTGAGGCGCATACACGAGCTTGCCATCCAGCAGATGGAACAGACCCTCGACCATGAGGCCCTCGAACGGGCTGCGACGGCCATACTGTCCGCGCGCGACGTGGCGTTCTTCGGAGCGATGCAAAACCTGCAACGAGGCAAGGTCTTCGCCTCCGACCTTGGGGTCATCGGCATCCTCTGCCGCACGCCACAGGCAGACGAGGCGGCTGCGGTGGCCAACCACCTCGCGGCGGGAGACTGCCTGATCGCAGCCTCCTATTCCGGCCGTCTGACGCATCTGCCGCTGGCCCTCGTACCACGACTGAGGGAGCGTGGGGTGACCATCGTCGCCGTGACCAATGCGGAGCGTGGGGAGCTAGGCGAGCTGGCCGACCATGTGCTGGGCTTTGCGCCGCTCGAGCACCACCATGCCAAGGTCGGGGCCTTCTATAGCGGAGCATGCACCTCGCTCATCCTCGAAGCGCTATATGCGACCTGTTATGCCCGGCGCTTTGACGAGAGCCGCAGCAGGCGCGAGAGCGTCGTCGCGGGCCTGCGGGACCTCATCCCCAATGACCTTGGCACGGCTGGATGAGACCGTTGCGGAGTCTGCATGCGTGACGAGCCTGCATCGAGGCGCCGCATCGGCCGGCTGACCACCGCACACCGGTTGCTGACACGAGAAGGGGCCCAGGCCACTTCGGCCTGTGCCCCCCTGTCATCCATGACGGATGGGCCCTTCTACTTGTCCTTGGAGTGGCGCTCGCCAATCTGGAACTCGTCGGCATGCTCGAACATGTACCTGACGGTGATGGGGTCGTCGCCGGTGAGCTTCTTGAAGTCGTCGGTGAACTTGTCCATCTTGCCCTCGCGAATTGCCTGGGCAAACGTGACCATGCCGTCGGAGCTGAACGGGGCCTCGCTGCCCTTCTGGAAGACGCCGTCGGTGGTGCGGGGCACGCCCATGGCGTCGAAGATCTGGTAGTTCTCCTCGTCGGTGACCTCCTGGTAGGTCACGTGGTTGCCGGTGGCCTCGTTGCCAATCTCGACGAACCGGCTGATGGTCATCAGCTCGGGGCCGTTGATGTCAAGGGCCACCTCGTGGTACTCGTCACCACGGAACAGGGCGTAGGCCACGGCCTTGGCGCAGTCCTTGCGCGAGATGTAGGCCATGAGGCCGTCGCCCTGCGAGTTGGTGAGGACGCCGGTGGTCTTCACGTAGGTGAAGTAGTTGGTGATCATGGCCTCGGCGTATTGGCTGTTGCGCATGAAGATGTAGTCCAGCCCCTGGCTCTTGATGTACTCCTCGGTGTAGATGTGGTCCTTCTTCTCCACGGAGGGGTTGGTCGGGTCGTCAGCGTTGACCAGGCTGGTGTAGACGATCTGCTTGACGCCCGCGGCCTTGGCACCGTCGACGGCATTCCTGTGGGCGGCCTGGCGCTTTGCACCTACGAACGGCATGGAGATGAGGGCCAGGCGCTCGGCACCGGCGAAGGCCTCGGCGAGACCGGCTGGGTCGTTGAAGTCGGTCACGTGCGTCTCGATGCCCATCTCGGCATACGGCGCCAACGATGCCTCGCTGTAGGCCGTGAAGATGAGCTGGTCATGTGGCGCAAGCTCGAGCAGAACGCGCGCGGCCTCCCCGCCCAGGTTGCCGTCGACGCCCGTTAGAAGCAGTTTGCCCATGAGATACCTCCTCGATCGCTTGGTATGGGGATATGCCCATGCTACCTGCGAAAATATGCGCAGGGCTATACGCATCGCCGAGCGTGGCGCCATCATTGCCAACCGTAGGCAATGGCTGGCATGTACATGGGGAAAGGCATCGAGACCACAGGGAGGCTCTCTGGCGGACGGCTGGCCAGACGAGACCAACCAACTGATACCATGAGTGCATCAATACCAAGCGAGGGGGTAACCATGGAAGTCAGGAGTTGGGAGTACGACGAGTTTCCCGCGTTTTCCGAAGAGATACCCGGGGCGACGTGGCTCGACACCACCGGCGACGAGATGGGGGTGGCGTATGTGCCCAATGTCGAGTACGAATGTGTCGACGGCATCAGTCGGGTGCTTCAGATCCTGATTCCCACGTCACGCAACTTCAAGGCTCCCCGAGACGACCGGGCGGCATCGCGCATGTATCCCTGCGTGGTCTACGTGCAGGGGTCCGCTTGGATGCAGCAGAACGTATACGGCAACCTCCCCTGCGTCGCCCGGCTGTCCGCGCTGGGATACGTGGTGGCCATCGTCCAATACCGCGACAGCAGCGTCGCAAGCTTCCCCGCGCCCGTGCAGGACGCCCGCAACGCGATCCGGTTCATGCGCGTGCATGCCGAGGAGTTTGCCGTCGACCCGACGCGTGTCGCCGTGATGGGCGACAGCTCGGGTGGGCACACCGCCACCTATGCGGGCATCATGCACGACGATGACAGCGAGCACAACCTGTTCCCGGGGACGTCCGCCGAGGTCAAGGCCATCGTCAACTACTATGGGTCGACCGACCTGGACTTCGATGACTCCAACCCCTGTACTGTCAACCACAACCTGCCCGACTCGCCCGAAGGCATGGAGATGGGTGGCATCAACCTGCGGGAGGACAAGGCTGCCCGTGAGCTGCTGACGGTGCGCCACAACATCGACGAGGGCACCCAGGTGGCTCCGGTGCTGCACTTCCATGGCACGAAGGACCGCACGGTCAACACCCGCTGCAGCGTGCTGCTGCACCAGCGCCTGGTGGAGACAGGGCACGACAGCACCCTCTACCTGCTACGCGGGGCCGATCACGGTGGCCCCGAGTTCTGGACGCCCCAGGTGCTGGACATCGTCGACGCGTTCCTGCAGAAGCATCTGAAGTAGTCCGCAACGCACGGGAGTGGGGTGTCGCATGAAGGCCATCTTTTTGGACATTGACGGGATCGTCGCCACCCCGCTCACCGTGCGGCTCAACTACCTGCTGCATCGCAACCCAGACAACCAGTGGTACGACACGGTGTCGCTCTCCTACCTCGGTCGGCTGGTCGAGGAGACGGGGGCGGTCGTCGTGCTCTCGTCCAACTGGCGCATCGGGATGGGGGACGGCAACCCCTACCAGCGGGATATCATGCGCAACCTGTTTGCCCAGCTCGAAGAAGCCGGCGCACCGGTCGCCGACTGCACGCCGCATCTGGACGAGGGGGATCGTTCTGCCGAGGTGGGAGCCTGGCTGGACGGGCACCCCTGTGAAGCGTGGGTCATCTTCGACGACCTCGCCCACTTCGAGACCCGTCCGGACGTTGCCGAGGGGCATCTCGTTCTCGTCGATGAGAGCGACGGAATACGGTACCAGCACTATCGCGCGGCGCTGGAGATGCTGCGCTAGAGGTTTGCGTGGGCGAGGCGTTGGTCGCGCGCTAGAGCTCGATCGTCTCCAGGTCCACGGGAGCGTAGAGCGTGCCGTGGAAGAACCGGCTTCCCTCCTGCAGGTAGCGGGCCTTGCGGGTCGCCATGTCAGAGTCCTCGGAATGGTATAGCAGCAGACTGCGCACGCCACAGGCCTCCGCCGTCTCGCAGGCGTCGGCCACCGTGGAGTGATGGATGCGCGCAGGGTGGTAGCGCTCCTCGTCCGCACGCAGGCAGAAGGCTTCGTGCAACAGCCAGTCCGCCCCCTGTGCCAGCGGCCAGAGGTCATGGTCCAGCGGCTCATCCCCACAGCACACCAGCGTGCGGCCTTCGTCCAGGGCCAGGCGGAAACCGTACTGCTTCTTTTTGGTCGAACGGATGTCAAAGGGTGTCAACGTATGCCCGCAGACGAGGATGGGTTCCCCATCCTGCAGCCGAACCAGGCGAATCGGGCCCTCTGGTCCCACCAGTGCGGCCTCGCTCGGGTTGAGTAGCAGTTTCGCCAGCTGGGCGATCGTGGCACAGGTCTCGTCGTGACCATAGATGCGCACCTCGCCGGACAGGGCCCCACGTAGCATCATCGGAGCCCACATCCGCAACAGCCACAGCATGCCCGTCAGGTGGTCCAGATGGCAGTGGGTGACGAAGACGTCACGGATGTCTCGCACAGAGAGCCCCACGCGCTTCAGCTGGCGCAGCAGGCCGATGCCGCCACCGGTGTCCACCATCAGGCGCTGCTCACCATCCCTGATGATGTAGCAGGTGTTATAGCATTCGGTGACCACCGCATGGCCGGTCCCCAGCATCGTGATGTCCACGGCAATCCCCTCCACACGATGGGCCCGGTCGGTTTGACCGAGGCGCCTTCGGAACAGGCACGTCCCTATCTGCGCGCGTATTCCTGCGCAATCAGCCCCGCAGCCAGCTCCAGCTGGAACGGGTGACCCAGCTGGGAGCCGTCGGACTCGAACGCCAGACATCCCGCGACGTACGAGGGCAATGGGCGACGTGACCCGCACACCATCCAGATGCAGGGACGGTCTATGCGACGCAATCTGTCCGATAGGTCGTGCTCGTCGAAATACGACCCGGTATAGGAGAAGATGATGACCAGCTCGTCTCGCCGTGCCGATGCGATGCGGTCCAGCTGCTCTGCGTAGGAGGTGCAGGTGTCGACCACCTTGCCAAGCATGAGCAGGTCCACCTGCAGGTCCACGGCAGCCGCCTGGGCCTTCAGCAGCCCATAGGTGCTGACGCGCTCGTGGGAGCAGAGGTCGTCGACCAACGCGGTGAGCATGCGTTCGTCGATGGTCCTCGCAACACGGGCAAGGCCGGTCGAGAGCTGAAGCGCATGATCGTCGGCACGCTCGCGGAACGTCGGCGCGTCACTTGCCAGTTGGAACGACCTGCGAGAGTCGAGGATTGCCTGCTTGAGCGCACCGAAGCTCTCGAAGCCCACCTCGCGACAGAAGCGAGAGATTGAACCGGTGCCAACGCTGCATGCAGACGCCAGCCCCTTCACCGTCAGGTCATCGAGGTCGTTTTCGTGCGTCAGGAGGTAGCGGGCGATGTGGCCGTTGGTGGAACCCCGCCTCTCGACTGCCAGGGAGGTCAGCAGGGCGACAGGCAGGGTGTCGTAAATCATCGTGGGTCCTTATGCGCCGAGGTCTTCGGATTGAATCATTGCAAGGTAGGCAGGCCACTCGGACGCCGGCACTCCGAGGGCGGCCAGCACGTCCTGGACGGACATCTGCAGGTTTGTCATCAGGCTGCGCACGTTCGAGAGCCGCTCCCGCTCGATGCCCTGCTCGATACCGCGCTCGATACCCTGCTCGATACCGCGCTCGATGCCCTGCTCGAGAGCTTCGCGCCTGACCTCTTCGAAAACCTCGCACATCTCGCCGACCCTAACCTTCAAGCATGGCGAGGTAGGTGGGCCACTCGGACGCCGGCACCCCGAGGGCGGCCAGCACGTCCTGGACGGACATCTGCAGGTTGGCCATCAGGCTGCGCACGTTCGAGAGCCGCTCCTGCTCGATGCCCTGCTCGATACCGCGCTCGATGCCCTGCTCGATGCCCTGCTCGAGAGCTTCGCGCCTGACCTCTTCGAAAACCTCGCACATCTCGCCGACCCCTTCCTCGGTCTCTTTGAAGTATCTTACCCGTTCCGCGAGCAGCTTGTTCTGTATGCGGTCCGGATCAGGTTCGCTGAAGTCAGCCATCAGCCCGCCCAACTCGTCGCTGCCCCGATATGCCCCATTGGCATACAAGATGTGCGTGCCATCCTCGAGCTGTCTCTGTCCATCGTTCTCAACGCGAGAAAATCGATACAGTCCCTTTCCCTCCCCAAAGGGGTCTTCCTCCATCAGAAAGATGACCCATTGCTCGGGGAGTTTCTCGAACTCCTGCGATGAGCTGAGCGCTTCGACATCCATAGCCGCCGAATGGTATCGTGCACGTCGAGGCCTCGGACGATCGCTCCGTTGCACCTCGATGTCGTACCAGCGACCAGCACCATCCACCGCCCAGACATCCAGCTCGACGGAACGTGCGCCAACAAGCCTCTTCAAGTCTTTCTGCGTCTCGTAATCGACTACCTCGAGGTCGCTGATACCTGTGAGGATGCTTAGCACGCACTGCGTCAGCTGCGGCTGATCGCGAAAGACGCAGCGCATGAAGTCGTCATCAATCGTACGCAACCTGGCAAGCCTGCGCAGATCCCTCTCGCGATTGATCTTGATGATTCCCGCCTCGACAACATTGGCCGTGTTCCCAAGTCCACCATTGCTCATACTCCCCCAACCCTTGGCATCTCTCCGGAGCATGAGTATAGCGTACATTTGTTCGTCGTACAAGTGTTCTTTTTTGAGCGAGATTTTCTGACTAGGTATTGACCGGTCAGAATAATGCTCTTATACTGTCTCGTCAATATACAGTCAGTTTAAGGAGGAGCTATGCCACCGAGGACACAAACGGGCAGCAAGGAACTGGGCGAGGCCATCCGCAGGCGTCGTGAAGAGCTGGGTCTGACCATCGAGCAGGCTGCGATTCGTGCGCGCATCGGACAAAAGACCTGGTCAAGGTACGAGTCGGGAGAGAGCATCCGTCAGGACAAGGTGCGGAGCGTCTGTGCGGCACTTGGCTGGAAGACCCTTGAGGAAGGGCTGTCCATCGATATCGATTCGCAAGAAGAAGCGCTCTTTCTCAAGTCATTCAATGAGAGCAACCAGGGCTGGAGTCCCTATCTCGCTCGCATGTACGGTCGCAAGACGGCGGTTACGTTCTGTTTGGGTAGCGAAATTCTCGGCGACGAACTCAGATTGGATCTGGAACAGCTGGCAACCAAACCAAAGGGAACGCACTTGGGAGAGCTCGACATCTCTATGACGCTCGCCTATCTACCCGAGCAGTTCGTCCCCATCTACGACTACGACTTTGTCTATAGGCTGCGCGCGCGGCTCGAATACCTGCGGATTGTCCTGCGCGGCTGCGATCACTTTGCCCCGCAGACGGTCGCAGACGAGCTTCTGTTGCACATGATCGAGACGGAAGCCGAGATGCTCATGGAATATTGGGAGGAAGAGGCAGACGACGAGCTGTCCGAAGCGTGGGTAGCCGAAGTCTGTGGGGATGACGACTTCGAGACTTTCCTTGGTGCCCCGTGGTCGTATGTGGACGAAGGCCATGCGTATTTCTTTGACTACTGGTTCGACGATTGGTCCAGCGGCCTGGAGAGCGCGGAGCAGCCGGCGCGACAGGCGGAGTAGAAGCCGCCACAGCAAGCGCGCCTTAAGCGGTGCAGTCGCGAGCGATACGCACGGGCGACGCGAAATAGCCAGGATATCGGCCGTTTCGCGTCGTTTGTGCGGCGCAGTCGCGAGCTATGCGCTACCCCATCACCGAGCAGCGGAGAGCAGCTCCATCCACACCATGACTGCGCCGCCGAAGCCGCGCATGAATGCGACCTGTGCCCGCTTGCCCCTCTTGCCGGGATCTGGCACCTCATGCCAGTAGCGCAGATCGGGAAAGGCAAACGCAGATATGCGTAGGTCCTCCAAGAACTGCTCGTGGCCATAGTCGTCGCCGCAGCGCCCGTTGCGATTCGTAATAGTGAGATGCTCTATGAGCTGCCGGTCCCCGCCCTGGAGCATACCGAAGAGCTTTTCGAGGTTATGCGTCTTGAGCTCTTGTTCCGTTGCACCTCGGGAGAAAAGGACGTTCTTCATCGCCAGCTCGCAGGCAAAGGCGATGTTGGCTGTGCCCGCGATGACCCTCTCGAGATAGCCGTCCTCAAGGTGCTGCTTGTTTGGAGCTGGGAGCGAGGCGGACTCGAGACCCATCTCGTAGAAGGCTCGCGCGAGCTTTGCGCCAGACTGAAGATTCATTCCTTGCATAAGCTGACCTCACGTTTTGCAATCGTGTGCTTTCCCGACGGGGTTTCGGACCTGTCGCGCACTGAACTTGAAGAACGTTTGCCCGAATCTGCCACATTGCCACCTAGCACGACGCCGTTACACGAGCATACCGCTCATCGTTTTGGTGGACGGTCTGCTACGCTACGGTAACGCTCGATACGGGAGGGTCTGTTGGAGGCCCTTCCGTGGCGATGGGTGTTACTTTATAGCATCGACTGCAGCCGCCTTGCCGAGCGGCTGCAGTCGTTTACGGGCCGTATCTGGTCACGACCACAAACAGGGTCATCACCATAATGAGGACGATGAGGTGCTTGAGGAACTCGGAATATCTCGCGCAAGCCTTCGTAAATACCCCGAATCAAGGGCGAGCAATGAAGTTTGCTTCCTTACGCTAGATTCGTCTGTTATTGAAGTCCCATTCCATGCTTGTAGTGTTGATGTATCCACAGTATGGGCAGCGATCCTCTTCGCAACAGCGACTGCCAACTTCTTGAGGCGTCTTTGTCTGGCGGTATTCGTGCCCGCAAGACCTACAGGTAATCGTTGTCGAACGGTCTTCCCAACCATCGTGATAGGAATTATCTTCCGTATCATAATACCATCTTGACATAATGGACCCCCAGTAATATGAAACTCTATCTTCTTAATTAGTTGTTACTATTGTACTTATCAATAGAGTAGTAATTTAGAATGCGCCATAATAACATAACTGTCGCTCAATACCCACAGGCTTTTGCATCTTTTCATAAAACCACATTATGCAAAGCAGCCACAAAACAATCAGGCGCATGCTCCTTGTACGACCCGCTCACATACTCAAAAAAGCGGAGAGGGACGTCGCCTCGTCCCTCCCCGCTTATGACATCCGTGCAGTGGCAGTCCGGATCGGTATGGATCGCACGGATAGTCAGCTTATCGATTCAGCCCTAGTACCCACCAGGGTCCCCGCCATAGGAGCAGCCCGGCGCGTGCTCGCCGCCGCCCATGTGGCACTCGGGGCACTCGTCGCCGCCGGGGTAGTCGATGGTGTTCACCTCCACCTGGACCGGGTCGCTAGTCACGCCGCCCACGGTGACGCGGAACCACAGCGTCCCCTCGCCGCCGTTGATACGGTACTGGCAACTTTGCCCTTCCTCGGGGTAGAACTCGTTTGGAGCCTGGGACCAGTTGGTACCGTCCGAGCTGTACTCCCAGTGGTAGATGACCGTCTCCCCGTCATCGGGCTCCACTTCGAACATCACGCTTGCGTCGAGGTAAGCCATCACCCAGTTGTCGGGCATCGTCATGTCGTATTCTACCGACTGCCACTCGGGGGACACGGAGATTCCGCTCACCCGGTAGCCCACGGAGTCGACCCGCAAGTACAGGGTCTGGGACTGCACGGTGTCGCCCTCGTTGGTCGCCTCGCAGTAGATCTCGTACCAGTCCATGTCACCCGTCGCGGTGATGGTAAGGCTTTCGCCGTCGCTAATCTGCGAGTAGGTCCCGCCAGACTCGCGTCCGTACCACGCGTACGTGGACCCCTCGTAGTTCGTACTTGCGGACAGCGTCAGCTCGTCGCCTTCGATCAGGTACTTCTCGGTCTCGAAGTCGGTCGTCAGCCTGAGGGCTTCAATCGTGGAGAACCCAACCGCCTCCGACGTCACGCTCTGGTCGCCATAGGACACGACCACGAGGTAGGAGTAGCTGCTGGCGGGCCACCCGCCTTTGTAAATCTGAATCTCCTACGGTTTTGTTGACAGGTCGACTTCAGACGGCAAGCGGCCTGTCGGTATATGCCTACTCACACTCGTATGAGCTCATGCAGCACAAGGCGGAGTGGATTCTCATCCGATTGTAGAAACATTCTATATACTCGAAAACCACGAGTGAGGCCTGCTTTCGGTCGTCGTATGTCCTGGCGTATATGCAGTCTGGCTTTACAATTCCTTTGAGCGACTCAGCCGACGCGTTGTCCCAGGGACTCTCCGCCGACCCATCGACAGACTGATACCGTTGTCCCTTACTGTCTTGACGATGACGGGATGCATACTACAAGCCGTGATCGCTGTGGTGGAGGCAGTCTTCTGGGGTCCTCCACCTCGCGATTGCCATCCTGAGCGCATCGGCTAGGTAAAGCCAGCCGCGATAGGAACGAACATCCCATCGGCGGCCCACTTTTCGAGAGGGAAGTGGCTAAACTATCGGTGACGGTGCGGCTCACTTCTCAATGAAGCAAAGCATCACGCTAAGCGAGCTTAAATCGCAGTCATGCGACCGTTCGGGCATACGTGAGCTAGCGAGGACGTTAGAACAGGAGGCAACCTCGATGCAGCCGGGTGGAGCTGCAATGACAATGGATTCGATAGCTTGCAACGTTGGATTTTGGTCCAAACTCTCTCTATCGTAGCCCCAGTAGCTAAACGTGCTCGATGCTAACAGTACTGCAGGAGTTCCGACCCATTTGAGGGAATAATAGCGCGTCTTTAAGATGAATTCGATGAGGATTCGTTTGCTAACCTATACAGTCACATTAATAGGAGAAGATTAGCTCTATCAGACATAGTAAATTAGAACTTAAACTCGTCGGTAATTTCAATCGAATCGCCATAGAGGACCAGAATGAGTGCAACAGATGTATAGTTAAAATAGAAACTGATAGGTAAACTTTCAGTAAATGCATATAAGTACATAAATGTTATCATCATAAGCAAAAAATAATATCTCTTCGCTTGTATAGTCTTCGTTAACAGCATAAAAGTTCCAACCACAACAATGAGAAAAGGAATAGTTCCGTACATTAGTATTAGCTTCATATAACTATTGTCAACAAGAAATGACCTGCCTCCATCAATGGAAAGAACTATAGGCATGTTAGCAAAATTACGTCCAAATAGTGTTGGAGGATAAAGCTTATAGAATAAGTTTCCAAGACTCAATCTTGATGATAACATTTTATTCAAATTCTGCATCCAAGATATATCGTTATTGTAATATATCATGAATAGTATACTTGAAACAAAGAACAAAACTATAAGTGTTGTACAGATAATTGGAATATAATGAGACCGTCGTTCGATTATCACTTCATTAGTTACCTCAATAACGCCAAGTATTAGCAATGCCATCGCAGCAGTTCTAGAATCTGCAACAGATATGCAGATTGCAGCAGATATAATTATCGGAATCAAGGTAACTACATGTAGCCTTTTCTTTCCAGATTGAAGTAAAACAATTGCAACGCAAATCTGGACAAGGACACCACCGAGACTATTGGGGTGCGTAAAACCTAATGCATAGCGCACTCCAACCATCTCACCTCTATTCCATGCCGTTTCCACATGCAATTCTCCAAGTACACTGAAGAGTACTGTTATAGAACTAGCAATTAAAGTTGTAACAAGAGAAATAACTGCGAGTCTACGTATTTTCACGTTCTGTCCAGCAATTATGAATAGACATGTAAATGCTAAGGTATTATTACCAGACATCCTCCATGATATGAACATGCAAAAAAACACTATGAGTGCTATGAGAGCACTTCTAACTGTATAGCTTTGCATCAATATCTTGCAGATTAGTAAGACAACACATATATATCTTATCACAGAATACAGCAGATTGGCGTCTATGAAGAGAATCTTCTCAAATTGAGTTCTGCCAAATACACCAAATACGGTATATAAGAAAAAAGCAGTATAATAAATGAATTCTTCAACGGTTATACTGTCAATTGCGTATTCATACTCATCTACTAATCTACTACTTCTGGATTGCACTCTTTTTCAACCTCCTGGCTATTGAAGCTATCATCTTTCGCTCAGTAGTGCTTGCCGAGAGGTTCCATGCTGTAAGGCAGAACAGTACTGCATAGATAATCATAGAAACAATTAGACCATAAACACTATCTATTGGATGACGATGCCAGATAAAAATAGAAGCGATGCACAATACTATCAAAGGGATGGTTTCTCTTACTATGCTCTTCCACCATTCCACCATATCGAGTCCTACTATCTTCGTATAATATATGTTAAGGACTAGACCACTACTGATAGCCATAGCCACGCCCGATGATGCTGCCGCACCGATGCATCCATACCTAGATACAAGGGCTATTGTCAGTATAATGTTTCCACAAGCTGCCAAAACATACATCTTCGCTCGAAAACTGTAGAGATTCATGACTTGTAAAATCGTTAATCCAATATTCTGCGATACATCAATTGTAAAAGGAATCATAACCAGCAGAGCAACCCAATATGCATCTGTGAATCCTTCTCCTGCCCAAAGGGTTATGAATTCGTTTCCAAATACTGCAAATCCAGTCAATACAGCTAGGAGGGGATACAGCGCGATTCTACTCACTCGGATAAAGAGTTCGGTAATATCATCAAGGTTATGATCCCTATGCCACATTTCAGACACACGTGGCATAAATACAGAAGATACAGCCGTACCCAATGGAGAATACGCTGTTATTATTTGTGCACCAACTGCATATACCGCAACAACCTGAGTACCATACATATATCCTAGTATCAGTTGATCAGCTTTCCAGAAAATCTGGTCGGCAACGGCAGCAAGAACTATCCCCCCGGAAAACTTAAGGAGACCTCTTTCCAACTCGGCGTCTCTCCATCGCAGACGTGAATCCATACCCAACTGCCTCTCAGCATATGTGTGTTGTACTGTTCGGCAAAGCGTGTTTAAGGCTAGCTGCACTAAGCAAACTGTTAATGCAAACGGGTAATATTTTACTAGAAGAAGCACAAGGAAAGGTTGTATGACTACAGTCAGCAGCATCGTTCCTTTGAGAAAAGCAAATTCTTCGTGTGCACTTATAACTGCAATCGATATCGTATTGTTCATCGTTACTATCAGATTGATGGCTAAAACCAAAACAAGTAAAGAACCTTCAGTAAGTTCCCAACTGTTGAGAGATTTTGCATATACAAATCGAAGTACCACAGATAAAACACCCGCTGTGATGAGGCAGAGTGCACCCGCATAGCGATATATTCTTTTCAGAGTACCAAGCGTATTAGCCATGCCATCTGTATTATTTACGGCATAGTATTTACAGTAGTAACGAGTTGCACCTGCAGCAAGTGTAGTATTAATAACATTGAGGTAGGAGATTATCGATCCTATCATCTGAAAGAGACCGTATTCGGATTTACCTATTACCCCTAAGAGCATGGGTACATATATCAGATTGACAACAACTTGGGCAGATGTATATGCATATGACATAAGTGCTCCAGCTTGCCGCTTACTGTCAAGGATTTTATCAAATACTGATTCTTTCATTGAATGCATTCCTCCTCCCTAATAACATAATTGTTTGCATATTTGTGTTAGGGATTCTTTGTAGTGTTTACTACCCACCACTGAATATAACAATCTATGGATTTCAAGAACGCATCGTCTTTATCGTCTTGTTGACCGTCTCTTCGAACGAATAGACAGGACTCCAACCAAGAGAGCGCAGTTTACTGTCATCAGTTATGGTCCTACAGACACTTCTGAAGCCGAGCTTCTTCGTATCTTCAGTAATATCGAATCTCAGTCTCGTCGAACCGTCGGAAGCTTCTGAGAAGGCCTGCGCCACTTCACGCACGGAAAGCACGTTCTCGCGATTTGAGAGGTTATACGCTTGCCCGCTCTCACCCTTTGCAAGGAGCGTTAGGAAGGCCGTCGCTGCATCGTCCACGTCTAGATAGCTACGAACAGTTGTTCCTTCCGATTGCAGGATAATATCTCTACTCTCTGCGACGCAACGCGCAAACTCGGCAAAGAAGCGTGGATCATCACGCTTGACGCCCGTACCGAAAGTAGAAGTAAGCCGCCCGCTGTACACTTTGAGGCCATACTGCTTTTCGTAAGCGGAGAGCATCGCTTCACATACGCGCTTCACCTCTGCATAACTGTTACGTAGTACCAGTGGGTCAAGCTGGCAGACGTGGTCTTCTGTGATGGGCTCACTGCTGTCTACTTCACCGTATATCTCGTAGGTAGAGACATAACAGAAGCCCCTGCAGCCGTGAGCTACAGCGTGCTCGAGCATTTGTTTTGTGCCATCGATCCCGACATCAAAGACGCTAATTGGATTCTTGAGATGTAGCTTCGAACCACCAGAAATACCCGCGGCGTGTACGACGTAATCTATCTGAGAGTTATCTAGGATTACCCCGTTTTTGCCATAACGAACATAGGAGAGATCCGTGCGCGCAGACCCCAGAACCCGCGCAGCTTTCTCGTCATCACGCACAAGAGCAAGCACCCTCGCACCCGCGTTAAAACTATCATTCAGCTTAAGCAAGCACCGTACAACCGCCGAACCAACGAGCCCAGTCGCACCGCTGACCAAGATGGTAGAACCTGACAGGTCCTGTGCAAGCGACCTTAACTGGCGCTCGAGGACATCTGTGTTCATGACGTTGCTCCTTCGGCCTCCTCGACCTGAATCTCAGCGAGTGCGATATCTTTGAGTGTTGTAATCTTGAGATTATTTACATGACCGAGAGACACCTTCACATCAATGCCTCGATTGATGAAGAGCTGCGACGTACCTGTCATAGAAAGCAGTTCCTCCTCGGTGTAGGAGCTGATGACGTCATACATGAAGTCCATGCGGCATCCCTGTGGCGTTTGCCCAACATAAAGCTTCTTGCGATCATAGGTCGATGTGAGAAAACCCTCACGCCCCATGGAATAGGTGGTGTCAGCGCTCTGGACAGATGCCATAGCCACTTTGAATTCCCGCGTCTTCTCGATGCAGTCCTCGATGATCTCGCGTGTGACGAAGGGTCTCACCGCGTCATGCGAAAGCACCATATCCGTCTCATGGATGCCATAGGTATCACGGATATCGTAGATGACGTTAAGAAACGACATCATGCGCTCCTTACCTCCGCAGACAAACCTAAATGAGCCTGCAACATCTTCACCGTAGTACCGTACGCATAGCTCCTTTGCATAGTCGAGCCATGCCTCGTTCACCGAGACATATAAGACATCAACGAGCCCCGATTTGAGGAATACATCAATAGTGCGAATAATCACTGGCCTACCAGCTAATTCCATATACTGCTTAGGGACAGCCGTCCCCATGCGCGCACCCTTTCCTCCTGCAAGAATCGCCGCGAAAATCATGTCGATTCTCCTCTCTCTGTGCGCCCCTCGCGAGGCTTCGACTCTTCGCTATTCATAGAGGGTCGGTGTCACAAACTCGACATCGAGCTCCTCACGTATTCGTGCAATACCTAGCCGCATCATGCGGTTGCGGTCCTCAGCCACTGAGAGATGGCCAGGTTCATAGCTCGCGTCGTAGAAGTTGGCACCATAACTGTCTAGGTAACCATCCATTCCGGCCACACGAACGCGCCGCACGCCAAGTCGGACGAGCAACCAAAGTGCCATTAGGCCAGCGTTGTCGTAAGGCTCGCCCTTTCTGCCGACGTAGCTCGACTGGTTAACCACCCAGTCTCCAGGTACTTCGACAGCAATATTGGAGGTCACAATCAGCTTTGTGTCTTCTTGACGCTCCGCAAGAACCGACCTGACGCGTTTCATGTTGCACAGGAATACATAGTCTGGATTAAGATTCGTGTCACAAAAGTTGACCGCGACAACGGCAGTGCCCTCTCTGCGCGCTTCACGTTCTACAACATCCCAATGGCGACGAACGCTGCGTCCAGGTGCCACAATCAGCACGTTTTTGCCAGCAAGCTCCTTTGTGAGCTCTGCCACCGCAGCAGAGTCATCGACATAGTCCCTGAAATATCTTCGATAACAGTCCTCAGCCACTTCCTTGTTGAATACGTACTTGTACTCTTCGGGAATGGAGGCGAGCAACTCTCGGAAGGCACGCACGGGAAGAGTGTTCTTCTCGGCGAGATAGATACCGTAGTTTGGGTGGTAACCAAGCGAAGCAGTGAGATATAGCGGCAGAGAGTAGCCCCAGAAACGCTCTTTGTAAAAGCTGGAGAGATACTCGTCCATGATTTCCAGCATAGGCTCTACGTGATAACGCTTACCCAACTGGCCATTGAGGTACTCAGCAAAGAGCTCGAGGTTTAGATTACCCGCACCCCGACCCATGCCGAAGACGCAAGCGTCAATAACGAGGTCGCGCCTGAGGCCCAACTCCACCATCATCTCAGCGTTGCCAAGCGCTTGTTGAAGGTTGTTATGTGCGTGATAACAGAGCCGGATTCCCTCGGCAAGATTATTGTCAGCGATGCCAAGCATCCTTTGCAACTGACCACGCCGTATCGTACCGAAAGTATCTACAATGGTAAGGCCAGTAGGTATAAGGCCATTGAAGAGTTCTATCGCATCGATTAGTTCGCGGTCGCTATACGCATCGGTGCTTACGAGATTTACATAGACATCATATCCCATCGCCTTTGCATGCGCACATAGATTGTAGCCCTCAGAAATGCGATCCTTCTTGAAGATGACACGTATCCCATCAATAGTTTTGCCATCATTAGGACGAATGGCATCATAGGGAACAGGACTACTCACATCCGCCATACCCACGTAGGTCACACCGGATGCCTTATGATCGAGTATGCTTTTGAACGAATCCGTGTTAGGAAATAGGGACCTGTCAGGGTTGTAGTCGACATCACGAAGAAACCCCAGCTCAATCATCTCTACGCCCGTTTGCTCGAGCAGATGAACCGTACCTTTTATAGCGGCGGCGCCGAACTTCCAATCGTTAATATAACCGCCATCACGTAGTGTGCAGTCAAGAAGACTAATGCCCATTCATGGCCTCCTAGACCCCCGTAGAGTTTGCTTTTAATAATCTAGAGACCCTCGTATATGCTTTCGAGTTGCTTGCGGATTGCATCATTACCAAAGGTCGATACTGCATATGCAGAGATTGCCATGGAGTCATATCTTGTGTAGCCCGATCTGACACGATGCATTGCGACTACAAGGTCCTCAAGACTCTCGTGGTCGACCAACTCACCTAAGCCCTCGCGCCAGTATGCAGACGAGCCAAGTCCATTCGAGGCTATAACGGGTAACCCACTTGCCCATCCTTCGATAATGGTCGCCCCGAAGGTCTCATACTCGCTGAAGCAGATTAGACAGTCGGATTCAGCCATAGCTTTAGCTGTCTCTTGTCGCGAGAGCGCGCCAGTAAATAACACCCTACCGTCCAAGCCAACTTCTTGAACAAGCTTTAAGAGACTATTCTTCTCCTGACCATCGCCTACCAAAAGCAGCGTAGAGTCATCGTCACCAAAGGCCATGGCAAACGCCTTGATGATTTTGTCGAACTGCTTCATCGGAACAAGCCGCCCCACTGCCACAAACCTGAACGGCCGCCCGATCGATTTCTTTGTTGTGGGGCGAAACAAATCTGACACCATATTTGGAACGACTAGAATGTCCCGTTTTGTTCCAGTTATGAGCTTCACGGTCTCAGCAAGAGGTGTCCCTACACATGTGAATGCATCCGAGATCTTGACTAGTTGCTGAATAGTGGAACGTTGGTACTTATCCAACCTGTTAAGCAGGACCATCGACCAGTGTTCCGTACACACTAACTTGGCTCCGAGTCCCTGAAGGTAGGAAAGTGCCTTCACATTGCCAATCATTGCAGGATAGTGCACGTGGACTATGTCGGGCACCCCTGTTTCTTTCAGGACCCGACGTATGAAAACCATCCATTGCGCATCAACATATGCCCCCCAATGGATGCCCAGACGCCCAGGGAAATAGGGGCAAGTTCTGCTGAATACCCTCACTCCCGCATCGATGCCGCTCCTGTAGAAGTACCCTGGTGTGCAGTTGTTTCTTCCGGGACCGAAACAGAATGCTTGTGTTAGGAAGCAGACCTCGTTAACCTCGGCAAGCATCTTTGCTTGATCGAGCTCGAAACTGCCATTCATTCTATTGTGCTTCGTGGGGACGTTACGCCCGATAACCCAGACCTTCATTGCTGAGAGCCCCGCGGGTCATCGATTCCCTCCGGAAAGCGCAACTCGAAGAGCATGTGATGCTCCTTTGCCCCCTCCGATGGTGGGGTCATATAGCTTGGACCGTAGAGCATGGTCAAATAGGTATCGTAGTCCGCTGCTACCTGCCATCGATGACCCTCAAAGTCTACGGGTACCGTGTCCATCCTACCGTGCCTCGGAGTGACACCCCCGAAGTAATGGTGGCGACCCGACGGGATGGTCACGAATCGCGATCCCTCATCCTTGCAGAGCCCATACACCCAGTCCGTGACCTTGCCACAGGTAGTTAGGGGCAGGAATGCCAGTACCTGACCAATTGCAAGCTTCACGTTGACGGTCGAACGCACGGAAGGATTGTCCTTTGCTAGCCTGCGCATGAGCCTGCGATTCTCATGAAACCTTCGGCATGAGAGCAGACCTCCCGACACCATGCAGAAGGCACCGTGAATCTTGCGCAGCACGGGATTGTCCGGCACGTTCTCTATCGGGAAGAGATCGATGAAGAATCCACAGAGCTCGGCGTCATAGCTCTCACGATCCCGGTAGACGCTGCCGTTGAGCATGAGACGGCACATTGGCAACCCGTAGCCCTTACTGCTGTAGTCGAGAAACACATACTTGTCGCCGAACCTGCGACCGACCTCATCGCGCAGACGCTCGATGTCGCGCCCCCGTATGTTGAGGTCTATGTCATCGTCCCAAGGGATAAACCCATGATGGCGCACGGCACCGAGAGCCGTACCTCCGCCCAGCTGGTACCAGATTCCCTCCTCCTCACAGAGGGATATGAAGTCTTCGGCAATCCCTAGCATCACCCGCTGGCAAGCCCTGAGCGTCTCGCCGCTCATCTCTACCATGCCTTCCTTCAAGGCGATGCTCTTCATCGCCTTGAAGGTGGAAAGTGAAATCACTTTCCACCTCCAAGGCGACGGCAAAGGCATCCTCTCATAGAGTCAGTCCTCCAAATAACGTGATATAAACAAAGACGTAGGTAAGACAGGGAGTAGGTAGCTCAGGGACGGTTCCTCATAGGACGTTTCCCACAACTGGAACATGGCGAACCAAAGCAACCGTTATCGCGGACCCGAAAAACGCAGCGCACCAGATAGCAAACTCGAAGGCGACTGGCGGAAGACTCCATGGTCCCAAGCCGAGCGCCTTATAGAGCAGATTGATAAAGAGTGGGTGCACCACGTAGATACCGAGACTCAGCGATGCGACCTGCTCGATTACCCCGCCCCGCCTGTACGATTTGTCAAGATGGCGCTTCATAAGCAGGAATACGCAGAGAGACCAGACGGCCTCGAGGGGGCAGGAGGGTCCGTGAAGCCACTTCCAGTAATCGCCCGCAGCAAGAATCCCATACGCCTTGAGTGCCATGCATACGATGACTGATGCGATACCGACGGTAAACAGCCTATCGTCAAGGTCGAGCTTCTCGTGCGCATATCGCCCCAGAAGTACATAGAACGTCGAAGAGCTGAGCCACAGGAAGGTGGAGAGCTCGATGCCGAGGGCAGAGTTGATCGTCGGCACGACACACGTGAAGGCAAAGAGCACATACAGTAGCATGCGTTGGTCACGATCCCCAGCGGTCGCAACCCAAGCCCGCAGTATCGGCAACAAAAGGTAGATGCCAATCAGGGCGTAGATGTACCAGAGGTGGCTGAAGCCCTTGCCGGACAGCAAGTCAAGGACAGAGCTTGCAATGAGCGTAAGGGAGACTGATCGTTCCGTAAACACCCTCTGCATCACACAGAACGAGAAGCCCCAAGTACAAAGAACGAGCAACATTCGCCTTACGTAGCCCCAAACCTTCCGCCAAGTTACGTCCTTCCGCAGATCGAGCAACAGCGTCCCCGTCATCATGAAGAAAACTGGGACCGCCCATCGCAGAAGGGCGACCTGCATCTCCGACCACACGAGAGCGCGGGTGATGCCGACCTCAGATATGGGATGGTTGTCCATAATTCCCGAGGTCACGTGAATCATGACCACAGACGCCGCCCCTATGCAGCGCGCCCACTCGAAGTAGAGGACCTTACCCCTTGAAGCCGAGGTCACGTAGCTCTTGTCATTCTGGGACTCCATTCCTAGTCCTTCCAGCTATTTCTTGAACAGGAAGCTCTTGATGTTGCCGAAGGCCTTGAGAGAACGCTTCAGGTCCTCGGGGTCCCTGAGGCCCGAGACGATTCGATGCGCTATGTACTTCGGTCGCAGGTAATACGTCCTTCTTGCATCGTCGCAGAAGCGCACCATCTCCTCAGAGCTGATGTTCGGCAGCTCCACGAGGGAGTTGATAGTCCCGTCCTCCTTGACGTAGTCGCAGTAGTCGCCGTGGATGTAGCCCGCCTCCTTGTACCAGCGCCACTCCTCAGTACCGGGGAACGGTAGCAGCGGGTAGAACTGTGCTGTGTCGGTGTCAAGCTCGAGAGCGAGGTCAAGGGTCTGTCTCATGGTCTCAGGCGTCTCACCCTTGTTGCCCACCATGTAGCAGGCGTGCACGGCGAGGCCTGCCCTCTTGGCATCCGCGACGTATTGTCTGACCTGCTCTATCTTGGTCCCCTTCCGAATGTTGTTGAGCACCTCCTGGTTGCCGCTCTCGATCCCAGGGATGATGAGCTTGCAGCCGGCCTTCTTCATCATCGCCATGGTCTCGTAGTCGAGGTTGACGCGCGCGTTGCACAGCCAGCGGAACCGCTTGTTAAGGCCCCGCGCAATCATCTCCTCGCAGAACTCGACGGTTCTCTTCTTGTTGATGGTGAAGGTGTCGTCCTCGATGACGATCTCCTTGACGTCGGGAAAGTTGTCGCGGATGTATTCGACCTCCTCGATGACGTTGAGGACGGAGCGGACACGGTACCCGTGGCCGTGCATGGTCTGCGGGTACACACAGAAGGCGCAGCGAGCCGGGCAACCCCGGCCCGTGAAGATCTGAATCTCGGGATACGCCGACGCAGAGAAGAAGTAGTCGCGGTAGTTAAGATGGCGCTTGACGAACGCGCTAGCGAAGGGGATGTCATCTAGGTCGGTGACGTAAGGGTAGTCCTCGTTTGATGCGATTTCGCCGCCTGCGGCGTAATAGGTGAGGCCACGCACGCAGAGCGGATCCTCCCCATCGCGAAGCGCGCGTGCCACGTCGCGCACGATATAGTCGAACTCGTGGCGCGCAACCGCGTCAACGCCCCTGCAGCGCGAGAGCGTCTCCTCTGGTAGCGCCGAGGGGTGCGTACCCACCAGCATCACGAAGGCGTTCGGGTACAGCTGCTTGAGCCTGTCACCGAACGCCATGTCGGAGTATATGGACGGGGTGCTCGTGTCGATGACGAAGAGCTTTGCCACAGCCCCTCCGTGGTCGCGCACCCATTTGAGCGATTCCTCCTCGCCGAGGGGGAACGCCGGCGCGTCGAGGAGGGATACCTCGAAGCCGTCCTGCTCGCAAACGGCCGCAGCGTAGATGAGCCACAGGGGATAGTAGAGTGTACCCGATCGCGTGATGGCGGCACTCCGGTTCTCGCGCGCGAAGCGCCCGTACTCGGCCTTGAAGGGCGGGTTGACGAATATGGCCTTCATTTCCTCTCCTTATCTCACCCAGGCAATTGCGGGGTCCCAAACCCTCTTTGACCTGAATAGATATCCGTGCTTCACGAAGTAATGTGCGAGCCCCCTCATGTGACTCGCGTTGGTTCTGCTTATTAACTTCTTGTGGGACAGACGCTGATACGCATGGAGAATCTCGGCGTCGTGGGCAAGGACCACCCTCAAGCCCGCTTTGTGCACCCTGACGCACCAGTCAACGTCCTCCGGGGCATAGAAGATATCCTCGTCGAGTGGACCGACCTCCCTGTACGTCGAATACGGAAGGAGCCAGCAGGCTGACAGCAGGTAGCCTACATCCTGCAGCCCGCCTCTAACCGGGGTATCGCATACCTCAGCATCCGCAGCGATCGACCTCAGGAACCCCATGGGGATTCCCTTCCCCAGCTTGATGGGGAGCGTCGGAAGACTCCGCCCGGAGAACTGCAGCTCGCCCTCTTCGTTGCGCATCCTCGGTCCCATCACGCCGATAGCACGACCCTCGTTAGCGGAGTAGTGCGCGCACATCGCCTCGAACGCAGCGGAGTAGACCTCGGTGTCAGAGTCCAGCACACAGATGTAGTCGGTCCCTTCGGGAATGCGGCTCAGGAGAGCGTTACGCGACCTCGTCGTGCCGGTGTTGCTATCGGCACAGACGAGCACGACCTTGCCCTCGCTTACCTCGCTCTTATACCGAGATGCAATGTGCTCTGGAGTCCCGTCCGTTGACCCGTTGTCAAAGACGAAAGCTTTGACCTCCCGGAATGGAAGGCGCAGGACGGAGTCTAGACAGCGGTCGACGTATGATGCAGAATTCCAGGTGAGGATGCAGAAGGCGCAGGAGGCCTCACCCATGGTTGGAAGCGTGATCACCTGCCAGTACCTCCGAACATCACGCCGAAGGTCCTCGCGAAGACCCTCAGGTCCGTCGCCAGGCCCGCGTTGCGCACGTACCACAGCTCCAGCTCCTGCCGGGCCCCGTTCTCCCAGGTGGCGTCGTTGCGGTCCGTCACCTGCCACCAGCCGGTGATGCCGGGGCGCACGGAGAGCACCTCGTCGCGGTCCTCGCCGAACTCGTACGTCTCCTCGAGCGTCACGGGGCGCGGGCCGATGACCGACATGTCGCCCGCGAGCACGTTGATGAACTGGGGGACCTCGTCCAGGCTCGTCTTGCGGATGAACCTGCCGAGCTTGGTCACGCGCGGGTCGTCGTCGACCTTCTGCTCGCGCCGCCACTGGGCCATCTGGGCCTCGTCGAGGTACTTCTCTGGCCTCTCGTGCGCGTCCGAGTACATGGACCTGAACTTGTAGATGCGTATCTCGCGCCCGTCCTTGCCGATGCGCCTCTGGCGGAACATCGGGCCGCCGGGGCTCTCGAGGGAGATCGCCGCGCCGAGCGCGACTCCGGGGACGAGGAGCACAACCAAAACCCCCGCACTGAAGCACACATCGAACGCCCGCTTCACCACGCGATACCCAAGGCTTCCGCCAACACCCTGCGTCTCTAAAGCAAAATCGGCGGAACCTGCCGGCTCCGCCGCGACGCTGCTATTCGTCTGCATTTCCATCTTCAGGAATAATTCCTAACCCCACCGTCGTCGTAACGCGCTTCCCGCCGACGTCTATCTCCACGAACGCCAGGCTCTTGCGCCTGCTCACCCGCGTGATCATCCCCTCGCGGCCCACTAGCGCTCCGCTGGTCACCACCAGCGTGTCGCCCTTCTTGTAGGCGAAGCTCATGGGGATGGTTCTCTCGCCGGCCTTGGTGAACTCCTCCATCCAGACACGCTCGTCTTCGCGCAGGGGAACGAACGTCTCTCCGGAGGTCAGCAGCCTCGAGAACTCGGGCACGCCGCGCAGCAGGTGCGCCAGCGTGGCCGGGTCGGCCGTCACAGCCACCACATAGCCCGGCAACAGCGGCTTTTCCTTGTATCGCCACTCTCCGCGATACTTCATCTGGGTCTGGAACTGGGGGCTGAAGCACTCCCGCAACAGGGGCTCATCCCTGTCCGACGCAAGGTCCGCCTCGGCGCATGCCCGCTCGATAACGCGGCACATCTGTGCCTCGCTGCCCGTCTGCACCTGCACCACATACCATCCAGGCGTTCGCATCCGTCCAGCCCCCTCGCATCGGCAACGGCCCTGCGTCCGATGGCTATGGCTGCGCCATCCGGCCGTATGCCGTCACAAGAGACGTATTCGTTCCCCGACAGGAGGGCTGCCGCGAGGGCCCGCGCCGCCTGGAGCAGAGAAGTTGTGTGCAGCTTGCCGTCCGCTTGTTGCGGACAGCTCCCTGCGGTCGATGCGCTCGCCCCATGGCAAGTGCACCCATCGCAGAGGGCTGTTGCGCCGCTAGATCGCCCGTGCCACCTCCTTGCGTCCCATTACCTCCATAACGCCCGACCCGTCCTCTCGCCCGTCTTCACAACCACTCGTCAGCACCCATTGGTTGTTTGTTTTACAAACTCTCTTAATTAGACAAACATGACACCGCTACCGACAAACCGTCGCTAAAGAGGTACTGCTCGGCCTCATTCCGAGCGCCAGAACCCTTCTCCGCAGATACATGCCTTGACATGCCAGTTCGTCAGACGGTGTCTACCTGCCAGCCGCCCTTCCACGGTCACCGACCGCATGCCCGAATGTTTGTTTATCTAAGAAATTCTAGTTGTCCGCGTTTTGGACTGTCAAGCGCCGTAACCCCACCACACACGACACGCAACAAAGCCCGAGCAGGTGGAAAACGGAGGTGGCGATCGGGTGTCAACCCGCCCTCTGGCGCTCATATGGGAACCGAACTACCCACATCGGTCATTGCTCTTTAACTATCTGCTCTACTCCACAGGACAGAATCGGCTGACCGAAAGAAGAAGACCGGGTGTGGGTAGGTGCTATTCGGGCGTGAATGGGATGCTTGGTGCTGGCTGATCCGGGCAGAAACTACCCACACCCGTTCTTCTTTTCGAGTTTCAACCACAAACGCGCAGGTAAAATAATCCAGACCGTAAAAACTAGCCCAGGTGTGGGCAGTTTCCTCTCCAGCATGACGCCGCCAACCCCCACAAACCCAGCCACCACCCCGCGCCGACCTACAGCTTGCCAGCCTCTTCCGCCTCCCGACCCGTCAGGATCGCAAACAACCGCCGCCGCCTCAGCGCCTCGACCTTGCTCGGTTCCCGCAGCTTCTCGCCCAGCCCGAACGCCACCTGCCGCGCTAGCAGCTCCACGCCACCCACGCTGCGCATCGCCTCGGTGGTCGCCCGCAGGCACAGGCACCCCTTCAGCGCCAGCACGTTCGACCGCACCGCATCCTCGCCCGCCTTGCGCGACTGCGCAGCCGCCGTCACGTCATCTCCCACCCCATGGAACTCGTCGCTGTCATATTCGAGAACGACGTCGCGACCCTGGCCCCGGTCCTCCCACAGCAGGTCCGGCGTCACCTGTTCCATCGATACTGGAACATAGGGCAGTCCGCGCACGTTCACCGCATGGTTCATCAGCGGCCGCGGCAACCCGAACCCGCCCCACTCGACCGGCAGCGTCAGCATCATCACCAGCGCAGTCTCCATCGGCGATGCCGATCCCTCAAAGCCCAACCGCAGCGCCTCGCGCACGCGCCGCTCACCGAACACCCCGTCTAGCTGGGACAACACCTGCCCGATTCGTTCCTTGCTGGTCAGCGGAGCCACCCGATAGCGTGGCGTGCCCTCGCCGACCGCCAGCCGATACGTCCCGCAGAACTCGCAGACCAGCATCGCCAGCCGCACGATACGCACCGTGCGCTCCCAATGCCATGGATGGTCGAAGGCCGCGTCATGCGGGTCCAGCCCCGCGAAGGCCATCGCGTCACGCTCGGCATGCAGGTCGCGCGTGAAGCGCTTGACGAGCGGCTGGCTCTTCAGCTGGTATCCCGCGTGTTGGACGATGACCAGTTCCGGCCCGCTGACCAGCAGGTACTCCCCCAATCGCACCATCGATCCCGCCGGTACCGGGCCTCCCCACACGTGGAAGTGCGCCCGTTTGCCACGGCGGCGCTGATCCTTGGAGAAGACCAGCAGGTCAACGGGCCGCGACACGATGCCATGCGCGGCGAGGTCCACCTGTCGCTCCCATCGGGCAAAGTCTCGCTGGGACAGGATGAGGCCCTCCTTGTGCGGCAGTTGGCGGCTCTGTTCGGGCCAGCGCGGCTCGTTGCCATCCAGGAGGCGCAGTGCCTCGCAGGCGCTCCGGTGGCTGACGAACCCGAACATCGACCATCCCCTCTCGGTCAAACTACCCACACCTGATTCTCTTTTGGGATTCTAGCCGTATTTCCGCAGGTTGGCTTTTCTCATCCGTAAAAAGAAGCCCAAGTGTGGGTAGTTTCCGCCACCGGAGCAGCCGCCACCGGCACCCGAAGCCCCCGCCGAAACCTCACTCGCCGTCCTGCCACAGGTACACCCGGCACTCGTACGGACGCAGGAAGAAGGCGTTCCCCTCCAGCGGCGCATCCTCGTACCCGCACAGGCAGAGCTCCCCCGCCGCCAAGTCAAACCCGTCTGGCGCCGAGAAGTACGCCACGCGCGGCGACAGCGAGCACACCACCAGCAGCCGTTGCCCGCAGCCCTCGCGCGCATACGCATACAGCTGCCTACTGCCCCGCTTGAACTCGCGATACGTCCCCTCTCGCACCACGGCCAACCTGCGCCTCAGCGCAATCGCCTCGCGGTAGAACGCCAGCAGCGACCGCGGGTCCTGCTCCGCCGCCTCGACGTTGATCTCCACGTAGTTGGGATTCAGCGGATACCACGGAGCCGCCGTCCCGTCGCCCCCGACAAACCCCGCGCCTGCTGCCGCGCTCCACTGCACGGGCGTGCGCGCATGGTCACGCGTCGCTCGGTTGACCAGCCACAACCCCGCCTGCTCCGACAGCCCCATCTGGCGCACCAGCCGGTACTGGTTGAAGGTCGACACATCCGCCGACTCGTCCACACTGTCCAGATGCGTGTTCGTCATGCCGATCTCCTGGCCCTGGTAGACGAACGGCGTCCCGCGCAGGAACAGGTAGCTGCAGGCCAGCGACTTGCCGCTCTCCACGCGATACCGCTCGCTGCCATAACGGCTGATGATGCGTGGGTGGTCGTGGTTCTCGAGGTAGAGCGCGTTCCAAGCCCGACCGGCCAACCCCGTCTGCCACGTGCCCAACGCCCGCTTGTAGGATCGCAGGTCGAACGGCCGCGGGATCCAGTCGGTGAACACGCAGTCCGCCCCCATGTGCTCGAAGGTGAACAGCATGTCCAGCTCCTGGTCGGGTCCCTCTTCCGCGTATTCCAGCGCCTTCTGCGCGCCAATCATCGGAGCCTCGCCCAGTGCCATGCAGTCGTAGTCGTCCAGCACGTCGTGGCGGAACTGGCGCAGGTACTCGTGCACGCGTGGACCATGGTCGTAGAAGCGCATCCCGCGCGCGGCCGGACGCAGCGGGTTGTCGTCGGGCAGGCCAGGCGTCTTGCTGATGTAGGTGATGACGTCCTCGCGGAAGCCGTCCACCCCCATGTCCAGCCAGAAGCGCATGATGCTCTCGACCTCGTCGCGCACCTCGGGGTTGTCCATGTTCAGGTCGGGCTGCTTCTTGGCAAAGATGTGCAGGTACCATTGGTCGCGCGCAGGCTCGTACTCCCACGCCTTGCCCTCGAAGAGGCTGTCCCAGTTGTTGGGAGGGGTGCCGCCGTCCTCGGGTGCGCCGGGCGTCTTGCCATCGCGCCAGATGTACCAGTCGGCGTAGCGGTTGTCGCGCGAAGTGCGGCTCTCCTTGAACCATGCGCACTCGTCGGAGCTGTGGTTGACGACCAGGTCCATGATGACCCGCAGGCCGCGCTCGTGCGCGCCGTCCAGCACCTGACGAAAGACGTCCAGCGTGCCGTATTCGGGGTTGATGTCGTAATAGTCGGCGATGTCATAGCCGAAGTCCGCCTGGGGGCTGGGGTAGAGCGGGCTGAACCAGATGCCCGTGACGCCCAGGCTGGCGATGTAGTCGAGCTTGCCCAGCACGCCCCACAGGTCGCCGATCCCGTCGCCGTTGCCGTCGCAGAAGCTTCGCGGCCAGATCTGGTAGAAGACGGCATCCTTGTACCAACGCGTGCGCTGCATGGGAGTTCCCCTCGGTCGGGGTGGCGTGCCTCCACCTTACGCCTGGCATCCCCGCTGCTGCCGCTGATACTGGCGAATGGAGCGCACGACCTGCGGATGCGCCACACGAGGCGAGCTGCGCCGGGCGTTCCGCACGCTCCCACTAGCCCAAGACTGCTCCTTGCCTATACCATTAGGCTTGACCGAGGAGCCTACCACGGGAGGCGCTCATGATCGTCGAACAGCTGCGTGACCAGACCAGCTTCTCCCCCATCGAGCGGACCATCGCCGACCACTTCCTCGCGGCACGCGAGGCCCTGCACGAGCAGAGCGCCCGCTCCATCGCCGCCCAGCTCTATACGGCCCCCTCCACCGTCTCTCGCTTCTGCAAGCGCCTGGGCTACGAGGGCTATCCCGACTTCCGCGACGCGTACCTGGACGAGCTGCGCTACCTTTCCTCCGCATTCACTGACATCGACGCCAACCAGCCCTTCCGCAAGGGGGACAACACCGCGACTGTCGCGGCGAAAATCGGCGCGCTGTATCGCGAAACGGTCAGTGACACGGTGTCGCTCTTCGACACAGTCGCCCTCGAACGGGCCACCGACCTGCTGTGCGACGCATCGCTCGTCATAGCCTACTCCGCGGGCACGCAGCAGCACCTGGCCCAAGACCTCTCCGACAAGATGGCCCGCATCGGACGCAGGGTCATGGTGCCCCCGAGCGACGAGGTTCCCTTCTACCTGGCCAACAGCTGCAGCGGGGACGAGGTCTGGCTCATCATGTCCTACTCAGGCGAGACCCCCACGCTCGTGCGCACGGCACGGCGCGTCCACGAGAACGGAGGCACCATCGTCGCCATCACCAGCTACGGGAAGAACTCCCTCTCCGAGGTAGCCGACGTGGTGCTGCACGTGTCCACGCGCGAGAAGCTGGTGGAGAAGCTCGGTGCCTTCGGGATGAGCATCTCGACGATGCTGCTGTTGGATACGCTGTACAGCTGCGTGTTCGCGCGAGATTACGACCGCAACGCCATCTGGCGCGTGCGAGGCGGCCACGAGTTCGAGCCCTTCCGCGACTCCAGCAACCCCGTCCTGCACGACCGCCGGGGATGACGGGGTGGCAGCGCGTGGGACGAAGAGACCGGCCGCAACACCGTTGCGCGCGCGGCCCCATCGGTCGCCCCGCGGTGGCAACGCCATTCGAACTTGCGTCACCTCGGCCAAGACGACCCTCCAGACGTGCATTAATAGGAACAGCGACAGACATCGGAGAGGAGCTGGAGATGCCGTTTCCCGAAGGATTCCTGTGGGGTGGGGCGACCGCCGCGAACCAGTGCGAGGGCGCGTTCGACGAGGGTGGCAAGGGTCTCTCCACCGCTGACGTCATGACCGTCGGCGGGCGCGGCAAGGCTCGCCTGACGACCAAGGACGGTATCGACCCCACGCTCTACTACCCCAGCCACACGGCCATCGACCACTACCACCACATGGCCGAGGACATCGCCCTGTTCGGCGAGATGGGCTGGACGTGCTACCGCTTCTCCATCGCATGGACGCGCATCTTCCCCCATGGCGACGAGCTGGAGCCCAACGAGGAGGGGCTGGCCTTCTACGACCGCCTCTTCGACGAGCTGGAGCGCTGGGGCATCCAACCGCTGGTCACCATCAGCCACTTCGAGACGCCTCTGGGCCTGGTGCGCAAGTTCGGCAGCTGGGAGAGCCGCGATATGGTCGACTGCTACCTGCGCTTCGCCCGGACGCTTTTCGAGCGCTATCGCGGACGCTGCCGCCTGTGGCTGACCTTCAACGAGATCAACAACATGAGCACCAACCCCTGGGTCGCCGCAGGCGTGGACAGCGCCGACGAGGGCGTGCGGGCACGCGCGGCCTACCACGAGTTTCTGGCCAGCGCGCAGGCCGTGGCGCTGGCACACCAGATCGACCCGGAGAACCGCGTGGGGCTGATGTACAACGGGCACCTCTCCTACCCCGCCACGTGCGACCCCTCCGACGTCATCGGGACGATGCGCTTCGAGCATCAGATGATGTACTACTGCGACGTCATGTGCCGCGGATACTACCCCGGTTACCAGCTGCGCAAGTTCGATCGCGAGGGCATCGTGCTGCCAGAGCAGCCCGGCGACGCGGAGGCGCTGCGAGCCGGCACCGTGGACTTCGTCAGCTTCAGCTACTACCTGACGCACGTCACCGGCCAGAAGACCAGCGGCATCCTCAAGGGCCTGCAGGGCATCCAGACCAGCTACGACAACCCCTACCTGGAGAAGAGCGCATGGGGCTGGGGCGTCGACCCGCAGGGCCTGCGGTTCCTCTGCAACGAGCTGTACGACCGCTACCAGCTGCCCGTGATGGTGGTGGAGAACGGCTTGGGAGCCGTGGACGAGGTCGTGGTCGAGGACGGCGTGGAGCGCATCCACGACGACTATCGCATCGACTACCTGCGCAAGCACATCGAGCAGCTGCGCCTGGCCATCGAGGAGGATGGCGTCGATGTCATGGGCTACACCAGCTGGGGTCCCATCGACATCATCGCCGCCAGCACCGGCGAGATGTCCAAGCGCTACGGCTTCATCTACGTGGACGTGGACGACGAGGGCAACGGCAGCTTCCGGCGCCTGAAGAAGGACTCGTTCGAGTGGTACAAGCGGGTATGCCGGACCAACGGCGCCTGCCTGGCGTAGCAAAAACCTGACAACGGGGACGATCTCAAGAGAGAGGAATCATCATGGCAGACATCAACCGCATCGTGGTCATGGACTCGGAGTACTGCAGCATGGGCCGCTGGATTTCGATCATCGTGGGAGACGCGACCGGCCTTAAGCTCTACGAGAGCCGCGAGCTCTGCGCCTTGGCGGATGAGGACTGGCTGATCCCCGCTTACCTCGATGATTTTGACGCACGCCTGGTGGGACGCGACCCGGCTGAGGTGGCCGCCGATCCGGAGTTCCAGCGCGTGCACGAAGCCCTCTCGCGCGCCATTCGCAAGGCGGCCGAAGCTGGCCCCTGCTTCATCCACGAGCGCGCCGCCTCCACCATTCTGGCCGACCGCGATGACCTGCTGCGCGTGATGCTCTACGGCTCCAACGTGGAGGACAAGTACCCGCGCGTGATCATCGACCCCACGGTGCCACTGGGCGAGGACGCCACGCGCGAGCAGCTTGACGCCGAGCTCTGCGCGCAGGACCAGCGCCGCTCCGTCTACCACGATGCCGTGGCCGCCATCCCCTGGGGCGACAAGCGCGGCTACGACCTCTGCCTGGACAGCTCCGCCCTGGGCCGCGAGAAGTGCGCCGAGATGATCATTGCCGCCCTGCAGCCCTGCGCGCTCGACCCCAAGCGCTGCGCCGCGGCCGTCGACCGCTTCATGGCCAGCTTCAAGTAGCAGGATTGTTCAAGACAAGAACGATACGGTGGGCAAGAACGGTGCAACGGACAACGAAAGACCACCAGTGAGGGGAAAAGACCATGGCAGAAGACATTCGCAGATGACCAACCCCGAGGGAATCGCCGAGTTTGACCGCGGCTACACGGTGCCCGACTGCGTCGTGCTCGGTTCTAGGCTGACCGCGGTCTTACATGCACGACGGAGCCCCCTGCGACAAGCTGGCTTGCAGCACGTCGCAGGGGGCTCCGTCTGCCTGATGTCTGCTCGCACAGGCTCAGCAAGCTGTTATGGGTAAAACGAGGCGTCGCCTACGTGCCGCCCACGTTTCCTTCGTGGCCGTCGCAATCGTACCAAGCGCCACCAGCGATAACCTCTAGCTGCTCGTCGGTAAGCTCTTAGCCCTGCTCCGTAGCGAGCGCTACGAGTTCCTCGCTCGACTTGCATGCCTTGGCCCGCTCGATAATGTCAGGGTTAAGGTCCTTGATGTCCATGGGCCCTCCTTTCGTCAATCGCGCTTCCACCTCTGGAGGTGATACCGCCGTCTCCAGCGTATCGTCTCGGAACGATTCTTCAAAGAGAACGGGAGCGGGTGCTTCTATAGTAGACAGGAGAGGCAACCACAAAGGAGTGGGATAAGAACTCATGCCAAACAAAGTGCAGCGCAGGGGCGGACTCTTCGGCAGGTTGATTGCCCTTTTCCTCGCAACGTTAACCATTAGCGCAACCGCCAACTCCGGCTACGCAATCATCGCCGTGATGAGAGACGACTTCGTCAACAAGCGTAAATGGTTCACCGAGGACGAGATGAGCGACTACATCGCCATCGCCCAGAGCTGTCCCGGACCCATGGCAGTCACCTCATCCATGGTCGTGGGCTTCCAGAGCGCAGGCATCCTCGGCTCGCTCGCTGCGGTCTGGGGCGTCATCACCCCACCGTTCGCGATTATGGTGCTTGTCTCCATCTTCTATCAAACCATTGTGAGCAATCCCTACGTCACCATCTTCATGCGCGGCATGCAGATGGGCGTCGTGGCCATGTTGCTTGACGTCTGCATCGGACTCTTCCTCAACGCCACGAAGAAGCCGGGCATCTACCCACTCGTCGTCATGGCGATAGCCTTCCTGTATGTGCGGCTCACAAACTGCTCCATCATGTGGCTCGCCATCGGCTGTGGCGTGGCTGGCGCTATAAGGGCTTTGCTCGTAAAGAGGGAGGTCGAGGCAGCATGACTGACTCGATAATCCTCCTGCGCGTCTTTATCGCCTTCCTGCGAATCGGAGCTATCGCATTCGGCGGCGCCTATGCAGCCATCCCCTTAGTCGAGCAGGAGGTGGTTACAAACGAAGGCTTCATGACCTACGCCGAGTTTGCCGACCTGCTCGCTTTGGACGAAATCACACCGGGCCCTATTCTCATCAACAGCGCCACCTTTGTAGGCATGAAGGTTGCGGGCATGCCCGGAGCCATCGCCGCGACCCTTGGCTGCATCCTCATACCGTGCATCGTATCCGTCTCGCTGCTATTCCTCTTCCGCAAGTACAAGAACACGGTCCTGGTTCAGAGCATCGTCCTCACGCTAAAATGCATGGCTTTGGCGCTCATTGTCTCCACCATGATCAAGCTGGGGATGAACGCAGTCATGCCGAGCGAGGCGCAAGCGGATATCCTGCACGGGACCTATGCGGTTGCAGTCATGGCTTTTGCCTTTTACCTCATACATGGGAAGAAGCTGAGTCCCTTGCCCGTCATGCTGGGCTGTGGCGCGCTGAACGTTATCGTGTCCATGTTGGGAATGTGAGCGCAACGCTTTCACGGGAAGCGATGGTGGGGGCAGGTCTCTTGACACCTGCCCCGTTTCACAACGGTGCTAACGCATGTCCTTGCGATTGGGCACCCAGTCGGCGGTCTCCTGGTACCAGGCGAGCAGGCGCTCGCGCATCTCGGCCACACGCTCCGCATAGGCCGGGTCGTCGATGCGATTGACCTGTTCGTGCGGGTCGATCTCCAGGTCGTACAGGGTGTCGCGCTCGTAGAGGCGCATGGTGTACTTGAGGTTGCCCATGCGGATCATCGTGGCGCGGGTGTGGTTGGGCCCCTCCTCGTGCTGGGTCGAGATGCGCGGCCAATACCTGTCACGCGGGTCGTCGTGGCCCAGCTCCATGGCCGGTCGGTCGCCAGCACCACGGCCGCCCTCGCAGAACACGGCATCCATGCCCGTGTCGTCACCGGCCAGCACCGGAAGCAGCGACGTTCCGAACTGCACATAGCCCAAGTCCACGTCGCACATGTCGGCCAGCGTCGCACAAAGGTCGTTGAGCTCGACCAAGGCCGGTGTCACGCGTGGCTTGCAGGGGATGCCTGCCGCCGGCTTCACGATGAGCGGCACATTGGTCAGCGCGTCCTCAAAGCAGTTCTGCACCTTCTCCACCAGGCCATAGTCGCCGGTATAGTCGCCGTGGTCGCTGAACACGAACACGGAGGTGTCGTCGTAGAGGCCCGTCTCGCGCAGCTTGTCCACGACCTGTCCCAACTGGTGGTCAAACTTCGCCACCATGTCCAGGTAGGTGCCGCGCAGCTCGTCCCAGCGCTCCTCGGGCCAGCGCGGGTCGAGGTCCATCTTGCGCACCGTCTCCGAGAGCATCGCCGGACCGTCCTCGCGGCGCGGGATGCGCGGCGGAAGGGCATCGCGATCGGTGGAGCCATACCAGGGCCTGGGACAGCCATAGGGCGGGTGTGGGAACATCAGCGTGCAATACACGAAGAATGGCCTGTCGGGATGTCCCCTCGCGCGCCGCTCCAGGTAACGCAGGCAGGCTTCGACGCAACCGTCATCGGCGCGACCATAGCCGTTCGGTGGCGTCTCGCCGATGTAGAACGAGTAGCTGTCCGGATCCCATTCGGGCACCACGCCACCCGCCGTGCCGTCATGGCCCATCCCCGCCAGGGCGTCGATGCACACGTCCCGCTGGTTCTCGGGCCTGAGGCCGTCGTAGTACTCGTCACAATAGGCGGTCTTGGGCCTCGTGCCGGGCACCACGTCGTTGCGCCCGATCCAGACGACCTCGTAGCCCGACTCCTTCATCGTGCGCAGGATGTTGGGCTCGTCCTCGCGCTGCAGGAAGTGCATCGTGCGGTGGCCCGTTGTATGCGGATACAGGCCAGAGAGGAAGCTGCAGCGGCTGGGCACGCACACGGGGTTCTGGCAGTAGGCGTTCTCGAAGGCCACGCCCTCCCCCGCCAACGCATCGAGGTTTGGGGTGCGGGCAGCAGGGTTCCCCAGGTAGTGCTGGGCGTCCGCACGCATCTGGTCCGCCACGAAATAGAGGATGTTGGGACGGTCTGCCCTCATTGCGAAATCCCTTCGCCATCACTGCAACAGCTACCATCTTAGACGAGCATCCCCCCGACGAAGGGATCGTCCTTGGGCAGCATTTCGGTCATGGTCAAACCGGCATCGAGCGCCTGCAACCTGCGGTGCCGCTACTGCTTCTATGCGGACGAGGCCGCCTCGCGCGTGGTGGCAGGCCATGGGGTGATGACGGCCGAGACGACATCGCTGCTGGTACAGCGCCTCGCCGAAGCCGTGGGCTACGCATGCGATGCGCACGTCAGCTTTCAGGGCGGCGAGCCCACGGTGGCGGGGCTCGACTGGCTTCGCGCCTTCGTGGCGGAAATGGACCGCTACCCGGGCGTCACGCCGCACTGGTCCATACAGACCAACGCCACGTTGCTCGACGAGGCATGGGTGCGCTTCTTCAAGGAGCGCGACTTCCTCGTCGGCGTGAGCCTGGACGGCCCGCGCGCCCACACCGACCGCTTCCGCCGCGACGCCGACGACGTGGGGGTCTACACCCGCGCGATGCAGGGCATCAGGCTGCTGGAGGAGGCGGACGTCGCGTACAACGTCCTCACCGTGGTCACGCGCCAGCTGGCGCAAAAGCCCAAGCAGCTCATGGCGTTTTACGTGCAGCAGGACCTGGTCGACGTGCAGCTGATACCCTGCCTGCCACCGCTCGATGGCACCGACGACGGCATGAGCCTGCGACCGGCGGACTATCGCAGCTTCTACCTGGGACTTTTCCGCGCATGGAAGAAGGTGCTCGAGAGCCAGCGCCTCATCCGCATCAACCTTTTCGATAACCTGCTGGGCATGCTGGAGGGCTACGCGCCTTACCAGTGCGGCATGCTGGGACGCTGCACCGTGCAGTACGTGGTAGAGGCCAACGGCGACGTCTATCCCTGCGACTTCTACTGCTTGGACGAACACCTGCTGGGCAACCTCGCCGACGCGCCGTTGCGCGAGTTGGGCACAAACGCAGCCGCCCAGCGGTTCCTCGACGGTGGGGCATGCCGGCGCGAGCCGTGCGCCACCTGCCAGTTTGCCCGCATCTGCAACGGCGGCTGCCGGCGCCAGAACGTCTGCTACCTCGCCAAGGACGGCTGTGCCTACCAGGATGTTCTTGCCGAGATCCTCCCTGCCCTGGCCCAGCTCTACGGGCTGGCCTAGCGGACGACCTGCCACGGGGCCAGCCCATGGCAGGCGTCAGGGAACCGATGCGCGCTAGTACGCCAAGCCGTCCTCGCCGCAGAAGAGCTTGGTCGAGATGTAGCGCTCGCCCGTGTCCGGCGCGATCGTGACCACCGTCTTGCCGGGGCCCAGCTCGCGCGCGAGCTTGAGCGCCGCCACCACGTTGGTGCCCGACGAGATGCCGCACATCAGGCCCTCCTCGCGGGCCAAGCGGCGCGCCATCTCCAGGGCCTCGATGTCCGTCACGATGCAGATGTCGTCGTAGACCTGACGGTCGAGAATCTCGGGAATGATGCCGTCACCGATGCCCATCTGCAGGTGCGTGCCAACGGGACGACCCGAGAGGATGGCTGCCTGGTCGGGCTCGACCGCCCAGATGCGCACGTCGGGGTTCACGGCACGCAGCACGGCGCCCACGCCCGTGATGGTCCCACCCGTGCCGATGCCCGAGCAGAAGCCGTCGATGCGCGAGTCGGCGTCGGCGATGATCTCGGCCGCCGTGTGCTCGCGATGGGCCCACAGGTTGTCGACGTTCTCGAACTGTTGCGGCACGTAGACGCGCGAGTCCTCCTCGGCCATGCGCAGCGCGCGCTTGATGCAGCGGTCCACGCATGCCCCGATGTCGCCGTCATCGTGCTCGAGGATGACCTGGGCGCCATAGTGCACGACCAGACGCCGGCGCTCGACGGACACGGAGTCGGGCATGATGATCTTGGCCTGGTAGCCCAGCACCGACGCCACCAGCGCGAGGCCGATGCCCTGGTTGCCACTCGTAGGCTCGACGATGATGGAGTCCGGGTGCAGCTCGCCGCGCGCCTCCGCGGCACGCACCATCTGCAGCGCCGTGCGGGTCTTGATGGAGCCGCCGACGTTGGTGGCTTCGAACTTCACCAGGATGCGCGCGCAGTCGGCGTCGGGGATGTGGTTCAGGCGGATGAGCGGGGTGTGCCCGACAGCCTCCAGGATGTTGTCGTAGACCATGCAACGTTCCTCTCTCGCGTTCGTTGCCAAACGGTCATTCTAGCAGTGAGAACCCTCCATTGCAGCAATTGCTACGGGAGCGGTCTGCAGGCCCCATGGCAAGGGGGCCGCGAGCCGAAGGACGGCCAACGACCCCCACCTGTTGTCCGGCACCCGCTACAGCAGCCTGCCGTACCGTGCCATATAGACGCGGCGCACCAACAGCACGCAGGCACCGTATGCGGCAACCACCAGCACGATCGCGCCGATGGCACCGATAGGCAGAACGGCGAGGTCGATCACGCGGCCCGCAGGCGTCAGGCACATCAGCGCCGCTACCACGATCCCCATCACGCCCAGGACGCCGATCTGCCAGGACGCGCGGCTCTGCCTGAAGGGCATGCGCTCGGTGCGCAGCAGATGCACCGCCAGAACCTGCGTGACCATGCTCTCCAGCAGCCAGCCCGCCTGAAACGTCGCGGCGAAGCGCAGCTGGCCCGCCGCATCCAATGCGCCCCACGGAGCCCCGCACACGGCCGGGCAGACCACCAGATAGAGCAGCATGAACGTAATCACGTCAAAGACCGAGCTGATGGGCCCGATCCAGCGCATGAAGCTGCCGATGGAGCGGGCGTCCCAGCTCTGCGGCATGCGCAGGGCCTCGTCGTCCACCGCATCCCACGGCATGGCGATGCAGGTGATGTCGTACACGAAGTTGAGGAACAGGAGCTGCACCGCCGTCATCGGCAGGAAGGGCAGGAAGGCGCTTGCCACCAGCACGCTGAAGACGTTTCCGAAGTTCGAGCTCGCCGTCATCTTGACGTACTTGTTCATGTTGGCGAAGGTGCGACGCCCTCCCTCGACGCCACGCTCCAGCACCATCAGGTCCTTCTCCAGCAGGATGATGTCCGCCGCCTCCTTGGCCACGTCCGCGCCCGTGTCGACCGACACGCCGCAGTCCGCCTGGCGCATGGCCGCCGCGTCATTGACGCCATCGCCCATGAAGCCCACGACATGACCGTCTTGCTGCAGCGCTGCCACCACGCGCGCCTTCTGGTCTGGGCTGAGCTTGGCGAACACGGTCGTCTCCTCGACCGCCCGGCGCAGCTCGCCGTCGCCGAGCGCCTCCACCTGCGTGCCTTCCAGCACGCCGCTGACATCAAGTCCCAGGTCCTTGCACACATGGCATGCCACGCGCAGGGAGTCGCCCGTCAGCACCTTGGTCGCCACGCCATGGGCCGCCAACGCCTCGATGGCCTCGCCCGCATCCTCCTTGGGCGGGTCGAGGAACGCCAGATAGCCCACGAGCGTCATGTCGCGCTCGTGCTCCACGCTCAGCTGGCCGACGCCCGCAGGCTCGTCCTTGCAGGCCACACCCAGTACGCGCATGCCGTCGTCGGACAGGTCGCGACCACGCTCCAGGACCTCTGCCTCCAGCTCGCCGGTCAGGGTCACCACGTGCCCGTCAAGCTCGACGCTGCTGCAGACGCCCAGGATCTCCTCCAGCGCTCCCTTGGTGATCATCCGCGTATGGCCGGCCTCGTCGCCCACCACCACGCTCACGCGACGGCGCTCGTAGTCGAAGGGCAGCTCGTCGACGAGGAAGTTGTCCTGCACCAGGGCCTGGTCGTCGAGACCGGTCTCCTCGTGCGCGCAGCGGATGATCGCCGTGTCGATGAGGTTGAGCATGCCCGTCTCGAAGTGGCTGTTGAGAAACGCATACCGCAGGACCCGGGCATCCTCGTTTCCCGCCACGTCCAGATGGAGCTCCAGCACCACGCGATCCTCGGTGAGTGTGCCGGTCTTGTCGCAGCACAGCACGTCGATCGAGCCGAGGTTCTGGATGGCGTCCAGGCGCTTGACGATCACGCGACCGCGGGACAGGTCGACGGCGCCCTTGGCCAGGCAGGTGGTGACGATCATCGGCAGCATCTCGGGCGTCAGGCCCACCGCCACCGAGAGCGAGAAGAGCAGCGCATCGAGCCAGTTGCCCTTGGTCAGCGCGTTGATGGCGAACACGATGGGAACGACGACGACCATGAGGCGAACCAGCAGCATGGACACGTCGCGGATGCCGCGGTCATAGGCCGTCTCCTTGCCCGAGGCATCCAATCGCGCGGCGATGCTGCCCAGCTCGGTCTGCTCCCCCACGCGCACGGCAACGCCCACGCCCGTGCCCGAGATGACCGTCGTGCCCAGGAACGCGAGGTTGGCCGCCTCGAGCGGCGGGACGAGACCGTCGGTGGTGGCGGGAAGCTTCTCTATGGCATCCGACTCGCCCGTCAGGGCCGACTGCCCCACGAAGAGGTCGCGAGCGGCAATGATGCGCAGGTCGGCGGGCACGATGTCGCCCGCAGCCAGGTGCACGACATCGCCCACCACGACCTCGTCGAGCGGAATCTCGGCACGGCCAGCCCCCTGGCGCTCCACGCAGCAGGTGGTCTCGATGCTCTCGGAGAGCGCGGCGGCGGCGTCGGCCCCACGCGCCTCCTGCACGAAGCGCAGGATCACCGAAACGAGCGCCATCGCCGCAATGAGCAGGGGCGTTGCGGGGTCCTTCGTGCCAGGCGCAGCAAAGACGACGTCCGTGGCCAGGGACACCGCACCCAGCGCCAGCAGGATGAGCACGAAGGGGTCGCCACAGGCGGCGAGCAGCCGCCGCCACGCCGGCACACGCTGCGTCTGCGCCATGAGGTTGGCGCCATGCTCGGCACGCGAGGCCTCGACCTCGTCGGGCGTCAATCCCGTTCGGCGGGTGTGCAGCTCCTCGCAGACGCCCTGCACATCGAGCGTCGCGACGTAGGCAAGCCAAGTCTGCTCCATGACCCCCGTCGGGTTGGAGCGCAGCTCCTTGCGCATGGTCTTCTTGGTCATCATGGGCCTCCTATCGCATGCCGGACGAACATGCGGCATGACGGGACGAGTCGTGCGTCATGGGAGGCTCGGGTCAGATGTGGCAGGAAAGGCTCACTTGGACGGACTGGTCCCATGGCGCGGTCTGTATGCACGGTTTGCAACTATTGCCGTCGGCGTCCATGGGCACCCCCTCTACATCAAAGGTGAAATGGCCTTATACACTATATGCTCTACCCCGCCTAGGGGCAAGATTCGGTTCACGGAATGCGCCTGTTGCCGGGCTGCCGGTCCGACCGTCTGGGACGGTTCTCCCCGGTCGAAACGTCTGATACCACCCGACCGTCTGGGACGGTTCTCCCCGGTCGAAACGCTACCGGTTCATGGCGGGGCTGTCCCTCAGGCCGTCCAGGCGCCTCTTCGCCTGCCAGCTGTAGCGGCTACCCACCAGCATCACCACGGCGGCCGTGAGCACCAGCACGTATCCGATGGCAACCAGCATCGCCGACGTCTGCAGGATCACCAGGCCCGCACCAGATGCCAACAGGCCCAGCGCCGTGCGGCTGATCGCCAGGAAGGTGCGGATGAGCGCGAACTTGGTCCGGTCGTAAGCCAGATGGTCGCGCAGGATCATGTCGTCCTCGTGGTTCTTGTACTCGTACTCCATGCGTCTCTCCTCCCGCTCGGTACGCACTCATGATACGGTGCGGGCCAGACCGCGCCGCAGGAGGGGGCCCAACATCGAACAGCGTTCGACGACAGCTGGCCCGAGGACGTTCGTACGATGCAACGGCGTAACGCGTCACCGGCCGTACGGTCGCGTCGCGTCGTACTCGCCGTACTCGCAACCGGCGTGCGCCACATCCATGTCGTCGACCAGCACCCAATCGAACTCGTCGCGTTCGAACAGCCGCACCCGTCCGGTACCCGTGCCACCGTTCCACAGGCGCGTGTGCCGCGCCTGGCCATCGGGCGCCTCGTAGCGAATCAGCAGCATCTCGTCCTTCGGACAGGTGATGTCGGTGACCAGGCGCGTGGTGAACGTCTCCTGCTCGACATGCCAGACCAGCTGCGTCGCGGTCTCGCGGCAGTCGAAGTGCGTCTGGCTGCCCGTCCACAGCTTCGAGAAGTTGAACTCGTAGGGTTCGCCCTCGTAGACCAGCTCGCCGAGCAGCTTGCGGTCCAACGCAAGGTGGCCGATCTTGGGTCGGCCGCCCCCTATCTCCAACGCGGTGTCGCGCAGCCGCTGGCCCGACAGGCGGCTGGTCACGTCGCAGCTGGCCAGCCACAGCCATGGCGTGGTGAAGTCGCTGCCCCAGTTCTTGTCCGCGTAGCCGAAGCAGGTCTCGGGGTCCACGGTGTAGCGTTGGCCGTCCAGCCAGACGTCCCCAGAGTAGGCGCACCTGATGCCCTCCGCATGCCAGAACATCTGGAAGGCCTCCGTCGCCCGTATCGGCTCGCTGGCCCCATAGCCCACGTTGAAGGCAGTCTGCTTGTCCAGCCGCAGGTCGAAGGCGATGTCCCCCGCGTCGCTCATCCACTCGGGATGGGCGGCGGCATCCTCTGGCGTCACGCGCACGCGTCCTATCAGGTCGGTCTCGCAGGCGATGCAGTCGTCGGCGGCAACGTAGTAGGGCACGTCCCCTCCCACGTCCACCTGGTCCCACCCAAAGAAGCGATGCAGCTGGCGGGCGCCGTGACCCCACGTGCCTGCCTTCACCATCAGGTAGGAGGGCTTGCGGCCGTCACGACTGCCATCCGGAGCCATACCGAAGAGCGGTTGCGATCCGCCCAGTTCGGGATTGACGAGGAAGAACTCGATGAAGAAGGCCCGCTCCTCCCCCGTGACGGCATGGCGCGCGGTAAAGGAGTGCCACCACCAGTCATATCCCTGGCTGGCAAGGGCGCCCGTCAGCATGAAGCGGTCGCGGGAGATGTCGTGCGTGTTGGAAGACATGGCTGTACCCTTTCGGCTTGGCTGGCTCTATGGTGCCACAACACGCGGAACTGGCAGGGACGAGGAGCCATGTCGAGGGGTTGGAAGACGCGTGCCCGCATGGCTGACGCGTTGTCTGCGTTTTGAGAAGTCACGCGCACGCAGCTACGCAGAATACGGTCTATTCTGCGCAACACAAAACGCAAACAACGAAAACCGGACTTCAGGCTTCGCCCAAAGCGCAGACAATGGACATCAACTGCCGGCACAACGGGTCATACTGCGCAAACAACGGCTTCGACGCTACGCAGACAACGCATGGACCCCTTGCGGCAGCTCCGAAACCCCAAAACGCGGGGTGCGACCGACCTACAGGAGACCCAGCAGGATCCCAAACCCAAATGACGCCAGGTTGAGTATGGCCGACAGCACCCAGGGACGACGCCACACATGTGCATAACCATAGAGCAGCGCCTCTGCCAGCCACGCCATCAGCTCCGCCGACAGCAGGCAGGGCCAGGCAGTGACAGTCAGGGGCAAGTGTGGGCTCCAACCCACCAAGAGACAGACCAGCTCGACCGATGGGTTGGTCACCACCTGGGCCAGAGCCACCACCAGCAGCTCGCGCCAGCCACGCACGCCGAGCGCCACCGCCAGCCCAACCTCGATGACCATGGTCAACGACAACGTTGTGGCCAGCACCGCCACGAGCCGCGCCATCTCACCCATCGAAAGCCCCGTGCGCGCAGAGCAACCCCGCCAACAGCAGAACCAGCGAGAGGATCGACAGCAGGCTCAGCAACGGGGCCGAAGCGAAACCCAGACCCAGCAGGGCTGGCAACGCCCCCAGTGCCAGCGAAAAGGACGCGATGCCAAACGCCATGCCCCGCGCGTCGGGCAGCAGGCGCGCCAACTCGCCCAACGTGATTGCCATGGTGAAGTTGAAGAGCAAGGTGGCCCCCAGACCTGCAGGAACGCTGGTCCAGGAGAAGGCAAAGAGCACAGCCGCGGCGCCCAGCGACAGCACCGATGCGCCAAGTGGTCCGATGGCGTCAGCCACAGCACCTCCGGCCGCCTTGCCCGCCACCACAGCCGCGACGGCTGCAGCCACCAGAGAAACGCTCGCCTTCCAGGGAAAGCCCATCATCAGGCCCGTGTAGCTGCGCAGCGCCACCGTTGCCGCCAACAGGGCGACTGCCATCCATCCCCGTCCGGTCAACGTTACCGACAGGCCACCGGGCTCGTCACTGCGCGGGGCTGACAGGACAAGGGCGGCGCTGGCGAACAACAGGCAAAGCAGCAGGTACGGGGCGCCAGCCCACCGGTTGAAGCCAGGTAGGCTGCCGCCGAAGACGCCTGCCGCACCCGTGGCTATGAACAGGCCCGATGGTGCATCCCTGCCCTGCGATTCACCCAATACCTCGACGCCACCCACATCGTGGAACAGGGCATTGCCCAACGCCACCAGTACGACGGCCGGGATGGGAGCCTGGGCCATGCCGCAGGACACCCCCGCAGCGACCAGCGCAAACGAGAGCATTGCCGCATCGAGGGAACGCCTGCGCCCCACGACGTCGAGAAGTGCCCCCAAGGGCAGCTGCAGGCAGAACGCCAACAGGTCGTAGGCAAGGATCGCCAGCGCGGAGGCCTGTGGACCGCCCGCTGCCAGAGACGGTGCCACCGCACCCATCAGGGTGGTGACGCATGCCAGGTCCACCACACAGTGACAGATGGCATAGACGCAGGTCACGCGTGCGATTGTGGATACGCCCCAAAGGTCGTGCGATTGCGTGTGGCCAGCAGGGACCCGTGCGACGCCCGGACGCCTCGCGAACGACCCGCTCGTCATGGGCGCCTTCGCGACGACAGGCGCACGATGCCCGCCGTGGCTCCGAGCGCACCAACCGCGACGAGTGCGACGAGGGGCAGCGCAGGCACGCCGGCATCCCGCTGGTCCTCCAGATCCTCCTCGAGAGCCTGGTCGTCGACGTACTCGTCGATCACGACAGGTGGCCCGCCAATCTGCCCGTCATCCTCGAAGTCGGGGTCGATGAGGTCCGCGCACGCCAGACGGGTCGGGGCTACCAGCGCAAGCCCGACAGTCAGCACGAACGCCACCAACATGCGCAACGTGTCACGTCTCATGGGTGCCTCCCTCCTGCGGCGGCACGGGACGGGCACTGCGGCCACCGCGCTCGCGCCTGTCCTTGCGCAGGTAATGGATGATGACAAAGAGCGCGACCAGCGACAGGAGTATGGCGGGCACGGCTATGACGAGCGCCCCCAGCCCCAGCAGCAGCAAGCCGCTTCCGCCCGCCATGTCGGCGAGGGCGGTGCGCGGCACGACCAGCACCAGCAGCACGGCTCCCGTCAGGGACATCGCCACGCGTCGTCCATGCTTATCCACAGTCGGCCTCCCAAAGTATCGCGCCTTCCACCACCATTGTGCCAGAACCAACCAAGCCGCTGGGTATCCCGCTGGTTGGCATCGAGCCGGCCAGGCATGGCCGACCTTGATGGAAATCTTCCACAGAGGACCCCGCCTGCTTGTGGCGAAACGGTCGAGATTGAATCTTCTTGACAACCGTATATGTACGGTATATACAGTTATTACGGAAGGACGCTTCCGCGCATCAACCGCTCGGCCAGGGAAGGAACCCGATGGAAATAGTTGTCTCAAACGCCTCGGATCAGCCCATCTACGAGCAGATTGCCTCCCAGATCCGCGCACAGGTGCTGGCCGGCCAGCTGACGGAGGGGCAGCAGCTCCCCTCCATCCGCATGCTCGCCACGCAGCTGCGCATCAGCGCCATCACCACCAAGCGCGCCTACCAGGAGCTGGAGACGCAGGGCTTTATCCACACCGTCCCGGGCAAGGGCTGCTTCGTCGCCGGGGACAACCTCGAGCTGTTGCGCGAGGAGCGGCTGCGGATGGTGGAGGCCTCGCTGGCCAAGGCTGTCGCCGACGCCCGCACGGCAGGAATCACCGCAGACGAGCTGCGCGAGATGCTCGACCTTCAGTTGGAGGATGAGAACCAATGACCAACGTAACCTATCGCATCGACCTTGGTGCAGGAACGAACGAGGGACCCTCTGTCCTGCGCATACGCAAGCTGTCCAAGAGCTATCGCGACTTCTCGCTGCAAGACGTCAGCATGGCCGTGCCGGAGGGCATGGTCGTAGGTCTGGTCGGTCGAAACGGTGCCGGCAAGACGACGCTGATGAAGTGCGTCTTGGGGGCAACCTTGCCCGATGCGGGCAGCATCGAGCTGTTTGGCCAGGACGTCGCCACCCTCTCGGACGTCCAGCTGGCACGGCTGCGCGAGCGCGTCTGCTACGTCAGCGCTACCATCTCCTACCCCCAGGCCATGACCACGCGCGACGTCGCCCACCTCTACCAGCTGGCCTACCCCCGCTTCGACCAGCAGGAATTCGAGAGGCTATGCGCCGCGATGGGGCTGGACGCCCCGCATCGCACGGTCAGCGAGCTTTCGCGCGGCATGGGCATGAAGCTGCAGCTGGCATGCGCGCTGGCCACCAATGCTGGCCTGCTCATCCTCGACGAGCCCACGGCGGGCCTCGACCCCATCGTGCGCGACGAGCTGCTCGACATCCTGCGCGCATGGATGGGACCAGGCACCCATAGCGTGCTGATCTCCAGCCACATCACCTCGGACCTGGAGCACCTGGCGGACTACCTGGTGATGATCGATGACGGCCAGGTGGTGCTGGACTGCGAGCGCGACATCATCAGTGACGTGATGGGCGTCGCCAACCTGCGCTCCGAGGAGCTACGGCACGTGCTGGACACCTGGCCCTTCGAGCAGATGCGGCCGCGCGTGCTACGCCACGACCTCAGCTGGGCGCTGCTCGTTCCCGACCGCACGGTGTTCCAGCAGGCGTATCCGGACTGCGCGTGCGATCGCGCGACCATCGATGACGTCATGTCCTTTGTGGTGAAGGGAGAGCTGCGGTAGCGGAGTGTCCACCCCTCTGACCTGCGGCATCCCTGGAAAGGTGATTTCGATGAAGGCTCTGCTCTACTCAGACTGGTGCGTCATCAAGAGCTCTATCAAGGGCTACGTCCTGCCCGCGCTGGCCATCATGGCGATTGCCGGCCTGACCGGGCTGGACGCCGTCGAGCCCAACGCGCTGGCCATCTCCTCCCACGTCCACAGCGTGGCGGTTTCGACGGGCATCATCATGCTCTCGCTCTTCGGGTTCTTTGGGTTCTTCGGCAACGACGAGCGCGAGGGATGGGAGGGTGTGCGCCTCTCCCTGCCCGTCACGCGTCGCACGGTGGTGCGTTCCCGCTACGTGGCACTGCTTGCGTGGATGGGCGTCGTGCTGATTGCCGTCAACCTGTTGGGTGCGGTCGCGGGGATCGTCATCGCACTCGTGCGCTATGGCCAGCCGGCAATCATGCCCGCCAGCGAGCTTCTGATGGCAAACGGCGCCATCCTCGCGTTCGCCCTGCTCTATGTCGCCATCGTGACGCCCGTGTTCTTCAAGATGGGAATCACCAAGGCACGCATGTACGTCTCGCTGCCGTTCCTGGCATGCATGCTGCTCCCACTTCTCCCCGGCAAGGAAGCCATCCAGGCCTTTGCCCACGGCATGTCGGAGTCCGTCGGCGCGATGGGGCCCCTGCCCTTGGTGGCCCTCGCGCTCGTGGCGGGTCTGGCCTGCTACGCGGCATCGGCGCTGGTCTCCGAGCGCATCTACGCCCGGCGCAGCTTCTAGCTCCGGACCCATGCCGGATTCCGCGTGACGGGAGCGCCTCGTCACGCGGGGGAGGTCGCCTCCTGCCAGAGCCGTTCGCACTCGTCCGCGGGCACCGGCTCGAAGCGATCGTCCTCCCCCAGACCAGGGAGCCGGTCGACGCCCTGAGGTTCGTCTGCTAGGCTGCGCTTTTGCCCGGGTGTCAGGCGCTTGATGCGGTACTCCAGCCGCGACGCGCCGGCACGGCCCTCGGTCTGCCAGAGTGCGGCAAGCGCCACCGGCGGGTGCGTTCGCGTGTAGCGGGCGCCCGTTGGCCCTGCGGCCAAGTGCTCGCGCAGCCTCCGCACCACATCGGTCGTGATTCCCGTGTACAGAGACCCGTCCTGACACTTCAGCATGTAGACGAGATATTGCGCCATCACCTATCGGCCGTTGCCTCCCTGGCGTTTTGCCTGCTCAAGGCCTAATATGCGGAATTAGTTTACCAGTACAAACTTTTTCAAATTCCTACTTGCATTGCGGGAAATAATGAGTAAACTGTTGTTAACTTCCTCAGAGGGACCCTCTCCCCCTCATAAGGAACAAGGGCATAGTCCCACTCGAGACGGTACGCATCCCCCCTATGGCGTACCGTCTCTTTGTGTCTCGAGGTACTGGGGTCAGTTTTCGGCGGCCTCCCCGCGACCCTCCAACAGCAGGCCCACGGCCAGGCACAGCACGAAGCTGGTGGGGATGTCGGCCAAGAAGCGCGCCACGATGGAGGCGGGCACGTTGACCACCGTGTCGTTGAAGAAGGTCTGGGGCACGATTGCCACGTTGACCACGCTGAGCAGGGCGGTCATGACCGCGGCACAGGCAAGCGCACTCGGCACCCGAGAGAGCACCTTCCACAGCTCCCCCTGCCCCGAGGGGACGAGCCCCGTCGCAAGGTCCCGTCCGCGTTGGGAAATGTCGGGCACGAACCGCACGCACAGGACCCCAACCAGTGCGACCACCAGCTCCAGAGCAAAGAACCCCCAGTTCCAAGGGCCATAGTTGTTGTAGGCGATGGTCTTCGCCTCAAGAGCGATGCCCACGGCCAGTGCCGGTACCAGCAACCGGGCGATCTTCTGCTGTCGCTCGTCAAGCTGCAGTGTTGCCATCCTCGTCACCACCTCGCCTCTAGTCGTGCATGAACGCTGGCATGACGCCGCGCGTGGCAGCCTCGGCGATGTCGAACAGTGCGTCTGCCACCGCGTCATCGGCGCTCGGGCCAATGTGCCAGCGTGCTGCTGCCTTTATCTGATCGCTGGCGTTTGCCACGGCCACGCTGTTGGGCATGCCCTCAATCATCGACAGGTCGTTCTCCGAGTCACCGAAGGTCGCCACCTCCTCCAGCGTGATGCCCAGCTCGTCTGCCAGGGCCTGCACCGCGCTACCCTTGCTCCAACCGTGCGGCGAGACGTCGATCAACGGTGCCGTCGTGGATGGGAAGACGAAGTCCATGGTTGGGAACTCCGCGCGCATCAGGTCGCGCGTCTCGGTCTGGAAGGCTCGGTCGCCCGTCACATGGATGTTCGCCTTCGTGTAGGCCGGGTCGTCCAGATGGTTGACGTAGCGCTTGGCTGCCCCGAAGCGGTTCAGCATGCGGGCGGCATGCTCGTCGTCAGGCGTCGCGAAATAGCCTGCGGTTTTGATGTTGCCATGGTGCACGTCGAACATCGTCAGAATGCCACGGTCGGTACGCGCCAGCCAGTCTGCCAGACGGTTCAGCTCCTCGCCCGACACCTGCTCCTCGCGGACCAGCCGACCGTCGACATAGATCATCTGACCGTTGCAGTATGCCCCGGTCGCATAGCACTCCTCGTGATGGTCGAACATCCAGTCCATGTCGTTGGGTATGCGGCCCGAGACGGGGCCAAAGTGCAATCCCACAGCTCGCATCGCCTGGACGCCGGCGATGGCGTGGTCGGTCGCACGCGGCAGCCCGTTACGGATGAGCGTGTCGTCCAGGTCGGTTAGAACGAGCTTGATCATAAAGGTCCCCTCGATAGACGCTGCTCTGCTTACCCTACCACGCCAAGGTAGGGCCCCTTCCACGCACACACAATCTGGACCTATCTTCTGCGCAATTTGGGGTCCCGAGGCGACATGACATGCCTTTTCCCGCACTCCGTTGGACGAAGTTGCGGATATGCGCGGTTCAAAGCGGATTGCCGGAGTAGTCACACATCAAAAGGTCACGCTTCGTGACTACTCTGGCAATCGCATTCCAATCGCGCATATCCGCAACTTTGTCCATCGAGGCACGGCAGGGCAGTCCCTGCGACCCTACTCCTGTACCTTCAGGGCTTCGGAGAGGCTGACGCGGCGGATGTGCCACATGTGCGCCAAGGCCACCACCGCATACGCTGCAGCACCAATCGCCACCACCCGTACCAGCAGCATCGGCTCGATATAGATCTCCAGGTTGCCCGAGTAGCGGTCCATGGCGAAGCTCACAAAGAACCTGACCAGCCAAATCACAAACGGCAGGCTCGCCACCAGGCTCACCATCACCGTCGTGGTGATGGCACGCACGTACAGGCGGTTGATCTCGCCGTCTTGGTAGCCAAAGACCTTCATGTAGCTGATGTAGCGGCTCGAGCGGTCGATGACCGTCTTGGTCAGCAGATACACCAGAATCAGGTACACCGGAATGGCAAAGGCCACCACCATGTCCATCATGTCGCCAAAGGACTCCTGCATCTGGTCGGCCGTGCTGCCCATCGAATCAGGCGTGACATCGATGGCAAGATAGCGCTGGTCGATGACAAGCTCCTCGTCGGAGGCGTAACCGGCAAAGTTGTCCTCCTCCTCGTCGACCATCCGGTTGAGCGCCGCGCGGTCCATGTATATGTTCATGTTTGCAGAGGAGCCCCATACGCTCGTCGCCATAAGCTCATAGACCTTGTTGGTGTACTTGTCCGTGAGCGTAACGGTGTCGCCCGGCTTGATCCGGCACTTCTCCGCCAAGCCTGCGCCTACCACCACGGCGCCTCCGCTCACATCGACCTCGCTCCAGTACCGCGAGTCCTGCTCGATGCCATAGACGGTAATCTCCTCGGAGCTGTCGGTGATCACGTGCGGCACCTCGAAGGAGGCCGCGGAGAACTTCTCGGCCTGTGCGATAGCCGACTCCCCGTTGTCCGTGGTATTGACGGGATGGGCGTCCTCATCGAGGTCCATGGTACGCAGAAGCACTCGCGCATAGCCGATGAAGCCGAGGTCAGAGAGGGGGTCATCGGTCTCCATGAGCCGCTCCACCGCCGCATAGGAGGCGCGCTGCTCCGGCGTTCCCTCAAGCTCCAGCGGCGCCTTGAGAAAGTAGATATGGTTTGCGACCACGTCCTGCGAGAGCATCTGCGCATAGTGCTCCACCAGGGGCATCAGGCACAGGCCGAAGAGCAGGAAGAGGCTGCAGAACGAGATGCCAAAGAACAGCACCACGAAGTGCGAGAGGTTGCGCAGGAAGACACGCAGCTGGAAGCGTCGCACGAAGCTCAGCCGCTCGGGAAGGGCCAGCGTGTTGCGACGACTGCGGCTCGCGATCTCGCGACGCAGAAACGCCAGGGGCGTGAAGCGCAGCTTGCGCATAAGGCCGACGAGCGTCACCACCTCGAGCAAGACGAACGGCACCACCGTGGTGTAGACGAAGACCTGCGGACTGAAGCTGAACTCGTAGGGCGGCAGGCTGTACGATCCGTAGTAGAGCTCCTGCATCGGCGTGCTCATGTACGTGAGGCCGAGGGCGTTTCCCGCCACGCAGCCCAGCACGCCGATGAGCGTCGGCAGCACCATGTAGTGTCCGATGATCTCGCGCTTGCGGTATCCCGAGGCCAAAAGCGTGCCGATGACGGCAGACTCCTGCTCGATGGTGGCATTGGTAAGCACCACGAAGACGAAGGCCATGATGACCACGAGCAGGCCCACGAGCACCTGCCACATCACCTGGTCGCCCGACACGTCGTCGGTGGCGAAGAAGATGGCCTTGTTGTCAAACTCGTAGTCCACGAGGTCGGTGAGCACCTCGCCCTTGTCCGCCAGCAGATCGGCCATGTCGCGCTCGAAGCTGGTACGCGCGACGAGGTCCATCGTGCGGTCGTTCAGCACGCCATCGTAGCGATAGTCGCGCTTGCCACCAGCCATCGCTTGCATGCCCTCCGGCGTCACCAGGCCAATGGTGAACGTCGTGGAGTTGAAGATCATGTCGGTGTTCTTCTCCATCAGGCACTCGTAGTCCGAGAGCGAGCAGATGCCCACCATGGTCGCCTCGTGGCCGTTGATGCTGACGGTTGCCCCCACGTGCAGGTCGTGGTTCTTGCAAAACATGCGGTCAAGGGCAATCTCGTTGTCTGCAGCCGGTGCGCGGCCCTCAAAGTAGTATCCCCGGTTGACCTCCCGTCGCTTGTCCTGGTCGATGAGCCGGCAGTTCATGTCGCGCGACTCGCCGGCAAAGGCAAGCGGCACGTCAGCGGTGAAGTCCTCGTAGATGGTGCAACCCATCGCCTCGATCGCCTCTAGCGAGCTCTTGGCAGCCTCGAACTGCGTCACAAAGTGAAAGTCCTCAACCCTGTGACGCTCGTGCATTTCGCCCTGGATGACCTCGATGCTGTGCGCGGCGGAGAGGTAGCCCGAACCCATGGCGATGGCGAAGAGGAACAGCAGGAAGATGCCCAGATACTTGCCCAGGTTGTGGATCAGGTCGCGCGGGAGGCGCTTGTTGAGCGGAGACATCGTCGCCTACCAGGTCAGCTCTGCGGCAGGCAGAAGCTGGTCGTTCAGCACGTCCTCGGAGAGCGCCCCGTCGCGCAGGCGCAGGATGTGATGGGACATGTGGCGGATGGCGTCGTTGTGGGTGACGATGACCATCGTTGAGTGGTATTCGCGATTGACGCGCTCCATCAGTTCCAGGATCTCTTTGGAGGTGTGGTAGTCCAGCGCGCCGGTCGGCTCGTCGCACAGCAGCAGGCTCGGGTTCTTGACCAAGGCGCGCCCGATAGCGCAGCGCTGCTGCTGGCCACCGGAAATCTGGTTGGGGAACTTGCCGCGATGCTCCCACAGTCCGAGCGAGTTCAGCAGGTCGTCGACGGGCAGCGGGTTGCGGGACAGGTACTGGCAGACCTCGATGTTCTCGCGCACCGTCAGGTCGGGCACGAGGTTGTAGAACTGGAAGATGAAGCCCAGCTCGCGACGCCGGTACTCCACCAGCTCGCGGTCCCTGAGCTGGCAGATGTCGGTGTCACCCACGTAGATGGACCCGCTGTCGGCAGGCTCCAGGCCGCCCACCATGTTGAGGAAGGTGGACTTTCCCGAGCCCGATGGACCGAACAGCACGCATATCTCCCCGTGCTCGATGTCGGTGGAGATGCCCTTCAGGACCTGGGTGCGCGCCTCGCCATCGCCGTAGCTCTTGGTGAGGTCGCGTATGGAAAGAAACGCACGCTGTGCCATGCGACCGCATCCTTATCGCCATAAGAGTTTGACAATGGTTACTTTAGTACCGCGAAGGGGGTCCTGCAAGGAACAAATGCAGGCGCAATGGTGACTTAGAATCGCTGTTCTGCCTGCCGCAGGGATGGGCCGCCGGTCGGTCGGCCGCCTAGCGTGCCTCAGGTCCCGTCTGGCAGGTCAGGTCACAGAAGACGACCTGGTTGCCGTGCTCCTCGAACAGGGGCAGCACGTCATCCATCTCGACGAACATGGTGGCCGTGTTGACCATGGGATGCGCGTCGAAGCGCTGGTGGGCGAGGCCCTCGTCGAACACCAAGGTCACCTCGCGCGAGTCGTCGTTGAGGATGCCGAAGGGCGTCACCGACCCCTGGACCAGCCCAAGCCGTTCCATCAGCTGCTCGGGGCTGGCAAACGAGAGGCGGCGGCTGCCAAGCTGCCTGTGCAGGTGCTTCAGGTCTATCTCGGTCGCGGTGTTGGCGACCACCACGAAGAAGTGCCGCTTCTTGTCGTCGCGCAGGAAGAGGTTCTTGGTGGGTATGGCGATGCGCGGCACGAGGGCATCCGCCTCGGCAACGGTCTTGACGGCCTGGTGATGGAACACCTCGTAGGCAATGCCGCGCGCGTCGAGCAGCGCGTAGAGCTCCTCCTCGGTCATCAGCCCCTACCTGCCAATCTGGCGATAGTACTTCGCCTCGTCGACGAGGCGGCTGATCTCTTGGATGATCTGGTCGCTACGGTCGGTCGAGTCGGAACCGGAGATGGTGGAGAGCTCGGCGGACAGCTTGTCCAGCTCGAGCAGCAGTCCCTCGTTGGTCTCCTGCAGCGCGTCCAGGGACTCCAGCATCTCGCAGAACAGCTGCCAGCGACGCGTGCGCGTCTCGGAGCGGCGGGACTCGATCTCGGCCTCCTCCTCCGCAATCGACTTGCGCAGGCGCATGTAACCGACCGAATCGAAGGCCTGGATGCGATTGCCCAGCTGGGCGGAGTTGCGCAGGATCGCGTCAAGCGCCGCATAGGCAGGTCCCGCAAACTTGTCCCAGCTGATCGTGTTCGGCTGGAAGGTGCCGTCCAGCTCGGCAAACAGGCTGCGGCGACGGTGCTCGGCGCTGCCGAGGGTGTCGATGACCGCCGCGGCGCGCTCCCCCAGCACCTCATCGGAGACATAGTTGCGCATGACGGCAACGATGTCCTTGTTCGTGGTGCCCCTGTCGATGTCCAGGCGCACGTAATCCTGCTGGTTCTGCTGGTTGGCAGTCGGCTGGGAGGCGGCCGTCGTGCGCGGTGCGCTCTGATGCTCCGCTCCTTCGGGAGCCTTCGGGCGCCTGTTCTTGCCCCTTGTCCACTCCTGCTCCGGCACGGGGACGTCCTCCACCGGCTCGACCACGACATCCTGGGCCGGCTGGGGATCGGAGATGTGCGCTCCCCTCAGCTCGCGGCGCTTGCGCACCTCGCCGGCCAACTGTCGTCCTGCCTTCACCGCGCGCCTGCCCAGGAAGACAAAGGCCGCGCCAGCCATGACGTTGCCGAACAAGATGGTGCCTATCAAGAACCAGAGGAAGCCCACGACACACCGTCCCAAGCCAAGGAGCGATACGGGTCTGATTATTGCATATAGTCATCGTCTACACTTCCGCCCCATCTCACGTCGCGGTAAGGAAGTGGGACGGATAGCCTCGAGACACGGGACCTCGCCCCTGAGTTTTCGACCGCGGAGAACCGTCCCCGACGGTCGAAGCCCGACGGTAGAAGACATTCTGTGTTTGCATCGGAATGAATTCTAGATAGGCATTTGTTATTGCTTGTCATCCGTCGTAGCGTTATAGGCGACGAAGGGAGCAACAATGGGACACACGCTCGAAGACGCACTGATCGACGCGGGATGCACCGCAGAGCAGGCCGGACGCCTCGCCAAGATGCAGGCCAACGGAAACACCGACGATTGCCTGCGCATGCTGCGCTGCCATCGCTGCGAGCTGGTCAGCGCCCTGCACGAGGCCCAGCGCCCCATCGACGTGTGTGACTGGATCATCCGCGAGCTGCAGCTCGGCTCGCTCATGGCGTAAGGCCAGACGGGAGACATCATGCAGACCATCACCAACCAGCATCTGACCGGCGAGCGGGCGCTGTTCAAGAGCCGCGGCCTGACCGTCGAGACCAGCGTCTTCGACGATGGCGAATCCCCATTGAAGGAGTCACGTGACATCCAGGTGAGGGACTCGGTCTTCGGGTGGAAGTACCCGCTGTGGTACTGCAGCAACGTGCAGGTCAGCGGTACCGCCTTCCTCGAGATGGCGCGCGCCGGCATCTGGTACACCAGAGGCATCACCATCACCGACTGCACCTACCAGGCGCCGAAGGGCCTGCGCAAGTGCAAGGACGTGCGGTTGGAGCGCGTGCAGATGGCCCACGCCGACGAGACCCTATGGTGGAACGACGGCATCGAGCTGGTGGACATCACCGCGACCGGTGACTACTTCTGCCAGGGCTCGCGCAACATCCACGCACGCAACCTGCAGCTCACGGGCAACTATGGCTTCGACGGCTGCGAGAATGTCGTCATCGAGAGCTCGCGCCTGCTGACCAAGGACGCATTCTGGAACTGCGAGAACGTCGTGGTGCGCGACTCGCTGATCGTCGGCGAGTACCTCGCCTGGAACGCGCGCAACGTGCGCCTCGAGCGCTGCTGCATCCAGAGCGAGCAGGGACTGTGCTACGTGGAGGGCCTGACCCTGCGCGACTGCCGCCTCATCGAGACCGACCTGGCCTTCGAGTACTGCAGCGACGTTGACGCCGAGGTCACGACTCCGATCGTCAGCGTGAAGAACCCCCTCGGCGGCCGTATCGTCGCACCGCGCATCGGCGAGGTCATCTTCGACGACCCCGAGGTAGACCGCACCCAGACGGTCATCATCCAGACGGAGCGCCCCCGCTGCTCGTGCCTCTGCAAGGTGGCGTAATGGACTCGCGGAACACGGGAGTCGGTGCGAACTTCGACCAACCGCTCGATCGGCGTCTGGTTGATGCCTACAAGTGGAACGTCGGCACGGACGAGCTGCCGATGTGGGTGGCAGACATGGACTTCGCGACCGCACCCGTGGTGCAGGCAGCCCTGGCCGAGCGGGTTGCGCACGGCGCCTTCGGATACTCCGACGTTCCCGAGGCGTGGCGTCGCTCGGTCGCAGACTGGTGGCAGCGGCGCCACGGGCTGGCATTAGAGGCCTCCGAGCTGGTCTTTTCCACCGGCGTGGTGGCCGTGCTGTCGTCAGCGGTCCGCGCCCTCACCAACGTGCACGAGAACGTGCTGGTACAGCCCCCTGTGTACAACGTGTTCTGGAACTCGGTCGTCAACAATGGGCGCCATGTCGTGGAGAGCCCCCTGTCCTTTGACGGCACGCGATGGTCCATCGACTGGCACGATCTCGAGGAGAGGCTGGCCGATCCCCAGACCACGATGATGATCGTCTGCAACCCCCACAACCCCACTGGCACCGTGTGGGATCGCGACGAGCTCGCGCGCATCGGAGAGCTTTGCGAGCGCCACGGCGTGACGGTGGTGTCGGACGAAATCCATTGCGAGCTGGTGCGGCCAGGCAAGGCGCACGTGCCGTTCGCCTCGGCGAGCGAGACCTGCCGTCGCATCTCCCTGACGGCCGCCTCCCCTTCCAAGGCCTTCAACCTGGCAGGCCTGCAGTCCGCGTACTTCTTCGCAGCGGACGGACGGCTGCGCCACCGCGTGGAGCGCCAGCTGAACACCGACGAGTGCGCGGAGCCGAACTCGTTCGCCATTGCCGCCACCATCGCCGCCTACGACGAGGGAGCTCCCTGGCTGGACGACCTACGCGCTTACCTGCAGCGCAACAAGGATGAGGTGGGCGCGTCCCTTGAGGCCGGCAACCTGGGCGCACGCATGTGCCCGAGCGACGCGACCTACCTGTGCTGGCTGGACTGCCGCCCCGTGACCGACGATGACGAACGGCTGTGCATGCACCTGCGCCGGCAGACGGGGCTGGTGCTGTCGCCCGGGTCGCAGTACGGCGATGCGGGTCGCGGCTTCCTGCGGATGAACGTGGGCACGCGTCGCGAGCTGGTACGCAAGGGCCTAGAGCGTCTGAGTCAGGGCATTCGGACGTTCGCGCGCTAGGAGGCGTCCCCTCGTCAGGCCCTTCCGCAGCGCTCGCGCAGCGCCCGCAGGAACACCTCGGACGCGCGGGACAGAGGCTGGTAGCGCTTCCACATCAGGTGCGAGCCCACGGCGGGCAGGTCCACGAGGGGCACGAAGGCATAGGCGGTGCCCTCCCCCGCGGGCACGATGCCGTCGAGGCATATCGCAATGCCGACGCCCTGTCCGACCAGCAGCGATGCGTTGAAGAGCAGCGTGTAGGTGGCCACGATGTCATAGCCCTCGTCGGAGAAGAACGTCAGGGTCGTATCGCTTCCCGTCGTGCTCTGGGAGCTGACGATGAGGCGACGCTCCCGCACGTCATCCAGTGTCAGGCTGTCGCGTCTGGCCAGCGGATCGTCGCGACGCATCAGCACGCCCCAGCGGTCCTGCCAGGGCATATCGATGGATTCGTAGGCGCTGGTGGGCTCGTGCCCCATGACCAGGCCAAAGTCCAACAGCCCCTTGTCGACGCGTTCCAGCACGTCGTTGCCGTTGCCCGAGTACAGACGCAGCCGAATGCCGGGGTGGTCGGCAGCCAGCTGGGACGCGACCTCGGCGATAAGGCCCACGACCTGCGACTCGCCGCCTCCGATCCAGACGTCTCCCGCGACCTCGGCCGTCGGCGTGCGCAGCTCCAGCTCGGCCCGGTCGGCAAGGCTGACAATCTCCTCGGCACGCTTGCGCAGCAGGACGCCCTCCTCGGTCAGCGTCACCCCGCGTGCCTCGCGCACCAGCAGCTCGCACCCCAAGTCGCGCTCCAAGTCCGCAAGCTGGCGCGACAGGGCCGGCTGGGTGATGTGCAGCGAGCGTGCGGCACGGGTCACGTTGCCCTCGCGCGCGACGGCCAGGAACGAACGCAGCGTCTTCAACTCCATGAGGCCTCCCATCGATGCAACACGGGTATCAGCATACGCAAAGCGATAGATGCACGTCATGCCGAAGCGGCCAACGGACATTCGGGACGGAGGCTTGCGTCCGAGCCCGACGTGGCGTGAGCGACAGCCCCTTTCGACCGTGGAGAAACGTCCCAGACGGTCAGCCCGAGCCGGACGTGGCGTGACGGATGACCCCTTTCGAGCGTGGAGAACCGTCCCAGACGGTCGAACCCGCGTCCACACCGAATGCCCGTGCTATGATGAGCGCAAGACGTAGCCCGGGCCCACATGCCAAGCCCCGGCACGAGAGAGGACAGGTGCATGAGGAACTAGCGATGAACCAGACACCCTTGTTTGACCCGCAGGAGGCCACGCTCCATGGGTGCCGCATCGCGATCAGTTCCGCATGGCTCATTTTGCCCAGGCAGCCAAGCTCGTCATCCATCGCCCTGCCGCACGCATGGCCTCTGCACCCAAGGAGGCTCTCATGCAACTCAACCTCAACGGCATTTCCTATACCTATCCCCAGGCGACAGAGCCCGTCTTGTGCGGCGTGTCTGCCACCTTCCCACAGGGCTGGACGGGCATCGTCGGCGACAATGGCGCTGGCAAGACCACGCTTGCCCTCGTGGCCTGTGGATTGTTGCCGCCCGATGCGGGAAGCGTGACCCCCACGCTCGTGGCAGCCTACTGCACGCAAGACGCCACGGTGCCACCCGATGTCCTGGAGGACTTTGCCCTCGCCTATGACGGTGAGGCGACGAGGCTTCGTCGCGACTTGGATATCGGTGACGACTGGCCGTGGCGGTACGAAACGCTCTCGGGTGGCCAGCAGAAGCGCCTGCAGGTTGCCTGCGCTCTCTGGGGAGCTCCCGACGTACTCGTGCTCGACGAGCCAACCAACCATGTCGACACCACAACGCGCAGGGCAATAGGGCGTGTGCTTGCAGGATTCCGTGGGGTGGGCCTGCTCATCTCGCACGACCGAGTCCTGCTCGACGCGCTTTGCGGGCAGTGTCTGTTCGTCTCCGCCGGCAGCACGACCATGCGACCTGGTGGGTACAGCCAGGCGTCTGGCCAGGCCGAGCGCGAGCGGCAGAGCGCGTTGCGCGCACATGAGGAAGCTCGTCGCGAGCAGCGGCGCATCGCGCGTGAGGCCCAGCGTCGACGTGAGGAGGCGGCGCAGAAGGAAGCTGGGCGGAGCTTGCGCGGCATCGCCAAGCACGACAACGACGCACGACACAAGAAGAGGGTCGCCGTCGTTTGGGGAACCGACGGCATCGCCGCACATCAGGCTGCAGGCATGGAGACCCGCCTTGCAAAGGCAGGCGGGCGCGTGGCAGCCACCAAGGTGGCGCGCCGCTATGACGCCAGCATCTGGTTGGATGCACGTCCCAGCAGACGCCCCGTTTTGCTGCGAATGGAGGAGGGCGTGCTGGCGCGCGACACCTGGTCACTCGCCCATCCTTCGCTCTACGTGGGCAACACCGATCACGTGGCCCTGGTGGGAGACAACGGCAGTGGCAAAACCACCTTGGTAAAGAGCCTCGTCACGCAACTCGATGAAGGGATTCGCCACCTATACGTTCCGCAGGAGCCCACTGTTCGGCAGCGCGGAGAAGTCCTCACGCGCCTGAGGAGCCTCTCGGCCATGGAGCGGGGGCGGGCGCTCTCGGTCGTGGCACAGCTCAACTCCGATCCGGACCGTGTTCTCGAGGGCGATGTGGTGAGTCCCGGCGAGCTACGCAAGCTGATGCTGGCGCTGGGCATCCTCGACAGGCCGGAGCTCATCATCATGGACGAACCCACCAACCATCTCGACCTTGGCTCGACCGAGGCCCTCGAGCGCCTGCTTGCGGGATATCCCGGGGCGCTGCTCCTGGTATCGCACGACGCGACGCTGCTTGGGGCGACGACCACCATCACCTGGAGCATAGAGCGGAGCGACTCGCAGGCATGGCGGCTGGTCGTGCGCTAGCTGAAGTTGCCCAACAAAAGACCGAACACGACAGACGATGCGCCTGGAAAGGGGACCCTTCCAGGCGCATCGTATCGGTCGGCAACTCATGATGCTCGCAGCAGTCTAACGGCAGACGACCTCCACAGGGACGTCCAGGATCTTGGCCACCTTGAGGATGGTGTCGGTCCAGGAGCCCTGCGCCGCGGCGAAGTGGTGCGTGGGGCCGCACTCGCACCAGCGGTTGTTCCACTCGCGCGCGCCGATGGAGAAGCGGGTGCGGAAGGTGGTGTCGCCATTGCCGAGCGTGGGCCCGTCCTCGATGACGCCCTCGCTCACGATGAACTGGAAGTGGCCGTCAGCGTCCTGCGTGATGCCGAGGTAGGTGACGGGCCCCGCCTTGGGATAGAAGCGCGTGAGGAAGCCGCCACCTGCCTTGCCGTGGAACACGGGCACGATCTCCATGGACGCCTTGCGCGCGGTGGAGAAGTCCGCGTCGCCCGAGCCGGAGTGGCCGATGAGCACCACGTCGTCGTCGAAATCGAAGGTGTAGAACTCGGAGAGCTGGCAGGCGCCGGAGATGGTCTTCATGATGCTCATGCCCATGGCAACCTTGATGTCACCCTCCACGGCGCAGGCGATGCCCTGCTTGATGAGCATGGAGAACGCAGGAATGAGCATGGAGTCGAGAACGCCCGCCTTGCCCTGCGCGAAGCCGTCGTAGTGGCTCGCCACGAAGCCCAGCTCCTCGTCCCTCACCCACTGCTCGAAGGCCACGACGTAGCGCGCCATCTCATGGATGCTCGCCTCGTCGTAGTCGCCCTTGATGTCGAAGGTGTCGTGGATGTCGGCGACCTTCGCGGCGATGACGCTCTCGTCGGTGATGTCGTCCGCGATGGCCCACATCTTCTCCCAGTCGAACTGCTTGGTGTAGAGGCCCATGCGGTGGTAGAGGTTGGTCTCGTCGATATAGAGGTCCATCATGCCGGGATACGGACGGCCGATCTGCGCGAGGTTGGTGTAGCGCAGGCGGCGGCGCACCTGGGCGGCACGGCACCAGTCCTCGATCTCGGCGGCCACCTGGGGGTCGCCGCCCTCGACGACGCCGGTGATGACGGCGTGCCGCTTGCCGGCGCGGTTGAGGTCGGCCACCATCTCGCCCACGGCGCCACCCGCGTAGGCCACGCCCAGCCACTCGGCCGTGCCAGCGGTGTCGAAGTCGAGGCAGCGCACCTTCTGGAGGTTGACCAGGACGACGGGAACGTTGAGGTCGCGGATGGCAGGCAGCATGTTGTAGCTGGTCGCGTAGGTGAGCAACTGGCAGAAGACGAGGTCGACGTCGGCCGCGCGGAACTTGTCGCCTGCAGCGGCGGCAGCCTCCTTGGTGGTGCACATCCCACCGTCGACGACCTCGACCGTGTCGGGGAGGGTGCTGACAAAGTCGGCGTATTGAGCCTCGAACTCGGGTACGAGCTCGGGGAACTGTGGGAGATACGCGCCGAGCGCGATAGAGAAGACGGCAACCTTGGCCTTGGTCTCAACGAGCATGGTGGATTCCTTTCCAGGGGGGGTGTGTCAGGGGAAGGGGGCGTTGGCACGCTAGTCGACGAACGCCTCGTTGATGGCGATGTTGAAGTCGCGGCAGGTGTCCTTGAGGCCCTGGTCGGAGATGACGTTCAGGAACTTGTCACTGCCACCGTTGGCCGCACGGGCCGCCACGTAGAGCTCGGCCGCCTTCTCCACCGTGTGCGCCAGGCCGAAGGTGGTGTCAAAGTCGGGACCAGCCGCAAAGAGGCCATGGTGCGCCCACACGATGGTGTCGTAGGTCTTCATGAGCTCGCTCGAGGCCTCGGCAATGGCGGGGCCACCAGGCACCATCCAGGGCACGACACCCACACCGCCGGGGAACACGACCACGCACTCGGTCATCATCTGCCACAGCACGCGCGTGAAGGCGCGGTCCTCGAGCGGCACGATGAAGCTCATCTCGATGATGCCGGGGGTGTGCGCGTGGTAGATCACGCGGTTGGCACCGTCGGTGCGCGCGGCGGTGACGCAGTGGTTCATGTAGTGGCTCTCGAACTCGCTGGTGGGACGTGCACCATTGAGCAAGCCCCACACGATGCGGAAGGCGTCGCCCGTCTCGTTGATCTCGACGATGCCGATATTCTCAGCGGGGCTTCCGGCCACATTGCGCATGTACTTACCGCTACCCGTGGTCACGAAGTACGATCCGGCAAGGTTCTCGCCCTTCACGCCCATCTGAACCCAAGCACGCGGCTCGGCGTCGAAGAACGGACGCGCCTGCTCGAGCTCCTCGTCGGTCATGCGATAGGTGAGGTTGCCACCATTGCGCTCATGCCAGCCCTGCAGCCACCCGTCGTCGCACATACGAACGAAACCCTTGATGAAGTCCAGCTCTTCCATTGCCATGATGCTCTCCTTTCGTGCCCTAGCGGGGCAGGTATTCCTTGATCTCGAAGCTCTGCTTGATCGCCGAGCGGGCCTCCTCGAGGTCCGCGAACTCACCGGCAAAGATGAACTGCACCATCAGGTTGCCGAGTGCGGTGCCCTCGGTGGGACCGGCATACACGGGCAGCCCGCAGGCATCGGCCGTAGCCTGGTTGAGGTAGCCGTTGTTAGAACCGCCGCCCACGATGTTGATGCTGGTATAGGCAACGCCGGTAAGCGCACCCAGCAATTCGACCGTGCGAGCGTAGTCGTCCGCCAGCGAGTCATACACGCAGAGAGCGTACTCACCCGCCCACGTGGGCAGTGGCTGACCCGTGCGTTCGCAGGCATCGTGCAGCGCGAGCAGCATGCTTGCAGGAGCGAGGAACTCGGGGTCGTCGGCATTGACCACGGCGTGGTAGCCCTCCGCCCGCGCCTGCTCGGCAGCCTTGACCAGCTCGTCCCAGCTCGGTGTGGTGCCACTGGCCTGCCCCAGCTCCTTGCGGACGTTCTGGATCATCCACAGGCCCATGATGTTCTTGAGGTAGCGGTAGCGCCGCTCATAGCCACCCTCGTTGGTGAAGTTGGCCATGGCGCTCTCCGGCGTGCAGATCGGTGCATGGTTCTCCACGCCCACGAGGCTCCAAGTGCCAGAAGAGAAGTACACGGCCTGCTCGTCGCGAGCGGGTACAGCCAGCCAGGCGCTGCCCGTGTCGTGGCTTGCCACCAGCACGACCTCGGGCTTGTAGCCGATTCGCTCGGCAATCTCGGGTCGCACATGCCCCAAGCTCTCGCCCGGCATGCTGATCGGCTGGAAGATGCGGCGCGGCAGGTTGATGCGGTCGATGAGTTCCCAATCCCAGTCGCAGCTCTCGGCACCGACCAGCGCCGTAGTGCTCGCATTGGTGTACTCCTGCGCCTTCACGCCCGTGAGCACGAAGCCAAGGTAGTCGGGCACCATGAGCAGCGCATGCGCGGCATCGAGCGTCGTACGGTCCTCGCGGCTTTGCGCACACAGCTGGTAAGCAGTGTTGAACTGCTGATACTGGATGCCGGTATGAGCATAATGCTCGGAGAACGAAAGGATGCCCGAGAGCTCGAGCGCGTCGCGAACGCCGTCGGTGCGGGCGTCGCGATAGCCCACGCAATCGCCGATGCGCCGGTCGTGCTCGTCGAGCAGCACATAGTCGACGGCCCAGGTGTCGATGCCCACGGTCTCAGGCTCGAAACCAGCCTCCTTGGCAGCAGCGAGACCCGCAATCACGTTCTCGGCCAGCGCATCGATATCCCAGCACAGGTGCCCGTCCCTGCGCGAGAGCCCGTTCTCGAAGCGGTAGACCTCGGTAAGCTCCATGCGGCCGTCCACCACCTGCCCTACGATGTGCCGCCCGCTCGACGCTCCGATGTCGATTGCCACATGACACGCGCCCATTGCTGCTCCTTTCGCATTCTTGCTCTTACCTTGAGTTCGTTAATGAAAAGAATACGTGGCATAACGTGGCAAATCCATGCGGTGAATGCGCATAGGCTTTCGATATCTGAGACACATGGAGCGCCTGTCGCGGCATGGCGAAGCGAAGGCACTCGTCTGTGCGATAATGTCGGCACCGAGAAGAGGGGGTCCCATGCGTCAATATGTGGTGGATGCGTTCGCCGACAGGGTCTTCGCGGGCAACCAGGCGGCCATCTGCGTGGTGGGCGAGTAGCCCGACGCAGCGCTCATGCTTTCGACCATCTGGGACGGTTCTCCTTGGTCGAAACGTCTCATACGTTTCGACCAAGGAGAACCGTCCCAGATGGTCGAAAGCGGGGCCCGTCGTAACGGCCCCGCTCCGTCTGGCGCGACTAATGGCTCAGCCGCAAATCGAAAGGTAGACGCTTAGTCCAAGTCCGTCCCATTGCTGGCGATGCAGCGTTGGTACCACCAGAAGCTGTCCTTGCGATAGCGGTCGAGCGTGCCCTTGCCCTCGTCATCCATGTCCACGTAGACGAAGCCGTAGCGCTTGCGCATCTCGCCGGTGCCCATGCTCACGAGGTCGATGCAGCCCCAAGGCGTATAGCCCCAGAGCTCCACACCGTTGTCAATGGCCGTCTCCATCGCGCGCACGTGCTGGCGCAGATAGTCGATGCGGTACGGGTCGTGGATGCGCTTCTCGCCCGCCTCTTCGACCACCTCGTCGAAGGCGCCAAGGCCGTTCTCCACCACCATCAGCGGCACCTGGTAGCGGTCGTAGAGCACTTCGAGCTGCCACTGCAGGCCCATCGGGTCCATAGCCCAGCCCCAGTCGGAGTAGGTGAGGTACTCGTTGCGCGCGCCGACCTGGAAGTTGCCGCCCACGGTGTCAGTGACCTCGTGCGTGGTGACCACGTTGGAGTTGTAGTAGCTGAAGGTGTAGAAGTCCACCACGCCCTCGGCCAGCATGTCGAGGTCCGACTCCTCCATCGTGATGCGCACGTCGTGCGCGGCCCACAGACGCTTGGCATAGGTGGGGTACGCGCCAAAGACCTGCACGTCGCCGCAGTAGTAGGCGTTCTCCTGGCGCTTGTGCTCGGCCGCAAGGATGTCTGCCGGGTCGCAGGTGTGCGGGTAGGTGGCCGCGCTCGCGATCATGCAGCCGATCTTGTTGTCGGCGTCGATGGCGTGGCCAATCTGCACGGCCTTTGCACTCGCTAGGAACTGGTGGTGCAGCTGCTGATAGGCAAGCTGGTAGGCAGCGTCGTCTCCCCCACCGAAGAAGTCGATGAGCGAGAGCAGGTTGTTGATCTCGTTGATGGTCAGCCAGTAGTGGACGAGGCCCTTGTACTCTATGAAGCACGTGGTTACGAAGCGCACGAAGTGGTCGATGAGCTCGCGGTTCTCCCAGCCGCCGCACGCCTCTTCGAGGCCCAGCGGCGTATCGAAGTGCATGAGCGTGACCAGCGGCTCGATGCCCTTCTCGCGCATGTAGGTGAACATCTCGCGGTAGAACTCAACGCCCGCGCGGTTGGGCTCGGCCTCGGTGCCTGTGGGGAACAAACGGCTCCAGTCGATGGACATGCGGAAGACCTTGAAGCCCATCTCGGCAAAGAGGTCCACGTCCTCGCGCCAGCGGTGGTAGCCGTCGACGGCCACCTGGTTGGGGTAGTAGCAGTCGGGCAGACTCGCCCAACGAGCACCTTTGGGCAGCTTGTCCTCGCGACCTGCTTTGACCGGCTTACCCTCAGCATCGATATACGTCACATAGCGCGGGCTCGTGCGCGTGCCACCCGTGGTGTAGTCCATGCGGCAGGCACCGCGGCCGTCCTCGTTCCAGCCGCCCTCGTACTGCCCAGCCGAGACCGCGCCACCCCACAGGAATCCGTCCGGAAATGCCATGATGTCTTACTCCTCACTCTTGTTCCACGCGCGACACAGAGACCCCAGGTGCGCGAGGCTCGGCTTTGCGGGATGGCCCTCGGCGCGGTCCATCAGACCGAACTGCATGGCATATCCGCTCTGCCACTCATAGTTGTCGATAAGCGACCAGTACAGGTATCCCGCGACGTCAATCCCATCGCGTAGGCAGGCCCGCACGCCCTCGATCGCGGCGTCGATATATGCCACGCGACGCGTATCGTCATCGGTTGCAATGCCGTTCTCGGTCACCATAAGCTGCCCCGGGAACGACTCGTGTACACGACGGATCACATGCTCCAACCCCTGCGGATAAAACTCGTAGCCCATCTGCGTGAGCTCGGCTCCTTGCGCAGGCAGCAGCTCGCCATCAGACCCAAACACCGTGCGCGTGTAGTTCTGCACGCCGAAGAAGTCGTCATTCGTTAGCGCAGGCACAAACTGCTCGAACTCCTCGGCCCACGCAGCCTCGGCGCGAGCCTCTCCACCCGGGGCAGCCTGGATGTCACGCAACGAAAGGGTCATGCCCACCTTCGCGCATGGCACCAGCTCGTGAATAACCTCAACAGCACGCATGTGGGCACGTTTCACGAACTCGATGCCAGCGGGCGTGCGCGGAGACACAAACACAGCCGCCTCGTCCACACCGAAAACCTCACGGTTCTCTGCCACCTGCGCATCGTGCTCGGCTGCCATGGCCTCGACGTCGACGCCTACCTGCAGGGCAGCGCCCTCCTCGCCCTCGCGCTTGGCACGCTCCTCCATGGCCTGACGGATGTAGATGGCAATGAGCACGCCCATGTTGGCCTCGTTGAGCGTGCACACGTAGTGCAGAAGGCCGCCGTACTGCTCGCAGACGTAGCGGGTGTAGCGCTCGAAGTAGCCCACGACCCGCTCGTCCTCCCAGCCGCCGCGGCTAATGAGCCACTTGGGACTGGAGAAGTGATGCAGCGTCACGACAGGCTCGATACCGTTGTCATAGCAGCATTGGATCACGTCGCGATAGTGCTCGGTTGCCTCAGCGTCGAAGACGCCCTCCTCCGGCTCGATGCGCGCCCATTCGAGCGAGAAGCGGTAGGCGTTGAGTCCCGCAGCAGCCATTCGCTCGATGTCCTCGCGGTAAGTCGCATAGTGGTTCGCAGCCAGCCCAGACTTCTCTGGGTAGCCACCATGCACCATGTGCTCCAGCACCCAGATGTCGCTGTTGGTGTTGTTTCCCTCCACCTGATGCGCCGCCGTGGCAGCACCGATCAAAAACGTCTTACTCATCATCTGTCTCCCCCTGATTTCTATGGCGAATCGGGACGGAGGTTTCTGCACACGCTCGGTGCGGACAGAAGCCTCCGTCCCGAATGCCTTGCTTTTACATCAGAATCGTGGGTTTGGGCTCGGTGGACTGCTCGGCAGCCCACTCGCGCGGCAGGTCATTGAAGCTGGCGAGCTCGATGCTGTTCTCGTCGAGCCAAGCGCGCAGCTCGGGACTGGTCATGCAGTCGAGGTCCATCGGGCGGCAGGTGGTGAAGCTCGTGAGGCGGAAGAGGTCGGCATCCGCGTAGCCGCAGTGGCTCACGACGTAGGCGTAGTCCTTGCCGCAGGTGAGGATACCCTCCTTGTCGCTGGTGATGTAGCCCAGCGGGTCCTCCTTGAGCTGCGCCTCGGGGCCGCCCCACTGGTACCAGCCCATACCCATGGGCTTTACCTCGGGACGCTCGTTCAGGCCCACGGAGCATAGCACGCCGTACTCCTTCGCAAGCTCACGGGTGATGCGGTCGGTGGTGAGGGTGCCGTAGGCGTGGTTGTGGATGTAGTCAGGCTTGTGGCCAATGAGCTCGATGTAGCGCTCGATCTGCGCGCGGAACTCGGCCTCGAGCTGGTCGGCGACGCCGGCGAGGTGGTCGTGGTCGTTCTCGTCGGTGTCCAACGCGCGGTTCTCGCGGCTGCCCAGGAAGGTGCCATCCTCGTGCGTGAGCGCAGGCACGTGGTCATGCCCCAGGATGGAGGGGCCAGTCGAGGCATTGAGATCGATGCCAAAGGCGATCTGCCCCAGGTATGGGCGAATCCACTCCACGCACTCCTCGATCCACGGCATGTTGGCAAACATGCCGGTGTTGCGCACCACGCCGTTCTTGATGCCGTGGATGCAGCCGAGGCTGACCGCGCGGGTGATGCCGTAATCGTCACTCTGAACCAAGAGCTTCATGAGGTACTCGCTTTCTTTTGGAGGGATGGCAAACAATGGCGGGGCCCGAAAGCCCCGCCAAGAAGGAAGAGTCGTTACTCCTGCGCAGCCTCACCTTCGAGCAGCTGCTTGTCGTAGGCCTTTACGAAGGGTACGTACATGAGCACGATGAGGGCGAACATCACAGTTCCCCAGATGAGGCCGGGCGTGCCATAGCTCATGAGGTTACCCATGAAGAACGGCAGGTTGGCTGCGGAACCGCCGGTGCCGTTGGCGTAGGGCAGCAGACCAATGAGCTTGAGAACATGGGTGCCGAAGACCGAGATGGTGGGAGCGCCGATGACCCAGGGGATGAAGAAGATCGGGTTGAGAATCATAGGCATACCAAAGTAGGCAGGCTCGTCCACACCAAAGAGCGCGGGGAGGACGGCCATGCGGCTGACGGCCTTGCCCTGCTCGGACTTCATGATAAAGAGGGCAGCCACCAGCATGGGAATGGAACCAGTACCAAAGGTGAGAGCGTCACCGGAGCAGAGATGCGGCATGGGAGTGCCGGCCTGGAATGCAGCAAGGTTCTCCATCTGCAGCTGCATGAAGAGCATCATGATGATTGGGCCAACCGTCATGCCGCCGTGGATGCCCAGGAACCAGAGACCGTACAGGAAGATCATGAGGATCCAGTATCCAAAGACGTTGGATGAGACGGACTGCAGCGGCAGGGCGATCATGGAGTAGACCAGTTGGTGAAGGGTGCCAAACTCGGTACCCGCAAAGACCATGGAGACGATGCCAAAGAGGATCATGGCGATGGCGCCAGGAATGAGGCTCGAGAACTGAGCCGAGATGAACGGCGGGACCTGCTCGGGCAGCTTAATCTCCACATGACCTTTCTGGCAGGCAAGGTAGATGCCGCCTACCACGAAGGAAATGACGATGGCGGTGAACATACCCGATGAACCGAGCCAGCTCGTTGGCAACATGCTGGGAGCATAGGGTTCCTCGGGGATGACGTAAGGCGTCACGATAAAGAAACATGCAAGTGAGACTAGGCCCACAGCCATCTCGGACTTTGCGCACTTGGTCTGCTGGGCAAAGGCATAGGCAACCAAGAACGCCAGGTAGGCGCCAATCATGCCCGTGGTCCACTGGTAGATGGTATTGAGCACGGTGACCGCACCGGTAGAGGTAATGAATGCCTGGTAAGCCTCGATGCCGATACCCTTGAAGAGTGCGGCAAACGAACCGAGCATGGTGATGGGCAGTAGCATCATGAAGGCGTTCATTATGACGTGGATGACCCAGTTTTGGGCGACCTTACCTGAGATAGCCGTGAGCTTCTCGATGAGCTGATCCATGGTTCCTTCCTTCCTAGGCAATTCTTTCGTGCGCGACGGATGCTGGCCGAGCTCGCGTCGCCTCTTTGGGTGCGCCCCTTCGTTGAGACGATTCTACGACAGACTGAAACATATTTCAATACTAATTTCCAAATATGTTTCGGCAATTTCGAAACATGTTTCACGTAAGACATCTAGAATTGCTACCATTGATGCATGCGAAGGGAGAGCCATGAACACGCTGGAACAGATGGAGAGCTACGTCAGCTCATACTCCAAGACCGACCGCATCATCTACGAGTCCATCCGGAAGTTTCCGGATAACTATGCTCATCAGAGCATCTCCGAGATTGCGGAGAGCGGCCACTTCTCGAAGGCCGCACTCACACGCTTTGCCAAGCGACTGGGCTTTGGCGGCTTTGCGGAGTTTCAATACCAGCTTCGCCAAGACCTCGAGCAGATGCGTGAGGGAGCGCCGACCAATGCGGAGGTGTACGGTACGCTCTTGCCGACAGTAGATGCTGCAATCGACCGCGGACAGTTGAACGAACTGGCCCATCGCCTCAGGCAAAGCGAGCATGTCTTCTTGATGGGTGCCAATCTCTCCCGGTTACCAGCTGAGGAACTGCACATGGCACTCATGTACGTACCTAGCGTGTTCTCGATGGTGCCCATGCCTGACGTGATTCCCCGCTTCAACCCCAATGACACGCTCATCATCTTCTCGGCAATCACGGGAGGAGCCCACGTCAACCTCGCCAAACATGTCAATTCTCGACCTGACGAAAGACCTCACATGGTGCTTGTCACCACCAACTCGAAACATCCCCTTCGCAGATACTTTGACAATCTGTTCGTGTTGCCTACGGCAAAGCTCACCAGCGGAACGCGCGCGGTGCTTTCGGACACCTTCGCGTTCCTCATCTTCAACGATGCGTTGATGTCGATACTGGAGGGAGACGACAGTCAGTAGGGACGAGCACTCGAGACGGCATTATCGCAGGACGTGGAGCCCCGGTCCAAGGACTCGCTCATCCGATGCGAGCGACACGTGTGCGCGGGCACCAGCAGGAACCTCTACCTCGATGCGAACCGCACCGGCACTATCAGTTCGCCTCTCTATGCGAAGAGGCCCCACATCGCCACATGGAGCCTCTTACGTTCTGTACCGAACCGCTAGCGCCTTGTCATCCCTACGCCTTGGCTTCCTCGATCATGTCGAGGGCCTTTTGCATCACGAGGTCGCCGCGCACCATGCCGTACCACTGCATGGGAATGACATCGAAGGGCACGCCGGCCTCCTGGAACTTGGGCTCGTGCAGGTGGCGCTCGAAGGCGACCTGCGGCCCCAGCAGCGCGCAGTCAAGCTCGGCAAGCTGCGCGATGGACGAGTTGCGAATCTCCGAGACCGCACGAGCATCGACCAGCACCTCGACACCCTTCTCGTTGGCGTAGTCCTGCATCTTCTTGGCGAGCAGGCTCGTGGACATGCCGGCACCGCAGAACAGACGGACGTGAAGCATTGCTGGTCTCCCTTCAGCAGGTTTGCATAGGTGGTGACTCTCTTAACCGCGCCTATATATTCATATATACCTAGCCTTTTGTTAAGCTGAAGAGGTGTCTTATATGGGTGATTTTCTAAGGTATGCAATGACGACCTCGCGCCATCACAACCTCCCGTTCTATGAGCGCTTCAACGAAGTGGCGACAGACGATGCGCTCTTCGATGATGTGTTGAGTGGCGCGGCGATAGCAGACCTTCCTGCGGATGACGTCTTTCTGGTCTCGCACCGGATGCTGCGCGACACACCGTATGGTCCACGCGACTACTACGAGCTTACGTATGTGCTGGAAGGTCATGTGGTAGCTCGCGTCGGTGACCAGCAGATACATCTGCTGGAGGACAGCCTGTTTCTTGCTACCCCCACCTGCGAGCACAGTGTGCAGGCAGTCAATCCGAATGCCATCGTAGTGGTGCTGTGTCTGCGACCCGCGCTCTTTGCCAGCGGAGTCTTCGCGGACTATCTTGCACAAGACAACCCCGTCTCGCACACCTTACGCGGCGGAGGGGAGCATGGCTTCATGGTCTTCTCGGACACGTACGGTCGCATCCTCTATCGCTCGATGCGTGCCCTGCTCAAGGAATACGACCATGCAGGGCATACAGCAAACTTCTCTGTTTTAGCCCGTACGCTTCTGCTGCTGGCGCAACTGTCCGAGATTGACACCTATAGCTTCTATGGTCTCGACCAGCGCTTGACGGAGGTCGTCGCCTATGCGCGCGAGCATTGCGCCGCCGTGAGTGTGGCATCCCTCGCCACACACTTCGGCTACAGCGAGACCTACTTCTCGCAGCTCGTGCACAAGCGCTGCGGAGTGCGTGCGCGCGAGCTCATCGTGGCGGCACGCCTCCGACGCGCCCGCGAGCTGCTACTCTCGACCAACCTCTCTGCACAGGATGTGGCGAGCTCCGTGGGTTATGAGAGCTACAGCCACTTCAACCGCATCTTCAAGCAGGTGTACCACATCACGCCCGCCGCTTATCGCGCCTTTGCCGCCCGAGAGGTGGGACGCTAGCCTACGTGGAGTACATCTCCAACGCCAGGCATGTATGGAAATACCGCCCCGGGCTTGCGTCCGGGGCGGCAGGGAGAGAACGTATGACGGGCGTACTATGCCTAGCGGCTGAAGTTCTGGAAGAACTCCCAGAGGTAGGGGGCCTCGGGCTTCCAGTTCCAGTGCGCCTGGTCCTTGATGGCCACGAGCTTCATGATGGGCTGGCCATCGGCGCCGTTGAGCACGTTCTCCTGCGCGCTCTTCTCGCCGAGCATGATGTCGTTGGTCTCGTCGAACTTGATGCCGTACCACTCGTTTGCCTTCATGTCCATGTCCTTGGGCACGTCAAGGCCGTTGACCGACATGTACGCCTGCAGCAGCGGGAAGATGGGCACGCGCGGGTCGACGTCCTGGATCCTCGTGCCCTGATCGTCCACGGGGAAGGAGTTCTCGCTAGAGCCGTCCACCGGAATCATGCCAAAGAAGTCGTGGTCGCCGCAGAGGTAGGTGAAGGGCACCGTGGGGCCGTCCCAGTCCTTGGCGAGCTCGGCGATCTCCTCCTTGTCGATGCCCGGGCCGGAGACGCCGCCCACCGCGGCGAAGGTGTCCGCGTACTTGACACCGTAGAGCTCGGAGGCGGAAGAGCCAGCGGAGAGGCCGGTCACGTACACGCGGTGCGTGTCGATCTGCGGGTACTTGGCAAACATCGTGTCGAGCCAGGTGACGATGCGGTCGTTCTGCAGGCCGTCACAGCCGAAGAAGTTGGGCTGGGGCTCATCGGAGCCGGACTCGTAGACCACGTCCTGCCACTCGGGGGCCAGCACGATGAGGTCCTCGGTGCAGGCAAGCTCGAGCCAGCCGCTCGACTCGGCCTGCACGCGCGTGTCATTGAGGTTGCCGTGCAGGGTCACGATGCAGGGCACGCTGCCGGCCGCGGCGTCGGCCAGGCGCGTGGGGACGTACTCGAACCAGGTGTAGGCACCCTCCAGGCCCTCGACATCGGCGTTGTAGTTCTCCACGTAGTCGAACTGCGTGAAGTCGGGGATGGCGTACAGGGGATACGGATCGGTGAGGTCGGCGACGCTCGCCATGTAGAACTCGGTGACCTCGTTGTGCTGGCGGTAGTTCTTGGAGAAGACCTGGTCCCACGCGTTGGCTGCCGCGGTGGCGAGGTCGGCGTCGGAGGCCACGACCACGCGCTTCAGTGGGTCGTCGGCGTTCTCGTAGACTCCCTCGCCCACCTCGGCGGCGCCGTTGGCGGCGATGAGCGCGTCCACGGCAGCCTGCGGGGCGTTGCAGAGGTACGCGGGCACGAAGGGCACGCCTGCCGCATCGGCCTCGGTGCCGCCGTAGGTGAAGACGCCCGCCACGAAGTACAGCTTGGAGGCAAGGTCGCCCAGCACGAAGTCGGCACCCTCGTCCACGCCGATGACCTTGACGTTGTTGGCCGGGCCGGCCGCCGCAGCCAGCTCCACGAACTTGTCGGCGTCTGCAGCGGTGTACGCCTTACCGTCGATGGGGTTCACCACGGTGACGGAGCCCACGTAGGTCTCGATGCTCTGCGCGAGTCCCAGCTGGCCCACCAGCTCGGCCGCTCCGTCGGCATCCTTGGCACCAGCAAACACGTAGTACGCCGGGGAGAGCACATTGGAGAAGTGATACTCCACGCCGTCGTCCAGAGCGTTGTAGGCGAAGTTGCCATCCACCTCGAGCAGCTTGTCGAAGGGCTCGGTCGCAGGCGCATCAGCCGCGGGAGCCGCAACGCCGCCTCCGTTGTTGCCACATGCTGCAAGTGTCGTCGCAGAGACAAAGCCCAGCCCTGCCAAGAAGTCTCTCCTTGTGATGTTGATGCGTCCCGCCATGATCCTCTCCCTTGTCCCGTGTGTTTCCACGTCTCCATACCATCAAATGTAGATGGTATATAACAGCCATTCCATATCTATATCTGTTGCATTTGCTATCAATTTGTGCCAGATTCTCTGGACTTCGTCTCGCTGTCTTCCAGCCTACCGCGAAAGACAAACGACTGATGTTGCAATAAAGGCCCGCCGTTGCAGAAACCTGCAACGGTGGGCCTTAATGCTCTTTGAGGGATGTCTTCTTACCCCTGGAGCGGCCTCACGGCCAACAGCCGACGAATCACAATCTTGAAGAATGCCTTCATGGAGAAGGACCCGACACCAGAGAAGCCGTGTGCTGAGAGCCGGATGATGCGGTCAAATAGCAGGCAGCTCGGACCGTCATAGCAAAGCGTTACCAGGCAGAGCGTCACCCCGCGACTTCGCAGCCCTTCGAGCATCTCACGGTTATCCTCGATATAGCGCCCGTAATTGGTGAGGACAACGGCAAATGCACCGTCAGGCAGCTCCTCCGCGATTTGATGCCGCTTTGCCTCGGTTTCGCCGACATGTACGAGATGTCCCGCAGCGAGGAAGGCAACCTGCGTATCGCGTGCAATCATCAAGGGCTGGTCAGTGCCAAAGAATGCTGCTTCGTGCGTCATCACCTGGCTGATGAGCCAATCGACCGCCTCGTCGTCTACAGTCTCCTTAAGGTCTTGCAGCGCGGCGCACAGGCCGTCAATGTAGAGTCCGATGAAGTCACCGACATCTGTTTTGAGCGCCGCCAGCTCATCGGGAGTGATGCGCAGCGTGACAGAGGGATCCTGGTTGACGAGCCTGCGCGATACAGCCAAGAACTCGTCATAGCTATCGAAGCCAAAGCGCCTTACCACGCGCGACACCGTCGACTTCGAGACATAGGTCGCGCGCGCCACCTCAGAAAGCGAAAGGCTATCGAGCTCACGCAGATGCGCAAGCAGGTACGAGACCACTTCATAGCGGGTGTCATGTTCGATCTCGGTATCGTGGTAGGCAATCATGTCATTAAGTGACTTCATAACGATGTCCTCGATTGCAGTCGCCCAGTCTGACACCGCATTCTAGCAGCGCCACATATGAATGCTCCAACTGCGATAGCCTTAAGGCCCCTACGGCTCGGTAGACCTGGCACCAAACAACGGCGTTGCAGGTTCATGCAACAGGAGCAATTAGTGGCAACGTGGCAACGCCCGAGTGCGTCGTACCGTAATAAGAAGTCAGCTTCAATCAGCTCGAAGGAGGGAATCCCAAGATGTCAGCATTTCCCAAAGGCTTCCTGTGGGGCGCCGCGACGAGCGCCTTCCAGTATGAAGGCGCACAGTGCGAGGGCGGCAAGGGCTGGAACACCGCAGACGAGCGCTGCCGTCTGCGCGCGGCCAACCAGGCCGACGCAAGCGTTGCAGCCGATGGCTATCACCACCTTGAGGAGGACGTGGCCCTCATGCGCGAGCTGGGGCTCACGTCGTATCGCTTCTCCATCTGCTGGAGCCGCGTCATCCCCGATGGCGATGGTCCCGTAAACGAAGAGGGCGTGGCCTACTACCGGCGTTTGCTCGAACTGCTGGACGAGGCGGACATCGAGCCCGTCGTCACGCTCCTGCACTTTGACATCCCCTGGACGCTGGTAGAACGCTACGAGGGCTTTGTCGACCGTCGCGCTATCGATGCCTTCGAGCGCTACTGTCGCGTGTGCTTCGAACGCTTTGGCGACCTCGTACGTTGGTGGATCACCATCAACGAGCAGAGCGTGATGTGCTTTGCCACATCGATGCTGGGTCTCTCTGACGTTGACCCATATCTGGCGCACAAGTCTGTCCAAGCCAACTACCACCTATACCTGGCCAATGCTCGTGCCGTTATCGCATGCCACGAGATGTGCCCAGGTGCCAAGATTGGTCCGGACGTGTCGTATCCCACGCTCTATCCCATGACCTGTGCGCCAGAGGATGTGCGAGCTGCCTACGATATCGAGGAAGAGGTCGCCTACGCTCCCATAGAGACCTACGTCTACGGCACCTTCCCGCAGTGGCTGGTCAACAAGTGGGAGGCGGCAGGCACCTCGCCCGTGCGAGAGTCTGGGGACAACGAGATTCTCAAAGCTGGAACCTGCGACTTTTTAGGAGTGAACTGGTATCAGACCAACGTGGTAAGCGTTGCGGGGTCAGGGAGCGTTCTCAACATGGGCACGGCGATGGGTGCCCGCAACCCCTACCTCGAGTACACCGAGTGGGGCTGGAGCTATGACCCCAGTGGTCTGCACATCGCCCTGCACGAATGCTGGGCGCGGTTCCGCAAGCCCATCATGATCTGCGAGAATGGCTGGAGCGAGCGCGAAGAGCTCGGCGCGGACGGTCACGTGCATGACCCGAAGCGAGTGAAATACCTGCATGACCACGTACACGAGATGGCACTCGCCCTCGAGGACGGGATTGACCTCGTCGGCTACCAGCACTGGAGCTTCGTGGACCTGCTCTCCAGCTCGGACGGTTTCAACAAGCGCTATGGCCTGGTGTTCGTGGACCGCACCGACTTCGACGAGAAGGAGTGCCGCCGCATACCCAAGGACAGCTTCTATGCGTACCAACAGATAATCGCCGAAGCACAGAAAGCGTAGGTAAAGGAAGTCGGCGGCTCGAGACACGTGCTCGAGCCGCCGACTCCTAAAAGACGTTCTGTTTTGGCTGCCACCGAACTAGCGGTTGCTCTTGCTGTTGAGGAAACTATAACCCGCATGCTCCACGAAGCCGCGATGTCCGAACACCTCGTGCGAGCAGAGGGCTGCGTCCAGCTCGGCCAGCTCTTCCGTGCTCAGTTCCACGTCAGCCGCGCCAAGGTTCTCCAAGATGCGACCCTGGTTCTTGGAGCCGGGAATGGGCACCACGTTTGGCCACTTGGCGAGCATCCACGCGAGGCACATCTGGGCAGGCGTCGCGCCTTTGGCCTCGGCCCACTTGGTCAGCTCGTCCACGATGGGCTGGTTGCCGGCAATGTTCTCGCGCGAGAGCTGCGGCACGAGATTGCGCACATCATCGACCTTCTCGAACTCGGTTGTGGGCTTAATCTTGCCAGATAGCAGGCCGCTTGCAACCGGCGAGAAGGGCACCAGGCCAATGCTCTGCTCCACGAGGTAAGGCAGCAGCTCGTCCTCGACGTCGCGCTCCAGCACGTTGTAGAGGTTCTGCACGGCGGTAAGAGGCGTCACGGAGTGCGCGCGCTCGACCAGCGCAAGCTCCACCTGCGAGAGACCCCAGCCACCGATAAGCCCCTCGGCGATGAGCCGGCCCATGACGGCAGCCATGTCCTCAATAGCCACGCGCTCGTCGTAGCGGTGCAGGTAGTAAAGCTCCACGTGGTCGGTGCCCAGACGCTTAAGCGAGCTATCCAGGTGCGCACGCACAGCTGCGTAGAGGTCAGAAGCTACGACGTCCTCGTCAGTCAGATGGAACTTGGTGGCGATGGCAACCCTGCCGCGCACCGGCGCGAGCGCTTTGCCCACGAGCTCCTCGTTGTGACCGAGCCAGTACAGCTGCTGGCCGTAGGCCTCGGCCGTGTCGAAAAACGTGCAACCCGCATCGACCGCCGCGCGAATGGCTGCGATGGAGTAGTCCTCCTCGGGAATCTGCCCGTAACCGTGGCTGAACGCCATGCAGCCCATACCTACCGCAGAGACCTCGAGCTTGCCAATCATGCGTGTCTTCATTGCTCCGACCCTTCTCTCGTCTTATGCCCTCGTTCATAGTTTCGCTTGGTATTCATGGCTTGTAAAATGCTATTTTTGATTGCTACTTATGCTCGTTATGCATATGGGAGGCAAGTGCGATGGACACGGAAAAGCTGCGTCAATTGGAAGCGGTCGCACGTCTGGGAACGGTAATCGCCGCCGCCGAAGAGCTGCATGTCTCGCAACCAGCACTCAGCCGCTCGCTCGCACGACTCGAACGGGATCTGGGGACAGAGCTGCTGGAGCGAAGTGGCCGACACGTGCAAATCAGCCGCGCAGGAAAGGTCGTGCTCGAGTATGCTCGCCCCATCCTGCACGAGGAGCGCCTCATGCGTCAGGCGCTTGCGGAGCTGTCCGGCGAGAGGTCGGGTATCTCCATAGGCTCTATCGCACCGGTGCCGCTGCGCATCCTCGTGTCGGCCCTCTTGGCAGAGCGGTCCGACCTACGTCTCACCACTACCAGCCTTGAGGCGGCCGAGGTTTCGACCGCGCTTCTCGATAGCAGGATTGACCTCGCTATAGGACTCGAGAACGATCGGCTGCCTGCCTTTGAGAGCAAGTTCCTGATGACGGAGCGCCTGGCGGTCTCGCTCCCGCATGGTCACCATCTGGCGCACCTCCCAGAGGCCTCCTTCTCAGACCTCGACGGCGAGACGTTCCTGCTGCAGGCGCACGTTGGGTACTGGCGCGCCATGGTCGAGCGTGCGATGCCCCGAAGCAGGTTCCTTGTGCAGGAGAACCGCGACGTCTATCTCGAGCTCGCCCGGACCTCACAGGCAGCCATCTTTGTGTCGGACGCGGGAATGTCGAACGCCGACACCTCTGGCCGGACGGTCGTCCCCATTTCCGATGCGGAGGCTCACCCCGCTTTCTGGCTGCTCATGAGGGCCGACGCGCGAGACGAGGTACGAGTGCTGTTTGAGCTCATCCCACAACAACATATTGTCAATCCTATGTGAGACGGTGGCTCCAAGCTCGCGCGTCCAAGTAGTCTCCCAGAAATACGCGCAGCAGGACATCGGCGACTGCCGATGCCCCACAACACGACCCTATCAAGAATGGGCCGTGAGGCAACGTACGCCAAAGTGGCAAAAAAACGAAGTCCGAATTCTTGCCACTTTGGCGCATCTTGCTAGACGAGTGTGCGCTTCATCGACGTATTACTGTCGATCTTCCTACTCTAGCTCCTCTCCGTTGCTGCGGCAGACCTTCTGGTACCACCAGAAGGAGTCCTTGCGCACGCGGTGGCAGTCACCATTGCCTTCGTCGTCCATGTCCACATAGATGAACCCATAGCGCTTGGACATCTGGCCGGTACTCGCAGCAACAAGGTCAATCGGCCCCCAGGTGGTGTAGCCAAAGATGTCCACACCGTCCTCCTCCACGGCAGTGCGTAGGTTCTCGATGTGAGCGCGCAGGTAGTCGATGCGATAGGGGTCGTGTACGCGCTCCACACCGTCCTCCGCCACCAGCTCGTCCTTGGCGCCAAGGCCGTTCTCCACGTCGAGGAGCGGCACGCGGTAGCGATCGGCCAGGAAGTTAAGCAGGTAGCGGAAGCCCGTCGGGTCCATGGGCCAACCCCACTCCGACTCCGTGACATAGGGGTTCTTGACTCCGCCAATGAGGTTGCCGCTCGTCATCTCAAGGTCATCGGCATGCGTGGTCATAGCCATGGAGGCATAGTACGAAAAGGCGAGGAAGTCGGCCTTGCCCTCCAACAGGTCGTTCGCATCCCGTGCGGATACATCCAGTTCGCAGCCGTGCGCACGCTGGACGCGCCTTGCGTAGCGTGGGTAGGCACCAAAGACCATGGTGTCGGCGCAGTATCCAAACCCATGCTGGAACTCTTGATAGGTGGCCAGAACATCGGCAGGGTCGCAGGTGTACGGATAGGCGCACATGCCCGCAACCATGCAGCCAACCTTGGATCCGGGGACAATCTCGTGCGCAGCCTTGGTGACGCGCGCGGCGGCCACCATCTGGTTGTGCAGCTTGGTGATGGTCTCGGGCCGGCCCTCTTTGTCCATCATGAAGAAGATGTTGACCTCGTTGAAGGTGAGCCATTTGTCCACGTACGCGCCAAGACGCTCGAAGCAGACCCGTGAAAAGGCCTCGAACTCATCGATCATGGCACGGCTTTCCCAGCCGCCGTAGCGCGCCTCTAGGCAAATGGGCTCATCGTACTTGTAGAGGGTGACCACGGGATCCATGCCCAACTCGCGGGCATAGGCGAACAGGTCGCGATAGAACCGCACACCCTCTTCGTTCACACCGCCCTCGATGCCACCGGGCATGACACGCGCCCAGCTCACGGAGGTGTTGAAGGTGGTCCACCCCATCTCGGCGAAGAGCTCGAGGTCCTCGCGCCAGCGGTGGTAGAAGTCCGCCGCCACGTGGTTGGTGTAGTGCACGTCATCGAAGAGCTCATAGCGAGCGCTATCCGGCAGGCGATCAAACGCCCCCATCACACCGCGCGAGCCGTCAGCGTTGCGGTAGTACACGGGGCGCCAACCGGTACCCACGGCGGGACCGGCGTAGTCAAGCTGCACGGGAGCCTTGCCGCCCTCGTCCCAGCCTCCCTCCACCTGCTCTGCCGAGATGGAGCCGCCCCAGAGGAAGCCTTTCGGGAATGCCATGTTGGAACCTTTCTTAACGAGAAAACGGACTTCGTCGTGGAAAGGAGCCGCACGTCAGTGGACGTGCGACCCCAGGGAAGGAAGGGTGAGTTTACGCTGCATCCGCCTCAGCAGCTTCAGCCTTCTTGAGCTCGTCCTCGACGTAGGCGTTCCAGAAGGGCCAGAAGATGACCAAGCCCATGGCGCACATCAGGAAGGGCCAGACGAGGCCGCCGATGGAGCCGCCGCCGCCAGCGAAGCCCAGCAGCGGAGCGGGCGTAGCCCACGGCAGGCTCACGCACAGCTTGCCGACGATGCCCGCAGCCGTCGCAGCATAGGTAAGGATGGCGGAGAGAGTGTGCGAGACGACGAACGGAATGATGAGGTAGGGATTGAGCATGATGGGCAGGCCGAAGATGATGGGTTCGACGATGGAGAAGATCGCGGGCGGGAAGGCGACTGCCGCAAGGGCCTTGAACTGCGGGAGCTTCTTGGAGTCCTTCATCATGAGGATGAGTAGCGGCCAAGCGGAGCAGGTCCACATGCTCAGACGGCTGAGGCCCTGGGTCCACACGTGGGGAGCCGCGGAAATGGCGCCACCGCTGACGAGAAACTCGACGTTCTGGAGGTCCCAAGCGGGAAGGAAGGTGCCCGTGACGGCGCCGACGATGTTGTCGCCATGCAGGCCGACGGCCCACAGGATGGCGGTAAGTGCCTGCGACAGGGTGAACATGCCAATGTTGTCAGCACCGCTCAGGATGGGCATGAGGATGGTGGTAACCCAGGTGGCAACGTCAAAGTCGAGGATGGTGCGGATGATCCAGCACAGGAAGCCGATGATGGCATAGGGAATCACCGCGGAGAACGAACCACCAATTGCAGGAGGCACGGAATCGGGCAGTGTGATCTTGATGTTCTTCTCATAGCAGAAGTGGATGATGTTGATGGCAATCGCAGCGGCGAGCATAGCCGTGATAATACCGCCGGAGCCCCAATTGTTGATCGTAAGGGCTCCGATGCCTTCCTCGGTTGCCGCAATGGCGTTGAAGTTGAGCATGATGAAGGCAAAGAACGTGCCGATTGCACCAGTCGTGCTCGAGATACCCTTAACCTGGGCGTACTCGGAGCCGAGCGAGATGGCCAAGTACGGAGCAAGGATGCCCAGGGAGAGCTGCTGGATGAGCAGGATCTTGCCGGCATAGGGAGCTAGGAACGGCAGCAGCGCGTGCTCGGTAAGCTGCCCGTCGGCGGCGAGCAGGAACATGACCAGCGCGAGCGAGCCGATCATAGTGATGCCGATGGTTCCCACCATGCCGTTGGTGATGGCCTTGACGAAATCGAACTGTCCAAACTTGGTGAGCGGTCCCGCAATCTTGTAGACAAACGGCATCATCGCGTCTACGAACGACTTTTTCTCGGTGGCTTCTTGTGCCATGTCGAACCCCTTTCCTTCACTGCTTCATTGCTGTGTACCGTGACGTCTTGTGCGTCCTTAATCGGTTAATTGCAGGATACGAGCCTGCATGTCGCGAAAGATACGGCATCAACAAAGCTGGTTTGACTTTTTGAAAGACGTGGTACGCTTTCGGAAGAATTGAACTGGTTTTTCAAGAAAGCCAGTTGATGACCTGGAGAGGAATCTCATGACGCTCATCGAGGCACTGCAGAGGAAGCATAGGTTCACCACCACAGAGGAGATGCTCGCCGACTTTGTACTCGCGCATCCCAACGAGGTCGTGGCGATGAGTGCCAGCCAGCTGGCAAAGGCGGCACACACTTCAAACTCGGCTATCGTGCGCTTCTGCAGCAAGCTGGGGATTGACGGGTATCGTAGTTTCAACGTGACGCTCGCGCGCGAGCTCGAGCGTCGCTCCGTACAGCGCATCGACATCAACCCCGACGAGCCGTTCTTGGAGGGAGCCTCCACACAGGAGGTCATCGACTCAGTGGCAGCACTCACCAAGCAGGCGGTCGATGCGGCACATGACACAGTCCGCCAGCAAGACGTTCGCACGGCCGCCCGCTTCGTACGCCTGGCGCGGCGGGTGGTCATCTACGCAAACGGCGACACACGCATCTCAGCCATCGGCTTCTCGAACCTCATGCTCAAGCTTGGTATCGTCTGCTCACTGGGGGACCAGTACGGCGAGGCCACCAACATGGCCTACACGCTCGGTCCAAATGATGTTGCGCTCTTCGTGTCATACTCGGGAGGGCTCATCGATGCATCGGCTTACTCACTCGAGCGAGAGTTGGACATCGTGCGCAAGAGCGGCTGTAAGACGATTTTCATCACCTCGGATGAGACGATAGAAGAGCATGCGGGCAAGGCGGACTGTCTTATCGTGCTTCCCCAAAGCGAGACACGCAAGGGTCGTATCGCTAACTACTACAGCCAGACGACCATACGCTACGTGCTCAACTGCATCTATGGCGAGGTATTTGCCCACAATTGGGAAAGCGGCATCGCGGCGCGCGACCGCTACTCGAGCACGGACGCCTGGGCGTAAGTAACAGTTGCACGTACACAATGGCTAGGATTAGAACGGCTTTGCATGTACCTGCGAAAGGAACTACCGATAATACGTGCTGAAATAGGCAATAGCAGTTCTCCTTGCATAGCAATCGAGGGCCCCGGGGTGCATCCCAAAGGCCCTCGCCGGTTCTTCGTGTCATGGCGCAGTTCATACCCTGTGGCCTACGCGTAACAGAGCACCTTCACTCGCAAGAGCGTCGGATCCTCGAAGCGCAGGAACATGGTCTCATCGCCATTGAGCCTACGGTCGCGAACCCACACGCCGTCACGGAAACTTCCGTCTTCGCAAGCCAGTAGGTCCACGTTCGGCAGGTCTACGTCGTTCGAGCGTGGCGTGACCGTCGCATTCATGATGAGCAGGTATGCCTCATCTGTTGCGTTCGTCAGCGCAGCGACAACCCCTGGCCCCTCGCCGAAAGTCACGTCGCAAGTCCAACTGCCCAGGTTAAGCACCTGCTGTCTCCCACGCTCCTCGATGACAGCATCCATGCATCCATAACCACCGGCTGCTGAGAAGAGCTGTGACATCGCATCGGCCACGGCGGCATAGCAGCTGGGATCTTGAGGCGTACGCAGCGCAGGATCAGTGATGTCCATGCCAAAGAGGATGCCGATGTCGCTGGAGAAGGGTTCGCCCATCTCCTCAAATCCAAAAGGTGAGCACGACAAGGCATGGTGGTGCGCAATGGTCCAAGCTAGACGCGGAGCCGCATGAGCATGGGTTGCTGTCTCGGGTATGGCTAGAGGGTTATCGAGCTTGACGTAGGAGTCACATACGTCACAGAACGTCGGCACGTAGATGTCGGGGCAAAGTATGTCCACCGAAGGTGCCGCATAGCGCCAGACTTCCATCACACGTGCGTTGGGACCGCCCGTAGGAAAGCGTCCGGGTCTCTTTCCCTTGTCGAGCCAGGCATTGGCCATCGTAGGCAGCGGGTAAGCATCCTTCCCCGCAGCTGCAACCGCCTCCACGTAGCGCGCCGTACGATAGGTCTGAAAGAGCTCTTCTGCTACCGTGCCAAAGACCTCAGTCCACGTCCCAGATGACGCGCCTGCTGCCATCGCAGACGAGATGTCTGTTGCCAGTGTGTCCTCGTGTGCCTGCAGGTAGCCAAGCAACCCTGATGGCACCTGCTCCGCGAAGGCCTCATCAGCGGCGTCGCAGTGGTCACGAGCCGCACCCATCAGACCGCACTCGTTTTCCACCTGCACGGCAACTACGGTTTGCTGGACTTCGTCATATTCCCTGACATGTGCCATGAAGGACGAGAACGCTCGGGCATCTGCAGCTCGCGTCGCCTCACAAAAGGCTGAAAGCGTCGTGTATGGCATGTCATAGAAATCGGTCAGAATGGTCTTGTGTTGACCTTTGATCGGTTCTGCTCGCCAGAACCGTACCGTGTCACGCTTGACCCATTCCGGCGCGTACATGCAGCCGCCGTTCTTCCAGGCCCCAAACCACAGAGGCACAAGATGACCGCCACGCTCACGTGCCTGGTCTATGAGCGCGTCGACGATAGTGAAATCAAATTGACCTTCCTCGGGCTCCACAAGCTCCCAAGTCACCGGTACGTAGAGCGTATTGAGACCAAGCTCACCTGCCTTATCCCATGCACGTCCCATCCAAGCCTTGCTCGACGAGGTCGAGTTGTGCACCTCTCCCGCAAGCATGAGGAAAGGACGACCATGAACCATCAACGTGGTTGAGCCATCAACGAGAGCAAGGTAAGGAATGCTGGTGTGGCCTGACATAGTTCTCCAATCAGGTAGTCGTGACGCATAACGAGCGATCTCCATGTCTCGCGGTCATGAAGCACGCATCAGGCGAAGGCTAGTGCTCTCAGGTCGAGAGATCCTGACCCGCGGGCAACTACGTAAACGGCGTGAGCATCCGTACAAGTCGAGGAGACCGAGGCCTTAGCCCATACCCAGGCGTCCGATGGGCTGACGCACACGCAAGCAATCTCGGAACCATCGGACGCATCGACCCGAACGCTAATCGAGCCATTGAACGTGCCACGCACCTCGAGCCGTACGCTGCGCTCCGAACCGTCAAACGCTAAGTACTTCCAGCCGACCTCAGCCCCGTCACGCAGGTTGTGCACGTAGGCATAGGCCGAGGTTGCTGCCCCTGCGTCCGCCTCTTGCGCAACGTACGGATGAGCCTCGTTCCACGTCACCGAGCTGCTGTAATGCAGGATGCCCTCGGCGCTGCGCAAGTGGCAGCATGTGTAGGCGGGCGTCTCGCGTGTGGCGAGAAGTAGCCCGCCGTTGAGGCCACAGCTGGTCATCTCAGCCTGCTCGACAAAGCCGTCCTCGCGGATCACGACCTTTTCGGCCACGCCCTGCCGCGAGTTCTGATGCCCATGCGTATGGCGATGGCCAAACACGAAGACCCGTCCGTCAGACAGCTCCACGAGCGACCCATGGTTGTTGCCCGGGTAGTACGTAGCTTCTGCCTCGGTTGGTTTGCTTGGCGTGCCCACGTCGCCGTTGGAGTGCAGCACGCCACCGTACGCGAGCGGCCCCTCTGGTGTCTGAGCATGGGCCCAGCAGAGCTCGTGGCCCTGCAGGCTCGAATAGATGAAGTAGTAACGGTCATGGATACGCCGGAAGCTTGACGCCTCGAAGAAGGGATGCGCTTCGAAACCGGTGCCATTCGCCTGCAGCTTGGCTGGAGCCAGATGCCTCGGCTCCTCGGCCATCGTCACCATGTCAGCCGAGAGACGCGCTACCCAGCTGCCCTCGGTCACCGCAGCAGGCATGTGCGAGCTGGCCTTGGGCATGCCGAAGCCCCAGTAAAGCCACGCTGCGTCACCTTCGACATACACGGCCGGATCGAATACCATGCCGTAGCCACAGTCTGAGTCGAATGGCATGCCGTCGGGCAGGGCGACATTGCCAAGAAAGCGGTAATGCCCCGCCGGCTCGTCGCAGACAGCCACACCGATGTGGCACGGCCTCCCCACGAGCATGGAGGCAAGCGCATAGTACAGATAGAACCGCCCATCAGGGCCTTGCGCAACATCAGGGGCAAAGAGCGGCGCTGATCCGTCGAGGTTTGAGGGGTCATCGGTCTTACGGAAGATCACCCCTTCAAAACGCCAGTCTGCAAGGTCGTTCTCGGGTGCCGACCAGCATACGTAGTCACCCGGGCAATAGTTCTCGCCGCCAGCCGCATCATGTGAGCCGTACACGTACATACGACCGTCGAAGACATGTGGCTCTCCGTCGGGCACATACTCCCAACTGGGCAGATAGGGATTATAGGCAGCTCGTTTCATATGCCTCTCTCCTTGTGAGCAGTGCAATTCGGGCTCGCTTCAGCGATACAACTCATCCCCGTGATATACGTCGGGGAAGCTCCGCGACACCTGCCGCGGACTCCCCCGAAACTCCCGTGCCATCCGGATCGTCGTGCCTATGCGGTCTGCATGAGCTTGGCGCCAGCGGTCACCTGGCCCTCTGCAACCTTCTCAATGCCGGCAAGGTCATCAGAGTTGGTGATGATGGTCATGATGATGTCCTTGTAGCCCGCCTTGGCCACCTTGTCACGGTCGAAGGTGAGCACGGGGTCTCCCGCGTTCACGTGGTCGCCGGCCTTGACCCACACCTCGAAGCCATCGCCCTTCATGTTGACGGTGTCCACACCCACATGTACAAGTACCTCAACGCCGTTGTCGCCGGCGATGCCGAAGGCGTGCGGCATGGCGCTGACCACCGCGCCGCTGATGGGGGCAAAGACGTTGCCGTCCGAGGGCCAGACGGCCACGGTCTTGCCCATGGCCTCACAGGCGAAGACCGGGTCGGGAATCTGGTCGGTCACCTCGACGCGACCTGTGACAGGCGAGCACACGGCTCCCTTGTCGGTGGAAGCGGCCACTGCTTCGGGCTTGGTCGGTTTCTTACTTCCAAAGAGCTTGTCAAAGAATCCCATTTCGCACTCCATTCTCAACTATCAAGCAAGACTATTGGGGAGCTCATGCTCCCGTCGGTATCTGCACTAAATACAATGTGCTCTCAAAAGGAGACGAGAGTAAAAAGCCGCCTCCCACGTTTGGGAGGCGGCTAGGAAGGAAGGGCTTGTTATTCCTTGCCCTCGGCCTGCTCCTTGGTGAGGCCGAAGAGCCAGGTGGTCACGAAGGCGACGGCGAAGCCGATGGCCATGGCGATGCAGCCGTTGATGAAGTTGCCCTGGCTGTCACCTGCGAAGGCGAGGGGCGAGAAGATGCCAGAAGCCATGGTGTAGAGGGTCACGTGAGTGAGGGCAGCATAGAGGCCTGCAGCCGCGCCACCGCAGAGGGTGCCGATCCAGGGGCGCTTGTAGCGCAGGAACACACCGTAGAGCAGGGGCTCGCCCACGCCACCGAAGAACTGGGTCATGAAGTAGCCCCAGCACAGGCTCTTGTTCTCGGGGTCCTTCATCTTGAGGGCCACGGCCAGGCCGACGGCGGAAGCGGTGAAGTTCTGCACGGTGGAGGCCATGAGGAACATTGCGTCGGAGCCCACGTTGCCAAAGTTGGCGATTGCGATGCCCATGATACCGATGTGCATGCCGGTAAGGACGAGCATGGGATAGGTGGCGGCGAAGACTGCGATGGCAAGGAAGCCGAGCGGGGAGTTGCCGATGAGCTCGAAGAGGTTGGCAACACCGGTGCCGAGCAGGCTGCCCAGAGGCGCCAGGATGTAGAGCTCCAGCGGGATCATGAGGAGGACGGTGAGGAAGGGACCAAAGACGGTGCGCACGGCGGCGGGCATGAAGCCGTTGATCTTCTTCTCAAGGAAGGCGAACACGGGGATGCACAGCAGGATGGGAATCAGCGTCTGGCCATAGCCAAAGAGCGGCATCGGAACCTGGGCACCGAAGAACGAAAGGCCGGTCTCGCCACCCACGAACGCCGCGAAGCTGGGCTCAAGCAGGGCTGCGCCAAGCATTGCGCCGAGGTACGGGTTGGCACCGAGCTTCTGCGAAGCGGTGAAGCCAGCGAGGATGGGCATGAAGTAGAAGCCTGCGTTGTACATCATGTCGCAGAGGAAGACGAGCGGGCTGTCGGCCGGCACCAGGTTGAGGAACGTGGGGCCAAAGACGGCACCGAGGGTCTTGAAGAGACCGGCGGTCATGAGGACAGGCACCAGCGGGACGACCGAACCGGAGAGGTAGTTGAGCACGGCATCGAACACGTTCTTGGGAGTCCACTCAAACTTCTCAGGCACGTCATCGAGCTTCTCGTCGATCGAGCCGCCGCCGCCCACGCCCAGCTGGGTCAGCTCGTCGTACACCTCGGGCACGGTGGTCCCGATGATGACCTGGTACATGCCACCCTGCCTGGCGATGCCCAGGACGCCCTTGATTGCCTTTACCTCGTCGTCGTTGGGAATCGTGTCGTCAACCAGATTGAAGCGCAGACGGGTCATGCAGTGGATGACCTTGCTGACGTTCTCCTTGCCACCGACGGCTGCGAGCACGTCAGTTGCGATCTGCTTGTTGTCTGCCATGATCCTTTCCTTCCCTTTCGTTTCGAGGCTCATCTTATGCCTCTTGTTTCCTTCCTGCTGTAATAACTATATTTTCCTATGTATACCTGCGACAATATTATTTTGTGCGGTTATCGCTATGAGTTGTTGCCTTACAGGTCACATTTGTTCACTTTTTCGAAAGTCTTCGGGATGACGCTGGGGTGCACCCCAGCGTCGGCAAGCAACGCGAAGATGCACCCCATCGATCAGCAGCCGGGCTGTCGGACGCCTTTGCGCTAGCTGCGCACCACGACGCCTTCGGGCACCTCGACCTGCGCCTTGATTCTCTTGGGCACGACGTAGGAGAAGGTCACGACACCCTGCTCATCACGCTTCCAGGCGGTCCGGATCACACCGAGACGCGTCGCAAGGGAGCAGCTCACCTGGTCGGTGAGCGGGCTGAAGTAAGGCCGCAACTCCACACGATCGCACCCGCGGGCATCGTCGGCAACACGGATGCCTCCCAGCCCCTGGTAGAACCACTGCAGGTAGCTACTGAACATGGCATGGTTGTAGGACGAGAGGAACATCTCGAACTGCTCGGCAAGCGCCTTGTTGCCACTGGCCAGCATGGCCTTGTAGCTCGGGGCCTCCTCGCGAGTGAGCCACGCCTCCACCACGTCGGAGTGGCCCGTTCTGTTGAGCAGGTCAAAGGCAATCGTGGTTCCGAAGATGCCTGTCGTGAGCACCCCGTCCTCCTCGGCAATCTTGGCCACAAGGCGGTCGGCCAGCTCATGCCCATCGGCCAAGCCAAGATCGGCTACAAAGGCTATTCCCGTCTGCGTGCCATCTCCCCACGTTCCGTCTTCGTGATGGAATCGCGCAAATATCTGCGCACACAGCGCGGCAAGCTGAGTCTTGTACGTGCCGCCATCCTCCCCCAAGATCTCACAGAACCTCACCGCTGCCCGCGCGAAGCGTGCGATGGTGCACCAACCCACCAGCTCCTTGTCGGGCGTGCCGGTCTTGAAGCTTTCGCTCGTCTGCACGGACCCATGGTCGCCCAGGCAGTGGGAGGCAAGCTCTGCCGGGTCCCAACCTAGCAGGTAGTCGACCAGCTTGCGCACGTAGGGCCACTCCTGCTCCACCAGATCGCGACAGCCATAGAACTGGTGGGCGCGCAGCACGAGGTGCGGGTAGGCAAGCTGCCACAGCAGCGGTCCCTCACCATAGGCCGTCCCGTTGGAGCCGATGCCCATGAAAGGCGCCGTTTCGGGCACACCGCCTGCGGGCGTCTGGTCATTGCGGAAGTCGCGCACGGTCTTTCGAATGAGTCCCTCGCAGTCGAAGGCCATGAGGTTCGAGGCGGCAAGCGCCACCATGTCGCCTCCGTAGCCCAGCCGCTCGCGTGCACAATCCTCCCAGAGACCGTGCACGTTGTTGAGCTTCGTGCGCACGGCGGCATCGACCATGCTGTCATAGAACTCGTCGCCCGTGGCTATGGAGCCGGCTGCCGCAAGATCGGTGTGCACGGGCGCCAGCGCCACGCTGAGCAGCTGGTCACGCGAGAGTCCCTCGATCACGGCATAGCGGCACGAGTGAACCGTGAACTCGTTGGTAAAGCGATTCTCCCCCTCGGCGCAGATGATGTGGTCGGTCTGGATGGCCCGCTCCGGCGCACCGGTGCCACCGGGAATGCGGAAGCCCTCGGGCACGAGGCAACCGACCAAGCCCGCATGGCTCGACTCATAGGAGGGAACACCGTCAGCATCAAGCTCCTCGGCGTAGCGCACCACCACTTCCTGACCCGCATGCGCCTCGAAGCGCAGGTCAATCATGCCGGTGTCGAGCTCGTGGAAGTCCACCACCAGCGAGCCGTCGGCCAGCTCGGTGATATCGGTTCCTTCAACCGGAGCAAATCGGCGACACGGCTCAACCACAGCTGGCTCGAGGTTGCGCATGTCCTTTTGTGTCACGAGAGGCAAATCTGTACCACCGGCACTCGAAAGGTCGCGTGTTTCGCCCAGATACACATTGTTGAAGAGCAGCTGACCCTCGCGACAGCTCCAGGAGTCATCACTCACCAGCACGGTCTGACCATCTGCCACAAGGGCGAGCAGCACTGCGGGCGTACCCACCTCCGCAAGACGCTCGCGCAGGTTGTACTTGCCAAACATGGTGAGTGGCGAGGGGTTGAACCAACCGTTGCCCAGCTCGACGACCAGCTCGTTGGCACCCTCGCGCAGCAGCTCCGACACATCGAAGGTGCGCGTGGTGACCTGCTTGGCATAGTTGGTCCAGTCGCCGAGTAGCTCGACGTTATTCAAGGGCTGGCTGTTGACAAACACCTGTGCATACCCCAGCACGGCCACCATCAGACTGGCACGCACGCAGCCCTCGAGCTCAAACGTGCGCGACACCACATGGTTGCGGTGAGGCTGATAGTATCCCGCGTCATCCTGACCATACTCGAACGTGGGGCCCGAAATCCAACGTGGTTGTGCGCTTACCGTTGCCATGATGCCTCCCAAACATTGCTATAACTATCACTTATACTTTATCTAGTACTGTTTACCTGCGACAATATGAGTTTGTGTCTCAATCAGTATGATTCTGTGGAGTAAGCTATGAATCGAAAGCAGCTGCCTTCGGCACTTCTTGCCGCCTCGATGATCGAACCGCATACCGACGAGGAGGTGTTTAACCACTTTGCCCGGCGTTATCCCCGCGTTCCCTATCACGGAAGGGAGCTCTTTCTCTTTGGTCAAGGCCGTGAGTTTGCCGACCGGCGACACATCGTGTCGTTCCATGGGGTGAACTCGGCTACCATCCCCGAGCACATTTATTCATACGTGCTCATCACCTATTGCTGCCAAGGTGTCTTCCGTATGAACGTTGACGGGAGTCGCGTGGTGCTGGAGCAGGGCGACTGCATCGTCATGGACCGCCATGTGCCCCATAGCGTACAACCGACCGGCCCTGATGACATCACCGTAAACTTCATCTTTGCCGAAGAGTTCTTTGAGGGACGTCTGCTCGATGGCATGACAGACCTCGCCTCTCCGTTTGCCACCGAGCTCATGACGCTTGGCGCAACCCATGAGAACTGGCGGGTCTATCACACGGCGCAGGACGAGGTCGCACAAACATGCGTCGAGCGCATTCTGTGCGAACGGCTCGAACCCGACATGACCAGTCCCTACCTCATCGACTTTTTCCTCGCGGCCTTGCTCACTCACCTGTTGCGCACGTACGAGCCCAAGGGGGAGCTCGATGACGTTGCCTGGGAACGCGCCGAGCTCATTGGCACGGTGCGCCAATACATCGGACAGCACTACCAGGAGGGAAACCTCCAGCGCATGGCAGCAGACCTTGGCTACGAGCGAACGTATCTTTCCAAGTTCATACGCCAAGCCACAGGGTCCACCTTCAAGCAGCTGGTCAACATCGAGCGCATGCGGCGGGCGGCGCTTCTTCTGCGAGGTACCACGCGACCCATCTACGAGATAGCCGAGGAAGTTGGACTTGCCAACCTTACCAGCTTCTACCAGCGTTTTCGCAATTACGCAGGCTGCACGCCACAGGAGTATCGGAAGCAGGCATAAGGAGGCCATCCATGCTCACCTACACGATGGATGTCGAGGACCGCAGCCGATGGATCATCTCCACGCCGTCTGCTGCCGAGCTCGCACAGCCCTACCACTGCAGCGAGGTCGGCGACTTCTACGCGCGCAGCCGCTTTGCCACCGCGCGCAGCGACAAGAACAGCTTCATCCTGTTCTACACGCTGGGCGGCGAGGGCACGGTTCTCCAAGGCGGACAGACCGTGCGCCTGCCCAAGGGTCAGGCACTGCTCATGGACTGCCGCTCTCCCCAGAGCTATGGCACCTCCCCAGGACACGGACATTGGTACCACCTATGGGCGCACATCGACGGGCCGGGGGTGGAGCTGGCCGGACGCACGCTGGGGCTGCCGCGCCTTACGCCGGTGGCTGTGCCGCTTTCGCGGCTGCAACCGCATATGGACGTACTGTTTGAGCGCCTGGGCACCGAGAGCGTTGGCAACGCCACGCGCGTCGGCCTTGCCGTTCATGCGCTGGTGGGAGAGGTGGTGCTTGCCGCACAGGAATCGGGTCCGGCCGCCGAGGACGACCCGGTGCGCCTTGCCTGTTCGTATATCGAGCGACACTTCGCCGAGAGAGTGACGCTTGACGACCTCTCCCGCGCCGCAGCCGTCAGCCCCAGCTACCTCATCCGTCTCTTCAAGCGTCAGCTCGAGACCACCCCGCATGACTACCTGCTGCGCTATCGCATCAGCCGCGCCAAGGAGCTGCTGGCCGAGACCACCCTCACCAGCGCAGCCATCGCCGGGCGCGTGGGATTTACCAGCGAGAGCAACTTCAGCTATCGGTTCAAGCAGATGGTAGGCCAGGGACCGCGTGCCTACCGGCAGTCGACTCCCGAGCTTGTACTCAGGCAATAGGAAACCGTACGAGCAGGATGCGACCAGAGCGGAAGGAATTCGACGTTTTGGCAATCGGAATGCGTCTAACACGCGCGTACGATCCAACCGGGCGTCTTGCCAATGAGTCATACGGTCCCTACCTGCGGTTTTATCAAGCCACAGCGCATCGTTTTGCGTGTCACGAACGATATGAGAATGCCGATTGCCAAATCGTCCGTTTTTTGCCACTTTGGATGCATCTTGCTCGGCGGAACAATTCGCAGCCAGAGGAGATCCACCCCCTATTGCTCAATCAAAGCCTCCCGAGACGCCAGTCGGCGTTTCCTTGGCTCGCCATCCCCAGCTGAAACTCCGTTTCTATGATTTGGGGGCAAGGCGCCAGCATGTTGAAACCGCATACCGCCTTGTCGAATCGGCAAGCCCGATTGTCCCTCCCCAAGGTATCTTTTATTCACGCGGATACGCTTCGATGGCAACACAAGGGATGGGAGATGCCATGGCACTGCACATCGTCGAGGAGGCAGAGCGCTGCCTCAACTGCAAGAAGCCCCTCTGCCAGAAGGGCTGCCCCGTGGGCACGGCAATCCCGCTTGTCATCCAGCTGTTCCGCGAGCGCAGGATGGACGAGGCGGGAGCGGTGCTCTTCCAGAACAACCCCATGAGCGCCGTCTGCTCGCTCATCTGCAACCATGGTGCCCAATGCGAGGGCCACTGCGTGCTTGGTCGCAAGGGCACGCCCATCCACTTCTCCGCTATCGAGAACTACGTGTCGAGCACGTACCTCGAGCGCGTTCGCTTCGAGAGGCCCGAGCCCACCGGCAAGCGCGCTGCCGTCATCGGCGGCGGTCCCGCCGGCATCGTCGCAGCCATGAGGCTCGCGCAGATGGGCGTCGCCGTCACGATCTTCGACCAGAACCCTCGCCTCGGCGGCGTCATGCGCTACGGCATCCCCGAGTACCGCCTGCCCAAGCGGGTGCTCGACCGCTACCAGGAGATTCTGGAGATCCTTGGCGTCAAGGTCAGGCACAACACCGCCATCGGCTCGTCGCTCACCATCCCCGACCTGTTCCGCGATGGCTATGACACGGTCTTTGTCGGCACGGGCACCTGGCGTGCCCAGACGCTGGGCGTCTCGGGCGAGGCGGGCGGCAACGTGCTGTTCGGCCTCGACTACCTCATGAGCCCCGAGACGGCCGAGATCGGCGAGCGCGTCGCCGTCATCGGCGCGGGCAACACCGCCATGGATGTGGCACGCACCGCCATCCGCCAGGGTGCCAGCGAGGTCACGCTCTACGCGCGCAGCAAGCACGTCTCCGCAAGCTCCGACGAGCTGGAATACGCCCTGCTCGATGGTGCCAAGCTGGTGCAGGGCAAGGCCATCTGCGAGATCAACGAGAACGGACCCGTCTTCAAGACGGCCATCTTCGACGAGGACGACCGCGTGACGGGTTACGAGGAGGAGCTCGACCAGGTGACGTGCGACACGGTGATCGTGGCCGTCTCGCAGAAGCCCAAGAACAAGCTCATCCTCACCACCGAGGGCCTCGAGGGCGACGACCGCGGCCTGCTGGTCGTGGACGAGCAGGGCATGTGCACGGTGCCGGGCGTCTTCGCCGCAGGCGACGTGGTCACCGGGCCCAACACCGTGGTGCACGCCGTCGCGGCAACCAAGGTGGCCGTTGGGGGCATGCTCGCCTACATGGGTGTCGCGTAGCACGGCTCTTGCCCGGTTTTGACACCAGACGCCCAGTTCGGGGGCGTCAGAGGGAATTGCCCCTCTGGCGCCCCCGAGGCGTTCCTTGCCCAAGGGGAACCAGCCTCACCGATTCCGAGATTTCCTCTTTACAAACACATGTTCTCATTCTAAACTGGACTTGCTTGGAGGGAGCGGTTGTCGATACGTGTCCATGTCCGGTCCGGACCGTGTACCCTCATACGCAGAAACCTGCGGCTATACGGGGTTTCCGGCTGACTCACCTGCGGGTATGTTCCGCGGAGTCGGGGCTTTCATTCCGTGGCGGGCGTTCTCGAGCGAATACATGCACCACCCGTATTCGTCCCCCGGAGGATGCCCATGCACGCTGCCGCCCGCTCTCCACCCACAGCCATTCCAGACGCGGTTCTCACAGGACCACACCCCCAACCTCGATCCACCGACACAGAGAGGGTTCCGGAATGGCAGACAACACGGTATTCGACTCCGTCTTCAAGACGATGGTTCACAGGTCGCCTCAGCTTATGATCCCCTTCATAAACGAGGTGTTCGGACGCAACTACCCACAGGACAGTCCCATCGTCCGATTCAGCGACGAACACGAGGGCCTGCGTGGCACCATCATCGACGATACCGTCTTTCGCCTGGCTGAGAAGATCTATCACGTCGAATGCCAGAGCACGGCAGACGCGAGCATGGTCGTACGCATGATCGAGTACGACTTTCATATCGCACTGGAAGAAGCACTGAGCGAGGGCGAACCATACGAGCTGGATTTTCCGGCCTCGTGCGTCCTGTATCTCAGGCACACGACAAGAACGCCAGACGTCCTGTGCGTGAAGGTCAATCTTCCTGACGGAGGATCATTCCGATACGAGACAAAGGTCGTCAAAGCGCAGCTCTTCAGCAGCGACGAGATCTTCAGCAAGAGGCTTCTGCTCCTGCTGCCGTACTATCTCATGCGCTACGAGCAAAGCCTAGCTGCCATCGCATCGGATGACCAACGGTCGGAACAGCTCGTCCACGAATGCTCCGAACTCAGAACCGAGCTTGAGTCAGCCGTACTGCGCATGGGCGACACGCCTTTATACGAGGAACTCGTCGAGCTTATAATCAGGGTGTCCGACCACCTGCTTGCCGCATACGAGACGCTTCGGAAGAGAGTGAGGAAGGCCATGGGTGGAGAGGTGCTTGAGCTTTGGCGCGAGAGGGCGGAGCGTCTTGAACGCGAGGCGGAGGCCCGGGGTATCGAACGGGGTATCGAGCAGGGCCTCGAGCAGGGTATTGAGCGGGGCCTCGAGCAAGGCATCGAGCGGGGCATCGAGCAGGGAGTCGATGACCTTGCCACAAGGCTTCGCAATCTGGGCATAGATGAGAAGATGCTCAACGAGGCAATCTCCTCGCTCAAGGCAGAGCGCGACAAGGGCTAACGCATAGGTCCATCCATCAATAGACGAAGCGGTTCCTGTTGGAAGACTCGAACAGGAACCGCTTTTCCTTGGCTTGCCCTTTTGCCCAAGCGTTGGGTTTACGCCATCAGCTCTGCGAAGTCAGCAAGTACGCCGGGGATGTCAATCTGCTGCGGGCAGACCGCCGCGCAGCTGCCACAGCCAATGCAGGCGCTCGGTTGCTTGTCATCGGGAAGCGCCCCCAAGGCCATCGGCGCGATGAAGCCACCGCCGGTGAACTTGTGCTCGTTGTAGAGCGAGATGAGATGGGGAATGTCCAACTCCATGGGGCAGTGGTTGGTGCAGTAGTGGCAGGCGGTGCAGGGCACGCCCGTGGCCATTGTGTCCCCAATGGAGAGGATGGCATCCCATTCCTCCTGGGAGAGCGGCTTGTCCTCGGCCCACGTCGCGATGTTCTGCTGCAGCTGCTCCATGTTGGACATGCCAGAGAGCACCATCGTGATTTCTGGCACCGTCTGCAGGAAGCGGAAGGCCCAGGCAGGGACGGTCTCGTCCGGACGCAAGTCCTTGAGCTGGGCCTCATGCTGCTCGGGCAGGGAGGCCAGCCTGCCACCACGCAGCGGTTCCATGACCCATACGGGAATGTCGTATTCGGCGAGCAGCGCCACCTTGTCGGCGTCCTTCTGGAAGTGCCAGTCGATGTAGTTGAGCTGCAGCTGGCAGAACTCCATGTCCTGCCCGTACTTCTCGAGGAAGGCGCGCAGCACCGGCAATGCACCGTGGCACGAGAACCCCAGGTGGCGGATGCGTCCGGCGCGCTTTTGCTCCAGCAGGTAGGAGACGGTACCGAAGTGGTCGTCGGCCAGGTAGTCATCGATGTTTGACTCGGTCACGTTGTGACAGAGGTAGAAGTCGAAATGGTCGACGCCGCACTTCTCCAGCTGCCTCTCGAAGATCTCCTCGACCTTGCCAAAGTTGCTGTTGGCATAGCCCGGGAACTTGGTGGCCAGATAGAAGCTGTCACACGGGTACTTGGCCAGCGCACGGCCAAGCACCTCCTCGGAATGGCCGCCGTGATAGCCCCATGCGGTGTCGTAGTAGTTGATGCCCTGCTCCATGGCATAGTCCACCATGGCGGCTGCCGCAGGCTCGTCGATCACATGGTCGTCGACATCGATGACGGGCAGGCGCATGGCACCGAGACCCAGACCGGACAGCTTGAGATCCTGAAAGTCGCGATAGATCATGATATCTCCTCTCCTCTGCATGGATTGGCTGGCATCCATGTGCGAATCCCCCAGTAATATTGTGCCAGCATGCACCAAGCATTACCAATACCGGTACATACGCCTATACCATGCACTGGATGCATGGCATAGGCGTTGCCTGTAGGCGAACCGCCTCCGTCCCGAGTGTCCGGTCCTAGTCGAGATTGGCTCCGTCACTCGCAATGCACTTGGCATACCAGTAGAACGAGTCCTTGCGGCTGCGGTCGAGCGTGCCCTTGCCCTCGTCGTCCATGTCCACATAGATGAAGCCGTAGCGCTTGGACACCTGGCCGGTGCTCGCCGCGCAGAGGTCGATGGGGCCCCAGGTGGTGTAGCCAAAGATGTTGACGCCGTCCTCCTCGATGGCTGCCTTAAGGTTGGCGATATGGTCGCGCAGGTAGGCGATGCGGTACGGGTCGTGCACACACTCGACGCCATCCTCGACGACTAGCTCGTCCTTCGCGCCGAGACCGTTCTCCACGTCGAACAGAGGCACGTGATAGAGGTCGTTGAGCATGTTGAGGAAGTAACGGTAGCCCACCGGGTCGACCTGCCAGCCCCACTCGCTCTTCTTGAGGTAGGGGTTCTCCACGCCGGTGAACACGTTGCCCTGCACGGCCACGCCCTCGCCCTCGTGCGTGGTGAAGCGAGAGGGAAAGGGAAAGAAATGAGCGAGACTCCGAAAAAGAGCTTGATGGACAGCTTGACAGACTTTGTCAACAAGCTCGCTGTGCCCCTGGGTAGATTCGGCATGCTACCCCCCCATCGCCAACCAAAAGAAGCCTGGCATAGCGCGCCAGATCCATGCGGTGAATGCGCGCGGACTTTCGTAATATGAGGACACATGGAGCGCCTGTCGCGACATGGCGAAGCGAAGGCACTCGTCCGTGCGATAATGTCGGCACCGAGAAGAGGGGGTCCCATGCGTCAATATGTGGTAGATGCGTTCACCGACAAGGTCTTCGCGGGCAACCAGGCGGCCATCTGCGTGGTGGACGAGTGGCCCGACGCGCCGCTCATGCAGGCGATAACCGTAGAGAACAACTTCTCCGAGACGGCATTCGTCAAGCCGCTCGAAGACGGACGCTACCATCTGCGCTGGTTCACCCCGGCGACGGAGATCGACTTCTGCGGGCACGCGACCTTCGCGGCAGGATACGTCGTGCTCAACCATTACGAAAGGGAGGCCAAGCAGGTCACCTTTGCGACCAACGAGGTGGGCGAGCTCGTGGTGTCACGCGCGGACGACCGCTACGAGCTCGACTTCCCGGCGTACGACCTGGAGCAGGTGCCCGTCACCGACGCCATGGAGGAGGCGCTCGGCGCCCGCCCGGTCGAGGCGTGGATGGCGCGCGACCTGCTGTGCGTCATGGACTCGGCCGCCACGGTGCGCGATCTGCGACCCGACCTGCGGGCCGTCGAGGCGCTCGACGGCCTTCTGGTGCACGTTACGGCGGCCGGCGAGGAGGGCAGCGGCTACGACTGCGTGAGCCGCTCCTTCGCGCCGAAGCTGGCCATCCCCGAGGACCCGGTGTGCGGCAGCGGGCACTGCCACATCATGCCGTACTGGGCGCAGCGACTTGGCAGGCAGGACCTGTTGGCCTACCAGGCGAGCCGACGGGGCGGCACGCTGTGGGGGCATGTGGCGGGGGACGGCCGCTGCGTGCTGGCCGGCAAAGCCGCGCTCTTCTCGGTGGCCGAGCTCACCGTGTAAGGCCTTCGCGCGGGCAGCGACAGGCGCCACTCACACATTGACGAGCCGTTCGACCATCTGGGACGGTTCTCTGCGGTCGAAACGTATGAGACGATTCGACCGCGGAGAACCGTCCCAGATGGTCGAAAGCGGGGGCTGCCAGGGAGGGAGAGTCGCTATTCCTGCGCAGTCTCGCATTCGAACGGCTGCTTGTCGTCAGAGGTCCCTGGATACGTTACCGCTGCCAAGCGTGGCATCGGCCTCACCCAGCGGCAGCCAGTCGATGACCTTCTTGATCTGGCTGTCCCAAAAGTCCCAGTCGTGGCCACGCGGCTCCTCGTCCCAAGTGACATCGAATCCCGCATCGACCAGCATGTCGCGGAACTTGAGGTTCACGGGCATCAGCGGGTCCTCGGTCCCGCAGCTCATCCAGAACTTCGGCGCCTCTACCTCGCCCGCCGCAACGCGAGCCTTCAGCTGCTCGAAGACCACGTAGTGGCTCTTGTCCGTCTTGGCCGCCTCGGCGAGGTCGCCAAAGACGCTCTCCTCCCCCGCAAGCGACTCGTAGTTCGGGTCAAAGAAGTGGATTCCGCTGGAGAAGGCCGCGAGGTGCGAGAAGGTTTCCGCGTACTTCATGCCGTTGCGCAGGGTACCGAAACCACCCATGGAGAGACCGGCGATGAAGGTGTCCTCGCGGCGGCGCGAGAGCGGGAACATGGTGCGCATCACGCGCGGGAGCTCCTCGCCCACGAACGCACCATAGTCGCTGTTCGCTGCCAGCCCGGGGATGTAGAAGGCGTTGTCGCCGCTCGGCATGACCACGGCCAGACCCGCGTCCTCGGCCCAGCGCTGGATGCGCGTACCGCTCACCCAGTCGGTATAGTTGCCGAGCAGGCCATGCAGCAGGAAGAGTGTAGGGTAGCCACCGTCGGGAACGCCTTGGTAGTCCAGCGTCTCGAAGCTGATCTTGTCCGATGGCAGGATCACGTTGACAGGCACGGTACGGAAGAGGACCTTGCTAAGGTAGTTGACCTGGATAAGCGCCATGGGGCTTCCTTCCTCGAGTGCGCGACCATATGCGGCCTTGCACACATCGTAGCAGGTTCGACCCGGCGCCCATGCCTCTGCCTGACGGGCGGGAGGCGTTTGGGGCGGAGGTCCCGAACGTCCCGAGTCGCTACGCTTGGTCCAAGTCGAAGATCTTGATGCACACGCCACCTGGCGCGGAATGTCCCTCGGCGCGGAAGTGCGCGCCGTGAAAGTACGGCGCGAGCGTGGGGCTGTCGCATCTGAAGGTGGGCGTCGCATGGAAGGGCGAGGGGTTGCTGCCCCGCTCGAAGTACGCGTTGTTCTCCACATAGAGATGGCAGGGGTCACCCGCGTCGTCCACGCCCTCGATGACGTAGCGGGCACACATGTGGCGTACGCCCGCGGCGTCGGTCACCTGCACGTCCACGCCACCGGGACGGACTGCGCCCGTGACGATCCCCGTGGCCTCGCCGGAGAAGGGGATGATGGTCACACGCCCGTTGGATGTGTCGAACGAGGTGCAGTCCTCGCGACGGATGGTGACGGCAATCTCCAGGATGGGCTGGGGTGACATGAGCATCTCCTCTTGCGAGCGATGGACCGGAGGCAATGCCGGATGCTTGCGAGCGTCCGGCTCAAGCCGAGGGAAAAGCATCGGCACAACCGTATCACGAAAGGTGTCCCACCGAAGTAGGTGCCTCTGTGTGAGATCTTGGCCGTGACCCCCACGAGGGTCGTGCCATTCCTCGTCGAAGGTCCCAAGCTCCGCGATTGTCCCATGCGCCGACTGTCGCTCGCGTAGAATTGGGAGCATGTCACCAGGCGTCACGAGCGGAGAGAACATGCCCTGCCTTGACAACAGTGCGATCGAGCCCCTCTTTCAGAAGCCCTACGGGGTTGCCGATCCCCTGATGCCCTACTGCCATCACGGCCTGATGGTCTTCCGCGAGGAGCGCGAGCAGGGCAGGGCCAATCCGCATCCCAAGAAGCTGGAGAGGTGGGTTGCGCGTGACCGGAAGCACCTCCTCGACGAGGTGCGCACCATCGCGTCCGCCTGCGGCCTCTCTATATGGCAGCCTGATCGGCGACAGGTCAGACACGCGAAGGTCAGAATCTGAGCTGTCTTCATCCTATAAGGAGGAATCACCGTTTGTTCGACCAGCCCATCAACGTGCTCGACGCAGATAGCCGGCAACGGTTTCGCGACTGGCTTGTGGCGCACCATGCGACCGAGGCCGAGTGCTGGGTCGCGGTTCGGCGTGGCAGACCTGCAGACGACGGGTCCTTCTACTACCTCGACGCCGTCGAGGAGGCCCTGTGCTTCGGTTGGATCGACAGCATCCAAAAGGAGATCGGCGGCGCGCGTCTTCAGCGCTTCTCACCACGCAAGCCCCAAAGCCCCTGGACCGAGCTCAACAAGGAACGCGTGCGCAGGCTCGAGGCGCTCGGCCTTATGACCGATGCCGGCCGCGCGGTCCTCCCCGCGATGGGACCACGCAGCTTTCGGGTGGACCCCGACGTCGAGCAGGCGCTCAAGGATGCGCGCTGCTGGGCTGCCTTCAGGCGCCTCCCGCCCCTCTACCAGCGCGTCCGCGCATATAACGTGGCCATCTACAAGAGGCGCAACCCCCAGCAGTACGCCCGGAGCCTCGAGAACCTGATCGTGCACACCAAGCGCGGCGAAATGTATGGCGAATGGAACGACTACGGCAGGCTGCTTGAGTACTGACGCGTTTCAGGACGTCACTCCGGACGTGCAGGACGACGCTGCTGCGGTAGCTGTTGGTACGCCATGGCATCGCGTATCATCTAGACATGGTCTTGAGGCTGAGCTGCGGTGAGGGCAGCTGCGTTCGTCATTGTTGGGGGCAACCATGATTGACAAGATCACTGCCGTCATCGCCGACGTGGATGGCACCATCAACGTCAAGGGCTCGCCACTCATGCCTCGCACGCTCGCAGCCATCAACCGCCTGCACGAGGAGGGCGTCCTCTTTGGCACGGCATCCGGTCGCCCGCTCGACCACCGTTCGCTGGACAAGGCGCACGAATGGGGCCTCAGCTTTGAGTTTGACCTCGCCATCGGCATGAACGGCGGCGACCTTTGGGACAAGGACCACGAGGGCATCGAGCACATCATGCTGCTGGGCAAGGACTACATTCAGGAGATTTGCGAGTTCATGTGGCCGCTCGACTGCAACGTCATCGTCTATGAGAATGCCTACGACCACGTGCTCGTCAAGCGCAAGGACCGTCAACTGGAATCGAGCGTCATCCGCAACAAGTCGATATGGGAGCTCTCAACTCCCGAGATCATGGCCCAGAAGGATACGGGCAAGATAGAGTGCCAATACGAGCCAACCCCCGAGCTGGATGCACAGATCATGGCCGTGGTCAACGCCCACCAGTCGCCGTACTGGAGTAGCGTCCGCACCTTCCCGGGCACTGTCGAGTTCATGGCACCGGGGCTGGACAAGGGCGTTGCCCTGCGCCGCTATGCCGCCCGCAACAACATCCCCTTGAGCGAAATCATGACCTTTGGCGACATGGACAACGACATAGCCCTCATACGCGACGCAGGTTGGGGCGTGTGCATGGCCAACGGCTGTGACGAGGCAAAGGCCGTGGCCAAGGCGGTCACCGAGTACGGCGTGCTTGAGGATGGCATGGGGCGCTATCTGGATGCCCACGTCTTTTGCCGATGAGCCAGACGCTGGGGAGGGAGCTTCGCCCTGGCTGTCGTTCCGGCAATTCGACCATCTGGGACGGTTCTCCACGGTCGAAACATCTATAACGTTTCGACCGTGGAGAACCGTCCCAGATGGTCGAACTCACATCAGAACGTGCTTGATGAAGATGAGCGAGCCGCCTAGCACCACCAGCACCGCGCCGGTCACGAGGCCCACCGTGCGCGTGCTCACCCGATTGGCAAACTGAGCGGACGCGAGCGATGACACCGTAGCTACGACCACGCAGACAAGCAGGGCGTCCCAGCGCTCCGCCACGATGCTCGGCTCGACGAGCATGTGGCTCACGCTGGCGATGAGCGCGGTGAAGGTCATGATGAAGGTGCTCATACCCACGGCGGTCTTGTGATCCATGCCCAACATGAACGTGAACACCACGAGCATCATCATTCCGCCGCCCGTCCCCACAAAACCGGTGCCAAAGCCTATGGTCAGGCCGAAGAAGAGCGAGATCGCCACGTCGAGCGGCGTGAGTCTGCTTCCCCGCTCAGGAGCGTCAGCACGCTTGGACTCGGGCTTCACCAAGAAGCGAATACCAATGGCAAAGGTCAGAAAGAGCGAGAAGCCACCCAGCACCACATTTCCCGCCCGATGGGCAGCAAGGCTCCCCACCACGCACATGCCCACGATGCACACGAACATGATCCAACCGCGACGCAGGTCGATGTTCTTGTAGCGGATGTAGGTCCACGTGGTAATGGCAGACCCCAGGATGTCGGAGGCAAGTGCGATGGCCGTCGCCTGATAGGCGCCAGCCTCTCCACCGAACGACGGGCAGAGCACGTAGAGGATGGGAACCATCACGGTCGCGGCCGAGAGCCCCGCAAGCCCGGTCCCGACACCAGCGCCAAGCGCCGCAATGACATACCAGAGGATCTCCACGGCAGCCCCCTCAATTATGCCGAGGTGTGACGAGACCCATCTTACCCGCACCGTGCCCATCTCGTCGGTTGCGAACGCGCATTCTGGTAGCCGGGCGTTCGGGAGGGAGGCCTGCGTCCAGTGCCAAACAGCCTTTTTTCGACCGTGGAGAACCGTCCCAGATGGTCGAGGCCCTTGTCCGACGCCAAACAGGCTCCCCCTTTTTCGACCGTGGAGAACCGTCCCAGATGGTCGAACGGGACGGAGGCCTGCGTCCGGCCTTACAATGGTCCGGAGAGTGCCCGATTCGAACGCGAGGAGCCTCCATGGCCAGCATCGTCGCAATCAACGCAAGCCCGCGCACCACCTGGAACACGGCCACCCTCGTTCACGAAGCCGCACGCGGCGCCGAGGAGGCAGGGGCACAGGTGCGGCACTTCGACCTCTACCAGCTCGAGCCCTACCAGGGCTGCCGCTCGTGCTTCGCCTGCAAGCGCGGCGAGACGACGGGACGCTGCGCCTATCCCGACGGCCTCACGCCCGTCATCGACGCCATCCGCGAAGCTGACGGCGTCATCATCGGCAGCCCCAACTACCTGGGCGACATCTCGGCCGGTCTGCATTGCCTCATGGAGCGCGTCATGTTCCAGAACATCACCTACCAGACCGACCCGCGCTGGTACCGCGAGCCAAACACGCCCACCCTCTTCATCATGACGAGCAACGCACCGGACGGATCCTATCAGCAGGGCGGGTTCTATGCGGACCTGCTACAGTCCAAGCTGCTGTCAATCAGCCATGCCATCGGACCAACCCGTCCCCTGGTGTGCGGCAACACCCTGCAGGTGGAGGACTACGGACGTTATGACTGGACCATGTTCGACGCCAAGCAGCGGCAGCGCTGGCACGACACGCACTTCCCCCTCGCGCGCGAGATGGCGGCCGAGATGGGCGCGGAGCTTGTCACCGACCCCTGGACGTGAGCGGAAGCAGGCCGTGACAGCGGCCTTTTCATCGCGTGACGCCGTTGCCTAAAACGTCGCATCCATGAGCGCGCGAACGGTGGCGTCGTTCATGGGCAGGTAGGTCTCGAGCGTTCCCTGCATGTCGACCACCTTCTCCAGCGAGGAGGAGACGATCTCGTACTTGGGGTGCTCGGTCGTGTCAAAGATCACGTAGTTGATACCCTGGCGATCGAGCGAGCTGCTGAAGCAGATGCCATCGAAGTGCAGGCCGGTCGTCGACTCGATACGGCCCTTCACATACTCGCTGATGTACTGCGTCACCAGATACGCCTGGTCGCCCGAGTAGTTGGGCCTCGAGAAGTAGTGCGCGAGGAGCTTGCGGAACATCTTGATCTCCTCGTCGGGAGACTCGTCGTCGGCAAAGACGTCGCGCGTGAGGTCGAACAGCACGATCTCGTCGGTAGTCATCACCTCGGCGATGCTCACCATCTGCGATATGTGCGGTCGAGCCTCGAGGGCCGCCGTCTCCCGCCTGTTGGAGGCATAGAGGTAGCTGATGCCCGCAGGGTTGATGCGACCGTTTCCGGTTGCGTCCGAGGGTGCCGCATCGGACTCGCGCTTGCCGTAACCCCACCATCCCTTGGCCCGGAAGGCCCTGAGCCGGTCCTCGAACGAGGCGAGGTCCATGGCCTCTTTGCCCGCTTCCAGCCGTTCGATCTCCTGCTGGACATACGCCTCGGCAAACCGCGTGTGGCCGAGGTCCCCCTCGTCGTCCTGGATGAACACACCCAGCGCATGGTATACCGGCGCCAGGAACACGTCCTCGTCGGCCTTGGTGATGATGCGGCCGCGAAACAGCACCGATCTCGCATCGAGCGTGCGCATCACCATGGGGGCAATCGCATCGACCCAGCTCAGGATGTCCGTACGAGGAAAGAAGCGGTTGTTGTTGCAGAGCTCGCGCTCGAATGCCATCAGCCTCTTCTGGATGGCGTGTCTCAGGGTCAGCTGCTCGCGCATCTGCAGCAGATGTGCCAACGTCTCGCGCTTGCTCGCATCCATCGGGCCTCCCCCTCGCAACCTTCCGTGACAACCAACCCCATTATAGGAACGCTGGCAGGCATGCGGTACGGATGCGGCAATGGTCCAACCGGCAGTATCGCAGGTCATACCTCGAGCTCATCGCGAAACATCACCAACGCGCATTGGCTTTCGTCGTCCAGATGAACGATAGTTTTATCAAGGCCACGAATGCCATAGTCGATAGCGGCACTTTGAGGGAGAGCGCATCATGATCTTTTGCTTTACGGCAACGGGAAATAGTCTCTATGCGGCACGTCAGCTGGGAGAGGAACCCATCAGCATCGCGCAGGAGCTACGCAAGACGGACCGTCACTACCAGGCGGACACCATCGGCATCGTGGTTCCACTCTACGAGTTCGACCTGCCACGACCCGTGGCCCAGTTCATCGCCGAGTCCACGTTCGACACGGACTACTTCTACATCGTCAGCACGTACGGCATGCACAACGGCGGCATTGCGGAGCGTGTGAGCGCCCGCCTGGAAGCCGCAGGCCGACATGTGGACTACTACAACACGGTGATCATGGCGGACAATGCGCTGCAGGTGTTCGACATGGCAGAGCAGATCGCCCTCGATCCCGAGAAGAGAATCGACGAGCAGCTCGCAGCCGTACGTGCGGACATCGAAGCCCAGAGACACTACATCCAGCCGGCCCTGCAGGAGGAGGTCGACTTCTACGAGGGCTACATGAAGCACCCGTTTGCGCTGCGCCCCGACAACGACAACCCTCTCTACTACGTCAGCGACGACTGCATCGGCTGCGGCACCTGCTCGCGCGTGTGCCCCATGCAGTGCATCCGCATCGTGGACAAGCGGCCCGTCTACGACTATGACATCTGCGCGGACTGCTATGCCTGCATCCAGGCTTGCCCGCAGAAGGCCATCCACTTCGTCAACTTCGACGAGCCCAACCCCAATGTCCGCTACCGCAACCCGCACGTGACGCTCGCCGACCTCGTGAAGGCTAACGGCCAGAGCTAGCCATCGCAGCGTTCTCCCGCACACCCCTCTCCAACGTCCCGTGTTGCCCCTCCCACACGGGACGTTGCCATGCAAGGCGGTGCGCACAAGGAAACGGCGGAAATCTGTGAGCAGTTGGCCACCAAAGCGGCAGCCAGTCGACGACCTTCTTGGTTTGGCTATCCCAGAAGTCCCAGTCGTGCCCACGCAGCTCCTCGGGCCACGTGACGTCGAAGCCCGCATCCTCCGCCCAGCGTTGCACGCGCGTGCCACTCACCCAGTCGATGTGGTTGCCCAGAAGGCCATGGAGCAGACAGGGCGTCGGATAGCCGTCGGTGGGACACCTTGGTGGTCGAGCGTCTCGAAGCCAATCTTGTCCGAGGGCAGGATCACGTTGACGGGAACGGTGCGAACGAGGACCTTGGAGAGATGGTTGACCTGTATGAGTGCCATGGGAAGTCATTCCTTGTGCTGCGGGCATATCGCCAGCTTGACATGTGCCTGGAGACCGTGGCGTGCGGCTTCGGCAGGAAAGCAGGACTGCCCGCAAACGACGCGGCGTCGGGATGGCCGGCTGATGCGACGCTTGTGCGCGTGGGCGGACGGTTGCCGCCAGGAGCACCGGGATGACCGACCATCCCATCGGAGCAAGGAGGTAGGGACACCCCCCGTACGAGACGCCCCTCCCCTACAGCGCCTGCAGTCATCACATCACTGAGAGATGATCATCGTGTCACCCCAAGGCATGCGCTCGACCACGCGCTCGACCACTCCTTCTGCGAGGCAGACGGCAAGCTGCCGGTTGCCCGGCTGCGTAAAGACCCACTGCTCGCCGTCCGCCCAGCTCTCACGCGTGTCTGGCTCGCCCAGCAGGGCAATGACCTCGTCGACGGGCATTCCGCGCGTGATTCGGCTCGGATCGACCTCAGGATTCTCCCCAGGTTCTGCCTCGCCGTCCTGCTGAGCAGCAGCTCCGTAGGCCGCCATGCCCACCGGTACCATCTCCTTCTGGTTGTCGAGGCGCGTGGTGGTCACCCGCTGCGCCTGCGTCGGACGACCCCAGTCGGTGTAGACGGTGAGCGTACAGGTAGCCGGCCCAAAGATGGTCTGCTGGTGCGAGGCGTAATAGTGCGCCCGAATCCTGTAGACACCATCCTGCGCCTGGCGCGTCTCGTAGAGCTCGGGGCCAAAGCCGTCCGTGATGTCCTCCGACACCCGGCCGCCACTCGAGGTGTTGCGGTGTCCGTAATAGGCCTCCTCGCCCGAAGGCTCCGTAACGTGGATGTCAACATCCGTCTCGTCGGCGTCCCAGGCAAGCGTGATACGCAGATCGCAGTCCAGTACGCCCTCGAGATCCTCCCCCAGCGACGGGAGCTCTGGCGCATGCTCCCAGCTCTGCGCATCCGCCCAGGCGCGCAGGACGTTGTACTCCTCCACGGCAAAGAGGCCGATGGCCATCGGGCGACGTTCCCACGGCGTGAGCGCTATGTGACGATAGAGCTCGCCGGCCTCGGTGGCATACGCACGGGCTGCATCCTCGTCACCCTCGGCAAACGCCATCCGTGCAAGCTCGTCGAGGACGATCGCCACGTCACGATGGCTCTGCGAGTCCTCCCGGCGCATGTGCAGCACCCGACGCAGGGCGAGCAGCGCCTGTACGAGCCGGCCTGTCTCGCGCATCCGCCAGCCCATCACCCGAAGGAGCGCAGGATCGTCGATGCGCAGCTCGGCGAGGTTCGTGAGCACCGTGAGGCCGAAGTCCTGGTCGTCGTGGGCCATGAACCAGCCTGCGCAATCGAGGAAGAACGACGGGGTCGTGCGATACTGCGCGCGCTGTCCGAAATAGATCGCGCGAGCCGCATCGATGCCACCCTCGGCGAACGCCTCGTCAAGTGCCTTGAGATAGAGGGCATCGGGCATCCATGGCCTCACGCGAACCGACGGCGCCGGAGCAGCCGACCGCTCGGAGGACCCTGCAACAGGCCCTTCGGCCTCAAGGGAATCAGAGCCTACGGCATAGTCTGCCAGGTCATCGTCCTCCGACCATGCGCCATCCATCGCAGCCAACGGGACAGCAGCCTCGCGCCGGGCGGGGGAAGACGCGTAGCTCCTCGCACGCGGTTCGTCGTCTTCGGCATCCGAGATGCACAGGCGCGGCCTCGGACGAGAGCCCCCGCGCATGCTGCGCGGCGCCGGTGCGCTTTCGGACTCCGATGCTCTTTCGGGCGCCGGTGCGCTGCACGGCATCGGTGCGCTATCGGGGAAGCCTTCGCCAAACTGGTCGTACAGGCTGGCGCTCGTTTCGATGTCAGCCGCCCAGCGAGGCAAGCGGGCCCCACATCGAGGGCAGAAACGCATACCCCGCGGCGACGGGGAAGCACAACTTGGGCAGGTAATCACGTCGAGCTCGGCCAACGCAGTCCGCTCGGCAGCCTCCTTGGAGCGCTCCCACCACGAGAGCGTGGCCTTCCACTCGCGCGCCAGACGCCAACGATGATCGTCACGCTCGCTTTGCGGACTCGAGAGGCTCATCCTGCCCGCACGGGTCCGCAGCCACGCTTCGTGCATGCGCTCCCACGACGCGGGCGGTTCGATGTCGTAGCGCAGCCACTGATCGAGCTCCTCCAGCACCAGCAGCGACGTTGTAGGCGAGACCACACCAAAGCGCCGTCCCAGTGTGAGCAGCTCGTTGGCATTCTCGCTGGCACGGACCGACAGCAGTGCGACCCTGCGCGCAGCCCAAGCGGCGGCGAGGACGTTGCCGGGACGCGCGGCGCTCCCAACCAGCGGGAAGGGTGTTCCCGTGCCACCAAAGGCAAGGTTCACCTCGTCCTCTACCAGGCGACCGATGACGCAGCGCCTTCCGCTGCCCATCAGCCCCGCATCGCAGACGTCAGCGATGCCCGTACCCCGGACGTCAAGCAGCCTCTGCGGGTTTGCCGCATCGAAGGCCAGGACAAGCTCGCGAGCGTTCCGTGGAGCATGTGCGAGGGTAAAGGCCAAGCCGTGACAAGCCTGGCGAAGCGCCTCCACGTCACGCTCGGTACCGCTGACCACGGCCAGCGCATCGCAACCCTCCGGCAGCACGAACGGCTCGTCGGAGAGCGTGTCGAGACCGTCGGAGAAGAGCAGGCAGGCACTGCCGTCAGCGACACCGGCGCAGGCCTGTGGCAGGCTCCCGAGCGTCCTCGAGAGCTCGGCGAGGTTGGTGGCACCGTCGTACGAAAGGTCGGCAAGGTGGCGTGCCAGCTCGTCGACGTCGGAAAACTCCCGTACCTCGCGTACGCGGTCGGCAAAGACGACCAGGCGCAGCGTCTTGACGGACTCCGTGCTGCCGCAGCTGCGAACGAGCTCGATCTCGCGCTGGTGATCAATCCCGGCGCGCGAGCCAGAGGCATCCCATAGCAGCGTGAGGTCCGTGAGGTCCGGTGCGGTTTCCGTCGGCGTCTCGGCCGGCAGCTTCTCGGACGCCACGAACCACACGTCACCCTTCGCGTCGCGCTCCGTCAGCACGAAGCGTCCCGGCAGGACAGGCAGCGTGACCCGCAGCGGACCCTGTGCAGTCACATGCGTCGCCTCATGATGCAGCGACCATCCCCCCTGCTGCTCGCTCAACGACACTCCGTCGATACCCGACACGATCGGGCGCGAGGTCTCCCCCGCAAGCTGCTCGACATCGATGGACACGCCACAGGTCTCGGGAACTTCGGCCGGAAGCGGCAGGTCCAAGTAGGCAGCGTCCGTCCCCTCGAAGGAGAGCGGCGTCACGTAGCGCAGGCGCAGCGACCTGCTCCCTCGTGCGGGGACGGGATACACCCGCGTGCGGTAGAGGTTGCCACGCACCGCCTCCACGAGGCCAGGATCGGCTCCGCGACGTTGCTCGGTCTCGAACGCGACACGCGCCTTCTCCTGCTCCACCACCACACCATCAATCATCTGGCCGTCGACCTCGAGGGCATAGCCACACACGACAGCCCCGTCGGGCATGGGGATGGCAACCGGAACGCTGATCGGACGTCGGTTGGGATTGCTGATCTCGAGGGTCTGGATGACCTCCGCATGAAGGCCCGTGACGCGCGCCTGCAGCTCCAGACGCTTGATCGCACACGGCTTGTCGTCCGACGTGCGCGGCGTCACATCAAGCCAATGGACCGGCAGCTGCCCCTCGCCCACTTCCGTCGACGAAGCCGTCCCTACGTCGTGCTGATGCCTGTCAAACAGCCTACCCCACAAGTTGCTCATGTGCTCCTCCTTGCGCGCGAACCTGGTATGCACAATCGCTTTGCTGGCGCCTCGTCGCCACCGCAGCGCGACCATGCCGCTGCAGCGCAACCAGACAGTCACCCCAGCATGAATCCTAGCAAAGAGCGTAGACGAAGGGAGACGCCTCCCACTGCGCAACCGCTTGCCGCGGCATACGGGCATGTTGCCCAAACCGACCTCGCTTATCCGCAGCTCAAACGCAGTGTGAGGGACAGGGTGAACATGCTCAGCCAAGCGCATGGAGACGCGCCCGTTGTCGTCAGCCGAGGATGAGTACGGCCATATCGACGACGAGATGCCTTCGTTCTCCCTCCCGTTCCCCAAGTGCTTCCGGGGTCGCGGCATCGCCGGAGCCACACACCGCTGGACCGCGCGTAGCGGGACCACCAGCCGGACCGCACTCGCAGCAGAACCGCCTATGCCCCCACACGCTACTCGGTGCAGTAGGTGTTGCCCTCCTCGTCGACCTCGAGCTCCACCGTATCGGTGGTGACGCTGTCGCCGAAGGCGTCCTCGATGCGGAACGAATACTGGTAAGTGCCGGGCAGCAGCAGGCCGTAGTCCACCTCGAGCCGTTTGCCCACCACGTACTCCTCGCCCGCGTAGGTGCTCTCTTCGCCCGTCTCATCCGCCGAGAAAGCGTCGTAGAGCGGCACGACCTTGTCACCACGCACCAAAGGTTCCACGCCTCGGTCGACCGAACCACCGGATCCCGAGGCATCCCACGTGCCCTCCACCTCAACCGACCCGTCATCGAGGTACTGGCGCATGCGCAGGTAGGTGCGCTCGCCGTTGTGCAGAATGGGAGAGGTGTACAGGATCCAGTCGTCGTCGCTCGCCGCCACGTAGGTGCACAGGTTCTGCCCATCGGGAAGCGACAGCCACATGCCATCAAAGCCATCGACGAACTCACCGGTCTCCCAGTCACCGTACACGTCATAGGTCTCTCCGAGGGCATACCAGTCGGCACCGTCGTCAGAGAGCGCATACACCAGTCCGCTCACCACGCAGGCGTTCTCGAGCCCGTCCTCGTCGAGCTGGAACCAGAAGATGCCTTCGTCGTCCACCTGAGGCTCCTCGTCAAAGCTGATCAGCGCGCTCTCTCCGGTGTGATCGTCGACGTAGCTCCAATACTGCTCGCTCTGCTGCTGCGCCTCCTGCTCCTCTTCCTCGGACAGTTCCTCGTCGGAGAAGAGCCACTCCCAGAAGCTGCCCTCAAACCAGGGGTCGTTCGAGTAGTCGTCGTAGGCCTCCTCGCCCTCGGTGGCACCGTGCGCCAGACGGTCCACATACGACAGGTACGACGGATTCACCGCCACCTGCTGGAAGGCGGTCAGCTCCTCGGAATCACCCATGGAGAGCGGGTAGTAGATGGCCAGGCCAGACGCATCGCTGTGGTACTTGCCGCGCACCTGGTAGGTCACGGTTGCGTCGAGCGAGGCCTTCACGTCATCCGAGCTCGGCGTCACCTGCGCGCATGCGTCCACAAGACCGCCCACATCCACCATGTTGGTGTAGCCCTCGAGCCAGTTGTTGCCGCCGTAGTTGTCCGCGCGCTTGATGCCACGCGACATGGCCGCACGCGTCCCTTGGTCCGTCCCCGACTCGTACATCTCCTGCGAGAATCGGTAGAAGCTCTGGACGAGCTCGTCCACCTGCGCCAACTCCACCGTCGAGAGGGTCGCCCAACCCGCGCTCGACCCCTCAAGCGAAGAGAGGTAGGAGTCGCAGAGCGCCTGCCCCAACTCGGCGCCATCAGCCGAGGGATGCTCCGCCAGGTATTCCATGATGGAGCTGTACTCCCAACCCGTTGCCGGCTCGGTCTCCTCCGAGGCGACCATGTAGTCGGAGTACGACACGAGCACGTTGGCCGTCTCGAGAGTCCCCATCAGACAGGCATCGAAGCCCACGAAGTCGAACTTCTGCCACAGGACGTCGTTGATTGCGGCAAAGGATGCATCCAGCTCGGGCAGGGTAAGCGCATCGTAGTCGTTGCGCTCGTCGAAGCACACGCCTGACACCGATCCCCCGCCGTGATCCCACAGCACGACCCCCATATGCTCGGCAGGATAGTTGGCAAGTCCCCAGCTCAAGAAGTCGCTGAGCGTCTGGGGGTCGCCCATGTCGGCCGCCTTTGCATGCCCCACCTCCATGATGGAGCCGTCCTGTATCAGGAAGCGCTGAAGGCGGTTGCTCTTCACGTCGCCCTGCCACTTCTTGGCGCCGCCCGTCTCCACGACAAATCTCACCCGATCGCTGCCACGGGCGCCGACCATCTCGGCGAGGTCTGTGGTAGCTGCGCCATCATCGGTCTCCAGGTCCGAGCCGCATAGGTAGACGAAGACCGTCCAGGTGTCCTTCTCGATCCCCTTTGGACGCTTGCCGGCAGGTATCGTGCGCTGGATGTCCAAGGTCTTGGTACCGCGCTCGGCCTGAGTTGCCTGACCGCTCTCCACCCGTTCGGCGAGCGTCTCGCCGTCATCCGAACAGCCGCAGAGCAGACCTCCCGCAAGCGCAACACACAGGCTTGCAACCACGAACACATAGGAACGGAGCCTCATCTTTTCTCCCCCTGCAGAATGCCGCTAGGCAGCGAGGTCCTTCTGGATGCGACGCAAAAGACGGAGCAGGTCCCCCACAGCGCTCGTAGCTATAAAGCGCTTGCCGTCGACGACCAAGGTCCCGTCGTCATCAGCCAGCGAGACCGTGGCAAACTGCTGCCACGTCAGGTGCATGTCCTTGCCGCGCTCGTCATGGGCATGCATACCGCTCGTGCACAGAGCGAAGCCGACCTTGCAGCTGCCGAGGAGCGTGGTGTCGAGAATCAGCCAGACCTTATCGCCCTTGGGAATGCCAAAGTATTTGCGGGCAGCATCCTCCTTCTTCGAGACCTTCGGTCCCCACAGTACGTCGCTCAAGCTCTCGCCGGGGAGGGACTTCATGAATGACTGGATGGTTTGCTCGATCTTGGAGGCTGAGGCTGCCGGCGCGGAGGCAGCTTGCGCAGGCGCGGCCTGCGCGTCCGTCGTCAGCTTGTGCGGCCGGACGGCAGCGTGCTGCAAGCCAACTCGCCTGCTTGCGTTCGTGGGCCTCTCGACGCGTCCGCCCTTGTTCTCTGCCATGTCATTCCTCCCCTTGCCCGCCGCGAGAAGCCGCGACGTCTGCGCCTTCGTTTGCCTCCAACATGCAAGATTAGCTGCACCATCCCGCAAAGCGCAATATGAGAGAGGCTCCCATCGCTATCGAGTAATGGGAGTCGAATCGGCATCGTGCCAGCTGCTCGAGCTCTGGGGTCTCGAACAGCTGGCACCAAGTCACTCCAGTGCCTATCGTGGCATCGTTTGGCTAGGTCGAAGCATCGCCGCGATGCAAGGTCACTTTATGAAATCGTTTGGACAGGGATTAACGTAGTTGCCACAGGGTGAATAGTCGCAATTCCACTCTTCGCCCACAGGTTACTTACATGCAGGTATAGCCGCCGTCGACCGGCAGCTGCACGCCGGTGACGTAGGAGCTCGCCGGGCTCGCCAGGAAGATGGCGGCAGTGTCGAGCTCGCCCTCGTTGCCGTAGCGCTCCTCGGGAATCATGGTCTTGGCGTTTGCCTGGAAGAAGTCGCTGTCAAGCGTCTCCTTGGTCAGCGGGGTGTAGAAGTAGCCCGGGCAGATGGAGTTGACGGTGATGCCGTACTTGCCCCACTCGGCGGCAAGCGCGCGAGTCAGGTTGACGACGCCGCCCTTGGCCGCGTGGTACGGCGCGCTGCCGGCGACCTTGTTGCCCACGAGGCCGTACATGGACGCGATGTTGATGATGCGGCCGTACTTGGCGGGGATCATGGCCTGCTTGGCGCACGCGCGGGCGACCTTGAAGGTGCCGAAGAGGTCGATCTGCATCTCGCCGTTGAACTGGTCGTCGGTGATGTCCTCGGCGGGGGCGACAGCGCCGGTGCCGGCGTTGTTGATGAGGATGTCGATGCGGCCGAAGTGCTCGAGCACCTGCGCCACGGCGGCGTCGACATTGGCGGTGTCGGTGATGTCGCAGCGGATGGCCAGCGTCTCGACGCCGAACTCCTCGGCTATCTCGGCGGCGACCTCGTCGATCTGCTGCTGGCGGCGGGCCATCACGACGATGCTGGCACCCTGGCTGGCGAGCGCCTTGGCCATCTGCACGCCCAGGCCGCCCGATGCCCCGGTGACGATGGCGACGCGGCCCGTAAGATCGAAGTAGTTGCGATCCATGGTGGTTCCCCCTCTTTTTGTGTGCGCATGCACCCCTCTAGACGCTTTCGATTATCGCCATCGATCGCATGGGGTCGGCCGAGAGAACGAAAATCGAAGGGGATTATAGATATGCTGTGTACCAATCGCATAAAACCGGGAAAACCCGTTCCGGGAGCACGGGCCCCTCCCATGCTCGACGAGGGAGGCTACCAGCCCATTTCATCCAGCCAGGCCAGCGTCCGCCGTTCTCGCTCAGAGCGCTCTCCGGCTGCGTAGCGGCCCAGCCTCAGCTCTCCCTTGAGCTCTCCGTCAAGCAGATACAGGATGCGTTTGCAGCTTGCGGCGACACGGCTGTCGTGGGTCACCAGCAGGATAGTCGTCCCTTCCAGATTGATCCCGAGAAAGGCTTGCAGAACCTCCTCGGAGGCAGCCTGGTTCAGTGCACCCGTCGGTTCATCTGCGAAGAGAATCCGCGGCGAGAGCATCATGCTTCTGCAGATGCAGGCACGCTGCAGCTGACCACCGGACACGTCGGTAATCCTTCTTTCTGCCAGGCCGTCAATCCCGAACTGACGCATCATGCGGATGGCCTTCTCCGTCTGTTCGGCCCTAAACGCCCGACTCCTGTCCGCGTGAACGGAAGGCAGAAGAATGTTGTCCAAGATATTCAGATGGGACAGCATGTTCATCTGCTGGAAGACAAAGCCCATCTGATGCAGGCGCAGACGCGCTCGGTCATCTTCTGACAAACCGACGATCTCCTGGTCGTCGAGCCATACCTCTCCGGCATCCGCCTGATCCATACCGGACACCTGATAAAGAAGGGTCGACTTCCCGGAGCCAGAGGGCCCCATGACAGCAACCATTTCGCCTTCTTCGACAGCGAAGGAGATGTCCTTCAGAATGCCTTCCTTGCAAAGATGGCTGACTCGTAGGATTTCTTTCATGATGAACGTCTTCCCTTCTATTCCTGTCCGGCGCAGCATTCGCTTGCCCGGATGCGATTGATCTCTGCGAGGCTGACCCACGCGGCAAGCATGGCGACCACAACGGTGATGACCGGGATGACGAGAAAGACCCGGACGGGGTCGATGACGAATTGGAAACCGGCCGCTCCCAACGATCCGAGGAGCAGTCCGGCCAAGTGTTGCCCCGGACCCAAGCCCAGACAGACGCCCGCAGCCGTACCGCCCAAAACGTACGGGAACAATTGCTTTAGATAGGTGAGACGGATCTCCGTCGAAACAAAGCCAAGTGCCTTTAGGAGCGAACAGCTTGTGCGTTCCTGCCAGACGGTCAGCCGCACAAACAGGAGAACCACCGTCGCCAGCACGAGACAGGAAACCCCGACCGCCAGGACGGCCGCATTCCGGATATGCCGAATGGTCTGCCCGTAGATCGCGTCGACATAGTTTGAGATATCCGTTACGCGCACCCCGGCATCGTAATCCCGAACGTGCGCCTGATACCTATCGACCCACTCCGCAACGTCGTCAGCCTCTTGTAGCGTCGCATAGACAACGCACCACATTGGGGCACCGGCGTCTCCTGACGGCAATGAGCAGGCCTTGGCGGTCTTGCCGCCGTTCGTGATATCCGAGTAGATGCCACACACCCGGCAACGGACGCCGTCCTCCAGGCCGTTGTGACCCATCCGAACCGTGACGGCATCACCGATGCCCAGCCCAAGCTCGGAGGCGTTCAGCAACGACAAGGCGATCTCGCCTTCCTCGTCCGGCCAGCTTCCCTCGTTGTAGCGCACGGGATACGTGCCGTGGTCGCCGGTTTCAATCAAAAGGCTGTATTCGCGTCCATCATCGAGTGCGACCCGGTAGGAACGGGTCTCCATGGCCACAAAGCCCTCAACCGAGGGATCGTCTTCCAGCTCGGCGAGGACTGCACCACAAACCTCATCAATATGCTCCGCCTGGCGGATGTCAATGCGAATCTGGCTGCTGCCGATGCCCATATAGCTGACAAAATGCGGGGAAGCCAAGGTGCTGGCGACATTCTGGGGAACCAGCATCAACCCAGCCGCCGCGGCGGCGATGACCATGATAAAGAGATACCGGTTCTTCCCTTTCCCTGGCCCTTCTGTTCCGCGAAGGGCGTCGACAACGGTCAGCCTTTCGGTGAGGCGCAGGGTACGGCGCACCGAAAGAAGGATCATGGCTTCCACCGCCAGGATCCCAACGACGGAGAGCAGCCAGATACCTGCCGTGTGCTCGGGCAGTCCGTACAGCTCCTTCATCTGCTCGCAGAGGGGAACGGATGCCAGAAGCGCGCCGACCTCCCCAAGCACGGCGCCGAGGACCGAGAGAATCAGAAACTTGGAGAAGTACAGGTTGCGAATGTCCGTACGCGAGATTCCGATGGCCTTCATCATGCCGATTTCCCGCCTGTCCTTCTCCAGGCTCGTCAGGAGAATCGTTCGTATGCATAGGATCGAGATGCCCAGGATGACAACGCTGACCAGGAGAATGACCAGCGTCATCATTCCGTCTGAGAGGGCGTTTATCAGGCGGATTAGCGGACGGGTGATGGTCGGTCCGTTTGAGGGAAGACCTGCGTCCGCGTAGGCAGTGGCAAAGGCATTGATGTCCGCCCCGTCATGCAGCCGAAACTCGATGAGGTATTCCTCCTTGCCCAGGGCCTTCAGCCGGGCATAGTCCCGCTCGTGTACCAGAAAGCGTTTGGACGAAGCCATCATGGAATTCATCTGCGAGTCCCGCAGGAAGCCGGCAATGGTGAGGTCTTCCGCACCGACTCGCAGAGCCTCGCCAACGCTCACGTCGTATTCGCTTCGATAGCAGACGGGAACATAGATCTCACCGGGAGAGACCCGGATGACGTTTCCCTCGAGGTCCAACAGGAAGTCAAAGGCTTTGTTCTGCACGCACAGCCCATTGTCCTGCGTGTTGTCCGCAAGCGTCTGCGGTCCCAACGACAGCTTTCCGTTTTCCAGATTCAGAAAGCCCGCCATCTGCATCTGGGCGACGTCCGGACGGTTTGCCGCAAACCGGACAAGCTCTTCGTGATCAAGCCCTCCACTGTGCATCTGGAGGAAATCCGGCGTTTCGGCCGTCTCCATAAGGCGGTCTATGGAGGTCAGCAACGTCGCGGACAACAGGACCGACAGTCCCATCAAGGCTGCCGAAACGGCCATGAGGCAGATTGTGGCCACCGTCACCAGCCGATTCTCTTTCCAGTCATTCCAAACCAGCCGTGTTTCCATTTGTCTCCAAGCTCCTTACGCTCCTGATCATCCAGAGAAACGAGGACGTTGCCACAAGCAGGACACCGGCACCCATGATCACCAGCGCAGATCCGCGTCCGACTGTGATGTGCCAGACCCCGGCGAGGCAATCTGCCAGACTGCCCGCAGTGCCGTAGGCAACGACATAGCCGATCTGGGACAGAAAGCTGATCAAGCCCCAGGCGCGGCCTTGCTTGTCGACGTCGATGCTCGTCCGCGTCAGGTAGTCAAGGCAATTGTTCGCGAACGGCAGCAGAAAGAAGAACAGGAAGCCAAACGCGCAGATCACCACGATGTTTTCCCATGAGCCAAAACCAACCATGGCGGCACCCGCCCCCACCAGGGAGAGGCAGAGCGTTCTGACATAGTGGCCTTTGATGCCTCGAATCCCCAGAAGGAGACTGGAGACCAGCATGCCCAGGGCACAGACGGTCTCGGCCACGCCGAGCGTCCTGCTGTCGGCAAAGCTCAGGATCATCGGCTCGGACAGAATCTGAATGGCTCCCATGAAGCAGGTGATGACTGCGGAGACGAGAACCAATGCGAAGACGCCATGGTTGCCGGTGATTGCCTGCCATCCGACGCGGAAGCTTTCCCTGAACGATTCTTCTGCCTTTGACGCTTTTGTCACGAGCCCACGTCGGACAACCGCAGTGCATGCCACGGTCAGAAAGAAGGTGGCGATGTCGATCAGCAGGATCAGCCGGATGCCACCGATGTCGAGCAGGAGGGCCGCAAGCAACGGAGAGACCAGATAGCGGGCGCTTCCTGCAAGGCTTACCATGCCGCTGGCCTTCGAGTATTCCTCCGGCGTCAGCAGGTCGGTAATCGTCGCTCGATAGGATGGCTCCAACAGGGACGAGAAGACGGAACTGACACTGACGCCAATACAGATCTGCCAGAGTCTTGCCTCCCCTCTCGTCATGCAGAGCAGAATGTAGAACAGACCCAGGGCAGAAAGGCCGTCCCCCAGCATCATCAGCAGTCTTCTGTCATATCGGTCCGCCAGAACACCCGCAGGCGCGGACAGGAGCAGGGTGGGAAGAAAGGCCAGAAGTGTGACCAAGGCCATGCTCCCGGCGCTGTGGGTCAGGTTGAACACATAGACACCAAGACTGAAGCTGGTCAGTCCTCCACCAATGGCGGAGATCAGCTCTCCGCTCCACAGGAGCAAGAACTTCCTGTAGTTGGATGTCTTCTTCATGGTTGGCGCCACCCTCTCTTTATAGACCGACTGCCTGTCGGTTATAAGTCACGAAAGAGGGGGACTCATCTGAACGATCAGTCCCCACTCTGCCTATATGCTGAAGATCTTCGAGATCGGTTCCTGCAGAAGGCCTTCCTCTGCGCCCATGATTCGCTCGGTATGGTAGATAAAGGCTTGGATCCTCTGCACACGCTCCTCCGAACCGAGCTCTTCCAATTCGTCAAAGGCGATATTGGAATAGATCATGACCATCTCGACAGCTTCCGTCGGGTAGGGGGTGCTGAAGATTCCCTCTCTGCACCCCTCGTCGATCAGGGCGGCGACGATGGGAACAACCCCGCCGATGAGCTGCTGGTGCATCTTCTGATGGAGCAGGGCGTTTTGCGGCTTGTGCACCTGGAGCTTTACTTCGTCACCTATCTGAGACTCGACATTCAGCGACATGACGGTTTTGGTCAACCGCTCAAGCAGAGGAATGCTCTTGTCGGTGGCAATGGCCTCGGCCTGGCGCATGAGCGCCTCGGTGATCCGGCTGATTACCGCGTCTAGAATCTCTTCCTTGGACTTGAAATGGTGGTACAACGTCCCGCGCGCGATTCCGATTGCGTTGATGATGTCGTTCGTGCTGGTATTGTCAAAGCCTTTGGCAGCAAAGAGCTGTTCCGCCACGTCGAGGATCTCGCTCTTTCGCTCTTCGGCTGGTTTCACCGTTCTCATGGCAACGCAGTTTCTCTCGTTCTTCCGCCAAGACCGACAACCTGTCGGTTAGTTGTACTTAAGCATATTTCTCGGCCCTTGTAAAGGCTGGTTACGGCATCTGACCGCACGACACAGGTGCCGGAGGGCTCTTGGTCCTGCAAATGACGATGCACCAGTAAGGACAAGCCCCACTGGTGCATCACGGATACATTGCTCTCGCAGGGGCACTTGGGAGTTACCCAGAGTGTCCCCTGCCCGGATTTGCTAACGAAGCTCGGGTGTCAGCCCAGGTCCTCCCCGTTGGTCGCGATGACCCGCTGGTACCAGTAGAAGGAGTCCTTCGGCTCGCGGTGCAGGTCGCCGTTTCCGTCGTTGTCGAGGTCGACATACACGAAGCCGTAGCGCTTCTTCATCTCGCCCGTCGAGGCGGAGACCAGGTCGGTGCATCCCCACATGGTGTAGCCCATCAGGTCCACGCCGTCTTCCACGGCATCGCGCATCGCGGCGATGTGGTCGCGCAGGTAGGCGATGCGATACGTGTCGTGGAACTTGCCGTCCTCTGAGCGCTCGTCCACCGCGCCGATGCCATTCTCCACCACCATCAGAGGAAACTCGTAGCGGGCATAGAGGTCGTTCAGCAGGATGCGCAGGCCCAGCGGATCGATCTGCCAGCCCCACTCGCTTGCCTTGAGGTAGGGGTTCTTGACGCCCGCGAACATGTTGCCCGCGGAGAGCGCTACCTCGGGGTCGGCCGAGGCGTCGGAGCTCATGTAGTACGAGAAGGACAGGAAGTCCACCGTTCCCTCGCGCAGGATGTCGAGGTCTCCCTCCTCCATGCGGATGGTGATGTTGTTGTCGCGCAGGTAGCGCTGGGCGAAGTACGGATAGTGACCCCTCACCTGGACGTCAGCGCAGAAGTACATGCGCAGGTTCATGTCGTCGCGCGAGGCCTTGACGTCAGCGGGGTTGGAGGTGTGCGGATAAGTGGGATGACCGATGGTCATCATGCCCACGCGGTTCTCCGGATTGATCTCGTGCGCCATCTTGACCGCCAGCGCGCTCGCCACGAACTGGTTGTGCAGCGCCGTGAAACGGTCCGACTTCATCTCGTCAGTCTCAACGATGTCAAACATGGGCTTGCCGTCGATGCCCTGCATACCCAGTTCGAGGATGCGGCCCGTGACCTGCACGGCGTTGTTGATCTCGTTGAAGGTGAGCCACAGGGTGACCTCGTCCTTGAACTCCGTGAAGAGCGTCTTGCAGTAGCGCAGGTAGTGGTCGATGACCTCGCGGCCCAGCCATCCGTTGTACTTGACGGAGAGGCCCCAGGGTAGCTCGTAGTGATGGATGGTCACGAGCGGCTGGATGCCGTACTTGGCGCACTCGGCGAACACGCGGTGGTAGAAGTCCAAGCCCTCCTGGTTGGGCTCCTCCTCCATCCCCGTCGGGTAGATGCGTGCCCAGTTGATGGACAGGCGGAAGCACCTGAAGCCCATCTCGCCATAGAGGGCGATGTCCTCGGCATAGTGATGGTAGAAGTCCACCGCGTTGTGGCTGGGATAGTAGACGTCAGGGTCGATCTCATAGTCCCAAGTGCGCGGAATGTCGACGGTACCGCCACGCATGTGGTCAGGAACCGACGGGCCCTTTCCGCCTTGGTCCCAACCGCCCTCGAACTGGTTTGCCGCCGTGGCCCCTCCCCAGAGGAAGCCTTCCTTGAACGCTACCATTGCCCAACCCTCTCTCTCGATGAAACGTACCTATGCTCTGAAGCCTGTCACGCACGTGGCCACAGGTCCACGCATGCACCAGTGGACCCGTCCCAAGACAGGCAGCCTAGCGCCTGGCAAGCCTGCCTGCCGCCACCACCGTCGCGATGGCTGCGACGCCAAGCCCGATGCACAGCACGAATGCGAGTGCATAGGACTGGGTCGCGTCATACACGAAGCCGATGGCGCTCATGGAAACCGCCGCGCCAACGTTGCTGGCCATGGCCACGGGCGGATAGGCGCGGTCGAACTGCTCGTTGCCGAAGAAGTGGCGAGGGAGCAGCGACGTCGAGACCGCGCCGACGGCATAGCTGCCACCAAAGAGCAGCGAGCCTGCCAGCATCAGGGGCACCGAGCCGCCCAGCATGACAAGCGCGAGACCTGCGACGCACAGCGCGCACATGACGATGGTCGCCTTGGGAGCGCCAACACGGTCGGACAGCACGCCGATGCCCAGCTTCATCAGGATGTTGCCGATCATGGCCACACTCGTCATGGTGGCTCCGATGGCGAGGCCGATGTTCTCGGCATAGCCCGGGAAGTGCTGCGCGATGGAGGTCACGAAGGCCATGAGCACGCCCATGAGCGCGATGCAGAGGAAGGTCGGGTTGGCATAGCTGAACGCCGTGTCCGACGCGGAGGATCCTGCCTTGGCGGCTGTCTGCTGGCGCGCGTCACCATAGGGCAGTAGGCCCTCGGCCTCGGGCGTGGCCTGGAAGGGCACGAGCACGGCGGGAAGCACCAGCACCAGGATGGCAAGGGCGACAACCGCATAGGCGTTGCGCCAGCCAAGCGACGCGATCACGGACGAGAAGGCCATCGAGCCCAGGGCGCCGGCGATGCCGCTCGACGCCATGACCACGCTCGTGGCAGTTCCTGCGCTCTTGTTGAACCATGACCCCACGATCATGTTGGCCGGTGCCATGGCAAAGAGGCAGGTGGAGAAGCCGCGCACGGCTCCCAGCACATAGAAGGCTGCCGGGGTGCTCACGCGTCCCATGAGGAAGGTGGCGGCCACGGCCACGGCCAGCGCGGGAACGAGGACCGTCTTGTAGGGGAAGCGCCTCATGAAGGTGGGCACGAGCAACGTCGTGAATGCCGTCACCAGCGAGAACACCGTCATGTGCAGCGAGAACGTGCCACGCATCATGCCCAGGTCGTCCGCCACCGGCGCGTAGAACACGCCAGCTGCGTTGAGCGAGAGCCCCAATCCCGCCGCCACCATGCCGCAGCACACCGCCATGACCACCCAAGGTTTGCTGCCACTCTGCCTGAGCTCCCCTGCCATACCGACCCCTCCCTCGCATAGATTGCTCTGGCTACAGTGAACCATGTTGGGCTTTCTATGTCTAAAGCTTCTTTTATATGGAATTACATGCATCTGTTGCATGGTTCGAGGGTCGTTTCGACCGTCTGGGACGGTTCTCCCCGGTCGAATTCTGTTCGACATCCGGTTCGACCATCGGGGACGGCACGGTCGAATTCCGTGCCTAGTGCGGGCTGCACACGGAACAGCGGGCAGTCACCACGCCGCCCCATCACCCGAAAGGTCGGCCATCTTCGTCACTTTCGACCGTGGAGAACCGTCCCAGACGGTCGAACGCACGAGGGGTTGGCCGCCTCTGCCATTTTCGACCGTGGAGAACCGTCCCAGATGGTCGAAAGGCGGGACAGTGTCGCAGTGCGAATTTGGACGATACGATGGCCGCCAGACTCAGCCTGTGTAGGCGTCCTCCGCATCGCTCTTGAAGTAGCCCGTACGCTCGGCCTCGACGAGCCACGCCTCCTCTTCCGGCGTGTCGGCAAGGTCCTCGCGCTCGATGAGGAATACCACGGGACGGGTTCCGTCGTTGCAGCAGGCGACCATCTGACGGTCATCTGACGTCCAACGGTGCATGATCGAACCGCCCTGCAGCGCCGTGTACACGTAGCGGCTGATGCAGTCCCACGCCTCCGCGCACGGGAAGTCGCGCCCCTCAGGACCAGACGCCCGGCCGAAGCGCCAGAAGTCGTCACGCCCACCATCACGCCAGAACTCGAAGGTGTCACCCACCTCGAAGACGCCGCATGGACCGCTCGCTGGGTCCGCAAGGTAGCGTCTCTGCAGGTCGCAGAAGCACTTCTTTTCCAGTACGGTGACCCTCACATGATGTCGCATGGAAACTACCTCCTGCGGAAGAGACTTGCCGTCAATCGGATAGATGGTCGGTGGGTACGAAGGCTGCCTCAAATACTATCCAATCGAGACGACCGAAGGACGATCAGGACGGAAGTGAGGCGTCACCGCCGCTTGTCTGCCGAAACGTCGCCACCCATCGCACGGACCAGCGCCTCTCGTCCCGCTATACTCCTGCGCATGGACTACGAGATCCGACATATGACACCCGCCGAGCGGCCCCTGTTGGAGCGCTTCCTCTACGAGGCCATCTACGTGCCCGAGGGGTTCGAGGGAGAGATCCCGCACTCCGTCATCCACGACGACCCAAGGTGTCGTGCGGCCTTCGAGGGCTTCGGGTCGCGTCCGGACGACCGGGCGCTCGTCGCCGTGGTCGCTGGCGAGGTGGTAGGCGCCTGCTGGGTGCGCACCACCGACGAGTACGGCCACATCGATGACGAGACTCCCTCGTTCTCCCTATCGATACTGGAGCCCTACCGAGGGCAGGGCATCGGCAGCGGCATGATGGCCCGCATGCTGGCCGACCTGCGGGAGGCCGGCCATGCACGCGCCTCGCTTTCCGTGCAGAAGGAGAACCCCGCGCTGCGCCTGTACGAGCGTCAGGGGTTTCGCATCATCGGCGACGGGGCCGACCAGAGCGAATGGCTGATGGTGCGGCGGCTCGACACCCCGCGCTCCCCCGCCTCCCTCGAGTTCCGCAGGCTCTCGATGCCAGACGTCCCGGCCTTCATCGAGATGCGCATCTCCCAGCTGCTCGAGGAGGGCGCCCACGAGTCCTGTGACCTGCGCCCCGCGTTGGATGACCACTATCGGCGCCATCTGGTCGATGAGAGCTTCGTCTCGTGGCTCGCAACGCTTGACGGGCAGATCGTCGGCACAAGTGGGCTCTCCATCGTGGAGAAGCCCCCGTACTTCGGTTGCCCCACGGGTCGCCTCGGGCTGCTCTCCAGCATGTTCGTGAGGCCGGACCTGCGGCGGCAGGGCATAGCGCGCGACCTCCTGCTGCGCATCGTCGACGAGGCGAGGGCGCACGACTGCGGTGCCGTGCACATCACCGCATCGGAGGAGGGCACGCGCCTCTATCGCGCCTGCGGCTTCGCGCACCACGAGCGCTTCATGCAACTCGTGCTGTAGGAGGCGGACGGAGGCGCCGGCCGCGACGAAGCGGTGCGGGACGTCACCCACCCGTCCGACGACCGGGATGGCCGTCCGAGCGGACGCCCTACTCCCCCAGCGTGGTGGTGCGTTCGATGACCTCGTGCGGCACCACGATGTGCGTCTCCTCGGGATCCGCGCCGCCCAGCATGGCCAGCAGCGCAGCCACGCCACGCTCGGCCATCTCCGCCGTGTTGCGGCGGACCGTGCTGATGGCGGGCGTGGAGATGCGCGAGTAGATTGAGTCGTCCATGCCGATGACACGCACGTCCCGGCCGATGGCGACGCCACGCGCCTTGAGCGCGTTGACCGCGCCCAGCGCGACGCGATCACCCAGCGCGACGACGCCATCGAAACCGTATCCGGCATCCAGGCACTCGTTCACCAGCTGGGCCGCCTCGATGAGGCTCGTCTGGCGGTGCGGGCCCTCCAGGACGAGGTTCCTGTCCAGCCGCATGCCACATTCCTCGAGGCAGCGATAATAACCGGCCGCCTGGTCGTGCTCCTCGGTGCGGTAGAACGAAGCGGAGACGCTGACGAGGGCCACCCGTTCGCACCCCCGCGCGATAAGGGTCGAGGTCATGTCATAGCTCAGCTGGGGCATGTCGTTGCCCACATACACCTCGCGGCTCATACCGGTCGACCCCGTGTGGTCGATATGCACCACCGGCAGGTCCACCGCCGCGTGGATGGGCGTGCGCGTCACCCCGCCGATGTAGACGATGCCATCCACCTGCTTGGATATGAGACTGCGCACATACTCGTCCTCGCGCTCGTCGTCATTGCCCGTGTTGCAGATGTAGGAGGCGTATCCGGCCGCGCGCAGCAGGCCCTCGGCTCTCAGCACCAGCGTCGAGAAGAAGTCGTTGCTCACGTCGGGAGTGAGCAGGGCGATGGTCTTGGTGGAGGCCTCGCGCAGGCTCTTGGCGGCGAAGTTGGCCACATAGCCCTGCTCGCGCGCGATGCGCACGACCAAGTCCCGCGTCTTCTCGGAGTAGCTGCCCTTGTTGTTGAGCACGTTGGAGACGGTTGCCGTGCTGACGCCTGCCAGCTTGGCGATGTCGTAGATCGAAACGCTGCGCTTTGCCATGTGAGGTCCTGTCCGTCGAGGGAGACACCTAGAGATTAGCAGGTAAACGGTTAAGAGCCATGCAAAAGTGACGACTCACCAGATACCCATTGGTTTTGTCGCAGCAAGTCCAGAAGCCTGGGTAGTAGGTTAACCGTTTATGTACATAGTGTGAAGTGGAATATAAACGGTTAACTAACGGACTCGCCCGTCGTATCATGACCTCAGTTAAACGGTTAATAACCAAGGGTCACGCAACCCGCCCAGAAAGGACCTCCCATGAGCGCCAGCAACGACAAGCTTCTCCTCCCCTCCATGATGTGCGCCGACTTCGGTCACCTCGCCGACGACACGGCAGCGCTCGTCGCGGCAGGCGCCGACGGCTTGCACCTCGACCTCATGGACGGCACCTACGTGCCCAACTACGGCATGGGGCTGCAGGACATCGAGTGGCTGTGCACCAACGCGGGCGTGCCTTGCGACGTGCACATGATGGCGATGGACCCCGGCCGCTACGTGGAGAAGTTCGCCAAGGCCGGCGCCAAGGTCATCTACGTCCACCCCGAGGCCGACGTGCACGTGGCCCGCACGCTCGCCGCCATCAAGGCACTCGGCGTCAAGGCGGGCATCGCCATCAACCCCGGCACGAGCTTCTCAGCCGTCGAGCCGATCCTGCCCCTGGTCGACTACGTGCTGGTCATGACCGTCAACCCCGGCTTTGCCGGCCAGAAGTGGCTCGACTTCGTGAACCCCAAGATCGAGCAGCTGGTCGAGGCCAGCCACAAGGATGGCAACGACTACGAGGTCATCGTGGACGGCAACTGCAGTCCCGAGCATATCGCCGAGGCCTCAGCCATGGGCGTGCGTGGCTTTGTCCTAGGCACCGCCGGACTGTTTGGACACGGTCCCTACGAGCAGAGCATGGCCAAGCTCCGCGCCCTGTAGGCACCACCTTCGGGCCCCGTCCCCGCGACGCGTGCCCGAAGCCCGGCAGTTCAAGCACCCGCACGAAACAGAGGAACGGCTCGTCATCAGAGGAAAGGATCGCACCATGGCATTCAAGAAGCTCGCAATCGGCAACGACCACGTGGCAGTGGACATGAAGAACGAGATCATGGCCTACCTGCAGGAGAAGGGCTACGAGGTCGTCAACGTCGGCACCGACAGCCCCGAGCGCTTCAACTACCCCATCTCCGGCTACAAGGTCGCCAAGATGGTGACGTCGGGCGAGGTCGACGGCGGCATCCTCATCTGCGGCACCGGCGTGGGCATCTCCCTCTCCGCGAACAAGGTCCAGGGCATCCGCTGCGTCACCTGCTCCGAGGCCAAGGACATCGTCGACGCGTGGCTCGGCGCCGAGTACGAGGGCGGCCGCCACCAGGTGCGCATTGACATGATCGACGAGATCGGCAAGACCCAGCATCTTGCCGCCGCCGAGGAGTAGCAAGCAACCTGCAGGCATGCGGGGGCCGTGGCCGTTGTCATCAGCCAGGAGACAACGGCCACGGCCCCTTTTCCACCCCTCGCGACGACCCTCCTTCCCTTGCCTTCTTTACGCGTAGGAAACCACCTCCATCGTCAGGCACCCCTTGCAACCAAAGAGGCCTATGATGGCATGGCACGTCTGCTCCGCTATCGGTTTTGGCGATAGCGGAGCATCGAATCATCGAAAGCCAGACAGGCTTGTCTAAATGTGGTCTTGCCCGTACCCTTACGGAGTGGTTGGCACAAAGGAGGAACTATGGCGAAAAAGAACCTTTCATACGATGAGAAGTACTACGACCGCGAGGTCGAGACGATGCCCCGTCCGCAGCTCGAGGAGCTGCAGCTCGAGCGCCTGAAGGACGAGCTCCTGTGGGCCTACGAGCACAGCCCGTACTACAAGCGCGCATGGGACGAGGCGGGCGTCGATCCCCACATCACCTCGCTCAAGGACCTGGAGAAGTTCCCCTTCATCAACAAGCAGACCGAGCGCGACTGCCAGGGCATCGGCTCGTTCTTCGGCGAGCTGTGCTGCGTACCCGAGGATGACGTGGTCTACATGGCCACCAGCTCGGGCTCGACGGGCGTCCCGACGATGAGCCCCTTCTCCCAGCACGACTTCGACGAGTTCATGCACGCCGAGGCGCGCCTCTTCTGGCAGACCGGCATGCGCCCCAACGACCGCTACCTGCATGGCATGAACTTCGCCCTGTACGTCGGTGGCCCCTGCGTCATCGGTGCCCAGGAGCTGGGCGCGCTGGGCATCTGGGTCGGAGCCGTCCCGTCCGACCGACTGCTCTGGGCCATGAAGCACTACCAGCCCACGCACTTCTGGTCCTCCCCCAGCTATGCGTGGCTCCTCGGCCAGAAGGCCATCGAGAAGGGCTATAACCCGCGCGAGGACTTCAAGAACCTGCGCACCATCATCATCTCGGGCGAGCCAGGCGGATCGATCGAGACCACGCGCAAGGCCATCGAGGACATCTGGGGCGCAAGCGTCTACGACTTCTTCGGCCTGTCCGACATCTATGGCGCCTGCGCCGGCATGTGCGAGTACAAGAACGGCCTGCACATCATCGAGGACCAGATCCTGGTCGAGGTCGTCGACCCCGTCACGCGCGAGGTCCTGCCCGACGGCGAGAAGGGCGAGCTCGTCTACACCACGCTGACCAAGCGCAGCCGCCCGATGATTCGCTTCGCCACCGGCGACATCGGCTGGGTCGACCGCTCCACGTGCGAGTGCGGCCGCACGCACGCGCGCATCCACATCTCGGGCCGCAAGGACGAGATGTTCATCGTCAGCGCCGTCAACGTCTTCCCATCCGACATCGAGTACATCGTGCGCCAGGACAAGGGCCTGACCGGCGAGTATCGCATCCGTGCCTACGACGAGAACCACACCACCAAGTACGAGGTCTCCGTCGAGCGCGCCCTGGGTTCCGACGAGCCCTTCGACCAGATCGCAAAGCGCGTCGAAGGCGCCCTCAAGACCCACACCGGCGTTCGTCCCGCACGTGTTATCGTGTTTGACACCGACAAGTTGGGAGCCTCCGGAGAGCACAAGGTCAAGCGCTTCATCGACGAGCGCACCTCGACGGCCGAGGCGGTCGAGGTCCTCCACGAGGCCCAGGAGCACGCCGCCCAGAAGAAGGGGGAGTAGCAATGGCACAGTTCGCAGTCTCTGGTCAGCACTACCTGTTTGACGTCCAGACCTTTGCCGCGGTGGTCCTCTCCAACGGGGGCGATGCCTACGACTATGCGCTGCGCGACCGCACGACGGCCGGCGTCATCGACGACGTCGCCTCTGGCGCGAGCGAGCTGGGCATCCTGGTCGAGACCACCGAGACGGCCGAGGACCTCGAGAAGGCCTTCGCCGACGCGGGCGTGCAGTTCGTCGAGCTCATCAGGTCCGCACCGCGCGTCGCCCTGCCAGCTACCCATCCGCTGGTCAACTCCCAGGTCCTCACCCTCGACCAGCTGGACGACTACCCGTACATCTACTTCGAGCAGGAGGAGGATGCCCCGCTGCACTTCGCCGAGGAGGCGCTCGCCGCCGAGACGCGCAAGAAGGGCATCGCCTGCACCGACCGCGCCTCGCTCTCCGAGCTCATCGTCGCCCTCAACGGCTACACGGTGACCAGCGGCATCCTCGTCGGCATCTCGGACGGCAAGGGCCTGACCACCGTCCCCCTGCAGACGGACGTGCAGCTGCATCTGGGCTACATCGTCAAGGACGGTGCCGCCCTCTCGGCAACCGGCGAGAAGTTCGTCCAGAAGCTCAAGGCGAACCTCGACCGCTACGCGCGCTTCTAGGCGCCAACCCGGCACAGCATCCGCGCACCACGCGACGGCCCACGCGGTTCGGACGAGATCACGAATCGCGTGGGCCATCTTTTTGCTGCAAGCACACGCATTGGCGCTATAGTCGATGGGTATCGAACGTCACGAGCATAAGGAGACGACTCTCATGCAGAAGAAGGACCTGGATTGGGGCAACCTCAGCTTCACCTACCAGCCGACCGATTACAGCTACGCATGCAACTACCGTAACGGCGCCTGGGAGGAGGGCGGCCTCACCGCCGACCACAACATCACGCTCTCCGAGGACGCCGGCATCTACCAGTACTGCCAGGAGATCTTCGAGGGCATGAAGGCCTATACCACCGAGGACGGCTCGATCGTGGTCTTCCGTCCCGACCTCAACGCCCAGCGCATGGCCGACTCGGCGCGCCGCATGGTCATGCCGCCGTTCCCCGAGGACAAGTTCGTCGACGCGGTCAAGCAGGTCGTCGCCGCCAACGAGGCCTGGGTGCCGCCGTTCGGCTCGGGAGCCACGCTCTACATCAGGCCTTTCATGATCGCCACGGGCAACGTCCTGGGCCTGGGTGCCGCCAGCGAGTACCAGTTCCGCATCTTCGTCACGCCGGTCGGCCCCTACTTCAAAGGCGGAGAGAAGGCCGTCAAGCTGACGGTTCCCGCGTATGACCGCGCGGCGCCGATGGGAACGGGCAACATCAAGGCGGGTCTCAACTACGGCATGAGCCTGTACCCCACCCTGCAGGCGCACGACAACGGCTACGCCGAGAACCTCTACCTCGACTCCAAGAGCCGCACCTACGTCGAGGAGACCGGCGGCACCAACGTGCTGTTCGTCGACAGGCAGGGGCGCCTGGTGGTCCCGCAGTCCGCGACCGACTCCATCCTGCCGTCCATCACGCGTCGCTCGCTGGTCGAGGTCGCCAACTACCTAGGCATCGAGGTCGACGAGCGTCCCGTGCGCTTCGACGAGGTCGTGGCCGGCGACTTTGCCGAGTGCGGCTGCGTGGGCACGGCCGCCGTCATCTCGCCAGTTGCCAAGGTCGAGGCCGAGGGTGTCGACGTCACCTTCCCCGACAGCGCCAACGGCATCGGACCGGTCTTCGGCCGCCTGCGCGATACGCTCGTCGGCATCCAGACCTGCAAGATCGATGACCCGTTCGGCTGGGTCGTCAAGATCGTCTAGGTTTCGCAGAATCGCTGCCCGAGCGACGACCCCGTTGGCATTGCCAGCGGGGTCGTCCGCCATGACGGGCCGCTCCTCGGTCTTCGACCGTCTGGGACGGTTCTCCTTGGTCGAAAGGGACCCCGGACGTTTTTCCGGACCATCAGGCTATGCCGCGTAGCCCAAGTCGACGCGGTGCTGCCTGATGGTCTTCCATCCTAGCGCCT
>CACYWP010000006.1 GCA_902778135.1 uncultured Coriobacteriaceae bacterium
CGGTCGTGGTGACGGCAGACAAGCTGACCAAGGAGTTCGGCCAGGCGGACCCGAAGCTGACGGCCACGGTCGGGGGCACGGTCGGCAGCGATGCGGTGGGCTACGACCTGTCGCGCGAGCCGGGCGAGGACGTGGGCACCTACGCAGTCACGGTAACGGGCGACGAGGACCAGGGCAACTATGCGGTCAGCTTCGTTCCGGGCACGCTGAGCATCACGCCCACGGACCTCTCCGAGGCCGTCGTCTCGGCGCAGAAGCAGGCATACACGGGCGCGCCACTCACGCCTGCACCGACGGTGACCCTGGGAGACAAGATCCTTGTGGAAGGCGTCGACTACGAGGTGACGGGCTACGCCGACAACGTGGCTGCCGGTACGGCATCGGTGCGCGTGCGCGGCATCGGTAACTACAAGGGTTCGGCTCAGGGCTCCTTCGCCATCGCGCCACGACCGGTGACAGAGGTCGATGTGGCACCGCTCTCGCCGCTGACCTACAACGGCATGCGACAGGAGCCGAGGCCGACGGTGACTGACGGCACGAGGAAGCTCGTTCGGGGCAGGGACTATCAGCTGAGCTACGACAACAACCTCAAGGTCGGCACGGCGCGGGTGGTTGTCAAGGGCATGGGCAACTACGGTGGTACCACGACGGTCGAGTTTGCCATCGAGCGCCGGCCGGTGGTCGTCACGGCACGCGACTGCGCAAGGGCCTACGGCGAAAAGGACCCCTCGCTCGAGGCGGACGTCGACGGTGTGGTCGACGAGTACCTCGTGCTCTACGACGTCGCGCGCGAACCAGGTGATGACGTGGGCACCTACGCCATCACGGCGAGCGGCCCGGCCGAGCAGGGCAACTACACGGTCAGCTTCGCGCCGGGCACGCTGACCATCTCTGAGGCAAGCCTCGTGTCCGCACAGGTCACGGCAGCTGACCGGGCCTATACGGGCGGCGCGCACGAGCCGAGGCCCACCGTCATGCTGGGTGAGAAGAAGCTGGTCGAGGACCGTGACTACACGGTGTCGTACCTCAACAACGTGCGCGCGGGCACCGCGACGGTCGTCGTGACGGGTGCGGGCAACTATGCGGGCAAGGCCGCCGGCACGTTCGAGATCGAGCGGGCAGTGCTGACCGTGCATACGGCCAGTGCGACCAAGCCCTATGACGGCACGCCGCTGGTTGCTCGCGAGGCCCGTGTCGATGGCCTTGTAAAGGGCGAGGCGGTGACCATCGCGGCACGTGGCTCCCTCACCGAGTTGGGGGATACCCCCAACACCTACGACCTTGCGTGGGGAAGCACCTACGCGGGCAACTACCAGCTGAGGGAGGACCTGGGCACCCTGAGCGTCACGGCGAACGACACCGAGGTCGTTCTCACGGCGGGGTCGGATGCCAAGATCTACGACGGCACGCCGCTCGTCTGCTCCGAGGTGGGAGTGGACGGTCTCCCGGCCGGCTTTACGGTGGATGCCACGACGCGGGGGTCGCAGACCGATGTCGGTACGGGCGACAACGTCGTGGCGGATGGCTATGTCATCAGGAATGCGGCGGGGGAGGACCGCACGTCCTGCTTCTCCAGGGTAAGAACCGTGGGCGGCTCCCTCGAGGTGACGCGGCGCCCCGTCGTGCTGACGTCGCCCGATGCGACCAAGGCCTACGACGGTACGCCACTCGTGATGCGGGGCGTCAAGGAAGGTGGCGAGGGCTTTGCCCCGGGCGAGGGGGCACGCTATACGGTGAGCGGCTCGCAGCTGCTGCCGGGCAGCTCGACGAACGGCTTCTCCTACGAGCTGATGGCGGGGACGAGCGCCTCCAACTACGACATCAAGACCGCCGAGGGCACCCTGACGGTTACCGACCGACCGGAGGGCGACCGCTATCGCATCGAGGTGGCGTCACGCACGAGCGAGGTGGCCTACAACGGCAGGCGGCAGACGCTCGAAGGCTTCGAGACGCTCGAGTTCGGCATACCCGTCGGTGACGTGACCGTGCCCTATGTCGTGGAAGGCCTTGCGGCCTCCGTCTCGGCAACCGGTGTGGGGAGCTATGACAACGCCATCACCGGCGATCCCGTGGTGCGTGATACCGATGGCAATGACGTGACCAGCCAGTTCGATGTGAGCCTGGTGACCGGTACGCTGACCATCAAGCCCGCGGACCTCTCGGCCGCGCAGGTCTCGGTGGACGACCAGACCTACACTGGAGCGCCCCTCACGCCCACGCCGACGGTGACGCTGGGAGGCGCGACCCTGGCGGAGGGCGTCGACTATACCGTCTCGTACCAGGACAACATCGAGGTGGGCATCGCGACCATCGCCATTACGGGTGTGGGCAACTACGTCGGACAGGCTGTGGGAAGGTTTGCGATCAGCTCCGAAGAGCCCGCCAAGGCGAGCTACTACCTGGCCAAGGGTGACGGCCAGGTGGTCGTGAGGGGGACGGGCGCTGCGGCCGAGTTCACCATCAAGCGCAGCGTCGACGACGAGACCACGATCGCGCACTTCGCGAAGCTGCAGGTTGACGGCAGGGACGTGCCGGTCTCGAGCTATGACGTACGCAAGGGCAGCGCGATCGTGACGCTGAGGCCTGCGCTGCTGGATACCCTTTCCGATGGGAAGCACACGCTGACGGCCGTCTTCGATGACGGGGAGGCGACGGGGGCGTTCACGGTTCGTGCGTCTGGCAGCGACAACGGTGGCGGCGACAAGGAGTCCGGTGGCAGTCCGGAGACCCCTGTGCGGCCCACCAAGCCAAGCGCCACCACCACCGTTCCCCGGACGGGTGACACGGCCGTTCCGCCCTCGGTGCTGCTGGCAATTGCCCTAGGTGGCGTCGCCGCGCTCGTTGCAGGCCTCTGGCTGCGCAAGGGAAAGTGAGTCACTGGCGCGGCGCTCGAGATGAACGGGGTGCCGAGCAGGACGCTGCCAAGATGGCAAAAGTCGCTCTGCAGGCATATGGATTCGCGCTCGCTCGGATAGGGAAGGGGCTTGACGGGGTATCTATACCTATAGTTTGCGACGACATGAGGTCGTCGGATGACAACAGAAGAGAGTGAGTACGATGACGGGTCTTCTGGGTGGTCTGCTCGTCATGGGGATGAGCCTCATGATGGCGAGTTGGCTAGTTAGGGGGCTGTTTGGCTGGGTGTATGGCCCACGCCCCGGGCATGGCGGCTGGTATGGCCTGCCGATGATGTGGGGTGGCGCAAGACGTGGCGGCTATGGGTATGGTCGCCCGCCCATGGGTCCGCGCCTTGGTTGCACGAGACACGTGATGGGTGGTCCCGGCATGGCTGGCGTGTGTCGCGCTGGTGGCCTTGGCTACGGAGGCCCGCGTCACTAGTGCTCGCTCTCTGAGACCCAATGCCCTTTCTTTCCCGTGGGGTCGCGCAGGCTTTGCCCGTGGCCCCACGGCTTTTTGCGCGCGCAAGAGCCCGAAGAGGGACAGGGGACATCAACCGGTCTACACAAGGATGCGCCCCAGGTCGTCACCTGGGGCGCATCTCGTCACATGCTGCTATGAGGCAGGCCGGACCTTAGGCCTTGGGATACCTCTCGCGGGCGACATAGCTGGTGTGCAGGGCGTGATGCGCCTTGCCCTTGCCGTAGCCCTCGGTGTACCACTCGTCGTAGAGCTTCTTGATGGCGGGATTCTCGTGCGACATGCGGAGCTCCATGGCGGCGTCAGCGTCATACAGAGCCTTGGCGCGAACGGCCTTGAGGTCGATGGTGTCGCGGACCCACTGCGGCTGGATAGGCTGGCCGCCGCCGTTGACGCAGCCACCCGGGCAGCCCATGATCTCGATGAAGCCCCAGCCCTCGGGGTTGCCCTCGGCGAGCTTCGACATGACGTACTGGGCACCCTGGCCGCTGGAGGCGACGCAGAGCTTGAGGTCGGTGCCGGCCACGTTGACCGTGGCCTCCTTGACCATCTCGGTGCCACGCACGGCATGGAGGTCGATGGCCTCGGTAGCGCCGTTGAGCCACGCGTTGGCGGTACGGACGGCAGCCTCCATGACGCCGCCGGTCGCGCCGAAGATGACGGCTGCACCGGTGTCGTCGCCCATGGGATCGTCGAACTCCTCGTCAGGTAGCATCTCGAACTTCAGGCCGGACTTCTTGATGAGGTAGCCCAGCTCGCGCGTCGTGATGGAGATGTCGAGGTCGGGCATGCCCTCGCCGGCAGCGGACTGGTCGTCGCGGCCGATCTCGAACTTCTTGGCGGTGCAGGGCATGACGGAGACGGAGACGATGTCCTTGGGGTCGATGCCCATCTTCTCGGCGAAGTAGGTCTTGGTGACCGCACCCTGCATCTGCTGCGGCGACTTGCACGTGGACAGGTGCTTGAGCAGGTCGGGATAGTAATACTCGCAGAACTTGACCCAGCCGGGGCTGCAGGAGGTGATCATCGGCAGCACGCCACCGTTCTGGATGCGCTGGACCAGCTCGTTGGCCTCCTCGACGATGGTGAGGTCGGCGCCGAAGTCGGTGTCGAACACCTTGTCGAAGCCCAGGCGACGCAGGGCGGCGACCATCTTGCCCTCGACGTTGGTGCCGGGTGCCATGCCAAAGCTCTCGCCGAGCTGGGCACGGACGGACGGGGCGGTCTGGACGACCACGTACTTGGACGGGTCGGCGATGGCCTCCATGACCTTGTCGGTGTCATCGCGCACGGTGAGGGCGCCGGTGGGGCAGACCACCGTGCACTGGCCGCAGGAGATGCAGGGGACGTCGCTGAGCAGGCGGTTGAACGGCGAGCCGATGTTGGTGTCGATGCCGCGGTCGTTGGCGCCGATGACGCCCACGAACTGCTCGTTGCAGGCGGCGACGCAGCGACGGCAGAGGATGCACTTGTTGTTGTCCCTGATGAGATGGGGCACCGAGTCGTCGATCTCGTACGTGGGCTTGAAGCCCTCGAAGGCCTCCTCGTCGACGCCGTACTCCAGGCAGAGCTTCTGCAGCTCGCAGTCCGTGGAGCGCGGGCAGGAGAGGCACTTCTTGTCGTGGGTGGACAGGATCAGCTCGAGCGTGGTCTTGCGATACTTGCGGACCTTCTCGGAGTTGGTCTGGATCTCCATGCCCTCGGCGACGGGATACACGCAGGCCGTGACAAGGCCCCTCGTCCCGGTTGCCTCGACGATGCAGATGCGGCAGGCGCCGATTTCGTTCTTTTCCTTCATGTAGCAGAGGGTCGGGATCTCGACGCCAGCCTGGCGGGCGGCCTCGAGAATCGTGGAACCCTCCGGCACGCTTACGGCAATGCCGTTGACTTTAACGTTGACCATATTCATACCTACAGGGCTCCTTCTACTGCTTGCTGATTGCCTTGAACTTGCAGTTGCTCATGCAGGCACCGCACTTGATGCATTTGCTCGCGTCGATGCTGTAGGCTGCGCGCTTCTTGCCCGGTGCCACGTAGTCGGTCTGCGTGATGCAGCTGACCGGGCAGTTGCGGGCGCACAGGCCGCAGCCGATGCACTTGTCGCGGTCGATCGTGTACGTCAGCAGGTCCTTGCAGACGCCGGCCGGGCACTTCTTGTCGCGCACGTGGGCGACGTACTCGTCGCGGAAGAACTTGAGCGTCGCCAGGACCGGGTTCGGGGCCGTCTGGCCCAGACCGCACAGCGAGTTCGTCTTGATGTAGTTGCAGAGGTCCTCGATGCGGTCGAGGTCCTCCATCGTGCCCTTGCCGGAGGTGATCTTGTCCAGGAGCTCGAGGAGCCTCTTGGTGCCGACGCGGCAGGGCGTGCACTTGCCGCAGGACTCGTCGACGGTGAACTCGAGGAAGAACTTGGCCATGTCGACCATGCAGGTGTCCTCGTCCATGACGATGAGGCCACCGGAGCCCATCATGCAGCCGATTGCCGTGAGGTTGTCGTAGTCGACCTCGGTCTCGATCAGGCTCGCGGGGATGCAGCCGCCGGACGGACCGCCAGTCTGGGCGGCCTTGAACTTCTTGCCGTTGGGGATGCCGCCACCGATCTCGTAGATGATGTGCTCGAGCGTGGTGCCCATGGGGATCTCGACGAGGCCGGTGTGGTTGATCTTGCCGCCCAGCGCGAAGACCTTGGTGCCCTTGGAGCGCTCGGTGCCCATGGAGGCGAACCAGTCGGCGCCGCGCAGGATGATCTGCGGGATGTTCGCGAAGGTCTCGACGTTGTTCTCGACGGTCGGCATGCCGAAGAGGCCCTTGACGGCCGGGAACGGAGGACGCGGGCGGGGCTCGCCGCGGTTGCCCTCGATGGAGGTCATCAGGGCCGTCTCCTCGCCGCACACGAACGCGCCGGCGCCCAGGCGGATCTCGACGTCAAAGTCGAAGCCGGAGTCGAAGATGTTCTCGCCCAGCAGGCCGTACTCGCGGGCCTGCTCGATGGCGATGCCCAGGCGCTTGACGGCGATGGGGTACTCGGCGCGGACGTAGACGTAGCCCTTGGAGCAGCCGCAGGCATAGCCGCAGATGGCCATGGCCTCGATGACGCTGTGCGGGTCGCCCTCGAGGACGGAGCGGTCCATGAAGGCGCCGGGGTCGCCCTCGTCGGCGTTGCAGACGACGTACTTCTGCGGGGCCTTGTTGGGGGCGCAGAGGGACCACTTGCGACCGGTGGGGAATCCGCCGCCGCCACGGCCGCGCAGGCCGGAGTCGCTGACGACCTGGATGACCTCTTCGGGGGTCATCTCGGTGAGGACCTTGCCGAGGGCGGCGTAGCCGTCCATGGCGATGTACTCGTCGATGTCCTCGGGGTTGATGACACCGCAGTTGCGCAGGACGACGCGGTTCTGGGTCTTGTAGAAGGTGGTGTCGGACAGGGCGATGTTGCCGAACTCGTCCGCCTCGGCCTTGCCATGGTCGTCATAGACGAGACGCTCGACGCGACGGCCCTTGAGCAGGTGCTCGCTGACGATCTCCTCGACGTCGTCGACGGTGACGCGGCTGTAGAACGTGCCATCAGGGTAGACGATGACGACGGGGCCCAGCTCGCACAGGCCGAAGCAGCCGGTGCGGACGAGCTTGATCTCGTCCTGCAGGCCGTTCTTCTCGATCTCGGCCTCGAACCTATCCTGGATTTGCTGGCTTCCCGAGGAGGTGCAACCGGTACCGCCACAGATAAGGACTTGTGAACGAATCACAATAAACCTCCAAACTTAGACCGCAACGGTGCCAATGGTGTACTCGGAAACGACGTTGCCACCCTTGAGATGCTTCTCGATGACCTCCTGGGCCTTCTCGGGATTCATCTTCACGTAGGTGACCTTCTCCTTGCCGGGCTCGAAGACCTCGACGACGGGCTCGTACTGGCAGATGCCGATGCAGCCGGTCTGCGTGACGGAGACGGTGCCCTCCAGGCCTGCCTTGTTGACGCCCTCGACGAAGGCGTTGAGGACCGGGCGGGCGCCTGCCGCGATGCCGCAGGTGGCCATGCCGACGACCACGCGAGCGCCTTCCATGCCGTCACGCAGGACGACTTTGTCCTTCATCCTGTTCTTGATTGCCTGCAACTCAGCAAGTGATTTCATACTCAATCCTCTCCACTCGGATTGCTGTCTTCCGGCAGCATTTCGTACTGTTCTTGCAGATTCCCCCTTATCCACTCCATAACATCATAACTGTTAAGCGGCACATCCTCTAGAACCTCGCGCAGCTCCCTGGTGTCCAGCTCGACCACGCGGTCCTCCATTTGGTGCCGGAACAGAAAGTCCGTGTCGGGATGACCTTGGATCAGGGTCAGGATCGACGAGGACACGTCGCCAAGCGGCGTGAAGTCGATGTGGTCGGTATGGAACGTGGCCGTCACGTGCGTCCCGTGCTCGACGGGATTCGCCTCCTGGGTGACGGACTCGATTGTCAGGCTGCCATCGGTCTGCTCGCACGCGAGCTTGAGCAGCGGAATGCCCATCCCCACCTTCCTGGTCGTCCTGGTGGTGTAGAAGGGGTCGGTCACGGACCGCACGATGTCCTCGTCCATGCCGCAGCCGTCGTCGACGATCTCGAGCGTGAGCACGTCGTCCCGCTCCGTCAGCAGAATCTGCGTCAGCGACGCTCCCGCCTTCACGGAGTTCTCGGCCACGTCGAGGATGTTAAGTGATAGCTCTTTCATCTTGTCCCAGCGCTAACTCGCTCGTAGGTCTTCGAACAGCTTCTTGCGTACCAGCTCCTCGTCGCCCGGCCCGCAGTCGAGCTCGATCCAATCGTTCTCCGTGCCGTCCCTGAGCTGGTCGAGGTAGTGGGCGTCGGAGCTGAACAGCAGGCGGATGCCCTCGAGGCCGTACCTGCGCACGTATTCGTCCCTGTTGTCCCTGTCATGCAGCTCGGCGATGTGGAATCCCACATAGTGCGGGAAGTCGCCCAGGATCTCGATGGCGCCGTTCGCCGGGCGGTCGATGTGGGCCGGGTAGCAGATGCCGCCATAGTTCTCGACCAGCTGCGGGGCCTCTTCCAGGGAGACGGTGGTCGCGTTGATGAGCAGGTCCTCCTCGCGGCCTATCACGTTGTCCTGGTCGTCGAGTATCAGCTGCTCGCCGAAGATGTCCTCGCGGTTCTTGACGCGGATGCGCCTGGTGTCGATCTCGTCGTTGAACGCCAATGCATCCTCGAGCGTCTCGAACAGGCACACCGCATGGATGTCCTCGGCGGTCGTCAGCTCCATCCCGGCGACGGGCACGACCCCGTAGCGCTTGGCTGCCGCAAAGAAGGCCGGGCAGTTACGCGAGCTGTTGTGGTCGGTGAGTGCCATGATGCGCACGCCGTTCAGAAACGCCATACCCGCAAGGTTGTTGGGCGTGTTGTCAGCATCTCCGCAGGGGGAGAGGCAGGAGTGCACGTGGAAGTCGTAGTAGTAGCGTCTCATGGCAACAAGGCGTTCTTCAGGAGAGCAGCCCCGCTAGCTGCACGGCCGTCTCGTAGATGGGCTGGCTGCTGACTAGGATGTTGACCTCCTTTTGCTGGGCGGTCTCGACCAGGTCGGCTGGCATCTCGACGCCCTCGGCCAGTATCACGCACGAGGTGTCGGCAAGACTCGCGACCGCTATCACGTTCACGTTGGTCATGATGGTGATCCAGGCGTTGTCCATCTGCGCGCGACCCATGACCCAGCTCAGCAGGTCTCCGATGTACACACCGTCAATCTCGCGCTCGCCATCGGGCAGGGACACGGCTTCGAACCCATGTGCCAACAGGTCGCTGACCTTCATCCGATTACCTCACTTCTCGCGGATCTTGCAGTCCTCGAGCGTCGCGTTGCCCTTCACGATGTCCTCGGCAAGCGCATGGCAGCTCGGCGCGCCGCAGGCACCGCAGTCGATGCCCGGTAGCGTGGCGTGCAGCCTCTGGATGTCGGCCATCATGCGCATGGACTCGGCCATGTTGTGTGACAGCACCGTCATCGGCTCGTATTCCGGAAGGTCGTTGAACAGGTAGAGCTCGGGAATGTACTGCTGCTCCTCCGGCGACAGGAAGTTCTTCGAGACGGGCAGGTAGCGCCGCAGCGACTGGAGCCTGGTCTTGGCGATGTAGGGGTTCTGCACCGTCAGGACCCCGCCGACGCATCCTGCCGTGCAGGCGTCCAGCTCGATGAACTTGACCGGAGGGATGTTGTCGTTCTCGATCTGCTCCAACACGTTGATGACGTTCTCTATGCCGTCGGCGGCAAGGTACTCGTCATTGAACAGGGCAGTGGCCTCGCCACCCGATGCGGCCCAGCCGATGCCCACCATGCCCGACTCCGTCATCGTGTCGACCTCGTCCCCACGCGACATCTTGCTGATGAGGGAGAAGTACACGTCGCTCATGGAGATGACCACGTCGACGGCACTCTCGTAGTCCGCAAAGCCGTTCTTCACGTAGCTGGCCTTGGCGGGGCAGGGAGAGATGAAGCACACGCCGATCTCGTCATCCGCAAGCTCGGGATGGCGCTCCTTCGCCCGCCTGCGGGCGAGCTTTGCCGCGACCTCCATGGGCGGGAGCATGTGCATCACGTTGTCGTTGAGCGAGGGGAAGCGCAGGGCTATGAGGCGCACGACCACCGGACAGGCGGAGCTGATGACGGGAAGCCTGATGCCCTCCGTCTTGAGGTACTGCCGCGTGTAGGCGCTGACGAGCTCCGCGGCCTTCGAGACCTCGAACACGTCGTCGAACCCGATCTTGAGCAGGCCGTCCAGGACGTAGTCCACGTCATCCAGGTTGTCGAACTGGCCATACAGCGACGGGGCGGGCAGGGCGATCTTGTAGCGGAAGCGCTCCATGTCCTCGAGCCTGCCGACGACCGCCTTCTTAGCCTTGTGGGGGCACACACGGATGCACTCGCCGCAGTCGATGCAGCGGGCATCGTTTATCTGGGCGTGCCCGTCACAGATGCGAATGGCCTCTGTGGGACACCTCCTCAGACAGGTGGTGCAGCCGGTGCACTTGCTCACGTCCAGCCGCACTGAATGCTCGTATGCGCTGCTTGCCATCAGACCCTGCCTCTTGACCGGTAGCTAGAGGTAGACGTACATGGTGATGGTGGTGCCGACCCCCACCATCGTGTCGATTTCCAACGTGTCGGTGTAACGCTTCATGTTGGGCAGGCCCATGCCGGCGCCGAAGCCCAGCGACCGGATGCTGTCCGTTGCGGTGGAGAACCCCTCCTGCATCGCCTGTTCGACGTTGGGGATGCCCGGGCCCTTGTCCGCAAGGATGATCTCTATGTACTGCTCGGTCACGATGACGTCGGCGGTGCCGCCGTTGGCATGGATCACCATGTTGATCTCGCCCTCGTACATGGCGATGGAGACGCGGCGAATGATGTCGGGCGACAGGCCGAGCTGGCGCAGGTTCCTCTTGACTTGTGTGGACGCCTGGCCTGCGGACGTGAAGTTTTCGCCGTCTACGTCAAAGTGAAAGATGAGGGGCTCAGACATGAGAGGCCGTCCCTATGAGACCGTTTGCGTACAGGGTGCCACATGCGTTGTACATGCGCATGTCGGACGCCATCATGACGATGCCGTCGTCCTCGGCCATGGCGATCATGGCCTCGGTCGGCCTCTTCGAGCGGACGAATACGATGCACACCATGTCCATCATCTCTGCCGTTCTGATGACCTGCGGGTTCGCAAGGCCCGTGAGCAGCACCGCCTGGTCCTTCACATACATGAGGACGTCGCTCATCATGTCGCTTCCGCATGCGGAATAGACGTCATGGTCGAGATACTCCTCACAGCACAGAACCTCTGCATCCAGAAGGTCCCTGATCTCAGAGATTTTCATCTTGTTCGTCCCTCTAAGCGTTGCGAATCATCCGAATCCGATGACTAGTCGGCGTACTTGGCCAGGATCTTGTCGACATCCTCGGGCACGAGGCGGCCGTAGACCTCCTCGTTGACGGTGAGGACGGGTGCCAGGCCGCACGCGCCGATGCAGCGGCAGGCCTCGAGCGAGAACTTCTCGTCGGCAGTGCACTCGCCGACGTCGATGCCCAGCTTCGCCTTGAGCTCGTCGAGCACGGCGCCGGAGCCCTTGACGTAGCAGGCGGTGCCCAGGCAGACGGAGATGTTGTACTCGCCCTTGGGAGAGAGCGCGAACTGGGCGTAGAACGTCGCCACGCCGTAGACCTTCTCCAGGGGAACGCCCATACCGTCGGCGATCATCTCCTGGACCTCGATGGGCAGATAGCCGTAGATGTCCTGGGCCTTCTGCATGACGACCATGACGTTGCTCTTGTCGTCGCAGTGCTCGGCGATGACGGCCTTGAGCTGGTCTTCCTGCTCTTTCGTTCCCTTGAACGGCAGATTGCTGATCTTCTTTTGCATAGAATCGAATCCCCCTTATCTAACAATTCACGCAAAACCCCGTATCTTAGAATCATATCAGATTGGCTATGGGCTTCATCGCGTCTGGGCCTCTGGACGGACAAAGCGCAATTGCAGGTATCGCCGCAGGTGTTGCGGTTGTCGGATGCCAATAGACCGGTGGTCGCGCCGTATGTCCCTGCCTCTTCTGGGCCTGCGGACGGGGGGCGCGAATGCACCGACGGGTCCCTCGTCCCTGGATGCGCGCGATGGGAAAGGACCTGCCCGGAGGCGCCAACGCATGCGCGTCCTGCGGCCTCTCGCTGGCCAATGCTGCTATCATAGGCTCCAGACGCAGCTTAAACGAAACAAAGGGGGCAGCAATGCCGGGCAAACGTGCCGACGTCATCTCTTGGGACGAGTTCTTCCTGCGGGTCGCGGTGGCGGCCAGCCTGCGCAGCAAGGATCCCAACACCCAGGTGGGGGCATGCATAGCCGACCGCGACAACCGGATCCTTTCGGTGGGGTACAACGGGACGCCCGCCGGGATGGGTGACGACGAGTTTCCCTGGGGGGACTCCGAGGACCCGCTGCGCGACAAGCACAGCTACGTCATCCATGCGGAGGCAAATGCCATCCTCAACTATCGGGGGTCCCTGAAGGACATGTCAGGCGCCCGCGCCTACGTCACGCTGTTCCCGTGCCAGGAGTGCGCGAAGACGCTCGTGCAGGCGGGCATCGGCGAAGTGGTCTACCTCGATGACAAGTACGCGGACACGGTGGGCAACCAGATCGCCAAGGCGGTGTTCGACCGCTGCGGCGTCAAGTACCGTCAGGTCAGCCTGCCCGAGAATGCCACGATCTAGCTGGTTGGGCTATCGTTAGCCGCGAGGAGCCGGGCGTCCCGTCCGGCCTGGAGATATAGAATCCGCAAGCAATCGGCATTGCGCCGCAAGGAGGTTGGGGACCATGGCAGACTACGTGAGCAGGGAAGTCGCGCGGGAGCGCCTGAGCAAGGCATGCAAGACGGGCACGATCGTCTCGGTCATCGTGCTGCTGGCGGGATTGGCGTACGGCGGCATCGCGGCGCTGATCTTCACCAACACGAAGCTGCCGGACCTCGTCTACTCGGCGCTGTATGTCATCGTCCCGACGCTGTCGGACACGATGCTTGCCACCGTCGAGTGCGCGACGAGGGGCATCCTGTTCCTGTTCATCGGCTTCTTTGGGCTGCTGATGTTCCGCAAGGTGAGCAAGACCGGTGACGCCTTCCGTGCAGGCCAGATGCGCCAGCTGAGGTTCATCGCCTTCCTGACGATACTGCTGGGGTTCTTGCCCAGCGTCGCGGCCAACTTCGCCAAGATCGCGCTGGGCGTGCGCCAGGGTGGGTCGCCGATGGCGATGATGAGCTTCGCGGTCGATGCCATGTGCATCGTGGCCGGCATCTTCATGTGGGCCGTTGCGCGAGTGATGGTAGCGGGTGCGGTGCTGGGACGTCAGGAGGAGGAGATGTCCCTGGTCGACACGACCGTCTCCTCGTCCACCCCCGACTTTGGCGGCGTCCCCGACCTGGCCAATGTGACGACGGCGGTTCCGGGCACCTACGTCCCCGCCGAGGAGCAGACGATGGTCAACGACAGCCTCGACCTGTAGGCGCGTTCATACTGCTGGCCGATGCGTGAGGCCGGTTGCCCGGTGGGTCGCGAGCCGGCCGGGCAGCCGGCCTCTCTGTTGTCTGCGTTTGGGAAAGCCTCATGTTTGTGGCTACGCAGAATACGCCGTTATTTGCGTAGGGAAAAGCGCAAACAACAGAAGCCGGCTACGCCGGCTTGAAAGAAGCGCAGACAACGCGTCGTTATTTCTCGCCACGACATTTTGAAACGCAGACAACGCCTGGCAGCTCGACTGGCCGTCTGGCACTGGTGGCGTCTTCCCGTTGTCTGCGTTTCTTTTTTGCGATTCGCCTGCCAGATGGCTGTTGTCTGCGCTTTGGGTGCGTCCTGATGGGAGGCTCGCGTTTTCTGCGTTCTCAACTGCGCAGAATAGAGCGTATTCTGCGTAGCCCAAAAAGCATCCACTGTGGAAACGCAGACAAAATGGGGGCGGCGCTTCCTGCGCCGCCCCCGTGCCGGTCATGTCTGGTCCATCGGCCGTCTACGAGAGGACGGAGATGAGCTTGTCCAGCAGGACCTTCAGCTGGTAGCCCTCCTCGGGGGTCATGGTGACGCACCGAGAGATGCACCTGGGCACGTCCAGCGCACGTTCGCGCAGGTTGCGGCCCTCTTCGGTCAGGGACACGATGACGGCGCGCTCGTCGACGGACGAGCGCTGGCGCGTCACGTACCCATGCGCCTCCAGGCGCTTCAGCAGGGGTGTCAGGGTGGCCGAGTCGAGATGGATGCGCTCGCCCAGCTCCCCGACCTTCACACCGTCATGCTCCCACAAGGCCATCATCGTCACGTATTGGGGGTAGGTCAGACCCAGCGGATCGAGGAATGGCTTGTATCGACGCGTCAGCTCGCGCGATGCCGCGTAGAGGGGGAAGCACAGCTGGTTGTCGAGGGACAGGGGGTCGAAGTCGTTCTCTACCATATGTGTCCTTAGAAATTCGTACACAAGATTCTAATGACATCAGAGTATATCAGAATGCATAAAGAGCTGCCCCCAACGAATGAGGGTCCGTTGGGGGCAGCCGGTGCGAGCATGTGTCGCGCGCCTATCTCAGGCGCTCGGCAACCGCGAGGATGAAGTCGCGCGTGTTCACCTTGGTGGGGTTCTCCATGGTGGTGATGGCGGCGAGGTCGCCGGTCATCAGGCCGCTCTCGATGGTGTCGACGGTCGCCCGCTCCAGGCGATCGGCGAAGGCCACCAGCTCGGGTAGCTCGTCCAGCTCGCCACGCTTGCGCAGCGCGCCGCTCCATGCGAAGATCGTCGCCACGCTGTTGGTCGAGGTCTCCTCGCCTGCGAGGTGCTTGTAGTAGTGCCGCTGGACGGTACCATGGGCGGCCTCGTACTCGTAGTACCCATGCGGCGACACCAGGACGCTGGTCATCATGGCCAGACTGCCGAAGGCGGTGGACAGCATGTCGCTCATCACGTCGCCATCGTAGTTCTTGCAGGCCCAGATGAAGCCGCCCTCGCTGCGGATGACGCGGGCGACGGCGTCATCGATGAGGGTGTAGAAGTAGGTGATGCCTGCCTCCTCGAAGCGCTGCCGGTACTCGTTGTCGAAGATCTCCTGGAAGATGTCCTTGAAGCGATGGTCATAGGTCTTGGAGATGGTGTCCTTGGACGCGAACCAGATGTCCTGGCCGGTGGAGAGGGCGTACTCGAAGCTGGCACGCGCGAAGCTCCCGATGGAGGCGTCCAGGTTGTGGATGCCCTGTGCGATGCCGGGCTGGTCGAACTCCTGCACGGTGGCGCGGATCTCCTCGCCGCCGTCCGCGGGGGTGTAGACCAGCTCGACCTTGCCGGGCGCGGGGATGCGCAGCTCGGTGTTCTTGTACACGTCGCCGTAGGCGTGACGCGCGATGGTGATGGGCTTGGTCCACGTGCGCACGTAGGGCTCGATTCCCTTGACCACGATGGGGGCGCGGAAGACGGTGCCGTCCAGGATGGCGCGAATGGTGCCGTTGGGGCTCTTCCACATCTGGCTGAGGTGGTACTCGTCGACGCGCGCGGCGTTGGGCGTGATGGTCGCGCACTTGACGGCGACGCCCAGCCGCTTGGTGGCCTCGGCGGAGTCCACGGTCACCTGGTCGGCAGTCGCCTCGCGATTCTCCAGACCCAGGTCGTAGTACTCGGTCTGCAGGTCGACGAACGGGCAGATCAGCTCGTCCTTGATCATCTGCCAGATGATGCGGGTCATCTCGTCGCCGTCCATCTCGACGAGAGGGGTCTTCATCGCGATCTTGGTCATGGTGGCCTCCATGGGTTGGGGTCCTCGATTTGCGCGTCCCATTGTACCTGCGGGATCGTGCGACCACAGAAGCTGCGGCGATTGTTAACGCGAGCCAGCCTTTGGCCTGGCCTGTTGGCGTGCCACGCAGACTCGCCTTCGAGGGGAGGGACGTCTCTGCCGGGTTCGCAAGCTACCATGCGGTAACGCCTTGCGGATGGCGGTCGCCGGCATCCCCGGGGTGCGAGTAGGATGGCTGGGTACATCGAGGCGGGCAGGAGGACGACATGGCAGTGCTGGACATCAAGGGCGTACGCATCGGCGAGGGTCGCACCAAGGCAATCGTCTCCCTGATGGAGGCGGACGCGCCTGGCCTGCTGGTCGCTGCGGGACAGGCTGTCGCGGCTGGGGCGGACTGCCTGGAGTGGCGGGCGGACTTCTTTGGCGCGCTGGACGACCCGGCTGCCGTCGTCTCCACCGGTCAGTCCCTGATGCAGGCCCTGCCGCGCACCCCGCTCGTCTTCACCCTGCGCACCACGGGACAAGGCGGGCATGTCGACCTCTCGCCCGAGCGGGCGATGGTCCTGACCTGCGCCATCATCACCGCCCGTGCGGCCGACCTCGTGGACGTCGAGGTGGGCCTGGGCGATCGGCTGGTGGGGGCGCTGGTGCGGCTGGCGCACGACAACGGCGTGCGGGTCATCGTGTCCCACCACGACTTCGACGCGATGCCCGAGGTCGACTGGATGGTCGGGCGCCTGGTGCACATGGCGGAGCTGGGTGCCGACATCCCCAAGCTTGCGGCCATGTCCAAGAGCAACCAGGAGACGCACGACCTCATGAGGGCGACCGCGCTCGCGCGCGACCGGCTCGACGTGCCGCTGCTGACCATGGCCATGGGAGCGGCAGGGGTCAACTCCCGCCTCTCTGGCGAGGTGTTTGGCAGCGCGCTGACCTTCTGCGCGCTGGGACAGGCCTCGGCGCCAGGCCAGGTGCAGCTCGGCGAGGCGCTGCCCCTCCTGGAGGCCATCCACAAGACGGTGCTCGAGGGCGATGCCAGCCCCGCACCCGACCGGGACGTGCCGTCGTCGCCCGCCGACACCCGGCCGTCCCCGCAGGTCAGTGGCCACACCCACCTCATCTGCCTGCTGGGCAATCCGACGACGCACTCGCTGTCTCCTGCCGTGCACAACCCCTCGTTCGCCCAGCGGGGAATCGACGCGGCCTATCTGTGCTTTGACGTGGCAGGACCCGAGGGGCTGCCCTCGGTCCTCTCCGCGATGCGGGCGATGGAGGGCTGGGACGGCGCCAACGTGACCATGCCCTTCAAGCAGGCGGTCATCCCACTGCTGGACGAGCTGGACGAGGCGGCGGAGCTGATCGGGGCGGTCAACGTCATAGCCAAGCGCAATGGGATGCTGCGGGGCTACAACACCGACGGCAAGGGCTTCGTGGACAACCTTCGCGCGCATGGCGTGGCGATGGCGGGTGCGCGAATGGTGCTGCTGGGCTGCGGGGGCGCGGGCAGCGCGGTGCTTGTGCAGGCGGCGCTGGAGGGAGCCGAACGCATCGACGTCTTCTGCCGACGGGGCCTCACCAGCTGGCGCAACGTCGAACGGCTGCAGCAGAGGCTGGCAGGGCGCACGGGCTGCAAGGCGGCGCGCCGCGACCTCTCCGACGCCGGGCTGCTCGCCGATTGCATCTCCCAGGCGACGGTGCTGGTCAATACCACGTCCGTGGGCATGGGGGAGGGGTGTGCCGATACCCTGGTCGACCGCCGTCTGCTGCGACCCGACCTGCCCGTGGCCGACGTCATCTACCATCCGCGCATGACCCAGCTGCTGCGCGACGCCGCCGAGGTGGGATGCCCCACGGTTGGCGGCCTGGGCATGATGCTGGGGCAGGCGGCCGCCAGCGAGGCCATCTGGTATGGCGTCGAGATGGACACGGAGATGGCCTCCCGCATGGTCTTCCAGGACAGCTGACGGGAGGCGGGCGTGTCCTGGGGACAGGTTCGCCGACACGCACCGCAAGGGCTGCGACCCTCCCGCCACATCCGCAGGCCCCGTCGCGGACGCCCACTGCCCGCATCCACTCCCGTCTCGCATGCTACAGTCATGTGCGGGAGATGATCTCATGAGCAGACAGAAGATCGTGCGCCGTCCGCCCACCTCCATCGAGGTGCGCGGCGCACGGGTGCACAACCTCAAGGACATCGACGTCAGCGTGCCCCTGGGGCAGGTGGTCGGCGTGGCTGGCGTTTCGGGCTCGGGCAAGTCCAGCCTGGCCCTGGGCGTGCTCTATGCCGAGGGCAGCCGTCGATACATGGAGAGCCTCTCCACCTACACGCGCCGTCGCATCTCGCAGGCGGGCCGCGCCCAGGTGGACGAGGTGCTGCATGTGCCGGCCGCGATCGCGCTGCGACAGCGTCCGGGCATCCCCGGTGTCCGCTCGACCTTTGGCACGTCGACCGAGCTGCTCAACCACCTGCGGCTGCTGTTCAGTCGCCTCGGCAGCCACGTGTGCCCAAACGGCCACCACGTGCCACCGACCATGAACGTTGCGCTGGAGCGCGAGATCGTGTGCCCGACCTGCGGTGCGACCTTCTACGGTCCAGGCGCCGAATCCCTCGCCTTCAACAGCGAGGGAGCCTGCCCCACCTGCGCGGGCACGGGCACCGTGCGCAGCATCGACGAGGCGACGCTGGTGCCCGACGAGTCCAAGACCATCGACGAGGGGGCGGTCGCGCCGTGGGGGCATCTGATGTGGTCCCTGATGAAGGACATCGCGCGCCAGGCGGGCATCCGCACCGACGTGCCGTATCGCGACCTGACGCCCGACGAGCGGGAATTCGTCCTGCACGGTCCCCCCGACAAGTACCACCTGCTGTACCACAACGAGAAGACCGGCACCGCAGGCGAGATGGACTTCACCTACTACAGCGCCCGCCACAGCGTGGAGAACGCCCTGGCCAAGGTCAAGGACGAGAAGGGCCTGAAGCGCGTGGCCCGCTACCTGACCGAGGCGCCCTGTCCCGACTGCGGGGGCACGCGCCTGTCCGAGGCGGCCCGCGCGCCGCTGGTGGATGGCATCAATCTGGCCCAGGCCACCGCGCTGACCCTTGACGAGCTGGTGGAATGGCTGGCACGGGTCCCCTCTGTCGTGCCCGGGGAGCTGCGTGGGATGGCCGAGGGCATCGTCGCCGAGACGGTCGAGCCGGCCCAGCGCCTGTGCCAGCTGGGGCTGGGCTATCTGGCGCTCGACCGTGCCAGTGCCACGCTCTCGACCGGCGAGCGCCAACGTGCCCAGCTGGCCCGCGCGGTGCGCAATCGCACGACCGGCGTGCTCTACGTGCTGGACGAGCCCTCCATCGGCCTGCATCCCTCGAACGTCGACGGTCTGCTGGGCGTGATGGACGACCTGGTGGGGGATGGCAACTCGGTGGTCGTGGTCGACCACGACGTGCGCGTGCTGCGCGAGGCGGACCATCTGCTGGAGATTGGGCCCGGGTCGGGGGCCGAGGGAGGCACGGTCATCGCGCAGGGCACGGTCGACGAGGTCGCCGCAGACCCCGTCTCGCGCATCGGCAGCTTCCTGTCCGGCACGCGTCGCGTGCGCGTGCGCGAGCGCTGCGACACCGAGGAGATGTTCGAGCGCGGATCCCTGCACCTTGCGACCGGCCAGATTCACACCGTGAGGCCTCTGGAGACGTGGATGCCACGCGGTCGCCTGACCGCGGTGACCGGCGTCAGCGGCTCGGGCAAGACGACGCTGGTGCTGGAGGGCCTGGTGCCGGCGCTGCAGGCGCGCTCGATGGGCGAGCGCATGCCCTCGCACGTGCGTGTCGTCGAGGCGGAGGGGCTGCGTCGCGTGCACCTCATCGACGCGACCCCCATCGGCGCCAATGTGCGCTCGACGGTGGCCACCTACTCGGGCGTCCTGGACGACCTGCGCCGTGCCTTCGCGTCGACGACCGACGCCAGGCAGCGTGGCCTGAAGATGGGCGACTTCTCGTACAACACGGGGTCCCTGCGCTGCCCGACGTGCGACGGCACGGGGTCCATCCAGCTGGACGTCCAGTTCCTCCCCGACGTCGAGATCGCCTGTCCGGACTGTGGCGGGTCGCGCTATGCGCCGCTCGCCTGGGAGGTCCGCCGCCACACCTCGCGCGGTGCCGGCGGCGAGAAGCTCGGCTACGTGTCGCTGCCCGAGCTGATGGAGCTGACGGTCGACCAGGCGCTCGTGCGCGTGGGGACGCTGCGCAAGGCGCGCGCCAAGCTGCAGATCCTGCACGACCTGGGGCTGGGCTACCTCACGCTGGGGGAGGCGACGCCGGCACTCTCCGGCGGCGAGGCCCAGCGGCTGAAGCTGGCCGGCGAGGTGGGCAAGCGCCAGGACGACGCGCTGTTCGTCTTCGACGAGCCGACCATCGGCCTGCATCCCCTCGACGTCGAGGTCCTGCTGGGCGTGCTGCAGGGCTTGGTCGCCAATGGCGCGACGGTGGTCGTCATCGAGCACGACCTCGACATGATCGCAAATGCAGACTGGATCGTCGACATGGGTCCGGGCGGGGGCGAGCAGGGCGGACGCATCGTCTGTGCCGGAACGCCCGAGGACGTCGCGGCCTGCCCCGACAGCGTCACGGGGAGATACCTGGCCCAAGTGCTGGGCTGACGCCACCGGCGGACGGGTGCGTCGTGGACGCGACTCCCGCAGGATGCGCAAGAGAAGACGGCTCCGTCGTCCCGGTCTGGGGCGACGGAGCCGTGGCCTTCTCTGGTCGGAAGCGCTACTGCAGGAAGTAGATGCTGCCGTCCTCCTCGATCTGCAGCTGGACGGCTTCGGTGACGGTCACGTCGCCAAACACGTCCTCGATGCAGAAGTCGTACGCGTAGATGCCGTCGGGCAGGTAGCCATAGTCGATGGTCAGGGTCTTGACGTTCAGCGTGTACTCGTTGCCCTCGTAGGTCGCCGACGCGTCGCCGCTCTCCGTCGAGAAGGAGTCGTAGCGCGGGATGATGACGTCGCCGCGCTTCAGCGGGGTTGCGGTACGGTCGACCGCTCCACCCTCGCCGATGCCATCCCAGACGCCCTCGACCTCGACCGAGCCGTCGTCCAGGCTCTGGCGCAGGCGCAGGTAGGTGTCCTCGCCGTTCAGGACGATCGGCGAGGTGTAGATGACGTAGTCCTCGCCGCTGTCGACGACGTAGGTGCACAGGTTCTGGCCGTCGGGCAGCGACAGCCACTCGCCCTCGAAGCCGTCGTAGAACTCGCCGGTCTCCCAGTCGCCGTAGACGTCATAGGTCTCGCCCAGGGCGATGAGGTCGTCACCCTCCTCGGAGAGCTCGTAGACCAGGCCGCTGACGACCGCGGCGTTCTCAAGGCCGTCCGCATCCAGCCGGAACCAGTAGATGCCATCATCGTTGACTTGCGGCTTCTCGGCGAAGGTGATGACCTCGCTGGTGCCGCTGTGGTCGTCGACGTAGTCCCAGTACTGCTCCGCCTCCTCGATGGCCTCCTCGGCCTCGGGGGTGCCGGTGTTGTTCATCAGGACGCTCCACAGGCCGCCCTCGTACCATTGCTGGTCGGAGTAGCTGGTGTACTGGCTGCCGCCGTTGTAGGTGGCGCCGTGTGCCAGGCGGTCGACATAGGCCAGGTAGGAGGGGTTGGGGGCGACGCCCTGGAAGACGACCAGCTCCTTGGAGTCCTGCAGCTTCAGGGGGTAGTACGTGGACAGGCCGCTGCAGGCGGCGTGGTAGGTGCCGCGCACCTGGTAGGTGACCGTGCGGTTCAGGCAGTCCAGCACCTCGGAGGCGCTGGGGGTCGCAGCGGAGCATGCCTGCACCAGGCCGCCCAGGTCGACCATGTTGGTGTAGCCCTCCAGCCAGTTGTTGCTGCCGAAGTTGTCGACGCTGCGGATGCCGCGCGACATGGCGGCCAGCATGCTCTGGTTGCTGCCCGACTCGTACATCTCTTGGGAGAAGCGGTAGAAGCTCTGGATGAGCTCGTCCACCTCGGACAGGTCGACGACGGACAGGGTGGCGAAGCCCCTGCTGTTGCGGTCGAGGGAGGCCAGGTAGCTGTTGCAGATGGTCTTGCCCAGCTCGTTGCCGTCGGTCGAGGGGTTCTTCGTCAGGTACTCGACGATGGTGCTGTACTCCCAGCCGTTGCCCGGCTCGCTCTCCTGCGAGGCGATCATGTAGTCGCCATAGGAGGCCAGCACGTTGGCGGCCTCCAGCGTGCTCATCAGGCAGGCGTCGAAGCCGATGAACTCGAACTTGTCCCACATGCTGGGGAGGGCCGCGGAAAGGGCGGTGTCCAGCTCGCGCAGGCTGAGGGAGCTGTAGCTGTTGCGCTCGTCGAAGCAGACGCCCGCGATGGAGCCGCCGCCGTGGTCCCACAGGATGAGGGCCATGTGCTCGGCGGGGTAGTTGGCGATACCCCAGGTGAGGAAGTCGGAGAGCGTGCTGGGGTCGCCCATGTCGGCGGCGGAGGCGGTGCCCACCTCCATGATGGCGCCGTTCTGCACGAGGTAGCGGCCCAGCTTGGTGTTGCTGATGCCCTTGGTCGCCCACTTCTTGGCACCGCCGGTCTCCACGACGAAGCTGATGTTCTCGCTGCCGGCCGCCCCCACCATCTCGGCCAGGTCCTTGGTCGCCGCGCCGCTCTGGGACTCGAGGTCCGACCCGCAGAGGTACACGAAGACGGTCCAGCCGTTCTTGTCGAGCTTGGCGGGCTTCTTTGCGCCAGGGGTGGGACGCTTGATGTCGAGGGCCTTGTCGCCGCGCTCGACCTGGACGGTCATGCCGGTGGTGGACGAGGTCGAGGCGCCACCCGTCGCCTCGTCGTAGCCGTAGATGTCGGCGCAGGCCGCAAGGCCCGCGCAGGCCAGCACGCAGGCGAGGGCGGCGGACAGGATGCGGGTGCCCAGGCGGGTTCTCATGTTGGTACCTCCCGATGGGGTCTGGCGTGCGTCGGACCTAGCCGGCGATCTGCTTCTGGATTGCGACGAGTAGGCTGGCCAGGACGCTGCCGTCCAGCGTGACGATCTTGCTGCCGTCGATGACGAGCGTCTGGCTGTCGGCGGCCACCTTGCAGCGCGGGAGGTCGCCCCAGGCGATGGCCCGCTGCTTGCCGGCGGTGTCGCGCAGGTAGACGCCGGTGGAGGCAAGGGCCAGGCCGGCCTTGCAGGTGCCGAAGATGGTCGCGTCCAGGACGAGGAAGAGCTGGTCCTTGGCGGGGACGGAGAACTGCTGGCGGGCGGCGGACTCCTTCCTGGAGAGCGCCGACCCGGCGTAGGTCTGGTGCACCGAGCCGCTGGTGAGGCCGGAGGCCCACTTCGCGATGATGGCGTTGAGGTCGAAGGTCCTCTGGGTCGCGCTGGTGCTCGATGCCGCGCTGGAGGCGGGGGCGCTCGCCGTCGCATGGCTCGTCGCGGAGCTGCTGGAGGCGTGGGTCTGGCTGGCGGAGGTGGAGGCGTGGGCCTGGCTGGTGGAGCCGGACGCCGTCTCGCGCTTGTGCGGCCTCACGGCGGCACGCTGGGCGCCGGAGCGGTCGCCGGTGGTGCGCTTGATGCGCTTGGGCTGGTCCTTGTCGGTCGGCATGGCAATCCTCCCGTTCGTGGTCGATGCGTCGCTTGTCCCAGTGTGGGGGATGGGATGGGGGACGACGCATGCTTTTCGTCCAATGGGTCAGATTTTACTCCAGGCCGGTCGCGATGCGGCGACGTCAGACGAAAGGAGCCGCCCCGTCGTCTGCGCCGATCGTGCCAATCGTGGACAGCTGGCTCCCGGGCGTCGCGCTAGCGGGAGTCGGCCTGCTCCATCGAGCGCATCTCGTGCAGGATGGCCATCGCCATGGGCAGGGCGATGAGCGTGGTGATGATGTCGGTGGTGGGCTGGGCGACCTGCACGCCCACGCGGCCCAGCAGCGGCGGCAGCACCAATACCACCGGGCCCAGCACCAGACCCAGGCGGCAGGCTCCCAGGAAGGTGGCGCGCCACATCTTGCCGGAGGTCTGCAGCAGGAAGTTGGTGGCCATCGCCATGCCCGTGAAGGGCATCGTGATGCTGCAGAGGCGCAGCGTCAGGGTGCCGAACTCGACGACGGCGGGGTCGTCGCGGAAGATGGCGATGAGCTGCGGGGCCCAGACGAAGGTGATGACGCCGATGGCGGCGACCGAGACGAAGGAGAGCCTGAGCGCGGTGAAGTACGCCTCGCGGATGCGGTCGTAGCGCCTGGCGCCGAGGTTGTAGCCGCATATGGGCTGGAAGCCCTGCCCGATGCCGATCTGGAAGAAGTTGCCGACGCTGGTGATGCGTTGCACCACGGCGATGCCGGCGATGGCCGCGTCGCCGAAGGGCGCGGCGGCGTTGTTCAGCAGGCTCGTGGCGACGCCCAGCATGACCTGGCGCGCGAACGACGGGACGCCGCCGTTGTTGATGATGCGCACCATGGCGAGGTCGGGCATGCGTACGTAGCGCAGGCCCAGCGGCGTGATGCCGGCCTTCCGCATCTCGTAGAGCAGCAGGAAGAAGCTCACGGCCTCGCTGACCACGGTCGCCAGCGCGCTGCCGGCTATGCCCAGACCCAGGGGGAAGATGAACAGCGGCGTGAGGACCGTGTTGAGCAGGGCCCCCGCAACCATGCAGAGCATGGAGTAGAACGACTCGCCCTGGAAGCGCAGCTGCATGTTCATGAGGAAGCCGCTGGCGATGAAGGGGGCGCCAAACAGGATGATGCTGATGTAGGTGCGCGCGTACGGCAGGATGGTGGGGGTGGCGCCGCCGACGTAGCACAGCTGGTCGAGGAAGAGATGGCCGACGATGGCGATGAGCGTGCCGATGCTCACGGTGGCCGCGATGCCCGTGTTGACGTAGACGGCAGCCTCCTCGGTATTGCCGGCTCCCAGGCAGCGGCTCATGTGGATGCCCGTGCCCTGTGCGAAGTAGAAGGCCACCGACTGTATGACGGTCATGGTGACGAAGGCGACGCCCACGGCCGCACTGGCGCTGGTGACGCCCATCTGGCCCACGAAGAAGGTGTCGGCCAGGTTGTACAGGGTGGTGACGATGTTGGCAAAGATGGAGGGTGCGGCCAGCGAGAGGATGAGCGGCTGGACGGGACGCTCGAGCATCTCGCGGCGCTTCTCCTCGGGGGTCTGCTCGCGGGGGGTTATGAGTCCTTTGATGGTGGCCATAGATCTCATGGTACCGCGCGACCGGGCCTTTCACGTCAATATCACGGATTGGCATACGGCTTGCGAGGCGTGGGAAGCGGCGGGGCCGGCGCATGGGCCGCTAGCGCCTGTGGTTCCTCCTGCGCAGCGCCGTGATGATGGCGATGGCCACGCCCAGCATGGCGATGACGGGGATGACCGCCGCGCGTCCCATCGCGTCACAGGCCCTCGTGCCCAGGAAGGCCCCGGCGGTGAAGGTCGCGATGATGCTGAGGTAGAGGCCGGCGCGGCGCAGCTTCGCGCCGTCATGGTGCACGATGCCGTCGAAGAGGCTGTCCACCATCTTGCGCAGGTTGCCCGTGGACATGGTGGTGACGATGGCCTCGCCCCGGAAGGTCGTGAAGGTCTCGTACTGCATGGCGGCGACGAAGGACACGATGCAGTTGGCAAGGCGGTCCCACTCCTCGCCCAGGGGCACGAATCCCACGACGACCAGGCCGACGATCTCCGCCACCAGCACGGTTCGGCGCACCAGGCGCATCTCGTGGCGCTCGAGCACCTCCTTGATGACGAGCGACACCATCAGACCCACGGCGAACGAGCAGATGGGGATGAGATACGACAGGTACTTGTCACGCGCACCGTTGGCCAGGGCAATGCCCAGCTTGACGATGTTGCCGGTCTGGGCGTTCGCGAACACGCCGCCCCGCTCGAAGTAGGTGTAGGCATCCAGAAAGCCACCCACCAGCGTGAGCAGATAGGCGATGCGCATGCGTTGGGAGGGGACGAGGGCGCCCTCGTTCTTGCCGGTGGCCGGGCTCATGGTTGCTCCTTTGATACGGTGCGACAGCATATACGATGATAGGCCCTTCCCGGTCGTGCTGGTCATCGGTTCCAATGGTTGGAACGATTGGGGCAGGGGAATGTGACGCCACGCCAGCGTTTCCGATGGTGGGTGTGCGACAATTGGCGTGTCCGTCCGGCCAGCCAGCCAGGGGGTTGCCATGTCCTTTCCCCGCATACTGCGCGTGCACATGGACGAGTTGGGCTGCACGGCACGGGAGCTCGCGCAAGCCTCCGACCTGTCCTCGTCAGCGATCTCGCGCTATCTGAAGGGCCGCCGCGCGCCTTCGGCCGATGGCGACGTGCCCGACCGTCTGGCGGTGGGGATGGCGGCGCTTGCCGCGCGCAGGGGCTGCCCGCCCATCGACACGGTGGCGTTGGCCACCGAGCTGCGCATGGCCCTGGACCCCGACCTGGCGTCCCGGACCGACCCCGGGGCGCTTGCGCGCAACCTGCGTCAGCTGATGGAGACGCTGGACATTGCGGGAAACCGCCTGGCGCGCTCGATGGGCTACGACCCCTCCTACATCTCGCGCATCCTGGGCGGAAAGCGCCATCCGGCCGACATGGCCCGCTTCGTCGAGGGAGTGGCCGCCTATGTGGCGCGCAACTGCGGAGACGAGCGCTCGCTGGGGCTGCTGTCCGACCTTACGGGCCTTTCCGTGGACGACCTGCGGACGGGCGGGAGGCGCGCCGACGCGACGAGGTCGTTCCTCCGCTCCGAGCTGGCCGACATCCCCGCCCGACCCAACACGCTGGAGAGCTTTCTGACCATCCTCGACGAGTCCGACCTCGATGACTTCCTTGTGGGTATCGACCTCGAGGGCATACACGTCCCGACCCTGCCCATCCAGCTGCCCACCACCAAGGTCTATCAGGGCATCGAGGAGATGAAGCAGGCCGAGCTGGACTTCCTGAAGGCGGCGGCGCTGTCGCCATCGACCGAGGACGTCATCCTCTACAGCGACATGCCCCTCGGCCAGATGGCGACCGACGACGAGTTCGCCCGCAAGGTGATGCTGGGCATGGCCATGCTGGTGCGCAAGGGCGTCCACCTGCACAACATCCATGACGTGCATCGCCCCCTGAACGAGCTGATCATGGGGCTGGAGGGGTGGATACCCGTCTACATGACGGGACAGATCAGCCCCTATTACCTGCCCGAACCCACCAACCACACGTTCCTGCACTTCCTGCGGTCGGCTGGCACGGTGGCCGTCCAGGGCGAGGCGATCCGAGGCCATCACGCGTCGGGGCGCTACGTGGTCAGCAAGGCCCCGTCCGACGTGTCCTACTACCGCCAGCGCGCCAAGGAGCTGCTGGCCCAGGCCCGTCCGCTGATGCGCATCTATCGCGACGACCGCCTGGTGCAGCTTGAGCGCGACGTGCGGGCGCTGGCCTCGGACGTGTCCTGCGAGCCCACGCAGGTGGGGGAGGGGACGTTCAGGAACATGACCATCCTCGTCTGGCCGGGCAGCCATGCGCTGATCGAGAAGGACAACCCACCCAAGGTCGCGTTCCTCATCGAGCATCCCGCGCTGGTCGACGCCCTGGCCCGTTACCAGCCGACGCTGCTGTAGGCTCCGGCCGCGCGGTCGTCGACCCCAGCGGCAGGTCACGCTCGCGGATGCCAGTGCAGTCACAGGCCATGATTCCCGTATAACGGAGGTGTTGTCAGCTAACGGACGGAGGGAATCATGGCTGCGCAGTATCTGGTGCTGGACATCGGCGGCACGTTCATCAAGTATGCGATCATGGACCGGGAGGGCCAATTCGTCGAGCAGGGCAAGGTGCCCGCCGTCACCGACAGCGAGGGGGGCACGCTCGGGGCGCTGGCCGACGTGCGCGACGCCGTGTCCGCCTACGACTACGAGGGAGTGGCCATCTCGATGCCCGGGCGCGTCGACACCGCTGCTGGCATCGCGCATACGGGCGGCGCCTTCCAGTGGGTGCACGACTATCCGGCAGCCGAGCGGTACGGTGCGGTGTTTGGCAAGCCGTGCACGGTCGCCAACGACGGCAAGTGCGCCGCCAGCGCCGAGAACTGGCTGGGTGCCCTGTCCGACGTCAACTCGGGTGCTGTGCTCGTTCTGGGCACTGGCATCGGCGGCGGCATCGTCATCAACAACGAGGTGTGGATGGGCGCCACGGGCGGCGCGGGCGAGCTCTCCGCCTTCATCACCGACCACGAGGGCGTCAAGAACGGCCTGGGCTGGGGCAACATCGGCATCATGTGGGCGGCGCACATCTCGGCGGGCTCCATCACGGGCAAGTACGGTGCCATCAAGGGCATCGAGAAGGCCGACGGCATCATGCTCTTCGACGCCTACGAGGCGGGGGACCCGGTGGCGCAGGACGTCCTCAAGACCTTTGGCGAGGAGGCCGCGGCCGGCATCTGCTCGCTGCAGAGCGTGCTCGACCTCGAGCGCTACGCCATCGGTGGCGGGATCAGCGCTCGTCCCGAGACCACCCAGATCATCGCCGACGCGGTGGATGCGCTCTTCGACCCCTACGTCGACTTCCTGCCGTACGGCAAGCCCGAGATCGTGACCTGCAAGTTCGGCAACGAGGCCAACCTGATTGGCGCGCTGGCCTTCCATCTGCACAAGGAGGGGTAGGCAGCCGTCCGTGCGGAATGCGGACGCGGCACGCATTCGTCGAGTCCTGGCGCGCCTTCACGCGTACCATCGGTGGCGTGGGCGCGCGCCTGTGTGACAATGGTGGCGACATGGCACGGACTTCTGGGGAGAGGGGTTCGCATGAGGACGGTCGCGCTGCCGTACGGCCACGGCACGCTCGACCTGCACATCGAGGAGGACTGCCTCGAGGCGCTGGTCGAGACGAAGATGGGGGAGCTCGAGCCCGCCCCAAGCGAGGAGGAGCTCGTGCGACAGGCCCTGGCGCACCCCATCGGGACCCCGTGCCTCGGCGACCTTGCCCGCGACAGGGACCGCATCGTGCTGGTCACCAGCGATCACACCCGCGCCGTCCCGAGCCGCATCACCCTGCCGTTGGAGCTCGAGGAGATCCGACGCGCAAACCCGCGTGCCGACATCACCATCCTCATAGCGACGGGCCTGCACCGCGTGACCACCGAGGAGGAGCAGCGGCGCATGTTCGGCGACCGCATCGTGGACGAGGAGCGCATCGTCTGCAACGACGCCTTCGACCCAACGCAGTTCGTGGACATGGGCACCCTGCCGTCCGGGGCCAGCTTCAAGGTCAACCGACTGGTCACGGAGTGCGACCTGCTCCTCTGCGAGGGGTTCATCGAACCGCACTTCTTCGCGGGTTTCTCGGGCGGGCGCAAGTCCATCCTGCCGGGCATCTGCTCGGAGGAGACGGTCAAGGAGAACCACTCCTATCGGGCCATCGCCAGCCCCTATGCGCTGACGGGCGTGCTGGAGCGCAACCCCATACACGAGGACATGCTCGTCGCGGCGCGGCGGGCAGGGGTGGCGTTCATCCTCAACGTGGCCCTCAACGCGCGCAAGGAGGTCATCGGCGCCTGGGCGGGTGACCTCGAGCAGGCGCATGCGGCGGGGGTCGAGTTCGTGCGCACGTGGTCGCAGTGCCCGCCGGTGACCGGCGACATCGTCATCACCACCAACGGTGGCTACCCACTCGACCAGAACCTCTACCAGAGCCCCAAGGCGGTGGCGACGGCCGAGGCCTGCGCCGGCGAGGATGGGGTCATCATCATGTGCTGCAGCTGCCTGGAGGGCATGGGTGGCAGCCATTTTGCCGAGCTCATCCAGATGGGCACGCCCGAGGAGATCGATGCCTACCTGTCCGGCATCCCCGCGAACCAGACCATCCCGGAGCAATGGTGCCCGCAGATCTATGCGCGCATCCTGCGGAAGCATCCCATCATCCTGGTGACGACCCACCTCGACCGGGATACCGTGCGCAGATGCAACATGATACCCGCCTCGACGCCAGACGAGGCGCTGGCCATCGCCCGCCAGATCAAGGGGGATGACGCGCGTGTCGTGGTCATACCCGATGGGGTGAGCGTCCTGGCGGTGGCGGGCTAGGCGATGCTATGGAGGGTCCTCCCGTGCGCCGGCCGTGCGGGAGAATCGATGTGATGAGGGGGCCGCAGATGGCAGACAGGGCAATCGCCCTCAAGGCGAGCGAGCGGGACAACGTGGCGACCATCTTCGCTGACGGAATCGTTGCAGGCACCGAGGTCGAGGTGCTCGACCCCACGGGTGCCAGGACGCTCATGACGGTGGTCGACGACGTTCCCTATGGTCACAAGCTCGCGCTGTGCGACATCGCGCTGGGAGCGCAGATCACCAAGTATGGCGAGGAGATCGGCATGGCCTCGCAGGACATTCGCCGGGGCGCCTACGTGCACGTGCACAACCTCGACAGCATGCGTGGCAGGGGAGACCTCGAGAGGGAGGGTGAGTAACATGCCGGGCTTCATGGGGTACCGCCGTCCGGACGGACGGTACGGCGCACGTAACCTCGTTGCCATAATACCCAGCGTTACCTGCGCAAACGATGTCGCGCAGGCCATCGTGCGCCAAGTGGGGGGCACGGTGGCCTACCTGCACCACCAGGGCTGCTGCCAGCTGCCGCCCGACCTCGAGCGCGTGACCGACACGCTGATCAGCCTGGGCAGGGGTCCCAACGTCGCCGCCGTGCTCATCGTGAGCCTCGGCTGCGAGGGGACCGACCACGCACGCATGTACGATGAGCTGAGGGCAACGGGCAAGCCCGTGGAGATCATTCGCATCCAGGAGCTTGGTGGCGTGAGCAAGGCCATACGCGAGGGGACCGACATTGCCCGTCGCATGGTGATCGCCGCATCTGGCCTGCAACGCGAGCGCGCCGACCTCTCGAACGTGGTCATGGCCATCAAGTGTGGTGCGTCGGACACCACGAGTGGCATCGCGTCCAACTGCGTCATAGGCGCGGTTGCCGACCGCCTCGTCGACCTGGGTGCCACGGTGGTCTTTGGCGAGACGACCGAGTTCATCGGAGGGGAGCATCTGCTGGCCCGCCGTGCGGTGGACGAGGGTGTCGCGCATCGCATCTACGAGATCGTGGACCAGATGGAGACGCGTGCCAAGAGCGTCGGGTGCGACATGCGGCGCGGCCAGCCCACGCCCGGCAACATCGCGGGAGGCCTCTCGAGCATCGAGGAGAAGAGCCTTGGCGCCATCGTCAAGAGCGGCACCAGGCCCATCCAGGGCGTGCTCGACTATCCGGAGTTCGTGTCCGACCAGAAGGGGCTGTGGATCAAGGACACGCCCGGACGCGAGCCCGAGATCCTGACGGGCATGGCCGCAACGGGCGCGCAGTTCATGTGCTTCTCGACAGGCCTCGGTGCCCCTCAGGGCTTTCCCAGCATGCCGGTCATCAAGATCTGCGGCAATCCCCATACGTACGAGCGCATGGAGGAGGACATGGACGTCAACGCGGGCCTTGTCATCACGGGCGAGAGGAGCATCGAGGAGGTGGCCGACGAGGTCTTTGCCAAGATCGTCCGGGTGCTGGGCGGCGAGATGACGAAGAACGAGGCGATCGGCTACTTCAGCGCCATCGACATCCATTGCCTTGGGCCGGTCATCTAGGGCTGCAGGCGGGCTTGGAACTAAAGTCCAGCGATATGGCCCGACGGACTGGAATTGCCGGACACGACGTTCAGCTTGGCAATTGCGAGCGCCTTGCGAGGAATGCGCGTCGTAGGATGGACATCGAGCGCAACATACGACCGAAAGGGGCACACAATGAAGCTTGGCATCGTGGGAACCGGTATGATCGTCCGCATGGTCGGGCCGAACCTGAAGTCCTGGGGCGTCGAGGCGACGGCCGTCGCCGGCACTCCCAACACGATGGACCAGATCAACGAGCTGGCCGATGAGTTTGGTGCCGCCGGTCGCTACACCGACTACCACGACCTGATTGCCGACCCCAATGTCGACACCGTCTATGTCGCCGTGCCCAACTTCCTGCACTATGCCGTCACCGAGGCAGCCATCCTGGCGGGCAAGGACGTCATCTGCGAGAAGCCGCTGGCCTCCAACGAGGTCGAGGCGGCACGTCTTGCCGAGCTGGCCAAGGAGCACGGGCGCTTCCTCTGGGAGGCCGTCGTCACCACGCGCCAGCCCAACTTCAAGCTGGTCCGTGACGAGCTGCTGCCGCGCATCGGCACCGTCAAGATCGCAACCGTCAACTACAGCCAGTACAGCAGCCGTTACGACGCCTTCCGTGCCGGAGAGGTCCTGCCTGCGTTCGATCCCGCGAAGGCGGGCGGTGCCATCATGGACATCGGCCTGTACACCCTGACCTACACTATCGGCCTGTTCGGCAAGCCGAAGTCCGCCACCTATCGCGCCAACATCGAGCGTGGCATCGACACCTCGGGCGTCATCGACTTCGACTACGACGGGTTCCGCGCGGTCAACGTCTGCGCGAAGGACTGCGGTGCCCCGTGCGTCATGCAGATCCAGGGTACCGACGGCTATATCGTGTCCAACTCCCAGCCCAACCTGTGCGGGGCTGTGACGCTGCACCTCAACGACGGCACCGAGGAGACCTTCGACGAAAGCTATCCCGTCATGTGGGAGGGCGAGTTCCGCGAGTTCCTGGCCCAGCAGGAGGCCGGCGACCTCGACGAATGCTACCGCCAGCTCGACGAGAGCCTGGTGGTCAGCTGCGTGCAGAACACCATCCGCCGCGAGGCCGGCGTCATCTTCCCGCAGGACGGGCAGTAGGCCGCATCCCCCACAAGCCAGTCGTTCCCTCAGAGCCCCCGGTCGACCGGGGGCTTTCTCGTCGACCCCGTCCGACGTCGGCTGGAATTGTGGGTGCCTGAGGTCACCCCATCGGTATCTGCGGAGCCCAGAAGGCAAAAGTGTTCAGGAAATTCCGTTAGTCAGAAGCATTGTCAGATCTATCCGATTGTCTGCGCTTATACAAGTCCTGCTGACCTGCGGATTCCTTACCGCTTTGCGCATTCCGTCGCTGGAAGCGATAATGAATTACTGACTAACGGAATTTCCTGAACACTTTTGCCCCCATGCGCTACGCGCCGCGCACCGGTGGGTACCCATGACGGCCGCGCTGCGAACGCCGCTGGCACTTTCGGCGATAATGGGAGGCGTGAGCCGAGGGCGAGGGAAGGATTGGACATGGATCACGAGCGAGAGGCGCGCGGCATCCACCTCGAGGGCAACAACTGCTCGAATTCCGTCTATCGTGCGTTTTCGGACGTCGACAAGGCTGGTGGCAGGCCTCCTGCGCCTCGCAGCATCGCCGGCAAGTGCGGTGCGCTGCTGACGGCCCAGAAGGTGCTTGCGGACCTGGGCATCGACCGTGCCGACGAGCTCGAGCGGGAGTTCGAGCGTCACTTCGGCTACGTGAAGTGCGTCGACCTCAAGCGCAACCGCTGCAGCTGCAACGACTGCGTTGGCGTCGCATCCCATCTCGTGGACGAGTACATCGCTCAGGCCGGCTGACCGTCATCCAGGGCCTACGATCCCGGTGACGGCGTGGCGGAGACGCACATCGCACGGCTCCACCTCTCGTGGCGAGCCGGACGATGGTCCCGCACCGGGGCCCGGTTCACCGACCACTGCCGCTGCTTGCTTCTCCGTTGCCAGAGGGGGCCGCAAGGGTTGATATGCTGGTCCTGTCAGCCATCCGGCCAGGGTGACGTGGGCCGGGCAACGCTGCGAGCCGAAACGGGGGACGTCATGATCGAAACCATCACCGCGGTTGTCGCCGACATCGACGGGACGCTCAACATGAAGGGCAGCAGCCTGGGGCCGCGTACCATCGCGGCGCTCGAAGGGCTGCACGAGCGGGGGATTCTCTTCGGTACCGCGTCAGGACGTCCGTTTGACCAACGCTCGCTCGACAACGCCCGGGTCTGGGGCCTCTCCTTCCCGTTCGACATGGCCATAGGGATGAACGGTGGCGACCTGTGGGACAAGGACCACGAGGGCGTCGAACACATCATGCTGCTCGAGGCCCCACACGTGCGCGAGATCCTCTCGTTCATGTGGCCCTGCGACTGCAACATCATCGTCTACGAGGATGCATACGACCATGTGCTGATCAGGCGGATGGATGACAGGTTCGCGCTCATCGCCAAGAACATGCATGCCAACTGGGAGTGCGTCTCGCGCGAGGTGATGGGTCGCAAGGACACCGGCAAGATCGAGATCCAGTATGACAAGGCGGACGAGGACCTGATCATGGGGGTCATCGCGAACCATCCGTCACCTCATTGGAGTGCGGTGCGCACGTCTCCGGGCACGGTAGAGTTCATGAGACCCGGCCTTGACAAGGGTGTCGCGCTGCGGCGCTATGCCGAGCGCAACGACATCCCCATCGGCCAGATCATGGCGGTGGGGGACATGGACAACGACATCGCCATGATTGCCGCGGCCGGCTGGGGCGTGTGCATGGCCAACGGCTGCGACGAGGCGAAGGCCGTGGCAGACGCCGTCACGGAGTACGGCGTGGGCGAGGACGGCTTCGGCCGCTACTTCGAGGACCACGTGTTCTGAGGCGTGGCAGTGAGGGTCTGCTGCCGGGCGGGCCGTCACCGACAAACATCTATCGTCCGTGCCAATAGGACATGGACGATGCCGAAGGCTGCTGCCCCCGTCTGACAAGATGGGGGTACGAGGGAACGTGCCCATTCGGGCCACATGGAAGGGAGACACCATGGCATTACCGAAGGACTTTCTGTGGGGTGGCGCCGTCGCAGCGCACCAGCTGGAGGGTGGCCATGACCAGGACGGGCGCGGCCTGTCCGTGTCCGACGTGATGACCGGCGGTGCCAACGGCGTGCCGCGCGAGATCACCGAGGGCGTCGTGGAGGGCAAGTACTATCCCAACCACAAGGGCATCGACTTCTACCACACCTATCCCGAGGACATCGCGCTGCTCGCCGAGATGGGCTTCAAGTGCTTCCGCACGTCCATCAGCTGGAGCCGCATCTTCCCCGAGGGCGACGAGCTCGAGCCCAACGAGGCCGGCCTGAAGTTCTATGACGACATGTTCGACTGCATGCTCGAGCATGGCATCCAGCCGGTCATCACCCTGTCGCACTTCGAGATGCCCTACGGCCTGTGCGTGAAGTATGGCGGCTGGGCGAACCGCAAGCTCATCGACCTCTTCGTGCGCTATGCCAAGGTCTGCTTCGAGCGCTACCACGAGAAGGTCAAGTGGTGGATGACCTTCAACGAGATCGGCAACCAGTTCAACATCTCCAACCCCATCTTCGGCTGGACCAACTCCGGCGTCGTCTTCACCGAGTTCGACGATCCCGAGAAGATGATGTACCAGTGCGCGCACTACGAGTTCGTGGCGAGCGCCAAGGCCGTCGCCGTCGCACACGAGATCGACCCCAACCTCATGGTGGGCTGCATGATCGCCTCCGGCCCCACCTACCCGCGCGAGTGCAAGCCCGAGGACGTGCTGATGGCCGATGACGCCAACCACCACATCTTCTTCTTCGGCGACGTCCAGTGCCGTGGCGTCTATCCCAACTACGCGATCAAGATGTTCGAGCGCAAGGGCTGGGACCTCGACATCACCGACGACGACCTCGCTGCGCTGAAGGCCGGTCCCGTGGACTACATCGGCTTCTCCTACTACGCGTCCAGCGTGGTTGACTCCACGGTCGAGGTCGACATCTCCAAGTCGACCAGCGCAAACGACCCCCACAACGTGCCGAACCCCTACCTCGGCGCCACTGACTGGGGCTGGACCATCGACCCGGTGGGTCTGCGCATCATGCTCAAGCGCTTCGACGAGCGCTACAACGGCATGCCGCAGTTCATCGTGGAGAACGGCATCGGCATGTACGAGGACCTCGACGAGAACGACACGGTCGAGGACGACGCCCGCATCGCCTACCTCGGTGCGCACATCAAGGAGCTGAAGAAGGCGGTCGAGGAGGACGGTGTCAACCTCATTGGCTACACCCCGTGGGGCTGCATCGACGTCGTGAGCTTCACCACCGGCGAGTACCGCAAGCGCTATGGCTTCATCTACGTCGACATCCAGGACGGCGGCGAGGGCTCCGGCAAGCGCTTCAAGAAGAAGAGCTTCGAGTGGTACAAGCGGGTGATTGCGACCAACGGCGAGGAGCTCTAGCCAGGCATATGTGCTGGCGGGACCGCGTGTCTCGCGCCGTCAGGGGCCGCCCCGGCGCCGGTTGCGTCGGGGCGGGCGCCCGTGTGGCTACTTCTCGTTGACCAGCTTGCCGGTCATGTGCTCGATCTCCAGGTCGAGTACTGCGATGCGACCCAGCACGCGCTCGATGTGCTCGTCCTCGCCCTCCATGGAGGGGAAGTACTTCTCGCCGAGGCCCCATAGGATGGAGCACATGCGGTCGGGATCGGTGACGCGGCGGATGTGCCCGAACGCGACGACCGAGCGCCAAGTGAGCCACCAGGCGCCCTCGTTCTCCTGCGGGTCGGACAACACGCAGAAGCTGCACTTGTCACAGGCGTCGATGGCGTCGAGCTTGTGGCCCACCGGTGCGCCGTGGAAGTAGATGTGCCCATCGGCATAGGTGTAATCCAGCGGCACCGTGTAGGGGTATCCGTCGTCGCCAAGCACGGCCAGCACGCCACGCTGCCCGTTCGCAAGGACGGCGTCGCACTCGTCTTGGGTCAGCTGTTGGTTCCTGCGTCTCATCTCACGCCACATGGCGACCTCCTCAGACCGGTTACCTACCAGAATAGCCGAAGGGGGTCTGGGCGCGGGCGTCTTGGGACGAGCGTGGGCCTGGTGTCGAGACATGCCTTCGACTGTCGTGCGCTTCGGCGGCGGATGCGCGCGATCTGCCCGATGGGGGTCGTGGTCCGACTTGGCTACAATCGTGGGCGATGGGTGGCTTGCGAGGGGGGTGGCATGCGCTTCTTCACGTCCGACCTGCATCTGGGCGACAAGACCATCGCCCGATGGCGTGGGTTTGCCAGTGTTGCCGAGCATGATGGGCTGCTGCTGTCGCGACTTCTGTCATGCGTCGGGGCCGATGACGAGCTGTGGATCCTGGGAGACGTGTGCAAGCCCAATGTCGCCGCGGCGCGCGAGCTGCGCGAGGTTCTGCCCTGCGAGAGCGTGCACATCGTCATCGGCAACCATGACAGCGGGCCGAAGTTCGTTACCTGCGGAGGGTACGCCTCGGTGGATTACTACGACCAGGTGGGCAAGGTCGCGCGGGAGGGCTACAAGTTCGTGATGAGCCACTATCCCATGCTGGATTGGGACCGGGCGTTTCATGGCTCGTACATGCTGCATGGACATATCCACAGCCTGCCTGCCGAGGGTGTCGGGACGGGGATGCCCGCTCCGGCAGACCGGTCCAACGGGGGCTTTGGCCTGCGGGGATACAACGAGTGGAATCGGGAGCACGGCATTCGTCGCTATGACGTGGGCGTCGACGCCAACGGCTACCAGCCCGTCTCGGCGGAGCAGATCGTCGCGTTCTTTCCGGATGACGTGCGGTGGCGGGCCATGCATGGGATGAGGGGTTGAGGCGCTCGCGCTTGCCGAACGTGCGATACTGTCTCATGTCGTACCCCAACGGAAGGGACCTGACATGGCCAAGAGTCTGGAACTGTACTACTACCCCGAGTGCCCCTACTGCCAGCGTGTCCTGCGCGCCATCGACGCCAATGGCTACGAGGGCATCGTGCTGAAGAACATCCACGCAGATGCCGCCGCGGATGCCACGTTGGTGCGCGTGGGCGGAAAGCACCAGGTGCCGTGCCTGTTCATTGACGGTGTCCCGATGTATGAGTCGCTGGACATCATCGACTGGCTCGCGAGGGAATTCGCCTAGACGGCAACGATCTCAGGGCGTCGCGGTGCCATGTGGTGCCGTACCTGCTTTTGTCTGCGTTTCTCATCGGCGGGCGTTCTCCGCTACGCATACAACGGCGTTTTTTGCGTAGCGGAGAACGCAAACAACCGATTGCGCTTGGTGGGGGATACGAAAAGCACAGACAACGGCGGACTTTGACGCTCGAGCCGTATCTAAGGCGCAGATAACGGGAGCTCGTCGGAAGGCTACGACGAATCAGACCTTCCGGGGGATCGATGCGGTGTGTCCCAAGGATTGGCGGACACGTTGTCTGCGCTTTCTGGAGGAGCATGCAGAGATTAGGTGCCGTTGTCTGCGCTTTTTGACGTGCCGCCGAAGCGCATTCAGTTGTTTGCGTTTCTAGCTGCGCAGAATAGGGGCTTGTTTGCGTAGCGCTGAGCCGAGGAGATTTCAAAGCGCAGACAACGGTGGGATCGTTTGGGCGATACGCATGTGGTGAGGGGAGGCAGAGTTGATACGCCTGGTGTTCTTCGACATCGACGGGACGCTGCTGTCCCCCCGCACGAATCGCATGCCCGAACGGGCCATACGGGCCATCAGGGCGTTGCGAGAGCGTGGCGTACGCGTGGTCATCGCGACGGGCAGGCATCCCATCGAGCTTGGCGGCGCTCATCTTGATGATTTGGAATTTGATGGGTATGCGGCGGCGAACGGCCAGATGTGCCTCGATGGGGACAGGGCGCTGTTCGCAGGGTTTCCGATAGGCCCCGACGGCGTTGCGGCATTGGCGCGCATGTTCGACCAAGGCACGTCGCTGCTCTGGCTCTTTGGGGTCGACGACAGCTATGTCAACCGCTACGACGAGACGCTGTTCGAGATGGCGCAGCAGGTCAGCGGCACGACCCCGGACATCCGCACGCGCGCGGAGGGCGTCATCTACCAGGCGGTCGCCTTCGTCGGCATCGAGGACGAGCCCGAGCTGCAGCGCATGCTTCCGGGGTGTCGCCTGCAGCGATGGGGGACCAAGGGCGTCGATATCATCGCGGAGGATGGCGGCAAGGTCGAGGGCATGCGTGCCTTCTTGGAGCGCTTCGGCTGCGGGCGCGATGAGTGCATGGCCTTTGGCGACCAGCACAACGACATCGACATGCTGCGCTTTGCGGGGATTGGTGTCGCCATGGGCAACGGGACGCCGGAGGCGCGCGAGGCTGCCGATTACGTGACCGCGACGGTCGACGAGGATGGGGTCGCGTTGGCCCTGGAGCACTTCGGGCTGCTTGAGCCGGGCTGGGATGCCAGGCGATCCGTGCCGTCCTGATGGCGGCGTCAGCGTGTTTGACGCGATGTGACACAGGAGAACGTCCTTATGCATAAATTCTGCCCACCGACGCATAACGGGGCCGCGCATGGCGCGCCTGGTTTGCACGCTGCATGTCAAAAAGAAGCGAAATAGCAGGTAGTCGACTTGTTTTTCGTGCGTGCGAGCGTGGTGCGACATATGCGCGAGTTTCTGGCAAGCATGATTTGGAAAGTGGTTTGGGGTCTCCCCGGATGGCCGTAGCCTTGAGGCATGGCGGTTCGACGAGAGGAGGCACCATGGATGGCCGCGTGGAACGGGTGGAGGTGCAGTTTGCCCTTGATGGGAGCACGAGCACGGGAATGTCCATCAGCAGGAACGAGGACGGGACGTACGCCGCGCTGGCCGTGTATCGGCGCAACGATGCCCGTCTGTTCCCCAGCAGGGAGACCTTCGAGCGAGAGGGCAGCGTGACGTCCGTCGAGGTGGAGAGGCTTGTCGAAGAGCTGCTGAAGGTGGCTGGTGGCTGGTATCACCACTATCGCAGACAGAACACGTACGGTCGGCGCGGCTCCGAGGACGCCTGCTGGTGGAGCATGCGCATCGCCTACGGCAACGGCAGCGAGGTTCGCTGGGAGGGAGTGGACAAGGCCCCTGACACCATCGACAGGGCCTACCGTCTGCTCGTCGACTTTCTGATGCCGTCGCTGCCGCTGCAGTATGGAGAGTCGTTCAGGGACGAATGCGGATGGTGCGACAGCGACGCCACGCTGTCACAGCTGACGTCATACGAGCGACTGCTGGCCGAGGCGCGTGCCCTCGATGACGACGGCCGCAGCGTCGGGGAGTTCTCGCGGATGGTGGGGGAGTTTGCGAGCGACGCGCTGCGATACGTGACCGAGAATCATCCCAATGCGTTGGGGCAGGAGGCGCTGCGAGTCTGGGGGATCGATTCGACGCAGGAGGGCCTCTGCGCCATTCGTGTCGAAGGTGCGTCGCGTCTGAAGATGATGGCGCTGTTCGCGGCATTGGCGGGCTTGGACGACCTGGACGACGTGATGGCCTCGATGCTGGACAACGGCGTGTTGCACAGGTGGTGCCAGCAGCTGGTGCGGATACCCGTGGAGGAGCGACAGGAGCAGGAGCGCCTGCGTCGGGAGGAGGCCCGTGCCATGACCCTGATGGTGGACAACAGCATACGGCGACGCATCAGCGAGGGGGAGACGTTCACCTCGTACGACGTCGCGAGGGAATGCGACATCAGCGCGCAGCAGGCGAGCGGCCGCATCCGCGGCTTCGTGCACAGGGGGGAGCTGCGTCCGGTCGGCACGGAGACGCCCCGCAGGTACCGTGCGGCGTAGGGGTGTGGTTGCCTATGCCTGCAGGTGCTGGGCCAGCAGCGGCGTCATCGTGCCCTGGGCGATGATGCTCACCTGGTGCATCGCGCGGCTGATGGTCGTGTAGAGGCGTCGGCGCGAGAGGGGCGTGTCGGGATAGACTTCGACCTGTGCGTCGGGAATGATGACCTGGTCGAACTCCAGTCCCTTGGCCAGGCGCAGGTCCATGAGGACGACTCCCTCCTTGGGCAGCGCCTCGTCCCGCCGGACCACGCGCACGGCGTCTCCCAGCTGGCGTGACAGCCACGAGACGCGCGAGCGCTCGGCAGCGACGATCGCCGTCAGCCCCTCGCCCGCGGCGGCCTCCTCGACCAGCTGGGACAGCGTGGCCAGGTATTGCTCGCGTTCGGGCCGCTCGACGAGCATCGGCTTGACGCCCGCGAGGCGCACCGAGGAGAGGCTGGCCTTGCTCGCGTCATCCATCAGGGAGGCGAACAGCTCGGTGATCTCGGGCGACGATCGGTAGCTGGTCAGCAGCTGGCACTCCTCGACGGTCTTGTGCGTCTCCTCGAAGATGGTCCGCATCTGGTCGAAGGTGGCAGTCCCCTCGCGGATGGCCTGGTTCTCGTCTCCCAGCAGCAGGAAGTGGGCACGCGAGAAGTACCGGGCCAGCACCATCAGCTGGGTGGTGGTGTAGTCCTGCACCTCATCGACCATGACGTAGCGTGCGTCGCGCTCGCCATGCCCGCTGATGAGCAGCTTGAGATAGAGCCATTCCGCCGCGGAGATGCCCGGTGCGTCGAGCAGGCGCATGCCGATGCGGTCGATGCGCAGCCACTTCAGCTGCTCGATGTCGTCGTGGGCGGTGGCGTAGAGATGCTCGACATAGGTTCGTCCGTACGACGCGAGGTCCTCCTCGGTGGCCGAGTTGATGGTTTCGCCGAAGATCTGGATCTGGTCGTCGAGGTCCAGCGACAGCATCTGCTCCTGCACCGCGTCGCTCTTGGCCATCTGGGACAGCCTACGCTCGAGGCGGCTGTGCAGCTCGTCGCTGACGAGGGCGGCGAAGCGCGGGCCGACGGGGAAGCGCGAGAACTTGTCCGCGGCGCCGGAGACCTGGGAGGATTTGAGCAGGATGGTGTCGCCGACGCGAATGTCACGCAGGTCGTCGGGCTGCAGCTGCAGCTCGGGGAGGCGCTCCTGCAGGATGCGCAGGTTCTCGGGGCTTCCGTCCGCGCCGGTCCCGCGTTCGGAAAGGCCGAGCTTGGACAGGAACCCGCGCCAGGTGAATGTCTGGGGGTTGGACTCGCCCAGGGAGGGAAGGACGGTGTCGATGTAGCGTCCGAAGACGTCGTTGGGGGTGAACAGGTAGACCTGGTCGGGTCGCAGCGCCTCGCGCTCGCGGTAGAACAGGTAGGCGATGCGCTGCAGCAGCACGGAGGTCTTGCCGCTGCCCGCGATGCCCGCCACGAGCAGCACGGGGACGTCGTCGTGGCGCACGACCGCGTTCTGCTCGCGCTGGATGGTGGCGGTGATGGCCTGCAGCTTCTCGGAGTGGTGGCGCTTCAGCGCGCGCAGCAGCAGCGAGTCCTCGATGGCGACGGTCGTGTCGAAGTACATGTGCAGGACATCCTGCGTGATGTCGAACTGTCGGCGCAGCTCGAGGTTGGCCGTCTTGGTGCGGCCGTCGACGAGGTAGGTGGTGGGACCCATCTCCTGGTTGTAGTAGGTCTCGGCGATGGGGCTGCGCCAGTCGACGATGAGCGGGCGACGGTTCTCGTCGGTCACGCCGGTCGACCCGATGTAGACGTCCTGGGCGGGACGTCCCGGCCTCAGCTGCAGGCGGACCTTGGCAAAGTAGGGCTGCATCAGCAGCAGGAGGATGCGACGCAGCTTGTCCACGGTAAAGTCGTGCGACTGGTTGTAGGCGTCGATGACGCTGTTCAGCGTCTCGATGGCGGCTAGCGTCTCCATGGTCTCGTCGGCACCGATGAAGTCGAGGCGAATCTCCTCGCTCATGTCGATGAGGTCCTGTGCGATGCCGCGATGGCTGGTCTCCAGCTCGTGGGTCAGGTTGTCGCGCATGCGCACGAGCTGGGCGTAGATGTCGCTGAGGTGCTTCTGCTCCTCTACGAAGGTCTGGTCCATGGGCTTCCCGTCGGTCTGCGTGCAAGGGTGCATCTGGGTCATGCTAGCGCAACGTCCGTCCGAAGGCCACCGGGGAGGCGGGAGAGGGTGGGCCGGCCTCGCATGCCACTCCGCAAGGTGACCCATCACCGTGGACGGCCCAATCTGGAGGTTGAGCAGCCGATGAGGCGCATCATGCGCTACTGTATCCCCATCGAAGGAATCGACCGAGGGAGGTCCGCATGGACATCAAGGAGACGGCCAACAATCTCGTGGAGCAGGGCAAGGCGGCTTTGGACGCGAACGGTGACGGCAAGGTGGAGGCCAAGGAGGTCCTGGACGCGCTGGGCGACCGCGTGCAGCAGACGGCCGAGGCCGCTGCCGTCGCAGCCGACGAGATCAAGCAGGGCTTTGACGCCGATGGCGACGGCAAGGTGTCCGTCGACGAGGTCAAGGTCGTGGCCGAGGGCGTTGCCGACAAGGCCAAGCAGGCCGTCGACGGCATCGTCGACAAGTTCACCAAGGAGTAGCCCGCATCTGCCGGCATTCCAGGACAACCTGAGCAGGGTGGGGCGACCCGGCATCCCAGTGTGGTGCCGGGTCGCCTTCTGCAGCGCCTCTGAATACGCAGAAAAGGTGCGACAATACCGCTGAGGGGCGGAATTGCCCTCGTTTGCCGTAGGATGTTGCTTACCTGGCGAAATAGGCTTGCATTTTGCCACCAGCTTACAACTGCGAATACCGGTCCCCTCGCCAGACGGGACCGATGGAATCCGGAGATTGTCATGCGTCAAGACGTACGCGATGTCGCCAAGCAGATGCGTGTCGACATCATCAGGATGCTCGCCGCGGCAGGTTCGGGCCACCCGGGTGGATCCCTGTCTGCGACCGACATCCTTGCCGTGCTCTACTTCGACAAGATGAACATCGACCCGTCAAATCCCGAAGACCCAGATCGCGACCGTCTCGTCCTGGCCAAGGGCCACGCGGCTCCCGCCCTCTATGCGGCGCTGGCGGAGAAGGGGTTCTTCCCGCGCGAGGACCTTCTTGGCCTGCGCAAGTCCGACTCGCACCTGCAGGGACATCCCAACATGCAGACGACGCCGGGCGTCGAGATGTCCACCGGCTCCCTGGGGCAGGGGCTCTCGGTCGCCAACGGCATGGCCCTTGCGGGACGTCTCGACGGGCGTGACTACTACGTCTACTGCCTGCTGGGCGACGGCGAGATCCAGGAAGGCCAGGTCTGGGAGGCCGCGATGAGTGCCGGCCACTATGGCCTGGACCACGTCATCGCCTTCGTCGACCACAACCACCTGCAGATCGATGGCAACAACGACGAGGTCATGACCGTCAATCCCATCGACGAGAAGTTCCGTGCCTTCGGCTGGCACACCCTGACCATCGACGGCCACGACTACGAGGCCATCGCCGATGCGGTCGAGCAGGCCAAGGCGACCAAGGGCAAGCCGACGGTCATCGTTGCCGAGACCATCAAGGGCAAGGGCGTCTCCTTCATGGAGAACCAGGTTGGGTGGCATGGCGTGGCGCCGACCGCCGAGCAGGCGCAGGAGGCATTGGAGGAGCTGGGGGCGCTCTGAGTCCCGCACTTCCGCACGTCGACCCCAACCTTTCGACCGAAAAGGAGCACCCCATGAACTCTGCGACCCGCGAAGCCTTCGGCAAGGCCCTTGCCGAGCTGGGCGCCACCAATCCCGACATCGTCTCCCTTGATGCCGATCTCTCCTGCACCACAAAGTCGGCCACGTTTGGCAAGGTCTTCCCCGACCGCTTCTTCAACATGGGCATCGCCGAGCAGGACCTGATGGCCACCGCCGCCGGTCTGGCCACCTGCAACAAGATCCCCTTTGCCTCGACGTTCGCGGTGTTTGCCACCTGCCGCGCCCTGGACCAGATTCGCAACTCCATCTGCTACCCGCACCTCAACGTCAAGGTCGTGGGCACCCATGCCGGCCCCAGCTGCGGCGAGGATGGCGGCTCCCACCAGGCGGTCGAGGACATCGCCATCATGCGTTCGCTGCCGGGCATGGTCGTGGTCGTACCGGCCGACGACGTCGAGGCCGAGAAGGTCGTCTACGCCGCCGCGCAGTACTACGGCCCCATGTACCTGCGCTTTGCTCGTCTTGCGTCCCCGACGGTGCACGAGCCGGACTACGAGTTCGACCTGTTCCACGGCGAGGTCATGCGCGACGGCGACGACGTTGCCATCATTGCCTGCGGCATGATGGTCCCGCGTGCCCTGGACGCCGCCCGCCAGCTAGCCGAGGATGGCATCAATGCCCGTGTGGTCAACATGCACACGATCAAGCCCATCGACGAGGACCTGGTCGAGAAATGCGCGCGCGAATGCGGCAGGATCGTGACCATCGAGGAGGCCACCATCGTGGGCGGCCTGGGGACTGCCGTCACCGAGGTCGTCGCGGAGCGTTGTCCCGTACCGGTCAGGCGCATCGGCATGCCCGACATCTTCGGCAAGTCCGGCCCCGGTGCCGAGCTGCTGGACGAGTTCGGTCTCTCCGCCGAGCACATCATCGAGGTCGTCAAGTCCTTCTAGCGTCTCGTCATACGTTGCCGCGATGGGTCGCGGCATGGAAGACCGGGGGCACGCCTTCTTTTGCTCGAGGCAAAGGGGACGTGCCCCCGGTCGTCTCATTCGATGGTCCCTACAGGCAGGCGTCCTCGATGCGCCGCTTCAGCTCGTCGATGCCCTGTCCGGTCTGGGCGGAGGTGACGATCATCTGGTCGCGGGGGAGGCCGAACTGCTTTGCCAGGCGGCTGCGCTGCTGCTCCTGCTTGTTGCGGCTGAGCTTGTCCGCCTTGGTCAGGGCGACCACGAACGGCAGCTCGCTTTCCTGCAGGAATTCGAGCATCTGCACGTCCAGCCTCTGGGCGTCGTGGCGGATGTCGGCCAGCGCCACCACGAGGTTGAAGCTGCGGTCCTGGGCGAAGTAGTCGGAGATGAGGTTGGCCCATCGCTTCTGCTCGGCCTTCGAGACCTTCGCGAAGCCATATCCGGGCAGGTCGACGAGGTAGATGCCATCGACCTCGAAGAAGTTGACGTTGGCGGTGCGTCCCGGGGTGCTGGAGACCTTGGCGAGCGCCTTGCGTCCCACGAGCTTGTTGAGCAGGGATGACTTGCCGACGTTGGACCGACCGGCAAACGAGACCTCCGGCAACGTGGGTTCAGGTATCAGCGAGGCCTTGCCGTAGGATGCCTCGAATCTGGCTTGGTCGTAGCGCAGCGCCATGGGTTCCTCCCGTCGTCATGGGAGGTCATGGTACCCGTTCTGCGTGCGGTGGGGGCCAAAGACCAGCGAACGAACATGCGTGGCGGGGTGGCGTGGGGCGCCGAGTCGCATAGCCATGCCCGCTGTCTGCGTTTCTACGAGGCGGCAGATTGCGACTGCGCAAACAACGACGTAGTTTGCGCAGTTCGAAGCGCAGACAATGCAAACTGGTCCATCGGGGCCGTTCAAAACGCAAACAACAGGGCATTTGTCCATCAAAGGGCTGCAAAAAGCGCAGACTACGTGTTCCCATCTGTGTGGGCGGCCGAACCTAGCTGCGGTAGCCGCCTCCCCACCCATAGATGCCTCCCCAGCCGGGTCCGCTGTTCCACTGATAGCGGTCGCGCGTCTCCTCGGTGTCGTATCCCGTGCCGGTGTCGTAGCGATAGCCGTCACTGGGATCGGACCAGCGCTCCGAGCTGCCGTACCCATCGGTCTGGCTGGTGTCTTCGGGCCAACCCATCATCTGGTCCAGGTCGACGGTGAAGCTGTAGCCGTCGTAGTCGAGCGTCATGCGGTCGGCGTCGTAGTCATAGCTGATGGTGCGATCTCCCTCGCTGTCCAGATCCCAGGTGTAGGTGCGCTCGGGACTGCCACCCGTGTCGTCCTCGGTGGTCGTCTGGTCGCGGGGGGACTGGTAGGTGTTCCAGGTCTCGCTGATGCCTTGGGGCTCAGTTTCCTCCTGCTCGACGGGAGCCTCTTCCTCGGGCTCCTCCTCGGCTGGCTCGTTGGTCGGCGTGTAGACGGCCGTGCTCTCGATGGGCTTGGGCTCGTCCTGCTGGAACAGGACCGGGACCTGCGACGAGAGCCGGGCGGTGATGCCGCCGGCGACGAAGGAGACCACGGCGACCCCCGCGACGAGGGCGGCGGTGGACAGGCGCGGCTTGGGGAACGGCGACCGTTGTTCCTCCTCGACGTCCACCCTGTCGGCCTCCCATATCCTGACCTGGTCGGGCATGGGGCGGCAGATGGTGTCATCGAGGCTGCGCAGCGCGTCAGCCTCGTCGATTCTCGACTGCTCGACGCCAATGACCTTGGCGGTGTCGGTGCGAGGGGTGGGCTGGCGTCTTGTCGTGGGCTTGGGCGGTGTGGTGGTGGAGGGGGACTCGGGTGTGGTGATGCGGTCTGCGTCGTTGGCCATGGGTGAGCCTCCTGGTGGTGCGATGTCACAGATTAAGGGGGTTATTCCCGTCCGGATTCGCCCCCATTCCAGTGAGGGGACCTCCACAGATACAACACAGGTACCTGTGTAATGTTGTGCGGCGCCAGGCCTACTGCCTCCTGCGTGCACGCTTGTGCCGGTTGCGCAGGTTGGTGACGGTGCCCTGCATGCCGTGGGGAACGTATCCCATGGCGTCGAGGTCGGAGGGCAGGTAGTCGACGAGGCTGGGGGACAGCTCGTCGTGGCTGGTGCGGGGCTGCCCGTCGGGGGTGGCGCAGATCGAGAAGACCGGGGCACCCTGGGCGGTCAGGCGCCGCTCGTACTCGGTCGTCAGGGACGAGGCGGCCTCGTCGGGCTCGCCGTTGTGCCGGATGCGATACCCCGCCTGCTCGAACTGCAGCTCGCTGAACCGCCACAGGGGATAGCTGTCGGTCTTGAGCAGCACCGTGCCCCCCGGCTCCAGCACGCTCCGATAGTCCAGCAGTCGTGCGAAGCTGGTCAGGCGACGCTCCGCGTCCTTCTTGCGCGGGAAGGGCGTGGGAAAGTTGAGGGTGATCGAGCTGACCTCGCCAGGGGAGAAGATGCGCGCGATGGCACTGCCCAGCGCGGGCACGACGACCACGTTGCGCAGGCCCGCCTCCATGACGTGCTGCGCGGTGTAGGCGACGCAGATGGGCTCTGCATCGATGGCGACGAAGAGCGTCGTGGGGTCTTCGGGGGCGGCCTGGACGACGAAGGCGCCCTTGCCGCAGCCCAGGTCGACATGGACATGCCGGTAGGGCACCGCATGGTCCCCATCAAGCAGCGCGCAGGCCTGGCGCCAGCGACCCGCATAGGATGCGGGCTGCAGCTCGATGGCATCGGCGAAGCGTTCCAGGCGCTCCTCCAGCACGAAGTTCTTTGGCAGGCGGGCGTGCATTCCGTGCATGGTGGTGGTCCCTCCGTATAGGCAACAGCACGATGGTAGGGGATTGGGCCCGTTCGTGCTGCCGTTGCTGGATAGATTCGACTGTTCGGATTTCGCGATGGCGGTATGGTGACCAAGTAGGAGTAACATGGCTTCATCTGCGATAACGTGTCGGAATGCCGTGAGGGGCCCATGGCAGCAACTGAAGACAGACGAGTTGACCGAATCCCGACGTCACCCGCACCGCGAGGCGATGCGGGTGGACGCCTGCACATGCGGATGATCAATGCCGTGGCCATCGTCGTGGCTGTGGTCCTGGCCCTGGCGGCCCTGGTGGGCATCGGCAACGTCTACAAGGCGGAGGGGAACGCCGAGCTGGTCAACGAGACCTATCGTGCATGCAGCAGCGCGGCGCGCGACCTGCAGGACGCCTCCGACTACCTCACGTCCGAGGCGCGCATGCTGGTCGTCACGGGGGAAATCCACTACCTCGACGCCTATCTCGAGGAGCTCAACGTGACCGACCGGCGCGGCAAGGCGGTCCAGACGCTGCGCGACTACCTTGGCGACAACGAGGCGGTCGATGACCTGGAGGAGGCGCTGAGCGAGTCCAACGCCCTGGCCCAGCAGGAGCTCTATGCCATGCGGCTGGCCCTCGACGCGCGCGGGCTGCCGGAGGGTTCGTCGATGCCGGAGCTGCTGGCCGATGTTCAGATCGATCCCGAAGACGATGCGCTGTCACCAGACGAGAAGGTCCAGCTGGCCCAGGGCATCGTCATGGGCGAGGACTACACCGTCTCGAAGCAGCTGATCAGCAACGCGGTGTCGGCTTGCGCCGACAGCCTGCTGCAGGGCCTGAACGGCCAAATCGTCCTGAGCAACAAGGAGCTGCGCCTGAGCCTCAACGTCATGCAGGCCATCACGATCATGCTGATGGGCATCGTCGTGCTGGTCATCCTCGCGATGGTATTCCTCATCCTGTTGCCCTTGGCGGCCTACACCCGCCAGATCAAGCAGGGGGAGCTCCTCGTCCTGTCAGGCGCGTCCGAGCTCAGCTATCTGGCGGATGCCTACAACCAGATCTACGAGGAGAACCGCGAGCGCACGATCTCGCTGCAGCATGCGGCGGAGCGCGATGCGCTGACCGGCCTGTACAACCGTGGCGCCTACGATGACCTGCTGGTGGAGCATACCGACAGCGTCGCGCTGATGCTGATCGACGTGGACTACTTCAAGGGTGTCAATGACACCTATGGCCACGACACCGGCGACGCGGTCCTGAAGAAGGTCGCCGGCCTGATCGAGCACTCCTTCCGAGGCACGGACTATCCCTGTCGCATCGGCGGTGACGAGTTCGCCGTCATCATGACCCAGGCGCATCCCGAGATGCGGGGCGTGGTCGAGGAGAAGATAGAGACGGTCGCCGCGTCGCTGCTCGACACCTCCGATGGCCTGCCGCCGATAACCATATCGGTGGGCGTGGCCTTCAGCGACAGGCACGAGGGCCAGCCGGACCTGTTCAAGGCGGCGGATCGGGCCCTGTATGTCGTGAAGGAGCGCGGCCGCAACGGTCACGCGTTCTACGGCGAGGAATAGCGGTCTGACGTCGCCCTCGCAACGGGGGAGCGGTCGGGGGGCGCCTGGCGCGTTCCGGCCGTCGTCATGGGCGTCATCCCCCCGTGTACCATCGTCATCGTGCCATTGGAAAGGGGTCGCGTCGGGCGAAACCGTCCGACGCGACCCCTCCTTGATATGGGATCCGACCACGCAAGCAGTCCGCTAGAGCAGTCCCTCGGCCTCCAGACGGCGCTCCAGGGCCTCCTCGTGCACGGAGAAGCGCAGTGCCGTCTCGGAGGTGATGCGACCCTCCTTCGCCAGCTGGAACAGGCTCTGGTCCATCGTGCGCATGCCCTCGGCACCATGGCTGGCGATGACGGAGTCAATCTGGTAGGTCTTCTCCTCGCGGATGAGGTTGCGGATGGCGGGGTTGGAGAGCATGATCTCGAAGGCCGGGGTCTGCTTGCCGTCGGTCGTGGGCACCAGCTGCTGGCAGACGATGGCCTGCAGCACCAGCGACAGCTGGATGCGGATCTGGCGCTGCTGCTGGGCGGGGAAGTTGTCGATGATGCGGTCGATGGTGCCCGAGGCGCTGGTCGTGTGCAGGGTGGAGAACAGCAGCTGGGCCATCTCGGCGGCGGTCATGGCTGTCGCGACGGTCTCCGGGTCGCGCATCTCGCCCAGCAGGATGATGTCGGGCGCCTCGCGCAGGGCCGAACGCAGGGCCTCGGCGTAGGTGGCCACGTCGGTCGGGATCTCGCGCTGGGTGACGATGCAGGTGCCATGACGGTGCACGTACTCGATGGGGTCCTCCATCGTGATGATGTGGCCGCTGCGCTCGTGGTTCAGGCGGTCGATGATGCAGGTGAGCGTCGTGGTCTTGCCCGATCCGGCGGGTCCCGTGACCAGCACCAGGCCCTTCTGCAGCTTCGAGAGGGCCAGCACGTCCTCGGGAATCTCGTAGTCGGCGGGGTCGGGCAGTCCGAAGGCGATGACGCGCACGACCGCCGAGAAGGACCCGCGCTGACGGAAGACGTTGGCGCGGAACCGCCCCAGTCCGCCGATGGCGAAGGAGAAGTCCTCGTCGTGGTTGCGATTGTCCCGCATGGCCGAGAAGTCGCGGCCCGCCAGCTCGTAGATGGCCTCGATTACCTCCTGGGTGTCCTTGGGCATGAGCATGTCGGTTTCCAGGTGATGGATGGCACCGTTGGCCTCATACGAGAGCGGCAGACCGGCGACCACGAAGATGTCGGAGGCGTTGGCGTCGATCATGTCCTTGAGCAGTGGCTTGAGTTCCATTGCGCTTCCTTCCTGCCTAGAGGCTTCCCAGTAGGTTGCCCATCATGGGTTCGTCGTTGACGACGGTGGTCATGCGCCATCTCTGCACGCGCAGGTCCCCGTCCCCGTCCTTGATCAGCGCTATTTCCAACTGGCGGCCGTTGCCGCAGTCGAAGCTGGCCGAATAGGTGTCTCCGATGGCATCCGTGCTGACCTGCAGCTGCAGGTCGCCCTGCAGGTCGCGTGCCGCCGGTATGGCGAGGGCCGCGTCGGTGGCCCGGTCCAGCGCCGTCTGGTCGTCGGCGCCAGTGGCGAGCTGCTCGTCCAGGGTGGCGACGAAGGTCTGGGCGGCGGCCTCGTCCAGGTAGAGCTGGTCGGTGGCGTCCGCGCGACGCTGGGCCAGGGCCATCGTCGCATTGGAGGTGGACAGTGCCAGCACCGCCAGCACCGCCAGGCAGATGACGGCCATCAGCGTGAACAGCGCCAGCGGGCCCATGCGGACCTCGCTGTCGTTCGTGGTTGCCTTCCTGCTGGCCATCACTGCCCCCCTTCGACGTATCGTTCGGTCGACAGGGTATAGACCGGCTCGGAGACGTGCTCGGAGCGCACCGTGATGGTTGCGTGGTAGATCGTGCCTCGGGTGGTCTGGTCGCTCGTCACCTGGCACTCGACGCTCAGGCCCTCGGCCTCGGTGACCCCCTCGGCCCCCTCCGGGTCGGCCGCAAAGCGCTCGGCGGCGCTCGTGGCCACCGACACCGCGGCGGCCAGGTCGTGCGCCTCGCGGGCGCGTACCGAGGCGGTGGCGAAGACCTGGGTCAGGATGGCCAGGGACCCGATGAGGAAGACCAGCATCAGCATGGCCTCAACGACGACCGCCATGCCAGACCAGGCAGGGCGTGTGCGCCCGCTGCGGGCGCCTGCGGGAAGCTGGAAGCTCATGAGGCACCTCCCTGGTCCTGGGCGCTGCGCAGGGCCACGCAGAAGCTGCCCTCGTCGGTCGTGAAGGTGACCAGGCTGCCCTCCAGGCGCAGGTCGAAGGTCGAGGAGGGCATCAGCTGGGTGGCGCTGGTGGGGTTGTAGGGGTTGCCCGCGACGGTGAACTCCTCCATGACGGAGCCATCGTACTGGTAGATGCGGGTCTCGTAGGTGCGCTCGCCGATGGTGCGGGACAGGACGAGCGAGTCGCCCTCGGGACCGTCGCCCAGCGAGACCGCGTCGGCGAAGTCGCCACCGTGCACCACGCCGGTGACGAGGCCCGACTGCAGGTGCAGCTGGTTGGCATGGGATTGGGCCTCAACCGCGGCACGCAGCATCGTGGCGCCCATGGCCAGGCCCCACATCAGCACGATGAAGTAGACGCCCATGAGGGCGACCGAGAGGAGCCGCTCCGAGGGCACGGAGTCCTGGCGTCCGCGAGCCTTCTCGATGACCGAGATCATGGCGTCGTTGGTGGCACGGGAGTCAGCCATCATAGCGGCCTCACCACCACGGCGGGGGGCACGTTGTCACCCATCCACTCGTAGTTGACCTGGTAGTCGATGTCGTTGATGACCAGGCCGTAGCGCTCCTTGAGATGTGCGACCGAGGTGGGGTAGGACCCCTCGACCGCGCAGCACTGCAGGGCGGCGCGCAGCACCGACTCGCGCAGCGACGCGGCGGCCTGCTCGCGCGAAAGCTCCTCGGACATGCGGACGCCCGCCCAGGCCAGTGCGGCCGCCAGTGCGACCGCCGCGGCAACCATGACGCGCCGCGAGCGCTGTCTGGCCCGCTCCTTGTAGGTCACTTCGTGATACACGGCCTCACCTGCCCTAACCGACGGCCCGCATGATGCCGACGAGCGGAAGCATCAGGGCGACGAGGGTGATGCCCACCGAGATGGTGAGGAAGGCGGCGAACAGGGGCTCGACCAGGTCGAGCGCATGGTCAATCTGGCTGACGGCATCGTCGAAGAACGCCTCGGAGAACTCGCTGAGGGCCTCGTCGGCGCTGCCGGAGCGGATGCCGACGTTGAGCATGCGTGCGTAGAGGGGTTCGAAGACCTCGTACTCGCCGATGGCCTGGGCAAGGCTGCGCGGGTTGTCGAGCGAGACCATGCTCTCATGGGCGCGCTGCAGGCGGGCGAGCAGCTCCTCGTGCTCGACGGTGCCCATCGCGCGAAGCATGGCCTCCTCGGTGGTGATGCCGGAGGAGACGTAGGCGGCCAGCGACGCCGTGAAGCGCGAGAGGGCCAGCTGGTACATGGCCTCGCGGGTCAGGGGCAGGCGTTCGAGCAGGGACATGACGCGCCGGCGGCCGCGCTCGCCGTGCGACGAGACGGCCAGCCAGATGGCGCCGGCCGCGCAGGCGGCAACGATGACGAGGGAGACGATGCCGATGGCGTGCGACGCCCCCACGCTGGCGGTGGACCCCGCCACCAGCGACGATGCCATGCTCTCGTAGACCTGGGTGAAGACCGGCAGGATGACGAAGGTCGAGAAGGCCAGGATGACGGTCATGATTGCCAGCAGGGCCGCCGGGTAGCTGACGCTCTGGGAGAGCTTGGCGAACAGGCGCGCCTCCTCGTCGTAGTACATCTCCAGGTTGCGCAGCACCTGCTCGAGGTGGCCGGACCGCTCGCCGGTCTCGACCATGCCGACCGCATAGGCGGGGAAGCCCCCGCTGGCCTGCATGGCCTCGGCCAGGGTGTCGCCGCCGACCACCTGCCGATAGATGGTCGAGCACACCTCCTGGAACCGCGAGGCCTCGCGGTTCTCGCCCAGCATCAGCACGGCCTCGTCGACCTGGATGCCTGCGTTGATCATGGTGGCCATGCTTCCGCAAAAGGCGCTGAGCGCGCCACTCTCGAGCAGCTCCTGTGCCATGTGCAAAGCCCTCCCTATCGTCAGTAGTAGAAGCGGTCCGTGTACTTGGTGCCGTCACCGATGGTCGATCCGGAGCCGGCGGAGGCGAAGGTCACGTCGCAGCGTGACCAGGTGTTCGGCTTGACGGAGAAGTGGACCGTCTGCCAGGTGCCGTCGATGTAGACCATGTTCCAGGCATGGTAGAGGTCGTCGGGCGACACGTAGCCGGTCACGACCTGGGCGGGCAGCCCCAGGCTGCGCAGCATCGCCGCCGAGAGGCAGGCGTAGTCGAAGCAGATGCCCTTCTTCGTCTTCAGCGTCTCGTCGGCATCGGGGATGTAACCGCTGCTGCTGGCCAGCTTCTTTGCCTTGTCAAAGTCGTAGCTGACGTTCTCGGCCACGAAGGTGCATACGTCACGCACGACCTGTCCCTCGTTGTCGTCACCCTTCACCAGCTCGCGCGCCTTCTTGACGCACGCGCTCGAGGCCGTGTAGCTGCAGAAGATGTTGGGCGTCAGGAAGGGGGCGAACTGGTCGGAGAGCTTGACCTCGGCCGTGGTGCTGTACAGCTCGGCATAGCTGCTGCCCTCGATGTTCTCCATGATGCGGAAGAGGTAGCTGCCATTGCCCATGTTGAGGGGGAAGAGCACCGGTGTTCCATCCGAGGGCAGGTCGTAGTTGTAGGCCATTTCGCCACAGGCGACCTGGAACTTCAGACGGCTGCCGCTGGCAGCCTGCGCGGCCACCCAGCCATCGATGACGCCGGAGGTGTCGATGTCGGGAGCGCCACCCATCTCCGTCAGCTCGGGCACCTCGACCTCGTCCGGCATCTTGTAGCTGGCACCGGTGGCCTCGCTGGCAGCCGCTGCCGCGGGGGCAGGCTTGGCCGTCTTGGCCTCCGCCTCGGTGGCGCCCTCGGAGCCTCCGCCGCAGGCGGACAGCGCTAGCAGCAGGCACGCCAGCACCAGCGTATGCATCAACTGCGCCAGTACCTTGCGGCCATGGCGTGCATGTGTCGCCCATGCCTTGCCCACGAGCCAGTCCTTCGAGTGACGGGTTTTTGACAGATACCCCAGTATACCGTAGGCGCCCGAATCCGGACTGCATGCCCGTGTCCGCATTTGTCTGCGTTCTTTTTCTCTTGTGAGAGGTTCTGAGCAGCGTTGTTTGCGCTTTAGGGAACCGAAGGGAGGCGCATCGAGTCGTTTGCGCTTTCAGCTGCGCAAACAAGTGCGTATTCTGTGCAGGCGCAAGGACCGGGGTCTCCGAAACGCAGACAACGGAGGTTCGTCCCCTAGATGCATGGGAACTGCGAGGCCATGACGGCCGGTTCGGCCGTCACAGGGTGCCCCGTTCGCCGTCCGAGACGCGCCGTCGGTGTCCGGGCAGGCATAGGATGGCGTAGAGTCAGGGGCGAAGAAAACCCCACGGGGGAGGGGCGCTGCCCCGGCATGCCATGCCGTCGGGGGCACACGAAAGAGGAGGTAACCATGCTGGTGGATGTCGATGGCGTCAATCCTGCGTTCAGGAGCAAGGTCCTGGAGATCGTCGAGGGTATCACCGAGCCCATGACGTTCAAGCTCACGACAGAGAAGGGCACCTCGCCCCAGTCGCTCGTGTTCGAGTGCACCGAGGAGGACCCCGACAAGGTCGTGCCCTTCCTCAAGGGTACGCTCAAGAAGAGTGAACTGGGTGCGATCATGATGTTCCGCGTGACACCGCACGGTCAGTACATGTGGATTCCCAAGCGCTCGTAGGGTCGCAAGGGGTGTTCGAGTTCTCCAAGCCGAAGGCGCCGGCAGGCACGTCCCGCCGGCGCCTTTCTCCTTGGTCCGACACCCGCTAGCGTCTCTCGAACATCTCCAGGAGGATGTTGCCGAACTCGCGGACCAGCGGGTTTTCCCGGTCCTTGGGCCAATAGGCGTAGTATTCGCTCTTCAGCTGCCCGTCCTGTCCGACCAGGGGGATGCGTCGCACGATGGAGCCGGTCCGGCCGGTCTGCTCACGTGCCTCGATGGGCATGAAGCCCCGGTTGCCCGCGACCATCATCAGCCCCTCCTCGCGCGACCGCGCAAAGAGGAAGTTGCTGGAAAACCCCAGCACGTCGCTGTAGTATGACCGTTCGATCTCCTCCTGGTCCTCCGAGGCGATGAGGATGCAATCGAGGTGGGACAGGTCGCTGACGCTGAGCTCGGTGCTCCATGCCACGTCGCTGGACTCCGAGACCTCGACGTACTGCCACCCATCGATGAGGTGCAGGTTGACGAAGGCGTCGTTGAGCGCGCGGCGGCGATCGGAGAAGAGCATGTCCACACGCCTGTCAAGCAGCAGGTGGTAGAGGGTGTCGTGACTGCCCGACACCGCGTGCACCGGGATGCGGGGGTGTCGGGCGGCGAACGCGGCCACCGCCCCCTGCACCTCCCAGCCGTCGTAGCGGTTGAGGTAACCCACCGACAGCGTCGTGGCATAGCCGTTGGCCACGCCCTCGGCCTCGAAGCGCAGGTCTTCGAGCTGGTCAAGGATGACGGCAACCTTGCGTCCGAAGAGCTCCCCCGCCGGAGTGAGGGCGAAGCTGCGGCCGCGCCGCTCGGTCAGGGGGAACCCAAGCTCCCTTTCCAGGGCTTTGACCTGCTGCGACACGGCTGACTGGGAGACGAGGCAAGCCTCGGCCGCCTGGGTGTAGGACCCGGTCTCGCAGATGGCACGGAAATACTGCAGCTGTCTGAGCTCCATCTGCCTGCTCCTGTCGCTGTCTTCGAGGTATGACGTCCACTAGATGATTTAGAAGATATGCTAATAAATTAGCCCATGATATGGAATTGTACATTAGCTAGACGGTTCATAAGATGTAACCAAGAAACCAGAGGTCCACCCTACGACAAAAGGAGCGTCACATGTCCACCCTCGTCGCCTACTTCTCCCGCGCCGGACAGAACTATGGTCATGGCGGCATCATCGACCTGCCCAAGGGCAACACCGAAGTGCTGGCCGAGGCCATCGCGGCCGACCTGGGTTGCGACCTGTTCAAGATCGACACGGTCGACGCCTATCCGGCCGATTACTATGCGACGACCGACCAGGCCAAGGCCGAGCTGCGCGAGAACGCCCGTCCCGCCATCGTGGGGCCGCTGCCCAGCCTGGATGGCGTCGACGCGATCGTGCTGGGCTATCCCAACTGGTGGGGTACGGTGCCCATGGCCGTCAAGACCTTCCTCGATTCCTATGACCTGACGGGGGTGACCATCGCGCCACTGTGCACTAACGAGGGGTCGGGCCTGGGCGGCTCGGTGCGCGACCTGCAGCGCACCTATCCGGCAGCCAAGGTCGCGAGTGGCCTGTCCATCCGTGGCACCGACGCGTCGAGCAGCACGGCGAAGGCCATCAGCTGGGCACGCAAGGCCATCAAGGCATAGACGGACGTTCGGAACGGAAGCTTTCGTCTGTTTTCGACCGTGGAGAACCGTCCCAGACGGTCGAACGTTCGGGACGGAGGCTTTCCGCCCAAAAGACAGCAAAATGCACAGGGAGGAGCGACATGGAGTACACGAGACTTGGCAACACCGGTCTGAACGTCAGCCGCATCTGCTTCGGATGCATGTGGTTCGGCAGGCCCGGCAACGGCGGCATCGACGTCCGCTTCGGCGAGGACGAAGCCCGCGAGGTCATCCGCTACGCCTGGGACCAAGGCATCAACTTCTTCGACACGGCAAACTACTACAGCCTAGGCGCCTCCGAGGAGGTCTTGGGCAAGGTCATCGCCGAGATGGGCGTGCGCGACGACGCCGTCATCGCCACCAAAAGCTATTACCCCATGTACGACGGAACCAACGCCAAGGGCGTCACGCGCAAGACGCTCTTCCGCGAGGTGGATGCCAGCCTCAGGCGCCTCGGCACCGACTACATCGACCTCTACGTGCCGCACCGCCTCGACCACGACACGCCCATGGAGGAGCAGATGGAGGCCCTGAACGACCTCGTCCGCTCCGGCAAGGTGCTCTACATCGGCGCCAGCGCCATGTACGCCTGGCAGTTCTTGAAGATGAACATGATTGCCGAGAGCCACGGGTGGGCCAAGTTCGTCTCCATGCAGGACATGTACAACCTGGTCTACCGCGAGGAGGAGAAGGAGATGCACCCGATGCTGCTCGACCAGGGCGTCGCCTGCACGCCGTTCAGCTCGCTCGCGCACGGCGTCTTCGCCAAGCGCCCCGAGGACGAGCGGACCGACGGCGTGGCCAAGCTGCAGAGCGACTACGTGCTCGGTGCCGACGCCGAGATCATCCGTCGCGTCTGGGAGCTCGCCGAGCGCTATGGCGTGTCCACGAGCGTGATCGCGCAGGCGTGGAACCTCGCCAAGCCCGTCGTGACCAGCCCGCTCATCGGCGCGAGCAAGGCCAAGTACATCGATGACGCCATCGCGGCGCTCGACCTCAGGCTCACGGCCGAGGAGATGGCCTACCTCGAGGAGCCCTACGTCCCGCATGCGCAGTACGGGTTCCGGTAACAGCCGGGAGGATGGCCTGCGCGGGACGCGCTCGACCCAGAAGGAGAGGGAAATGGCACTATCTACCAGCGAATTCAAGGGACGGTTCGGCTTCGGGGCGATGAGGCTGCCGATGGTGGGCGGCGAGCCGGACTACGAGCTCTGCAACCAGATGTTCGACCGCTTCCTCGAGGCAGGCCTGAACTACTTCGACACCGCCCACGTCTATCTGGGTGGCAAGAGCGAGGTCGCGCTGCGCGAGAGCCTCGTCAGGCGCCATCCGCGCGAGAGCTTCTTCCTCGTCGACAAGCTGACGCATGGCACCTTCCGCGACCCCGCCTCCATCCGCAAGGTCTTCCAGGACGAGCTGGACGCCTGTGGGGTCGAGTACTTCGACCTGCTGCTGGCCCACGCGGTCAACCAGGCCCACTACGACATGTACACGCGTCAGGGCGTCTTCGAGACGGCGAAGGAGTTCGTGGCCGATGGACGTGCGCGCCACTTCGGCATCTCCTTCCATGACGGGCCCGAGCTGCTGGACCGCATCCTCAACGAGCACCCCGAGATCGAGGCCGTTCAGCTGCAGGTCAACTACGAGGACTGGGAGAGCCCCGGCGTGCAGAGCCGCCGCGTGTACGAGGTCGCGACCGCCCATGGCGTGCCCGTCATCGTGATGGAGCCCTGCAAGGGTGGCCAGCTGGTCAACCTGCCCGACGTCGCCCAGGCCGCCCTCGACGCCGTCCCAAATCCCGAGGGGCTCTCGAACGCGGGCTTCGCGCTGCGCTTCTGCGCCACGCAGCCCAATGTCGCCATGGTCCTCTCGGGCATGAACGACATGGATCAGGTTGAGGACAACCTGCGTGCCATGGCAGGTGACCCCGCCCCGCTGACATCGGAGCAGCTGACGGGCCTCCGCAACGTGCACGAGGCGTTTGCCAGTCTGGGGATGATCGCCTGCACGGCATGCCACTACTGCACCGACGGATGCCCCAAGCGCATCATGATTCCCGAGCTGTTCAGCGACCTCAACACCAAGCGCGTATTCGGTGGCTGGAACCCCGGATGGTACTTCAACAACGTGCATACCGTCGAGGGACATGCCAAGCCCAGCGAGTGCATTCGCTGTGGCAAGTGCGAGCGCGCGTGTCCGCAAGGCCTGCCCATACGCCAGCTGCTGACCGAGGTTGCCGCAGAGTTCGAGTAGGGGAGTGACGAAACCTCCCCTCGTCGCAGGCCGCCCGCACGACCGTGGGTGGCCTGCGCTGTCGTTGCCGTGAGCCCCTTGGGGTAAGCTGGGTGCAACCGCAGCGAGAACGGGAGGTCGAGATGGCAGGGTCCCTGGGATGGTCGGCAATCGACGGGCACACCTGGCGCTATGACGAGGCGGGGGTGCGCTTCTTCCTCGTGGCGGGAGACGAGCGTGCGGTGCTGCTGGACAGTGGCATGCAGACCCATGACGCCCGCGACCTGGCCCAGCAGGTCTGCGACCTGCCGCTGACGCTGGTCCACACGCACTGTGACCGAGACCACGTGGGTAGCGACGGACAGTTCGACGAGGTGTGGCTGAGCCCCGCCGAGCTCGTGCACCCCCAGGCCCCGCACGACTTCGCGCGCGTCCACCCCCTCTGGGACGGTGACGTCATCGACCTTGGGGGACGCAAGCTGGAGGTCATCGACCTGCCGGGGCACACGCCAGGGTCGATCGCCCTCCTCGACCGCTCCTCGGGGATGCTCTTCTCCGGCGACCCCATCCAACGCGACGGTCGCATCTTCTGCTTCGGGCCGATGCGCTCGATGGCAGCCTACATCCACAGCCTGGAGCGGCTGCGTGCGCGCGCGGACGAGATAGCCTCCATCTGGCCATGCCATGCGACTTGCCCGGTTGGCGTCGACACCATCGACGAGCTCATCGAGGGGGCAAAGGCGGTCGAGCGCGACGAGGTTCCCTACGTCGAGGAGGAGATGCACGGTACGCCTGTCCGCGCCTATGACGTGGGGGTCTCGGTCCTGCTCTGTGACGTGCGATAGCCTCTCGGCCAGACTACGCCGATCGCGGCCGGGCCGTTGGCCTGAGGGTTCGCCTATACGCCGTTGGTCTCGGCGGCGAGGTCGTCCATGCGCACGAACCTCGACCAGGCATCGAGGGTGACCAGCTTGCGCTCGTCGGGCTTGGTGGTGCCCTGCCACTCGGCGAAGACCTGCTCGCCCTTCTCCTCGTCGACCTGCAGGTAGGCGGTTGCGCTGAGGTAGTTGAGGTCATCCCGGCGCAGCGTCAGCGGTGCCACGACCACGTAGTTGTTGGGATGGTTGGGGTTCTCGCGCCAGACCTCCATGTCGTAGGAGCTGACCTTCCCGGTGCGCGAGTCGGTCAGTTCGAGGCGCGCGGACTGGATGACCTCGTAGTTGATAAGGCCGAGACCGCTGACGACGAATCCCGTGTAGGTGGTGCCCTCGCCGTCGGTGTAGGTGCGATAGCGCAGGTAGGCCTTGTCGGCCACCATGTCGACCAGGTCTTCGCGCAGCGTCGCGTTGGAATAGCCGTTGAGGAACTCCGACTGGCGGTTGAGGGCCGCGCTGCAGTAGTCCAGACCGTACTGCTCCACGATCGTGGGACGGCTGGCGTAGAGGTCGGTGCCCAGCCCCAGGCGGTCGCCCTCGATGGTCGCACCCATCGCCGCCAGGGTGGTGGGGAACAGGTCCAGCGTCGAGAAGCTGCGCTCGGCCTCGGGATCCTCGGGCGTGGCGGCGCCGTTGAGGATGCAGGTGTAGGTGCGACGCTGGTAGTCGTCGGGGACGTCCTGGCAGAAGTCCTTGTCCATCGTCGTGTGGTCGCCATTGATGACGATGGTGGTGTTCTCGTAGAAGTCCTGCTGCTTCAGCCAGTCGACGAAGTCGGCCACCTGCCTGCTGCTGCAGGCCATGACGTTGGCGTACTGGTCATCGCCGAACTCGTCGCCGCACAGGTCGCAGACGTAGCCGTCCTCGAAGTGGGTGTCGACCGTCAGCATCGTCAGGTTGAATGGGGCGTCCCCCTGCGACATCTCGGTGACGATGTCGCGCGCCTTGGCGAACAGCCGCTCGTCCTCGAAGCCCCAGAACACGTGGTAGCCGGCGGGGATGTAGCCCTCGTCCAGTGCGCGGACGTAGTCGTAGATCTGGTACTCGCCGTGCTCCGTGAAGTACTCGTCGCGTGCGGCGAAGCTGGCATCGGAGCCCACCAGCAGGTACTGGTTGTATCCCTCGTCGGCGAGGATGTCGCCGAAGGTCGTCAGCCCGGGGAAGAAGTCGGTCAGCTCCGTGCCCATGTTGTTGCCATAGAAGGGCAGCTTGAGGGGCACGCCCGAGGTCTGGGCGAACATGCCGGCGATCGTCCAGCCGGTGCCGGGCAGCACCAGGCCGCCGTTGAGGGTGCCCTTCTTGCCCGAGAAGCACTCTCCCTCCGCGGCCAGCTGGGTCAGCTCGGGGATGACGTCGGTGGGGAAGGCTCCGCCGTGGCGCGGGTCGGAATAGGTCATCTCCATCGACTCGAGATATATATAGATGATGTTGCGCTTCTGCTCGGGGAACTCGATGTCGACCTCGGTGGGGTCGACATAGTGGGCGCCGATGAAGTCCTCGTCGACCATGTCGAGGTAGCTGGTGAGGCCCGTGCGCTCGGAGAAGTCCAGCAGGGCTCCCGCCAGCATGGCGATTGACAGCAGAGCCGCCAGGCCGGTGGCCAGGATGGTTGCGCCGCGGCCCCTGCGCGAGGTGATGCGCGAGGCTATGGTGATGAGGATGACGGTGCCGACGGCCAGCGGCAGGTAGTGGCCCAGGTAGTCCCAGACGACGGTCATGTCGGTGCCCTCGAGGGGGGCACGCAGGTGATAGAGCACCTCGTCCACCGACAGGGACTCCCAGGTGCGCGACAGCCAGGCGTCGAGGGACAACAGCACGGCGCCCAGGATGGTGAGCAGCCGTACGGCCCACCGAGCGAGCGTGCGTATCCTGCGAGACCAGGTACCTGATGGCTTGTGCTTGTGCTCTTTTTTACTCATAGACACTAAATAATAGCGATATGCAGCGCAGAATGGCATGTCGTTACAAAGCCACTACATGACCGACAACCTGCGGTTGGCCGGGCTGGCCGGTCCCGCGGCCACCCCGTCGCGCACCTGCCGGCACGCCCTGGCCCATGCCCAAATGTGGACTTCCCACGTTGGGGAATCTGCGCTGGCATTCCGACCTGCGAAGGAATATAGTAAACACTTGCGTCTCTAGGTAGGGAGAGTTCTGTGCCTTGGGCGCGCAATGGCTCCCGGGCCGCCAACCCGGGTGGTGCCAGACCACGTTCTGGCACGTAAACCACCACGATTCAAAGGAGTAGACATGGCAGAGGAGAAGTACGTACCGCGTCTCAAGCAGCAGTACTACGCCACCGTGCGTGACGAGCTTCAGAAGAAGTTCGAGTACAAGAACGTGATGCAGATCCCCAAGATCGAGAAGATCGTCGTCAACATGGGCGTCGGCGAGGCCGCCCAGGATGCCAAGGCCATCGACGGTGCCGTCGCCGACCTGCGCACCATCACCGGCCAGCAGCCCATGGTCACCCACGCCCGCAAGTCCATCGCAACCTTCAAGCTGCGTGCCGGCATGGCCATCGGCGCCAAGGTCACCCTGCGTGGCGACCGCATGTGGGAGTTCCTCGACCGCCTGATCGCGACGGCCATCCCCCGTATCCGCGACTTCCGTGGCGTCAAGGCCACCAGCTTCGACGGCCATGGCAACTTCTCGATGGGCGTCACCGAGCAGCTGATTTTCCCCGAGATCGACTACGACAAGATCGACCGCACCCGCGGCATGGACATCACCATCGTCACCACCGCGACCACCGACGAGGAGGGCAAGGCGCTGCTCGAGGCCTTCCACTTCCCGTTCAAGCGCAACTAGCGCATCTCACTTTTGGCAAGTAGCCCCCGGCGCAAGGGCGGGGGCCACGTATTTGAAGGAGGATTTGTGGCTAAGACATCGATGATCGTCAAGGCTAACCGCGAGCCGAAGTTCTCTACGCGCAAGCAGAACCGTTGCCAGCGTTGTGGGCGTCCCCACTCCGTCTATCGCAAGTTCGGCCTGTGCCGCGTGTGCTTCCGCGAGCTGGCGAGCAGGGGCGAGCTTCCTGGCGTCACCAAGGCAAGCTGGTAGGCCAGGGCACACGCGCCTAGGCGTCTGCGCTACGGGCGCACACGAACCAGGCGCGCAGATTCATCACGAACGAAGGAGAAGCAAGGTATGAAGGTTACCGATCCCATCGCTGACATGCTGACGCGCATCCGCAACGCAAACTCAGCAGGCAAGGACGAGGTGTCCATGCCGTCGAGCAAGGTGCTCGTCGAGATTGCGCGCGTCTTCTACGAGGAGGGATACATCAAGGGCTACGAGGTCGAGGACACCAAGCCCCAGAAGACCCTCCACATCACCCTCAAGTATGGCCCCAAGCGCTCCAAGGTCATCCGCGGCATCCGTCGCATCTCCAAGCTGGGCCTGCGCATCTACTCTTCCGCCGCAGACCTGCCGCGCGTCCTGGGCGGCCTCGGCACTGCCGTCATCTCCACGTCCAAGGGCATGATGTGCGACCGCGATGCTCGCAAGCTCGGCATCGGCGGCGAGGTCATCTGCTACATCTGGTAACTCGCGGCAGGAATAGATAGGAGGAGACAATGTCTCGTATTGGTAAGCACCCTGTCCAGATTCCCGCCGGAGTCACTGTGACAGTCGATGGTACGCACGTTGCGGTCAAGGGACCCAAGGGCGAGCTGGAGCGCACGTTCTCCGAGCTGCTCGTCATCGAGAACGACGGCGAGCAGGTTATCGTCAAGATCCCGCGCACCCCTGGCACCGAGGACCTCTCCCACGAGGACTTCAAGCAGACCAAGTCCTACAAGGCGGCCAACGCCATGCAGGGCCTGACCCGCACGCTCATCCACAACATGGTCGTGGGCGTCTCCGAGGGCTTCGAGAAGAAGCTCGAGATGACCGGCGTCGGCTACCGCGCCACGCTGAAGGGCTCCGACCTCGAGCTCTCGCTGGGCTACTCGCACCCGATCCTGTACCCCGCGCCCGAGAACATCACCTTCGAGGTGCCTGACAACACCCACATCAACGTCAAGGGCATCTCCAAGGAGCAGGTCGGCCAGGTTGCCGCCGAGATTCGCGCCAAGCGTCCGCCCGAGCCGTACAAGGCCAAGGGCGTCCACTACGTCGGCGAGCACATCCGCAGGAAGCTCGGCAAGGCTGCCAAGTAAGCCCCGCCTGGCACATAGAAGACCATCACCCCGTCAGGTGGTGGCAATGGCAAAGGAGAAGCAATGAACAAGTACAAGGCCAAGAAGGAGCAGCTCGAGCGCCGCAAGCGTCGCGTCCGCGCCAAGATCTTCGGCACCGCCGAGCGCCCACGCCTCAACGTGCGCCGCACCAACGCCCACATCTACGCCCAGGTCGTCAACGACTCCGAGGGCAGGACGCTGTGCTCCGCCTCCACGCTGGACCCGGAGTTCCGGGCCACCGGCAAGATTGGCTCCAACAAGGAAGCAGCCGAGTTCGTGGGCAAGCTCGTCGCCGAGCGCGCCCTTGAGAAGGGCATCACCGAGGTCACGTTCGACCGTGGTGGCCACCTTTACCATGGCCGTGTGAAGGCCCTCGCCGATGGTGCCCGCGCCGCGGGCCTGAAGTTCTAGGAGGATAGTTTCATGCCACGTGATCGTAAGCGTCAGAACGAGTCCGATCTTCAGGAGCGCGTCGTCTACATCCACCGCGTCTCCAAGGTCGTCAAGGGTGGCCGCCGCATGAGCCTCGTCGCCCTCGTCGCCGTCGGCGACGGCAAGGGTAACGTCGGCCTCGGCATGGGCAAGTCCACCGAGGTGCCCCTGGCCATCCAGAAGGGCGTCGACGACGCCAAGAAGAACATGTTCCACGTCCCCGTGACCGAGAGCGGCTCGATTCCCCACCAGGTCGAGGGCCACTACGGTGCCGGCCGCGTGCTCATCAAGCCGGCCGTCGAGGGTACCGGCGTCATCGCCGGCGGCCCCGTGCGCCCGCTGTTCGAGCTGGCTGGCATCACCAACGTGCTCTCCAAGTCGCTGGGCACCAACAACGCCCTCAACATCATCAAGGCTGCTGCCGAGGGCCTGAAGGAGCTCTCCAGCCCCGAGGAGGCTGCCGAGCGTCGTGGCCTCACCGTTGCCGAGATGTTCAACGGGAAGGAGGCCTAACCGATGGCTGACAAGCTCAGGATCAAGCTCGTGCGCAGCGCCACGACCAGCACCAAGAAGGACCAGACGGCCACCGCACGCGCCCTCGGCCTTCACAAGGTCAACAGCGTCGTCGAGCAGCCGGACAACCCCAGCATTCGCGGGATGATCTTCAAGATCAAGCATCTCGTCGAAGTGGAAGAGATTTAGGAGTCACCCATCATGCAGCTCAACGATCTTCGTCCCGCGGAGGGCTCGACCAAGGCCCGCAAGCGCATCGGCCGCGGCAGCTCGTCCGGTCACGGCACCACCGCTGGCCGCGGCACCAAGGGCCAGCTTTCCCGTTCCGGTGGCGGCAAGGGCAAGGGCTTCGAGGGCGGCCAGCAGCCGCTCGCGATGCGTCTGCCGAAGCTCCCCGGCTTCAAGAACCGCAACCGCATCGAGTATGCGCCGGTCAACGTCTCCCGCCTCGAGAGCCTCTTCGAGGACGGCGACACCGTCGACACCGAGGCCCTGGTTGCCAAGGGCGTCATCAAGCACGACTACATCCCCGTCAAGGTCCTCGGTGACGGCGAGCTGACCAAGAAGCTCACCGTGTCCGTCGACAAGGTCTCCGCCTCTGCCAAGGCCAAGATTGAGGCGGCCGGAGGAAAGGTCGAGTAAGCCGTGCTTAAGGGATTCGCAAACGCATTCCGCATCCCCGAGCTGAGGAAGAAGATCCTGATCACCCTCGCGATCTTGCTCCTCTACCGCTTCGGCGCCTATCTGCCTGCCCCGGGCATCCCGTTCTCGGACATGCTCGCGGCCTACCAGAACGCTGCGTCCACGAGCGGTGCGCTCGCGGTGCTCAACCTGTTCTCTGGCGGCGCGCTGTCGCGCGTGTCGGTGTTCTCGCTGGGCATCATGCCCTACATCACCTCGCAGATCATCCTGCAGATGATGCAGACCGTCATCCCCTCCCTTGGCGAGCTCGCCAAGGAGGGTGAGAGCGGCCAGCGCAAGCTCACCCAGTACACGCGTTATCTCACGGTTGCGCTTGCGACGATCAATGCCATCGGATACCTGTTCCTCTTCAAGAGCTACGGCATCAGCTTTGCCAACGTGGGCTTCTCCGAGGCGCTGGAGAACGTGATCATCGTGTTCGTGCTGGTGGTCGGTGCCATCATCATCATGTGGCTGGGCGAGGTCATCACCCAGCGCGGCATCGGCAACGGCATGTCGCTGATCATCTTCTGCAACATCATGAGCGGTCTTCCCACCGCCCTGATCTCCTCGGTGACGACCTCGAGCAATGGCATGATCCTGACGATCGTCACCTTCCTGGCGATCCTCGCCATCATCCCGCTGATCGTGTACATCGAGCGTGGACAGCGTCGCATTCCGGTCCAGTACGCCAAGCGCGTCGTGGGCCGCAGGATGATGGGTGGCCAGTCCACCTACCTGCCGATCAAGGTCAACACGGCGGGCGTCGTCCCCATCATCTTCGCAAGCGCGATCCTGTATCTGCCGGCTCAGCTCGCGATCTTCTTCCCGCGTGTCGGTTGGATCCAGGCCTTTGCCAACGCCATCTCGACCGGCTGGCTCAACTGGATTCTCTCGGTGTTCTTCATCGTCTTCTTCGCGTACTTCTATACGTCGATGGTGTTCAACCCCGAGGAGACGGCCGACCAGCTGAAGAAGGCAGGCGGCTTCATCCCGGGTGTCCGTCCCGGCCGTGCCACTTCGGACTACATCCAGAGCGTGCTCAATCACATCACGCTTCCGGGTGCCGTATTCATGGCTGCCTTGGCGGTCATCCCCTCCATCATCTTCACCTTCACCTCGAACCAGCTGATCCAGGCGTTCGGCGGCACTTCGGTTCTCATCATGGTTGGTGTCGCGATGGATACCATCTCCTCGCTGGAGAGCCAGCTGAAGATGCACAACTACGAGGGCTTCTTCAAGTAGTCTGCGCATCGTAACGTATCATGTGCGGGGGTCCTTCGGGACCCCCGCTTGCGTTCGGGAGGAAGCGGACCCCTTGCGTCGACTTGGATGGGGCCCAAAAGAAGGCTTTCTTCAATCGTGTGGACGAAGTTGCAGATATGCGCGATTATGCCGGGACACACCGAGTATCGGAGGTGCAAAAGCCCAGATGGCACGAAGCCGATACTCGCATGTCTCACGAAAAATCGCGCATATCTGCAACTTCGTCCACCTGCGCTGCCAATCTGCCACCGCCGCGTCCGGCAGCGATGGAAGCCCGTTGAACGCACCCGGCGGTTGTGTCGAGCGAGGGCCGGAGAGGCGATCTCCATCCGGCGAAAGTGGCAAGAATCGCCAATGCAGAAATTCTCGCTAGTGTACGACTACTCCGCATAGCTTGTAACCGCGACAAACGTCCGGACACCAGTCGCTGCCGCCGGCAATTGCTGTCAGCTGCTCGTCAGATAGCTCGTAACCCTCCTGCTTGGCGAGCGTCATGATCTCCTCGGGGGTCTTGCAAGCCTTTGCCTTCTCCATCTGCTCGGGCGACAGGTCCTCAAAGCTCATAATGGTTCTCCTTGTTCGAAAAGACATCCGGCCTATTCTACGCAATGACGGTTGCGTAGTGCCATCCCATCCGCGGTTGGCGGTCCGCCAGATATCCCTACGATAACTACTTGCCATGACTGGGATGCTGGGCAGGCAGGTCGGCGCATCGTTTTGCCGAGAGCCGGTCTGGTGCAGGAATGGGGGAGAGGGGACGGCGCGTGTGCCCGCATGAGGAGGTCAGATATGGCCGTGCCCCACATCGGTCGGGTCTCGTTGGCATGAAAGCCAAGGTGCAAGGCTGTCATGCCGACCCATCGCACCCATGCTGCTTACCGACAAGAGCGGTGATGTTTTCTCGCGCGAGCGCCTATGGGCGTTCGGTGCGAGTAGACTGTGAGTGTCTTGTGTCGTATCCGATCGGAAAGGCGGTCATCCATGAATCTCGTACTCCTTGGCGCACCCGGCGCTGGCAAGGGAACCCAGGCCCAGAAGCTCGTCGCCGACTACGGCGTTGCCCACATCTCCACCGGCGACCTGCTGCGCGCCGCCGTCAAGGCCCAGAGCGAGCTCGGCAAGCAGGCTAAGGCCTTCATGGACGAGGGCAAGCTCGTCCCCGACCAGCTCGTCATCGACCTGGTCAAGGAGCGCCTGCAGCAGGACGACGCCAAGAAGGGCTTCATCCTGGACGGCTTCCCGCGCAACACGGCCCAGGCCGTCACGCTCGACTCCGAGCTCGAGGGCATGGGCGTGAAGCTGGACGGCGCCCTGCTCGTCGACGTCGCCTTCCCGGTCATCGTCGAGCGTCTCTCCTCGCGCCGCACCTGCCGCAGCTGCAGCTATACCGCTCCCGCGGGGACCGAGGTCTGCCCGCGCTGCGGTGGCGAGATGTACCAGCGCGACGACGACAAGCCCGAGACCATCCAGAAGCGCCTCGACACCTACCAGGCCCAGACCGCTCCGCTCATCGAGTACTATGGCGGCAAGGGAATCCTCATCAAGGTCGACGGCGACCGTCCGGTCGACGAGGTCTATGTGGACGTCAAGAAGGAGCTGGGCCTCTAGTGCCCTAGCCAATCGGCTTTGACCGACGCGCCCCAGCAGAGCCTGGGGCGCGTACCCGTGGACGGAGGGGGACCGTCCACGTCATACACGACCCCAACCATCAAAGGAAGCAACACCCATGATCAAGATCAAGACTCCCGAAGACATCGAGGAGTTCAAGCGTGCGGGATCAGTGTCGAAGGCGGCCCTGCGCCTGGCGGGCTCGCTGATTCGTCCTGGCGTGTCGACCAGGGAGATTGACGCCGCAGTCGAGAGCTTCATCCGCCTGCACGGCGGCGTTCCCGGATTCAAGGGGCTCTATGGGTTCCCCGCCTCGGTCTGTGCCTCCATCAACGAGGAGATCGTGCACGGCATTCCTTCCCCCATGACCTTCCTCAACGATGGCGACATCCTGACCATCGACACCGGGGCGACCGTCGACGGCTGGGTGGGCGACAATGCCTGGACCTTCTATGTCGGCAACGTGTCCGACGAGGTCAAGGGCCTGTGCGAGGTGACGCTGGACTGCCTGAAGGCGGGTATCGAGCAGGCCGTCCCCGGCAACCATCTGGGGGACATCGGCTATGCCGTCCAGCATCTGGCCGAGAAGAACGGCTACGGCGTCGTGCGCGAGTACGTCGGGCATGGCGTGGGACGCGAGATGCACGAGGACCCGAACGTGCCCAACTACGGACGCAAGGGTCGCGGCGTCAAGCTGCAGGTGGGCATGACCATCGCCATCGAGCCGATGATCACGATGGGCACCTACAAGAACCACACGCTGGCCAACGGCTGGACCGTCGTGACCAATGACGGCATGCCCTCCGCCCACTACGAGAACAGCATTGCCATCACCAAGGACGGCCCCGTCATCCTCACCCAGGACGAGCTGGGCCCCTGGTGCAACATGCAGGGCGGGGAGTAGCCAGCTGGCACCCAGACGCCTTCCGTTCGCACGGGGCAAGAGACATCCAGGGACCGCCTCCCCATCGTCTGTCGGGGAGGCGGTCTCCGCTCTCGCGGCCGCGGTTGTGGCCATCAATCCGGCCAAGGTGGCCTCACATGTGAACATCCCATGCATGGTGGACTTGTGATGTTGTTTTGGATAAGATTAATGGTCGCTGTGAAATGCACGTAGAAGGCAGGTTTGTGTGAGCAAACAGGATGCAATCGAGCTTGAGGGCAAGGTCGTCGAGCCTCTCCCCAACGCCATGTTCAATGTCGAGCTCGAGAATGGCAAGACCATCCTCTGCACCATCTCCGGCAAGATTCGGATGAACTACATCCGCATCCTCCCGGGCGACCGCGTCGTGGTCGAGATTTCCCCGTACGACCTGACGCGCGGGCGCATCACCTACCGCTACAAGTAAGCACGCTTGCAGCACGTTCTACCCGTCCGGCCAGCCACCGGACGGTTCACGCACGGAATTCACGCCTGCGGCTGGGCGAGTACATAGCGCAAACTAGCTTCCACCTGGTTTGCCACCCCGTACCACAGTACGTATCCGTACTACCGGAAGGAAAGACAGATGAAGGTACGTCCTTCGGTCAAGAAGATGTGCGACAAGTGCAAGGTCATCCGTCGCCACGGCAAGGTTTACGTCATCTGCGAGAACCCGCGCCACAAGCAGCGTCAGGGCTAAGGAAGGAGACCCAAGTTGGCCCGTATCAACGGCGTCGATCTCCCGCGCGAGAAGCGCACGGATATCGCACTCACCTACATCTACGGCATCGGCCGCACCAGCGCCAGCAAGATCTGCGAGGCCTGCGGCGTCGATCCTGCCATGAAGTCCAAGGACCTCTCCGAGGACGAGGTCACGCGTCTTCGCGACTACATCCACGAGAATTTCACCACCGAGGGTGACCTCCGCCGTGAGGTTCGCCAGAACACCGCCCGCCTGATGGAGATCGGCTGCTACCGCGGCCTGCGCCATCGCAAGGGCCTCCCTGTCCACGGCCAGCGCACCCACACCAACGCGCGTACCCGCAAGGGCAAGCGTCGCCAGATCGGTGCGAAGAAGAGGGGCTAGGGAGTAGACCATGGCACAGAAGAAGAACCAGCGCGTTCAGCGCGTCCGTCGTAGCGAGCGCAAGAACATCGCGGTGGGCCAGGCCCACATCAAGTCCACGTTCAACAACACGATCGTGACGATCACCGATACCCAGGGCAACGTCATCTCCTGGCAGTCGGGTGGCACCGTCGGCTTCAAGGGCTCCCGCAAGTCCACGCCGTTCGCCGCCCAGCTGGCCGCCGAGGCTGCCGCCAAGGCCGCCATGGACCACGGCCTGAAGAAGGTCACCGTCTTCGTCAAGGGCCCCGGCTCGGGCCGCGAGACGGCCATCCGCTCCCTCCAGGCCGCAGGCCTCGAGGTTGCCGGCATCCAGGACAAGACCCCCATTCCGCACAACGGCTGCCGCCCCAAGAAGCGCCGTCGCGTGTAGCACGAGGAAGGACTCATAACTATGGCAGTTGATAGGACCCCTGTCCTCAAGAGGTGCAGGTCCCTTGATATCGACCCGATCGTTCTGGGCATCAACAAGAAGAGCAACCGTCAGCCCCGTCGTCGCCGCCGCCAGGAGAGCGAGTACGGTGCCCAGCTTCGCGAGAAGCAGAAGGCCAAGTTCATCTACGGCGTGCTCGAGAAGCAGTTCCGCGGCTACTACGACTCCGCCAAGAAGATGAGCGGCATCACCGGCACCAACCTGATGGTCATCTTGGAGAGCCGTCTCGACAACGTCGTCTTCCGTCTGGGCTTTGCGCGCACCCGCAAGGAGGCCCGTCAGACCGTCCGTCACGGCCACATCACCGTGAACGGCAAGCGCGTCGACATCCCCTCCTATCGCGTCAAGGCTGGCGACGTCATCGCCGTTGGCGAGAAGGCCAAGGACCTGCTGCCCATCAAGGAAGCCCTCATCTCCTCCGAGCACATGGCCGTTCCGGCCTGGCTTGAGGTCGACATCGAGAAGCTGCGCGGCTCCGTGCTGCAGCTGCCCGTCCGCGACCAGATCGACCTGATCACCGACGGCACCATCGACCCCCAGCTCATCGTCGAGCTCTACTCCAAGTAAGCCCGAACCGGTAGGAGGTATTCATGTCCGAATTCATCCGACCGCAGGTGTCGGTAGAGGAGGTCAACGAGAACCTCGCCCGCGTGAGCGCGGAGCCGCTGGAGCGCGGCTACGGCGACACGCTTGGCAACTCGCTGCGCCGCGTGCTGCTCTCGTCGCTCGAGGGCGCTGCGGTGGAGGCCATCCAGATCGATGGCGTCCAGCACGAGTTCACCACCGTCCCCGGCGTCTACGACGACGTCACTGACATCGTCCTCAACGTGAAGGGTCTGGTGTTCCGCTCCAACGGCACTGCCGAGGAGGGCGTCGCCACCATCAACGTAGAGGGTCCCTGCACCGTCACGGGCGGCGACTTCACCATCCCGTCCGACTTCGAGCTGATCAATGCCGACCACGTCATCTGCACGCTGGGCGAGGATGCCCACCTGACCATGCAGATGCGCATCGGCACCGGTCGTGGCTATGTGTCCGGCGACGACAACGAGCGTGAGGGCGACCCCATCGGCCTCATCCACGTCGACTCGCTGTACTCGCCTGTGCGTCGCTGCGCCAAGGTCGTCGAGCCCTGCCGCGTCGGCCAGCACACCAACTACGACCGCCTGATCCTCGAGGTCGAGACCGATGGCTCCGTCTCTCCGCGCGATGCCGTGGTCGAGGCCGCCAACATCGTCAACCAGCACATGACCGCGTTCATGGGCCTGGCCGACGAGGAGGAGCCCGCCGAGGACACCTCGATCTTTGCCGTGGGTGTCGAGGAGGACAACACCGAGCTTGACAAGCAGATTGAGGACCTGGACCTCTCGGTCCGCTCCTACAACTGCCTGAAGCGCGCCGGCATCCACTCCGTGCGCCAGCTCGTGGAGTTCTCCGAGAACGACCTGCTTAACATCCGCAACTTTGGCGTGAAGTCCATCGAGGAAGTCAAGGACAAGCTCGAGGCCATGGGCCTTGGGCTGAAGGCCTAGACACTCGCGTGTATTCTGAGGAGTAGATAGACCATGAGGCACAACAAGAAGAGGGGCATGAAGCTCGGCACCGACGCCTCTCATACCAAGGCAATGAAGAAGAGCCTGCTGCAGGCCCTTCTGGCGAACGATCGTATCAAGACCCTCGACGTGCGCGCCAAGGCCATCCGTCCCGATGTTGACAAGGTCATCACCTGGGCCAAGAGGGGCGACCTGGCTTCCCGTCGTCTGGCCATCGCCAAGGTTGGCGACAAGGAGCTCGTCCGCGAGGTCTTCGAGAAGGCCGCCCAGGGCATGTGGGCCGACCGCAACGGCGGTTACACCCGCATCATGAAGCTGGGTCCCCGCAAGGGCGATGCGGCCGAGGTCGTCATCATCGAGCTGGTCACCGAGCCCTGCACCCCCAAGAAGCAGGCTGTGACCAAGGTCGAGGACGCGGAGTAGCCACAGGCTACGACGTCGTCGCGACAGCGAATCAGGGGAGGTCAGGACTTGCCTGGCCTCCCTTTTTCACATCTGATGCGCATCGCGGGAAGGGACAGGATGTCGACGGACGATCGGGCGACCCTGGTGTTGGAGCTGGGGTATCGAGGCGGGGCATTTTCGGGCTTTGCCGAGCAGGAGGGCTGCCGGACGGTGGCAGGGGAGCTGCGCCAGGCGCTGCGGACCGTGCTGCACCGCGACGTCGAGCTGGTGTGCGCCGGCAGGACCGACGCGGGCGTGCATGCCGTCTCGCAGTATGTCAGCATCCCCGTGTCGGGTGACGAGCTGGAGCTCTCTGGCCGGCGTCTGATGGCCTCGCTGACGGCCCTGGTGCCTGATGACATGTCGGTGCGACGCATCCTGCGCGCACGGGAGGGCTTCTCGGCGCGCTTCGACGCCCAGGCCCGCCGCTATCGCTACCGCATCAGCTGCGGCCGCGTACGGCCGGGTCTGCTCTGGGGCTACACCTGGTGGCTGCGCCCGGCTGCGACGCTCGATGTCGATGCCATGCAGCGGGCGGCGTCCCTGCTGGTGGGCGAGCACGACTTCCGCAGCTTCTGCAAGGTGTCATCGGCACGCATGCTATTGGACGCAGGCCGCTCCACCAGCCGATGCCTCGAGACGGTGAAGGTGTCCCATGCGGTCGAGATGGGCGAGCCCATCGTCGCCATCGACGTGGAGGGAAACGCGTTCCTGCACAACATGGTGCGCATCATGGTGGGAACGCTGGTCGAGGTGGGACGCGGGCAGCGCGATCCCTCGTGGGTCGGCGAAGTGCTCGCCGCCTGCGACCGGAGGGCCGCGGGCGTGACCGCACCGCCCGAGGGATTGGCGTTCGTGGGCGTCGACTACCCCACAGGCCTGCTCGCACCTTGGGATTCGTGAAGTTTTGCAAGCTAGACATGGGTGCATGGCATAACGGGTACCCTATCTCTCGTCGTGCCACCATAGTTGGAGGACTGCCTGTTGGATCTCTTCGTCGACGTGCTGCTTGACAGCCTCTCTGATACCGTCGAGCTCGTCCCGTTCCTGTTGCTCACCTACATTGCCATGGAGGCGTTGGAGCATGGGATGGCGGGCCGGCCGGAGCAGCTGATTGCCCAGGCTGACAAGGGCGGCACGGTCATCGGTGCCCTGCTGGGCGCCCTGCCCCAGTGCGGCTTCTCGGCTATGGCGGCGACACTCTACGCCGGGCGTGTCATCACCGCCGGCACCCTGGTCGCTGTCATCCTGTCCACATCTGACGAGCTCATACCGGTCTTCATGGCCACACGCACTCCGATGGGGCGGCTTGCCTCCATCATCGCGATCAAGGTGGTCATAGGCATGGCGGTGGGCCTTGTGGTCGACGTGGTCCTGCGGGCGCTGCACCGTGCGGGGGATGGGCATCCCCATATCGCAGAGCTGTGCGCGCGTGCGCACTGCCATTGCGGGGATGCCGACCTTGTTGACGACCGTGCACATGTCCACGACCACGGGAGCCATCAGGGACATGATCACGCCCACGACCATGCCCACCATCACGAACATGCGGGCCATGGGCGCTGGTGGCACATCGTGCGCAGCGCCTTGGTGCACACGGTCGAGGTGACGGCCTTCATCTTCGCCATCACGCTGGCATTCGGCCTGGCATTCGAGCTGGTGGGCCAGGAGGCCCTGGCGCATGCCCTGGGCATCCATCCGGTGAGGGCGGTCTTCCTTGCGGCGTTGATCGGCCTGATACCAAACTGCGGCGCATCGGTGGCCATAGCCCAGCTCTTCCTGGACGGAACGCTGGCAACGGGACCGATGCTGGCGGGGCTGCTCGTCTCGGGTGGCATGGGCCTGCTGGTGCTGTTCCGCACCAATGCCGACACCCAGCAGAACGTCGAGTTCGCGGCCTTCGTCTATCTGGTGGGTGTCCTCTGCGGTCTCGTGGCGAGTGCTATGGGACTTGTCCTCTGACGGTGCGGAAGCTGGCTCCAACCCGTCTTTCCCACCTCAGTCTCTGTGAATCTGCTGAATTCCACTACAACACATCGACCATCCACAAGCTGGGGCAATGCCATGTGGATAATGACAAGTTGTATCAACAGTCGCAGCGTATCAGCCTGGGAGCGCGCAGTCTGGAGTCTCGCAAGCCATGACCCCTGTGGAGCCACTCGTTTCGATAATCATGCCGGCCTATAACGTGGACCGGTACGTTCGTCGTGCCGTGGAGAGCATCCAGAACCAGACGCTGCGCAACTTCGAGCTGCTCGTGGTGGACGATGGCTCCACCGACCAGACGGGCCGCATCCTGGACAGCCTAGCCGACCGGGACTACCGCATCACCGTCTACCACAACGAGAACGGCGGGGCCCCTGCCGCGCGCAACTATGCGCTGGACCGTGCCCGTGGCACCTACGTGCACTTCATGGATGCCGACGACTGGATCGAGCCGCGCATGCTGGAGGACATGGTCTCCCTGGCAGGCCGCAGCATGCTGGAGCTGGTCATCACCGGCTTCTACATCGACACCTACTATGGGTCCAACGGCGAGCACACCACCGAGGTCAAGAGCCGTCCTGACGGCCTCTATCCCACCCAGCAGGAGTTCCGCGCGGCGGCATGGCAGATGTTCGACCAGAACCTGCTGTACACGCCTTGGAACAAGCTGTACGTGCGTGAGCGCATCGAGCGGCTGGGCATTCGCTTCCGCCCGACCTTCATGGACGACTTCCCCTTCGTGCTGGACTACATTCGCGACGTCGAGCGCGTGGGCAACATCGAGCATGCGTACTACCACTTCATCCGCGAGCGTGCCGAGTCGGAGACGGCCCGGTGGCGTCCCGACCTCTACGAGAAGCGCGAGGAGGAGCACGGCTGGATGCTGGACCTCTATCGCCACTGGGGCCTGGATGGGGACGCGGCGTGCATGGAGATGATCCAGCGCCGCTACATCGAGCGACTCATCGGCTGCATCGAGAACGTCTGCAACCCCGCCTGCGAGCTGCCCCACGCCGAGAAGATCGCCCAGATCGAGGCGATGATCACCAGCGACCGTGCGCAGTTGGCGGTTGCGACGGCCCATCCGCGCAGCCGCATGATGAAGACGATGCTGGTGCCCATCAAGACGCAGAACGCGCGCCTGGCCTATCGGGAGGGAAAGCTCATCTCCTACGTCAAGCGGCGCAACACGTGGATGTTCGCGACCCTGAAGGCCAAACGGTAGGCCTCCGGCATCTCCGCGACAGCCCTGTCAGCAAAGCGGCGGGGTGCGCCAGCCTCATACGAGCTCGCGCACCCCGCCGCCTCTCGCATTCTCGGACTCGGGCGGTGTCGGGCCTATGCCTTTACCCCGTATTGCTCGTAGTAGGCATCGATGGCGGCCTTGAGCTCGGGCGTGATGACCGTGCCGTCCAGCGCTTCGACGACCTCGCTCATGCTGACGATGGCCGCGGTGGGGAAGCCGTACTTCTCGCTGACCTCGTCGATGGCCGCCATGGTGCCGCTCTTGCCCACCTCCTGGCGGTTGAGCGAGACCATCAGGCCCACGACTTCGACGTCAGCCGCAGCCATAAGCTTCGGATAGGTCTCGTCGATGCTCTTGCCGCTGGTGGTCACGTCCTCCACGATCACCACGCGGTCGCCGTCGTGCAGCTCCGCGCCGAGCAGCGACCCCTTGTCGGCGCCGTGGTCCTTGGCCTCCTTGCGGTCGGAGCAGTACCGGATCTCCTTGCCATAGAGGTCATGGTAGGCGATGGCCGTGATCACCGACAGGGGGATGCCCTTGTAGGCCGGCCCGAACACCACGTCGAAGTCGTCGCCAAAGCGCTCGTGGATGGCCTGGGCGTAGGCGCGCCCCAGGCGCTCCAGCTGGCCGCCGGTCACATAGGCACCCGCGTTCATGAAGAAGGGCGACTTGCGTCCGCTCTTCAGCGTGAAGTCGCCGAACTTCAGCACGTTGCTCTCCACCATGAACTCGATGAACTCCTGCTTGTATGCCTCCATGGGTCTCCTATCCATATGGGTTGCATCTCATCCGAACTATCTTAGCGAACCGACTGGGCGGTCAGGCCGTGCGGCATCGTCGCGTCCCTGCCTACAGCTGGCTGGCAATACCGTCTGAAAGGCACTTTTCGACAATGTCGGCGGCCTCTTGGGCCATCACGAGGAACTCCTCGGCGAAGTTGCCCTTCAGCTTGCGCAGGGCATAGTCCGCCACGCTCATCTTTCCGGGTGGGCGACCGATACCGCAGCGCACACGCGAGAAGTCGCGGGTTCCCAGCTTGTCGGCGATGGAACGCAGGCCGTTGTGGGCGTTCAGCCCTCCACCCCATTTGACCTGGATGCGTCCCTGAGGCAGGTCCACCTCGTCGTGCACGACAAGTATCTCGGCGGGGGAGACCCTGTGTGCTCGTGCCAGCTTGGACAGCGGCCCTCCGCTGGTGTTCATGTAGCTCTGCGGCTTTGCCAGGATGACCTCGCGCGTCTCCAGGCCATAGTGGGTCTTGACCGTCGCGACGTCACAGCCTCCCTCGCTCTTCCAATAGCGCACGCCAAACCGCTCGGCCAGCGCGTCCACGACGGCAAAGCCGGCGTTGTGCCGCGTCAGTTCGTACTCTGAGCCGGGGTTGCCCAGTCCGCACACGATGCGAATCTCCTTGGGAACAGCTGCCACGTCCTCTCCTTCCACGCACCTTCACGTAGAAGGATACGTCATTCGACCGTCTGGGACGGTTCTCCACGGTCGAAACGTCTGATACCACCCGACCGTCTGGGACGGTTCTCCCCGGTCGAAACGTCTGATACGACCCGACCATCTGGGACGGTTCTCCACGGTCGAAAACCGCATCGGGAAAAGCCCCTTTTCATGAGCTCAATGGCGTTTCGACCAAGGAGAACCGTCCCAGATGGTCGAAGGCCTATTGTGGGTTGGCTGTCCGAGTGGCAGGGCTGCGACCACAGAGAGCGCCGCCGGGACGTCTATTGACCGTACTCTGGGAGCAAGCGACGCCCACACCCGTCAACCCAACGACGGAGGGACAGGTACCCATCCCTGCTATGGGGCCGTCGTGACAAATGGGGACCAAACGGTGGTTATCTACGCAAAAGGCCAGCGGCTATACCACCGCTGGCCTGCTGTTTTGTTGGCTGGGGCACTAGGATTCGAACCTAGGTTGGCGGCACCAAAAACCGCAGTCCTAACCACTGGACGATGCCCCAGTGCAATCGCTGCGCTGGGCTCCCAGCCACGCAAACCTTAGTGTAGCATCCTTTCGCGGCTCAGCGCCACCATCTGTCGACACAAACCTGAACCTATGGGCTTATCCTGACTTCCCGGCGAGTGGTAGGGTTTTATCGGTCTGACGTTATATTATGGTACGTGCCACCTTTGGCATCATTTATGGGATAGCGAACCTATCTGGAGGCTTATATGCCAATGACCGCGATCGTCCTCGCCGCAGGTGAGGGAACGCGTATGAAGTCCGCCCACCCCAAAGTCTCCCACAAGCTCCTCGACAAACCGCTGGTCTGGTGGCCGGTCAACGCCGCACGCCAAGCCGGGGCCAGCCGCATCGTCGTGGTCGTAGGGCATGGGGCCGACGAGGTGCGGGCCATCTTTGCCAACGATGTCGACGTCGAATGCGTCGAGCAGACCGAGCGGCTGGGCACCGGACACGCGATGATGTGCGTGCGCGACGCCCTGGGAGACTTCGAGGGCCCGACCGTCGTCCTCTATGGCGACACGCCGCTCATGCGCGCAGAGACCATCTCCAACCTGGTCGAGCACACCAAGGCTGGCCACTATGCCTGCACCGTGCTGACCATGAGCCCTGCCGACCCGACCGGCTATGGCCGCATCAAGCGCGATGCGGACGGCAACGTCCTGGCCATCGTCGAGCACAAGGACTGCACCCCCGAGGAACAGGCGACGCTGACCGAGTGCAACTCGGGCATCTACTGCTTCTGCGGCAGCCGCCTGTCCGCCAACATCGACAAGATCGGTAACGACAACGCCCAGCACGAGTACTACCTCACCGACATGGTGGGCATCTATCGCGAGATGGGCGAGCCCGTCTCCGCGCTGCTCGCCTCCGACGACTCCGAGCTGCTGGGCGTCAACTCGCGCATCCAGTTGGCCCAAGTCACCAAGATCATGCAACGTCGCATCAACGAGGGCCTGATGGCCTCTGGCGTGACGATGCTCGACCCCGACCAGGTTTGGGTCGGTGCCGAGGTGACCGTCGGCCAGGACAGCGAGCTGCTGCCCCAGACGATGCTGTGGGGAGACACCCACATCGGTCGCGACTGCGTCATCGGCCCGAACACGCGCCTGACCGACACGACCGTCAGCGATGGCGCGAGCGTGGAGGAGACTGTCGCGCTGCAGGCCACCATCGAGGCCAATGTGACCGTCGGCCCCCGCGCCTACCTGCGCCCCGGCGCACACCTGCTGGAAGGCGCGCACGTCGGCACCCACGTCGAGATCAAGAACTCCACCATCGGGCGCGGCTCGAAGGTTCCGCACCTCTCCTACATCGGCGATACGACGATGGGCGAGGGCGTCAACATCGGCGCCGGCTCCATCACCTGCAACTATGACGGCGTGTTCAAGCACCGCACCAGCATCGGCGACAACGTGTTCGTGGGTTCGGACACCATGATGGTCGCACCGGTCGCGATTGGCGACGGCGCGCTGGTCGGCGCCTCCAGCTGCATCACGGAGGACGTTCCGGCAGGTGCGCTGGCCATCGAGCGCAGCGAGCAGGTCATGATCAAGGGATACGCTACCAAGCGGATGGCGCGTCTGAAGGAGCAGAAGGCAGCGAGCGAGAAGGAGCGTAGCTAGATGTATCAGGATCTGAGCAAGCCTTTCAACGTCCAGAAGAACATCAAGCTCTACACCGGCACGGGCAATCACGCGCTGGCGAAGAAGGTCGCCGACGAGCTGGGTTTGGAGATCAGCGGCCTCGAGCTGTCCAAGTTCGCCAACGGCGAGGTGTATGCCCGCTTTGACGAGTCGGTACGCGGCGACGAGGTCTTCATCATCCAGTCCATCGCTGGCACCAACGTCAACGACCTGCTGATGGAGCTGCTCATCGCCACCGATGCGGCCAAGCGCGCCAGCGCCGCCTCGATCACCGCCGTCATCCCGCACTACGCCTATGCCCGCCAGGACCGCAAGGCCGCCTCGCGCGAGCCCATCACCGCGCGTCTGGTTGCCAACCTGCTGGAGGCCTCCGGCGTCGACCGCGTCATCACGCTCGACCTGCACCAGGGCCAGATCCAAGGTTTCTTCGACATTCCCGTCACCCATCTGACGGCCCTCTACCTCTTTGGCGACTACTTCAAGTCCAAGGACTTCGACTGGGACAACACGGTCGTCGTGTCGCCCGACGCCGGCCGCGCCAAGCATGCCAAGAAGCTCTCCGACTACCTGGGCTGCAGCCTGGCCATCGCCCACAAGGGCCGTCCGCGCCACAACGTCGCCGAGGTCATGTCGCTCATCGGCGACATCAAGGGCAAGACCTGCATCATCAACGACGACATGATCGACACCGCCGGCACGCTGGTCGGCTCCATCAACGAGCTGAAGCGTCAGGGTGCGGGCGACATCTACGTCAGTGCGACGCACGGCATCTTCTCTGGCCCGGCCATCACGCGCCTGCAGGAGGCCCCCATCGTCGAGTGTGTGGTCACCGACGCGATTCCGTGCTTCATGGCCGACCGCCCCGGCTCCAAGATCAAGACGATCACCGTTGCCAACGAGCTGGCCGAGGCCATCCATCACGTCTACCTCAACGAGCCCACGACGGCCATCTTCGGCGGAGACCTCAACCTGTAAGGACCAGCGCAGAGTTCGACCAAGGAGAACCGTCCCCGACGGACCAAAGGGAACCGTCCCCGACTCGTCCGTCGGAGACGGTTCCCTTTGGTCGAAGACCGAGAGGGCCGTTCGACCTGCACTGATGTCGTGCATTTCGTTCTTATTGAGGATGTTGCGAACGAGGTGCATTCGTTATGCGCAAAGTATAAGGTAGATAGGCTGTTTTTCGGAAAGGACGCTTCGATGGCCTTCTCTATGCCCGCCTATCGCCAACCAGACTTCTCGGATCCGTCGCTTGTCGCCGCTCCCGATGTGACATGGGCACCCGTCGAGACGAGGGGCGTTGCACCGCGGAGATATCATTCCACATCCATGCACCCCGAGTACCTGAAGGTGGCGGGGCAATGGGTGCTGGTCGATGGCATTGCCATGGACGACGTGATCCGCATGCGCCCCGACGGTCGCATCCAGGTGGTGCCCGAGCGCATGCTCAAGACCACCGACAAGGTCGCACTGGGTAGGCGAGAGCGTGGCGAGGATGGCATTCTGGTATGGGCCCATGGGTTCGATGCCGAAGCTACCGAATCGAAGGACCAGTTCTCCTTCCGAGCTGGTCGCAGCCGCGAGACATCCTATGCACGCGATTACGACCAGCTGGTGGAGCTGCTGTGCCACGAGCGTGAGCACGGCAATGTGCTTTGGGTGATGGGGCCGGCGTTCACCTTCGATGCCGATGCCCGCCACGCCATGCAACGTCTGGTGGAGTGCGGCTTCGTGCAGGGCGTGATGGGTGGCAACGCCCTGGCCACCCACGACCTGGAGGGTGCCTACCTGCACACGGCCCTGGGCCAGGACATCTACACCCAGGAGTCGGTGCCGCTCGGCCATTACAACCATCTCGACGTCATCAACGAGGTGCGTCGTGCGGGCTCCATCAGGCGCTTCGTGGAGGACAACGACATCCACGACGGTATCATGCAGGCCGTGGTGCGCCGCGACATCCCCTTCGTGCTGGCCGGCTCCATTCGCGACGACGGCCCGCTGCCCGAGGTGATTTCCGACGCCTACAAGGCGCAGGGGGCGATGTACGAGCTCATCCACGAGGCAACGACCATCGTCTGCATGGCCACCATGCTGCACAGCATTGCGACGGGCAACATGGCCGCCTCGTACCATGTGTGCGCCGATGGGACGGTGCGCCCCAAGTACTTCTATGCGGTCGACGCGACCGAGTTTGCGGTCAACAAGCTACGCGACCGCGGATCGCTCGCGGCCACCACGATCGTCGCCAACGCCCGTGACTTCATCCAGATTCTCGCCGGCAGGCTGGGATGCCTGTAGCTTCCGCCTGACGGATCCAGCTCGCAACGCATGCAACGAGCCCCTCGTCCGAGGGGCTCGTTCTGTCGCATGGATATCCTGCTGGGCACCGCCGTGGCCCGTGGCACCGGCCACGAGCTACGATTACGCGAACGCGCTGCAGATGGCGTCCAGCATCATCACGGCGAAGGTCTGGGCGTCGCCGGTGGTGAAGGTGCCGTCATAGATGCCGCCGAAGGGCAGCTGGATGCGCACGACGGGCGGCTTGCGACGCGAGCTCTCGAAGGCGGTGCGGATGCGTTGGGGCAGCGTGTCGATGTCGTCGGTGCTCAGGTTGGGGATCTTGATCTTGGCCGTGCTCGGCTGCGTGGCGGTGGCCAGCACCAACACGATCATGTCGCCCTCGCGCGAGCGATCGGGGCTGTCCACCAGGTCCAGGCCGCTCTTGTCGGTGGTGGCGGAGGCCAGGTTCCAGATGCGCCCGACGACGTTGCGCGAGATGGGGTCCTCTGCGGTCAGCGAGATCTGCATGCGCTCCAGGACCTCTGCGGCACGTGCGAAGCCCATGCCGCCCATGGGATGGGGTCCCGCGGCGGGTTTGCCGCCCCACACGTGGTGCAGGCGGTCGATCGCGTCGAAGGTGTCGGGGAAGGCCATGCCGTCCGCCAGCTGTCCCTGGCTCTCCTGGAACTGCTTGACGGCGGCCTCGGTGTGCACCCCGTAGTAGCCGTCAGGCTTGCCACAGGAGAAGCCGAGGATGTTCAGGCAGGTCTGCAGCTGGCGCACGTCCGCCCCGTGGAAGTTGGGCAGGCGCAGGTAGAGCGTGCGATCGCCCATGCGGTAGCCCTCGTCGACCAACGTCGACCAGGTCGCGGCATCGACCTCCGAACCCAACGGCAGGCCATGGTCCAGGCGGAACCGTGCCACGGCCGTGGCGGTCGTCGCCCCGAACGCCTTCCCCTGGCGCTCGTCCTCGCTCGTCTCGTAGCCAAGCGCGGCCAGTCGCGCCTGGATGTCCTCTACCGCGGCGCCAGTCGCGCCCTCCCTGATAGGCTCCATTTCCCTCTCCCCATTCGTGCAGGTCCCGACCTAGTCGAGACGCTCCACAAAGAAGTCTGCCATAGATGCGAGCACGGCACGTGCCTGATCATCAAATTCAATACCGTCGAGTCCCGCCTTCGCGCGGTCTGCGAGCCCGTGGGCGCGGTTGCGCACGTGCTCCACCGCCCCGGACGCCTCGATGAGCGCGACCGCGCGCGCCAGCTGGTCCGCATCGGTCGTGCCCGACTCCAGCAGTCCCTGCAGCTCGGCACGCCCGTCGTCGTCCAGGTGGTTGAGCGCCCACACCGCCAGCAGCGTGCGCTTGCCCTCGGTGATGTCGCTGCGATAGTCCTTGCCCTGCATTTCGGCGTCGCCCACCAGGTTGAGCAGGTCGTCCTGCAGCTGGAAGGCCAGGCCTGCGTCCAGGCCGAACGAGAACAGCGCCTCGACCTGCTCGTCGGTCCCCCCGGCGCAGATGGCCCCGCAGGCCAGCGGGGTCGCGGCGGAGTAGTAGGCGGTCTTGTGCGTGGCCATGTAGAGATAGTCGTCGACGGTGACGTCCCACCGTCCGTCACGCACCCACCCCAGGTCCAGTGCCTGGCCCTCCAGGGTGCGCTGCATCATGTAGGACAGCTCGCACAGCACCCGCAGGCACGTGTCATTGTCCAGTTGCGTGTCGGCGAGCAGGCCCGCGTAGACACTGACCAGGGCAAGGTCGCCGACGTTGATGGCGATGCCCGTGCCGTCGCTGAGGTGCAGGCACGGCTCGCCACGACGCAGCTCGCTCTTGTCGGCGATGTCGTCGTGTATCAGCGCGGCGCTCTGGAAGTACTCGATGGCCGCCGCCGTGGAAAGCGCGCAGATGGGGTCCACGCCCACTGCCTGCGCGCCAAGCAGGCACAGCGCGGGACGGGTGCGCTTTCCCCCGCTGGAGGTGAACCGTGCCAAGGGTTCGTACAGGTAGCTGGACAGGTCGCCCGCGACATGGGCGGTTCCGTCCTCGGCACGTGGCGTGAATCGTGCCAGATAGTCCTCGATCTGCGGGCGCTTGCCTTCCAGATAGCTGACGAAGCGAGCGCCACCGTCTCCCGCCATCGTCTAGCCCTCGTATCCGTTGGGGTTGTGGGACTGCCAGTTCCAGCTGTCACGGCACATGTCGGCGATGTCGTACTGGGCCTCCCAGCCGAGCATCTCGCGCGCCTTGGCGCAGTCGGCCCAGTTGGCGGTCACGTCGCCGGCGCGGCGCGGCTCGATGACGTAGGGAAGCTCGCGCCCGCAGGCGGCCGAGAATGCCTTGATGATCTCCAGCACGGAGGTGCCCGTGCCCGTTCCCAGGTTGAAGACCTCGCAGCCCGTCTTGCCGGCCATCCAGGCGAGCGCCGCCACGTGGCCCGCGGCCAGGTCCATCACGTGGATGTAGTCGCGGACTCCGGTGCCGTCGGGGGTGTCGTAGTCGTCGCCGAAGACGTGCACGGCGTCGCGGCGCCCCACGGCCACCTGCGCCACGTAGGGCAGCAGGTTGTTGGGGATGCCCTTGGGGTCCTCGCCCATGAGCCCCGACGGGTGCGCGCCGATGGGGTTGAAGTAGCGAAGCAGCACGACGTCCCACTCGGGGTCGGCGACCACCAGCGAGCGCAGGATCTCCTCGATCATCCACTTGGTCCAGCCGTAGGGGTTGGTCGCGGGCTTCTTGGGGCTCTCCTCGGTGAGGGGCAGCGCATCCGGGTCGCCGTAGACGGTGGCCGAGCTGGAGAAGATGATGGACTTGCAGCCGTGCTCGCGCATGGCGTCGACCAGCGTGAGCGTGCTGCCGATGTTGTTGGAGTAGTACTCGATGGGCTTCTGGACCGACTCGCCCACGGCCTTGAAGCCGGCGAAGTGGATCACGGCGTCGACGGGCTCGGCGTCGAAGATGCAGTCCAGCGCCTCGCGGTCGGTGACGTCGGCGCGGTAGAACGAGAGGCGCTCGGCGGCCTCGGGCCCGACGATCTGGTCGATGCGGTCCAGCACCTTCTCGCTCGCATTGGACAGGTCGTCGACGATGACGACCTGATAGCCCTGCTCCAGCAGGCAGACGACGGTGTGGCTGCCGATGAACCCGGCTCCACCGGTGACGAGGACGCAGGTGTCCTGGGGTGCTTTGGTATTGCTCATCAAGATTCCCTCCGCGGGCGCGTGTTTGCATGGGGCCGAAAAGAGCCACAACACTCAAAGTATACGTATGTCGTATGTGCTCGATGTGGGGGAGTCCCGCGGTTGGCACATGCGAGTGGCAGGTCCCTATCCGTGGGTGTAGCGGGTGGCCGCGTGCAGCATGTTGATCTCCGCCAGTTCGAGCACGCCATCGATGTACGGCGCATACATCTTGTCGATGGCGCCGACGCCCAGGCTGCAGCCGCTGCACTGCTCGCAGCTGGAGTCACCGCACCAGTCCAGCCCCTCCGCGACGATGCGCATACGTTCCTCGCGCGTGGTGTCCTTGATCAGCTTGCTCTTGGGCATCGCGTCGCCTCCTACGCTTCCTCGGGCCAGCGGATCGTCGAGATCGATACCGACAGGGAGGGGTTCTCCCGTGCCGCGCGCAGCAGCACCATGCACAGACGGTCCATCTGGCGCGCATATTCGTCATTGGGGCTCATGGTGGCGTCGCGCATGACATACAGGCGCGTGGGCTCGTCGATGTCTCCCAGGCAGTCGTGCAACGCGTCAAGGTTCTTGCCGTAGTGCTCGGGAAAGCCCAGGGTCACGCGCAGGTAGTCGTGTATCGTGCTGATGTCGAGCAGGTCGCGCTCGTCGATGGGGACCTCGTAGACATCCCTCATGCGCAGGTTGTTGGCCATCTCCGCCCCCTAGTAGAGCTGCTCGAAGGTCTGGTAGTGGTCGTCGGTGTAGAAGATGAGTCCGTCGTTGGAGAAGACGATGCGCTCGGCGCCGCGATGGCCGCCGTGATAGTTGATGTCACATTCGGTCCACTGGCGGCCCCTCTTGTCAGGCAGTTGTCCCTCGTCGTTGTAGTACCGGCTGCCGCCGATGCTCATTCCGGGACACACGTCATCCAAGTTGCCCTCGGATGCCACCCAGCCGCGGTCGCGCGCCTTGGTCTTGCTGATGAAGTTGCCCGGCAGGCGTCCGTAGGTGTGGATGTAGAGGGCGACCTCGTCCTTCGTCGTGTACCAGCCGTCCTTCTCGACCGTGGGGCCGCGTGTGGGAGCGACGGTCTCGGTCTGTTCCGCGACGTCGCCGGACGGGTCGTCGGTCGTCGGGGATGCCTCGTCGGGCTGCTCCCCACCGTCGTCGTCCAAGGGCTCTGTCTCCTGCGTCTGCTGCTGGGCGACGATGCCCGAGGTCGTCACGTCGGTCCCGTTGCCGCGACCGTTGATGAACCCCATGGCAAAGCCGATGAGCAGCACGATGGCGAAGGCGACGAGACGCGTGCGGAAGCTGGGCTGGGTGTTGTTGTGCGAGGTGTTCATGTACTCCAGTTTGCCACTTATGGAGGCGAGTTGTCACCCTCGATGACGTTTCGTGCCACGATGGGCCGCCAGCGATGCGCAGCGTGCGCGACTGCCGGCATGAATCGCCCAGGACTCGCTCGAATGCCGGGGAAGCGTGGGGCGACGCGCGCGTTCGGCAGGGCCTTGGGCGACCGGTCCTCCTATCCCAGCACCTCGCCGGCGATGCGGGCGCTCTCGTTGGCGTCCTTGGCGTAGTAATCCGCACCGACCATCTCGGCATACTCGGGGTTGAGCACCGCACCGCCCACGATGACCTTGCACCATGGCGCCTGCTCGTGCAGCAGTTCGATGGTCTGCGCCATGGCGGGCACGGTCGTGGTCATCAGCGCGGAGAGTCCCGCGAGCTCGATGTGGTGCTCGACGACCACGTCGGTGAAGGCCTGCGGGTCGACGTCACGGCCCATGTCGATGACGTCGTAGCCGTAGTTCTCCAGCAGCATGCGTACGATGTTCTTGCCGATGTCGTGGATGTCGCCCTTGACGGTTGCCAGCGCGATGGTGCCCTTGCTGGGGACGTCGTCGGTGGATGCGCTCTCGCGCAGCACGTTGAACCCCGCCTTGGCAGCCTCGGCCGAGGCCATCAGCTGCGGCAGGAAGAACGTGCCCTTCTCGAACCGTGCACCAACCTCGTCAAGGGCGGGAATCAGAACCTCGTTGATGACGTACATGGAGTCATGGGAGCCGTCGGTGTCGGCCAGGATGAGGCGCACGGCGTCAGGGACCGGGTCCTTGCGACCGGCCAGCACCAGGTCGCGCACCTGTCCCTCGGGGGTGTCCCCTGCGGCTTCTGGGCTTGGCTGCCCGTCGTCCTTCGGAGCGTCAGTCCCGCTCGTCGTGACGGACCCCTTGCCCATGGCCGTGGCGATGTCGTGCAGCGTTCCCGAGATCGAGGACAGCGTCGCGGCAATCCCGTCGGGGCTGCTCGTGTCATAGGAGATGGCGGCGGGTTTGGACGATGCGGCTGGGGTGTCGGTTCGGCCGGCATAGGTGCTCACGTAGCGCTGCGCGCTCTCGTCCTCGCCGGACAGCACGCGCCACGAGTTGACGACGTCCATCAGGCGGTCGTTCATGGGATTGACGATGGCCAGGTCCAGCCCTGCGGAGAAGGCGGCTGCAAGGAAGGTCGCGTTGACGAGCGGGCGGAAGGGAAGGCCGAAGCTGATGTTGGACACGCCCAAAACGGTCCGCACCCCGTCGAGCTCCTGCTTGACCAGTCGAATGCCGTCCAGGATGGCGCGCGGGGCCTCCTGGTCGGTTGAGGCCGCCATCGCAAGGCAGTCGATGATGACATCCTGGCGGGGGATGCCCAGGGCGTCGGCAGCCGCGACGATCTTGCGGGCGACGGCCAGGCGACCCTCCGCGGTGGTGGGAATGCCGTCCTCGTCCAGCGTCAGCCCCACGATGCAGCAGCCATAGTGCCTGGCGATGGGCAGCACCGCATCGAGGCTCTCGCGCTTGCCGTTGCACGAGTTGATGATGGGCTTGCCGGGGTAGGCGCGCACGGCAGCCTCGATGGCCACGGGGTCGGACGAGTCGATCTGCAGGGGCAGCGTGGTCACGCCCTGCAGCTCCTGCGTCAGGCGGACGAGGGTGGCCCACTCGTCGATCTCGGGCAGGCCGGCGTTGACGTCGAGCACCTGCGCGCCAGACTTTGCCTGGTCGATGGCCTCGCCCATCACGTAGTCGTGATTGCCGGAGCGCAGCGCCTCCTTCAGGCGCTTCTTGCCCGTGGGGTTGATGCGCTCGCCGATGACGCCAACCTGGCCTGGCGCGAGCGATACCAGCTGCTGGGCGCTGGTGGTGGTCAGGTGGCGGCGCAGCTGGCGACCCGTTGCGATGCGGCCACGCAGCAGGATGCGCTCTCCCTCGATGAAGGCCGGCGAGGTGCCGCAGCAGCCGCCCACGACGGTGACGCCTGCGTCCAGCATGGTCTGGACGGCCGCGCAGTACTCCTTCGGGCTGATGGAGTAGAGGGTGCGGCCCTCGTGCACATGGGGCAGCCCGGCGTTGGCCTGCGCCATGACGGGACAGCTCGCCCAGGGCAGCATGCGCGAGATCAGCGGGGCGACGTCGGCGGGACCCAGCGAGCAGTTGATGCCCAGCGCGTTGGCCCCCAGCGCCGAGAGCGTGACGGCGGCGACCTCGGGGGTGGTGCCCAGGAAGGTGCGTCCGTCCTCGTCAAAGGTCATGGTCACGAAGGCTGGCAGGTCCGAGTTCTCCTTCACGGCCAGCAGCGCGGCCTTCGCCTCGGCCAGGTCGGCCATCGTCTCGATGATGAAGAGGTCGGCGCCGGCCTTGGTGGCTGCCACCACCTGCTCGGCGAAGAGGTCGTAGGCATCGTCGAAGGAGAGGGTGCCCATGGGCTGCAGCAGTGCGCCAGTGGGCCCGATGTCTGCGGCGACGTAGCGCGCTCCGGCCTTGCGGGCGCAGGCGATGGCGGCGGAGAAGATCTCGTCGACGGTTGCGGCGTCGCCCAGCTTGGTGCGGTTGGCACCGAAGGTGTTGGTGGTGATGGCCTCGGAGCCTGCCGCCACATAGGACGCGTGGATCTCGGTGATCTCCTCGGGGTTGGTCAGGCACAGCAGCTCGGGTATCTCGCCTGCCGCCAAGCCGCGTTCCTGCAGCTGCGTTCCCATCGCCCCGTCGAACAGCAGGTGGTCCGATCCGTCCAGGACGCGGGCCAGGTGCTCGTCCTTGATGCGCAGGGTACGGCAGGCGTCGTGGCCGAACGGGGTGGTGGTCGAGATGGGTGATGCGGTGCTAGCCACGACAGGTCCTTCCGGTTGTGCGGAGCGTGCAGAACTCCGCGAGCGAGCAGATGGAGCACGAGCCCTCCAGCCCGGGCTGGGGGTCGGGGTGGATGCCCACGACGGCGGTGACGCTCTTGGTGGGCACCATGAGGTCGGATGGGGTGAGCGTGATGCCCAGCTGACGCGTGGCGTCGAGGGCGGCGAGGAAGTCCGTCTGCACCGACAGGGGCAGGTCACCATAGCCGGGGGAGAAGCGCCAGCTCGTGAACATGCCGAGGTCGGCGGCGTAGGCACGGATGCGGGCGTTGGCCGCATCGGCGGCCCGTTCGACCAAGGCCGTTGCGGCGGCGTCGAAGATGACCTGCTCGAGGGCGTCGGTCAGCGAGAGGCGACGCAGCTCCCGGTCGATGTCCGCACCAAGCGTGACGGCAAACAGCGCCACGCGCGTCGCGTCGTGCAGATGCCCGACGATGTCGGCTCCGGTGAGGCGCAGCGTGCATCCGTCCAGACGCACCTCGCCCGCATCCACCGACGCGACGGGGTAGTCGGCGATGCTTGCGCGTGGCCGGGCCAGCAGCAGGCAGCGCCCCACGACCGCATCGATGCGCTCGCCCAGCTCGTCAGAAAGCCGCTGGTCCCGGTAGCCAAGGTAGCGGAGCACCTCCCTGCGGTCGACCGAGGCGATGTCATACGACTCGCGTGCTATGCGCAGCCCCGCAGCCATGGCCCCTACGCGGGCAGGTAGCCACAGCCCACGAGCGCGTCGTGCATGGCGGCGCCGATCTCGGGGCGGTTCATGCTGTAGATGTGGATGCCATCGACGCCGTTGTTGGCCAAGTCGACGATCTGCTCCTGTGCATAGCGGATGCCGGCGGCCGCCTGGTCGATGGGGTCGTCACCGGCTGCCACGAGACGCTTCACGACGCGGGCCGGTATCGAGGCGCCACAGTTGAAGGTCATGCGCTGCAGCTGCCTGATGCTGGTGAAGGGCATGATGCCGCAGACGATGGGCACCTTGATGCGCTTGCGGTCGCAGCGCTCGCGGAAGCGGTAGAAGTCCTCGTTGTCGAAGAAGAGCTGGGTGACCAGGAAGTCCACGCCCGACTCGACCTTGATCTTGAGGTGCTCGAGGTCCTGGTCGAGGTCCTCGCACTCGACATGGCCCTCGGGATAGCAGGCGCCACCGACGCAGAGGCCTGACTCCTTGAGGTAGGGGACCAGGTCCGAGGCATAGGTGAAGTCGATGGCCTCGCGCCCGGGCGCATGGTCGCCACGGAGGGCCAGGACGTTCTCGATGCCGGCCGACTGCAGGCGTCGGACGTAGGCGTCCACGTCGGAGCGGCTGGAGCCAAGGCAGGTGAGGTGAGCGAGGGCGGTCGTCCCGACGCCGCGTTCGATGCGGCGTCCGATGTCGGCCGTGCGCTCGGAGTTTCCGGAGCCGCCCGCCGAGAAGGTGACGCTGATCCAGTCGGGATGGTTCTCGCAGAGCGCGGTGGCCACCTGCTCCGCCTGCTCGACGGACATGTCGCCCTTGGGCGGAAAGATCTCATATGAGAACGACTGGCGCTGGGCCAGGATGTCACTGATTTTCATACCAATTCCCTTCGAAATAGGCGTGGAGACCATGGTAGCGTGCGTGCGTTTCCGTCAGGTGAAACGTGGGAACGGTCGGCCGCTGCCCCGTCAGTACAGGGGTAGGTCGCCGGTCAGCGGGTCGATCTGGTCGGCGCGCAGCGGCTCGAAGGCGAGGCAGGTGAAGGTGGTCTCGCCATGGAACTCGGTCAGGCCGGCGTCGCGCACCAGGGCGCAGACGAAGCCCAGCTCGCGGCCACGTACGGCCAGGTCCAGCAGCTCCTCCTCCGAGTCCACGTAGACGCAGACCTTCGCGACGCCCGCATCGAACCAATCGGCGAGAGGGGTGGGGGCCATGGTGCCCTCGTCGAGGTAGACCCAGGTGCCCGCGTCGTTGACGCGCACCTGGTCCAAACGCCCCTCGCGGGCAAGGGCCATGAGTACCGCCTCGACGCAGGCGTGGCCTGCCTGGGCGGCTATCTTGCCCTTGCGCATCTTGAGGTCGCGGCGCATGACGATCATCTGCTTTGCCTTGTAGGACGAGACGGCCATACGGCCTCCTTGGGATGGGATTGACGGGCCCTATCAGCATAGCAGTGCTGGGGGAGTAGCTCAAAAACGTGTACGACTTGGCAGCGGACCTCCTACGTGCGGACCCTGCGTCCGAGTCGCGGCCTGTCTCCACATGTCCTCCGGAGCGTGCTGCGTGGCAGAATACTGACCATCGCATGGGGGGAGGCCTGCTAACCTTATGTCTATGGCGTTCGGCTAGGAGATGCATGGAATGGAAGACACAGTGAGAGGCGATGGCCGGCAGGGGTTCGTTGGGGTCTTTGACTCCGGCGTCGGTGGCGTGAGCATCCTGCAGCATCTGGTGAGGGAGCTTCCCGGGGAGGACTTCCACTACTTCGGCGACTCTGCGAACGCCCCCTATGGCGGCAAGACGCCCGAAGAGGTGTGCGCCCTCTCGCGCACGATTGCCGAGCGCATGCTGTCGGAGGGTGCAAAGGCGCTGGTCATAGCCTGCAACACTGCCACGAGCGCCGCTGCGCCCCAGCTGCGGGCGGCGTACCCAGACGTTCCCATCGTGGGGGTCGAGCCAGCGCTCAAGCCCGCCGTACTCGCACAGGGTAGGGGCAAGGTGCTGGTGATGGCGACCGAGGTCACGCTGACGCTGGACAAGTTCCATCGCCTCGAGCATCGTTGGGCGCAGGACGCCGAGGTCGAGACGGTTGCCTGCGTTGGTCTGGTCGAGTGCATCGAGCGAGGCGATCTCGATGCGCCCGAGCTGTCGGAGTTGCTCGAGCGCCTGGTGGGACGCCATCGGGGCGAGGTGGACCGCGTGGTGTTGGGTTGCACGCACTATCCCTTCGTGCGTGGCCAGATTGCGCGGGTGTTGGGCGACGTGCGCTTCTTCGATGGTGGCGCTGGAACGGCGCGACAGCTGAGGCGCCTGCTGGAACGGGACGACATCCTGAACGACGGGGACCACGTCGGCGAGGTGTCCTTTGCGAGCAGTATCGACACGCCGGACGAGCTGGAGCTCTATCGTCGGTTCTTTACGCTGCCCTGCTGAGAGGGCACTGAATTCCTGAAAAAACAGGTCGACCCGCCGGTGCGCCTGCCCCGCACGCGCCGCGCCCCTCCGGCGAGGGCACGGAAAAACCCGCCGCCCGTTGGGGCGGCGGGTCGTTGTGGACGCCTGCGCCGCGGCAGGGAAGCCGCGGCCGTGACTGTCCGGGGAGGGGCTACTTGGCCAGGGCCTCCTCGACGGCGACGGCGCACGCCACGGTGCAGCCGACCATCGGGTTGTTGCCCATGCCGATGAGGCCCATCATGTCGACGTGAGCCGGCACGGAGGAGGAGCCTGCGAACTGGGCGCTGGAGTGCATACGGCCCATGGTGTCGGTCATGCCGTAGGAGGCGGGGCCGGCATGCATGTTGTCCGGATGCAGGGTACGGCCGGTGCCGCCACCAGATGCGACGGAGAAGTACTTCTTGCCAGCCAGCGTGCGCTCCTTGAAGTAGGTGCCCGCCACGGGATGCTGGAAGCGAGTCGGGTTGGTGGAGTTGCCGGTGATGGAGATGTCGGCATTCTCATGCCACATGATGGCAACGCCCTCGCGGACGTCGTCGGCGCCGTAGCAGTTGACTGCAGCGCGCGGGCCGTCGGAGTACGGGATCTCCTGGACGACCTCAAGCTCGCCGGTGAAGTAGTCAAACTTGGTCTGGACATAGGTGAAGCCGTTGATGCGGGCGATGATCTGGGCGGCGTCCTTGCCGAGGCCGTTCAGGATGACGCGCAGCGGCTTCTTGCGAGCCTTGTTGGCGTTGTTGGCGATGCCAATGGCGCCCTCGGCGGCTGCGAAGGACTCGTGGCCGGCCAGGAACGCGAAGCACTCGGTGTCCTCACCGAGCAGCATGGCGCCCAGGTTGCCATGGCCAAGACCGACCTTGCGGTCCTCGGCGACGGAGCCGGGGACGCAGAAGGCCTGGAGGCCGATGCCGATGGCGGCGGCGGCGTCAGAAGCGGTGGTGCAGCCCTTCTTGACGGCAATGGCGCAACCGAGAACGTAAGCCCACTTGGCGTTCTCGAATGCGATGGACTGGATGTCCTCGGTGATGTCATAGGGGTTGAAGCCCAGGTCGGTACAAATCTTGAGGGCTTCCTCGAGGTCGGCGATACCATACTCAGCGAGCGTCTTGTTGATCTTGTCGATGCGGCGCTCGTAGCCTTCGAACGTGACTGCCATTAAGCTCAGCTCCTTTCCTTTTCTTCGACGTTACTCTTTGCGCGGGTCGATGGTCTTGGCAGGAGCATCCCACTGGCCGTAGCGGCCCTTGGCAGCCTCGATGGCCTCGTTGGCATCCTTGCCCTTCTTGACGTCATCCATGAACTTGCCGAGGTTGACGAACTCGAAACCGATGATCTCGTTGTTCTCGTTGAGGGCCAGCTGGGTGATGTAGCCCTGAGCCAGCTCGAGGTAACGGGCGCCCTTGGCAGCGGTGCCATAGGTGGTGCCGACCATGGAGCGCAGGCCCTTGCCGAGGTCGTCGAGGCCGGCGCCGATGGGCAGGCCGTCCTCGGAGAAGGCGGTCTGGGTGCGGCCGTAGACGATCTGCAGGAACAGCTCGCGCATGGCAACGTTGATGGCGTCGCAGACGAGGTCGGTGTTCAGAGCCTCAAGGATGGTCTTCTTGGGCAGGATCTCGGCGGCCATGGCGGCGGAGTGCGTCATGCCGGAGCAACCGATGGTCTCGACCAGAGCCTCCTCGATGATACCCTTCTTGACGTTCAGGCTGATCTTGCAGCCGCCCTGCTGGGGGGCGCACCAGCCGATGCCATGGGTGTAGCCGGAGATGTCCTCGAGCTGCTTGGCCTGGATCCACTGACCCTCCTCGGGAATCGGTGCAGGCCCGTGGTATGCGCCCTTGGTCACGGGGCACATCTTCTCCACATCTGACGAATACTGCATGAATGCTCCTCTCCATCACATCACGCACACCCCACCTTGTGTGGGTGCGCTGAAGTCCAATGTCCTGTGGCGGTACGGGGACGTCTCACGGTCCGAACCGCACGGCCACGCCTGCCGCACGAGCGACAGACTACTCGCTTAGTGTACGGCACTTGTCGAGTCAAACTGCGACGGGTCGCGTAGACGGCAAAGTTGTTCGGGAAACGTTCCCACATGCCTGCATACGGTCGTATAATCGGACGAATGCGTCAGTCTGTTCACATGGCAAGGCGAGCGTTGCGGAGGTGGCACGATGATCAGCGAATCGGCGCTCGAGCGCTCGTGCCGTCCCGCGATCCTGGGCAGGGCGCGCATCATAGCCCAGCGCGAGGGGCGCATATGGGACCGGTCGTGCTCCTACGAGGGACGGCTGACCCACCTGTCAGCGCGCGTCGACAGCGCATCGGGCTATACGGACAGCTATGACAGCTCGGTGACCGTCGACGAGGCGGCCGACGAGGTCTTCTCGTACGACTGCAACTGCCCTGCCGCGCGCAAGTTCTCCGGTCCCTGCAAGCACAGCATCGCGCTGGTGCTGGACTTCAACCGCAACGCCGCCCGCTATGAGGGCTACAGCCAGATGCAGCACGTCTCGACCTCGACTGCCATCTCCTCCTTCCTCGACCGCGCCGCACGCGAGGCGCGCCCGCGCATCGTCACGGGTGCCTGCGAGCCTCCCTCCACCGTGCGCGTCATGCCACGCCTGATGCGTGACAACGACCTGTTCCTGGGGCTGAAGGTGGCAGGCGCCCGAGGCTCGTACGTGGTGCGTGACCTGGGATCGTTCGAGCAGCTGGTCGGCGAGGGCGGCTTCTTCGAGTATGGCAAGCACCTCGCCTTCACCCATGGGATGGAGGCCTTCGACGAGCGCGACCTGGACTTGGTGCGCTTCGTGTGCCGCTGCGTGCGCAACCGCCGCAGCTATGCGGGCAGCCGCGTGTACGGGCATGTCTATGCGACCTCCTCGTCGTCCCTGGCGGTGGGCAAGGAGCTGCGGCTGTCCGGCCCCGAGACCGACGAGCTGATGGGGCTGCTGCTGGGTCGCATGGTGACCTACGAGCTGGCCACCCAGGGGACGCGTGCGGGCATGGCGGTGGAGGCGCTCGTCCTGGACGGCGACCCCGACCTGGCCGTCGACCTGGTGGCGTCGGGGGACGAGGCCTTCGAGCTGGTGCGACACGGCGAGGTCGACGTCTTCTCGACCACCGACCACGTCTACGCCCTGCAGGGCGAGCGACTGTACCGCTGCACCGACCGGCTCCTGCCGGCAGCGCCCTTCCTGCAGCAGGTCTACTGCAGCCAGGCGTCGAACCTGCTGATGACGCGCGAGGACGCCCAGCGCTTCGTCGTGTCGGCCCTGCCCCAGATAGAGCATGCGCTGCCCGTGACGATGCCTGCGGACCTGGAGGCGCTGCGTCCCGACCCCCTGAGCCTGTCCTTCCGCCTCGACTGCGCGGGCGATCTCGTCACCTGCGATGCCATGGCGCACTACGGCGCCCGCAGCGCACGGCTCTTCGACCGAATCCAGGGGGACGAGGCACTGTGGCGCGACGCCCCCGCCGAGGCGGATGCCCGTGCGGTGGTGGCGCGCTACTTCACGACGGCACGCGATGCGGGCCTCCTGGTCAGCCGTCCTGACGCCGACTCGATCGCGCGCATCGTCTTCGAGGGGGTCGGGGAGCTGGGCCGGCTGGGGTCCGTGCGGGTGTCCGAGGCGTTCGAGCACCTGGCGCGCCGCCGTCGGCCTCGCGTGCGCGTGGGCGTCTCGTCTCGCTCCGGCCTCATCGACCTGACCATGTCTGCGGAGGACCTGCCGCCTCGGGAGCTGCACGCCGTGCTGTCCAGCTACCGGCAGCGCAGGCGCTACCATCGCCTGCGCGACGGGTCGTTCGTCGACCTTGCGGCCGCCGACCTGGACGAGGCGGCCCTGCTGGCCGACGAGCTGGGGCTCAGCGCCCGAGAGATTGCGTCCGGCACCATCTCCATCCCGTCGTACAAGGCCTTCCTGCTGGATGCGTTGCTTTCCGACGAGGAGAAGGACGCCTCGTTCGAGGAGCACGTCGAGGACTTCCGCTCGGTTGACGCCGAGGCCTACGAGCCCCCGGCGTCGCTGTCTCAACGGCTGCGCCCCTACCAGCTGGTGGGCTTCAGGTGGCTGTCCGCGCTGATGGACATGGGCTTCGGTGGCATCCTGGCCGACGAGATGGGCCTGGGCAAGTCGATCCAGGTGATATCGGTGCTGCTCGCACGGCGCGGGAGAGGCCAGACGCTCATCGTCTGTCCCGCCTCGTTGGTCTACAACTGGCTGGCGGAGTTCGAGAGGTTCGCGCCGCAGATGGACGTCGTGGCAGTGGTCGGCAACGCCGACGAGCGCCGCCGCATACGCTCCGAACGGGGCCATGAGGTGCTGGTCACCTCCTATGACCTGCTGAGGCGCGACATCGAGGACTACGCCGAACTGCAGCTGTGGTGTGCGGTGCTCGACGAGGCCCAGTACATCAAGAACCACCAGACGCTGGCGGCCCGTTCGGTCAAGGCCCTGCAGGTGCGCCATCGTTTCGCCCTCACGGGCACGCCGGTCGAGAACCGGCTCTCCGAGCTGTGGAGCATCTTCGACTTCCTCATGCCGGGGCTGCTCGGCGGCTACGATCGGTTCCGCGAGCGCTACGAGCTGCCCATCGCAGACGGCGACGAGGATGCGGCGTCCACGCTGCGCTCCGCCATCAGCCCCTTCGTGTTGCGGCGCCTGAAGGTCGAGGTGCTCGACGACCTGCCCGACAAGCTCGAGCAGGTGGTGGCGTGTCGCATGGGCCGCACCCAGCGCGAGCTGTATGCCGCACGCGAGCAGGCCCTGCGCCAGTCCATCAGCAGCCAGGGGGATGGCAGCCTCGGGTCCGACCGCATGCAGGTGCTGGCCGAGCTGACCCGCCTGCGTCAGCTCTGCTGCGACCCCCGGCTTGTGTACGAGGACTACGATGGCGGCAGCTGCAAGCTGGACACCATCTGGCAGCTGGTCTCACAGGCCCTGGACGCCCGAGCCAAGGTGCTCGTGTTCTCGCAGTTCACGAGCTTCCTGGCGCTGGTCGCCGAGCGGCTGGAGGGGGAGGGCACCCCGTTCTACACCATCGTCGGGGCGACGCCCAAGCAGCGGCGCGTGGAGCTGGTCGACGCCTTCAACGCCGACGACACGCCCGTCTTCCTCGTGTCGCTGCGTGCGGGGGGCACCGGCCTCAACCTGGTGGGCGCCTCGGTGGTCATCCATGCCGACCCGTGGTGGAACGTCGCGGTGCAGGACCAGGCGACCGACCGCGCCCATCGCATCGGCCAGACCCGCGACGTCACGGTCTACAAGGTCATCGCCTCGCACACGATCGAGGAGCGCATCCTGCTGCTCCAGGAGTCCAAGAGCGACCTTGCCGAGCGCTTCGTCGGCGCGGGAGGCGGTACGGCGTCGCTGGCGGCCCTCTCGCGTGAGGACCTGCTGTCATTGCTCGATGACGGGCAGCATGACTGAACGCCCGTATGAGGGAGGGTAACTCGTGGTTGTCTTTGGTGCGTTGATGAACGGGCTCGAGGCCATGGTGGGAGGCGTGCTGGGCCTGCTGCTCAAGAGCCGCGTCTCCGACGACCTCGGCGACTTCCTGCTCAAGGGCCAGGGGCTCTGCGTGGTGCTGGTGGCCGTGCAGGGCATGGCTGGCGACGCCGACATCTCCGTGGTCACGCTCTCGGTGGCGCTGGGTGCCGTGCTGGGATACCTGGTCGACATCGACGGTGCGGTCCGCCGCCTGGGGGACTGGGTTCAGGCGCGCCTCGACGAGGTCCTGGCGGGCAGCGACCGCTTCGGAAGCTTCTCGGAGGGCTTCGTGACCGCGACGCTGTTCACCTGCACGGGGGCCATGGCCATCGTGGGCTCGCTCAATTCGGGGCTCCTGGGCGACCATGCGACGCTTGTCGCGAAGGGCGTCATCGACCTCGTGGTCTGCATTCCCATGGCCGCAACGCTGGGCATCGGCGTACCGTTCTGCGGGGTCTCGCTGTTCGTGTACGAGGCACTGCTCAGCCTGGCTGCCAGCGTGGTGGGTCCGCTGCTCACCGAGGCGGTCATCGCGCAGATGTCAGTGACCGGATCGCTGCTGCTGTTCGCGGTCGCCACCAACCTGCTGGGGCTGACTGACCTCAAGGTGGCAAACCTGCTGCCGGCAGCCTTCATGCCCATCGCGCTGGTGCCCCTCTTCGCCCTTATGGGCATCTAGGCGCTCCGCGCACGTCCGATAGAGGCAAAAGGCCCACGCATGCGACCGTGGCATGCGTGGGTTCTGTCATGTTGGTGGCTCGACCTTCGTACGGGCTCGTTCCCCGTGCGTCGCTAGGGTTTGGGCACGTACTCGGAACCCATGGACTTCTCGAGATCGAGTATCGTCTGGACGTTCTCCTCCTCGACCGGGTTGAGGATCCCCTCGATCTTCTTGAACTCCTTGCTTGTCAGGGTGGGGGCATACCAACTCTTCGATTCGAAGTACGTTTTGAGGTCGTCGACCGTGAAGATGTACCCATGACGTGCGGGTATCTCGTTGCGTGCGACGTAGAGTTCCCAAGTGGACAGCCCGGAGAGCTCTTGCTGCGTGTAGCGGTGGGTGTCCGAGTAAGGCAGGACGTAGCCGTCGGTGCCGGTGTCCATGGGCTTCACGACCATGGTGCCACCCGTCTGTGACGGAGCGGTTGGCTCGCCCGTACCGCTCGTCTGTCCCGTCGTGGTCTGCGGGGATGTCTGTCCGTCGTGTGTGGTGGCGAACTCGCACTTGTAGCTGAGCAAGTCACAATAGGATTGGACCGTGTCGGGCGTGAAGTCGAAGACGATGGTTTTGTAAACGGTGTTGACCAGCATCCGCATGGTCGCGTCAGCAGGCGATGAGCCATTGGCGCTGCTTCTCGCATTGACGAACTCGTAGTCGCAAGACAGGAGACCCCCGGTCGCGAAGCGTCCGGGGATCCTCTCAACGCTATGGATCAGGGTCTAGCGCGCGTGCCAGGACTCGTCGGCATGGCTCTTGTCGCTGCCGATGGAGTGCTTCTTGTCGTCATCGGTGATGCCGTCCTGCGTGCGGATGAGCTTGCGCTTGATCTTGCCGCCGACGGTCTTGGGCAGCTCGTCCACGTACTCCACGATGCGCGGGTACTTGTAGGGGGCGGTCTCCTTCTTGACCCAGTTCTGCAGCTCCTTGGTCAGCTCCGACGAGGGCTCGTAACCGCGGGCCAGCACGATGGTGGCCTTGACCACCTTGCCGCGGATGGGGTCGGGTGCGGCGGTGACGGCGCACTCGACCACGGCGTCATGCTTGACCAGCGCGCTCTCGACCTCGAAGGGCCCAATGCGGTAGCCGGAGCACTTGATGACGTCATCGTTGCGGCCGACGAAGGTCACATAGCCGTCGATGTCACGCCAGGCCATGTCGTGCAGGTTGTAGTAGTCTCCGCCCACGGCCTCCTCGGTGGCCACGGGGTTGTTGTAGTAGCCCACGAACAGCCCGGGCGGGTAGGCGTCCTTGAGGTGCGTGACGCAGATGGCGCCCTCGTCGCCGTCCTCGACCTCGTTGCCGTCGTCATCGAGCAGCCTGATGTTGAGCAGCGGGCTGGGCTTGCCCATGGAGCCCGGATGCGGCTCGATCCAGGGGAAGTTGGCGAGAAGGACGGGGCCCTCGGTCTGGCCGAAGCCCTCGCGGATCTTCTTGCCGGTGAGCTTCTCCCACTTGATGGTGACCTCGGCATTGAGCGGCTCGCCTGCGGTGGCGAAGTTCTCGATGCTGGACAGGTCGTAGGAGGCCACGTCCTCCTGCAGCATGAAGCGATACATGGTCGGGGGAGCGCAGAAGGTCTTGAGGTCGTAGTCCTGCATGTGCTGCAGCAGCTTGGTGGGGACGAACTTGAGCATGTCGTAGCAGAAGATCTCGGCGCCCGCGATCCACTGGCCGTAGATCTTGCCCCAGCCGAACTTGGCCCAGCCGCTGTCGGTCACGCTCATGTGCAGGCCGTTCTCGCGCACCTGCTGCCAATACTTGGCCGTGATGATGTGGCCCAGCGGATGGGCGAAGTTGTGCATGACCGCCTTGGGGTTGCCCGTCGTGCCGCTGGTGAAGTAGATGAGCATGATGTCCTTGGAGGTGGTGGCAGCCTCGCCGGTGGGGCGCTGCCAGTCCTCGGACGCGTTTGCGAGGAGTTCGTCGAAGGAGAGCCAGCCCTCGCGCTCGCCAGCCACGACCACCTTGTTCTGGACGCTCGGGGCCTTCTCGACCGCGCCTTCGGCCTGGCGGCAGACGTAGTCGTCGTCGACGCAGACCAGCATCTTGACCTTGGCGGTGTTGGCGCGATAGGCGATGTCGTGGGTGGTGAGCTGCAGCGTCGCGGGGATGATCGTGGCGCCGATCTTGCACAGCGCGCTTGCGATCACCCAGTACTCCCACCGGCGGCGCAGGATGCACATCACGACGTCACCCTTGCCGATGCCGAGCTTGGCAAAGGCGTTTGCGGCACGATTGGAGAGGCGCGATATCTCGGTGAAGGTGAACTCGCGCTCCTCGCCCTCGTCGTTGCACCACAGCAGCGCCTTCTTCTCGGGCTCGACGCGCGCCCACTCGTCTACGACGTCGTAGCCGAAGTTGAAGTCGTCGGGCACGTTGATCTTGAAGTTTGCGAAGAAGTCCTCGTAGGAATCGAAGTCGATGCGGGGGCAGTACTTGTTGAGAATGTGGTTCATGGTGTCCTCTGTGCGTTGGGGTGGGTGAGGCTACTCGGCGATGACGGTCACAAACCGTGCGGGTACCTCTCCGCCGCAACGCTGCCCGTGCGGAATAGTGGGGTTGAAGTAGATGCTGTCGCCGGGGTTGAGGGTGAATTCGCGGTCGCCCCAGACCACGACGAGCGTGCCCTCAAGCACCAGGTTGAATTCCTGGCCGGTGTGCTGCACCAGCTTGGCGGGCTCGTCGGATGGGTTGATGGTCACCTCGAGCGGCTGCATGATCTTGTTCTGATAGCGGAAGGCGAGGTCCTCGAAGTGGTAGCCCGGGTAGCGCTCCACCTCGCGTCCCTCGCCGGAACGCACCACCTGGAAGGTGTTGAGCTTCGCGGCGGTGCCGGTGAGGATCTCGGTGAACTCCACGCCAAAGCGCTGCGCCATGTGGTAGATGGCCGAGATGGGCACGTCGGCGCCGGACTCCTCCCACTTGATGTAGGTCTCGAGGCTCACCTCGAGGTCGGCAGCCATCTCCTCGCGCGTCACGTCGCAGGATTCGCGCAATCCCTGGATCCGCTCTCCGATCTCGCGCAATGCCTTCTCGTCGGTCGACATGGCTATCCTCCTCGTGGTTGGTCGCGTCCAAAAAGTGGACAGAGGTTGATTATAGGAAAACCCGCTCGCCTTCCCGCACTTGTCACAGTACGTCAACATTGTACGCGGTGGATGTGGCCTGCCATGGGGACGGGTTGCCGGGGCCTTCTCGGCTCGCTCGCAGGTGGCGTGGCAGGTTGCGGGCCTGCGGGACGCCCCGCTTTGTTTCGGTTCGACGAACCTGCTGCAGAGCGACCGTGAAGGTGTGGTTTCTTGTGGCATAGTCAACAAACGCAACCATGGGGGTTGCGACGGTGCGAGGGAGCTCACCATGACGGGGACCGGAAGTGCGGATATGCGAATTGCCGAGCGCATGGACACGTGCGCCCTTCTTGGCGATTCCCTCCTGCTTCTGGTACGACTTACCAGCTCCCTCCTAGCGTAGCGCTGGGAGCACCCGCGCCCGGACAGGCGCCACCCGTCCCATGGGGACGGCATGTCCGCACTGCACCACCCTCCTCCGCATAGCTCGCGTCGCTGGATACGCCTGGGGCAGGCATGCCGCATAGGCCAGACACTGAGAGGAAACGACTCATGACCAGGAAGATTGACATTTTCGACACCACGCTGCGCGATGGGGAGCAGTCCCCCGGCTGCTCCATGAACTCCCAGGAGAAGAGCGTCGTCGCGCGCGAGCTCGTGCGCATGGGCGTCGACGTCATCGAGGCGGGCTTCCCCGTCTCCAGCCCCAGCGACTTCCGCGCCGTGTCCGAGATCGGCTCGATCGTTGGTGACGGTGCCATCGTCGCGGCCTTCTCTCGTGCCATCGAGGCCGACATCGACTGTGCCGCCGAGGCCCTGAAGACCGCCGCCCGCCCGCGCATCGTCACCGGCATCGGCGTCTCACCGACCCACATGAGCGACAAGCTGCACATGAGCGAGGACGAGGTCGTCGAGTGCGCCTCGCGCGCCGTCGCCCATGCCAAGGCCCTGGTGGACGACGTTGAGTTCTATGCCGAGGATGCCGGCCGTGCCGACCCGCAGTTCCTGCTGCGCGTCGTGCAGGCCGCGGTCGATGCCGGCGCGACCGTCATCGACATCCCCGACACCACCGGCTACTGCCTGCCCGACGAGTACGGCGCCCTCATCAAGCTGGTCGCCGACAACGTGCGCGGCATCGAGGACGTGAAGATCGCCGTCCACGCCCACAACGACCTGGGTCTGGCCACCGCCCTGGCATTGGCGGGCGTCCGCAACGGCGCCACCCAGATCGAGTGCACCATCAACGGCCTCGGCGAGCGCGCCGGCAACACCGCGCTGGAGGAGGTCGTCATGGCCATCCGCATGCACGGCGACGAGCTGGATGCCTACACCGACATCGTGACCCCCGAGCTGACCCGCGCCAGCCGCCTGGTCAGCCGCATCACCGGCATGAGCGTCCAGGCCAACAAGGCCATCGTCGGTGCCAACGCCTTCGCGCACAGCTCCGGCATCCACCAGGATGGCGTGCTGAAGTCCCGCTCGACCTACGAGATCATCGATCCCGCCGAGGTGGGCGCCGCCGGCTCCGACATCATCCTCTCTGCACGCTCCGGCCACGCGGCACTGCGCCACCGCCTGCAGGAGCTGGGCTACTCCTTCGCCGACGAGGACTTCGAGGGCGTCTACGAGCGCTTCCTGGAGATCGCCGACCAGAAGAAGGAGGTCTACGACGAGGACCTGGAGTCCATCGTCCAGGAGATGCAGCGCGAGGTCGCGGCCGTCTACACGCTGAACGCCCTGCAGATTCAGTGCGGCGACCCGCTGGTGCCGACCGCCGTCGCCACCATCACCGACGAGGACGGCAACCGCACGGTGGTCAGCGCCACCGGCACCGGTCCGGTCGATGCCGCCTACACGGCCATCGACAAGGTCGTGGGCATCGAGAGCGACCTGCAGGAGTTCGCGGTCAAGGCCATCACGCGCGGCATCGACGCCATCGGCGAGGTGACGGTGCGCATCACGGCATCCGACGGGCGCGTCTACAACGGCCGTGGCTCGGACAACGACATCATCGTCTCCTCCGCCAAGGCCTACATCAACGCCATCAACCGCATGATCCAGGCGTCGCGCGCACGTTCGTAGGGGACGTGCGGCGCACGCGCATGCCGGAGGGACCCATGGAGACGCTGACCGGTGCGCAGATACTGGTGAGGACCCTCATCGACCAGGGTGTCGACACCATCTTTGGCTATCCTGGCGGGACGGTCATCGACATCTACGACGCCCTGTTCGACGAGGCGGACCGCATCCGTCACATCGAGACCACCCACGAGCAGCATGCCGCGCATGCCGCCGACGGGTACGCGCGCGCCACGGGTCGCACGGGCGTGGTGCTGGCGACCTCCGGGCCCGGTGCCACCAACCTCGTGACGGGCATTGCGACCGCCTTCCTCGACTCGGTGCCGATGGTTGCCATCACGGGCAACGTCGCCGGTGCGGTCATCGGCACCGACGCCTTCCAGGAGCTGGACATCACGGGCGTCACGCTGCCCATCACCAAGCACAACTACTTCGTGCGTGACATCGACCGCCTGCAGGACACGGTGCGCGAGGCGTTCTCGCTGGCCAACTCGGGCCGTCCGGGGCCGGTGCTGGTCGACATAGCCAAGGATGTCCAGGAGGCGACCTGCGCCTATGCGCCCAAGCCGCCCATAGCGCCCCGTCCGCATCGGGTGCCCCGCCCCGAGGTCATCCAGGCTGCGGCCGACGCCATCAACGCCGCCAAGCGCCCCTTCGTCTACGTCGGCGGCGGGGTCATCGCGTCGGATGCGGGTGCCGAGGTCATCGCGCTGGCCGAGCGCATCGGTGCCCCGATCGGCAGCTCGCTGATGGGCATCTCGAGCATCCCGACCGACCATCCGCTGTTCCTGGGCATGCAGGGAATGCACGGGCACTACGCCTGCACGATGGCCATGGACGACTGCGACTGCCTCATCGCCCTGGGTTCGCGCTTCAACGACCGTGCGACGGGCGACCGCACGAAGTTCCGCCCCTCAGGCAAGGTCGTGCGCATCGACATCGACTCGTCCGAGCTGAACAAGACCCTCGACGACCAGGTCGACGTGCGCTCCGACGTCAAGACGGCCCTGCGCGAGCTGCTGCCCCTGGTGCAGCAGGCCTCCCACCCCAGGTGGGAGCAGACGGTTCGCCACCTGCGCAAGAGCGAGGCCGCGTTTGCCGATTGCCGGTCAGGCATGTTCCCGCACACCATCATGGAGGCCATCGACCGTCATCGCACGCCTGACATGCCCCTGGTCACCGATGTTGGCCAGCACCAGATGTGGGCCGCCCAATACCTGCACTTCTCGCGTCCCCGCACCTTCGTCTCGTCGGGCGGTCTGGGGACGATGGGCTTTGGCCTGGGGGCCTCCATCGGCGCGGCGCTGGCCACGGGCCGCCATGTGGTGCTGGTGACCGGCGACGGCTGCTTTGCCATGGACATGGCCGAGCTGATCACCGCGGCAGACCACGACGTGCCCGTGACGGTCGTGCTGCTGAACAACGGCGTGCTGGGCATGGTGCGCCAATGGCAGTCGCTGTTCTATGGCCAGCGGCACTCGAACACGACGCTGGCCCGCAAGGCCGACTATGTCGCGGTCGCCCGCGCGCTCGGGGCCTCCGCGTGTCGGGTCGAGACCATCGAGGAGCTGGACGAGGCCCTGGACCGGGCCTTGGCGACGCAGGGCCCCATGCTCATCGAGTGCCCGGTCGACAAGGACGAGTTCGTCACGCCCATGCTGCCCGTCGGCGCGACGATGGACGACCTCATCGTCAACATGGACGACGTCAACCAGCGCCTTGGTCGCTCGTAGGCTACCGGGGTCCCAATCGGGGGCATGTCGGGTACCATTGATGGGTCACACACAGGCACCCGGCGAAGGGGCCAGGCGCAGCGCAGCCATCGGGGAAGAGGGAGCCATCGCATGAACATCTACAGCATCGCCATCATGGTGCGCAACGAGTATGGCGTGCTCAATCGCGTGACCAGCATGTTCCGCCGCCGTCAGTTCAACATCACCTGCCTGACGGTGTCCGAGACCGAGACCGAGGAGCTGTCGCGCATCACGGTCCAGTTCGAGGGGGAGAACGACCGCGCACGCGAGCAGCTGGTGGCCCAGCTGGCCAAGCTGCCCGACGTCATCGAGTTTCGCGAGTTCAATCCCGACGAGTCGGTCAGCTGCGAGCTCCTGCTGATAAAGATGGCCAACGACAACGGGGAGCGCCAGGCCATGCTGGACGCGGCCAACGCGTTCCACGCCAAGATCGTCGACTACACGCGCGAGTCCATCATCTTCCGCATCGCCGGCACCAGCCGTCGCATCGACAACTTCATCGACCTGATGCGCGACTTCGAGATCCTGGAGGTCTGCCGCACGGGCATCATCAGCCTGGAGCGTGGCGCCCAGGTGATGCGCAGCATCTCGACGATGTAGGGGTTGCCGCAGGCAGAGGTCGTAGGTGCCGCCGCAGGGGCCGTGGGGGTGTGCGGAACCGCTTCGCAAGGACGCTCGCCTCCCTTGCCCAGCAGCTGCGGAATCGCTCGCTTCGCTCGCTGGGTCCTCGCTAGGCGCTGGGCAAGGGAAGCGAGCAGCTACGCGACGTTCCGCACACCCCCACGGCCCCTGCGACGGCGCCTACGCTCCCCGAATGTCCGTTTGAGAGGTCGGGTCGTTCTCCTAGAGTGAAGGGACATACGTCTCCACCGAGAGGGGAACACCATGAGCAAGATCGTTGTCGTGGGCGCCAACCACGCTGGCACCGCCGCCATCAATACCATCCTGGACAACTACGAGGGCAACGAGATCGTGGCCTTCGATGCCAATTCCAACATCAGCTTCCTGGGCTGTGGCATGGCCCTGTGGATCGGCAACCAGATCAGCGGCCCCGACGGCCTGTTCTACCAGACCAAGGAGCAGTTCGAGGCCAAGGGCGCGACCATCCACATGGAGACCCCGGTCGACCGCATCGACTTCGAGAACAAGGTCGTCTACGCCACCGGCAAGGATGGCACCGCGTACGCCGAGCCCTACGACAAGCTCGTCCTTGCGACGGGGTCGCTGCCCATCATCCCGCGCTTCGAGGGAGGCGACCTCGACAACATCCAGCAGGTCAAGCTCTTCCAGAACGCGCAGGAGGTCGTGGACAAGCTCAAGAACCCCGACATCAAGACCGTCGCCGTGGTCGGCGCGGGCTACATCGGCGTCGAGCTGGCCGAGGCGTTCCAGCGCAACGGCCGTCACACGCTGCTGGTGGACATGGCCCCGACCTGCATGGCCAACAACTTCGACCCCGAGTTCAGCGCGATGATGGCCAAGAACCTCGAGGACAACGGCATCGAGTCCCACTACGGCGAGGGCGTCGACCACTTCGAGGGCGAGGACGGCAAGGTCACCAAGCTGGTCACCGACAAGGGCGCCTATGACGTGGACATGGTCTGCGTCTGCATCGGCTTCCGTCCCAACACGGGGCTGGTCGCCGACAGCGGCATGGAGCTCTTCCGCAACGGGGCCATCCTGGTCGACCGTCATCAGCAGACGAGCATTCCCGACGTGTACGCCGTGGGCGACTGCGCCACCATCTTCTACAACGGCATGGGTGGCGAGCCGGGCTACATCGCCCTGGCGAGCAATGCCGTGCGTTCGGGCATCGTTGCCGGCCACAACATCGGTGGTACCGCCCTGGAGACGCCGGGCGTGCAGGGTTCCAGCGGCATCTGCATCTTCGACCTCAAGATGGTCTCGACGGGCCTCACCGAGGCGGCGGCCCAGCGTGCGGGCATCGAGGTCAAGACCACGACGGTCACCGACTGCCAGAAGGCCCCGTTCATCGAGCATGACAACCCCGACACTACCATCAAGATCGTCTACGACGCCAAGACCCGCGCCATCCTGGGCGCCCAGCTGGCCAGCACCTACGACATGAGCGGCAACATCAACATGTTCAGCCTGGCCGTGGAGAAGGGCGTGACCATCGACGAGCTGGCGCTGCTCGACATCTTCTTCCTGCCGCACTTCAACGCGCCCTACAACTACATGACCGTGGCCGCGCTACAGGCCGAATAGCGCGCCATCTGCCATCGACGCGTCAGACGGCGGGGGCGGTTCCAGAATGCCTGGAACCGCCCCCATCGCTTGGGAAGGGCTGTCGCGTGATGGACGTGCCGTCACCTAGTGGCGCTTGAAGAGCTTGAACTTGCCCCGCCTGGCGGCGTCGGCCGTCGGGGCGGCGCTCCAGGCGGCATCCACCTGGCCGGTCGTGCGGCGGCTCACCTGGGCACAGGCCATGGCCTCGTAGGCGAGCGCGGTGCCCGCGTCGTCGCTGACGTACTGGGTGGCGCGGTCGGCGCGGATGCCCATGCGGCCGGCCTCGGCTGCCGCGTCGATGTTGGCTCCCAGGAACAGGAACTCCCAGTCCTGCTCCTGCTTCGCCTCGATCATGCGCTTCACCTCGGGGTAGGTGCGGTGCCTGCTGGCGTTCTCCATGCCGTCGGTGATGATGGTGAACACCACGTGCTCGGCGCGGTAGTCCTCGGGCAGGATGGCCTGCACCTTCTCGGTGTAGCGGATGGCGTCCCCCACGGCGTCGAGCAGGGCCGTGCAGCCGCGCACCTGGTACTGGCGGGTCGTCAGGTTCGCCACCTCGTTGATGGGCTTGCGGTCGACCAGCACCTCGCTCACGTTGTCGAACAGCACGATGGAGACGTTGCACTCGCCCTCCACCTCGCGGTTCTTCTGCAGGGTCGCGTTGAGGCCGCCGATCGTGTCGCTCTCGAGGCCGGCCATCGATCCGCTGCGGTCCACGACAAACACGAGCTCGGTCAGGTTCTTCTTCATGGTGCGCTCCTCTCCCTGTCGCCGGTTGTCCCGGCTCTCCCATGTGTTGCCTTGCAGTCTAGGGAGGAGCAGCCCCCAATAGGTCAACTGGGAGGTGACATCCGTGGCGCGGCGGGATTTTCATGCGACAATGGTGTGACGTCCCCGACGAGGAGCGCCTATGAGAGAGCGGATATACGCGGTCATTTCCGACGAGACCGAGGCTGATGGCTGGCAGGCCAACGCCTATGACTGGTTCATGATCGTCACCATCATCATCAGCCTGATGCCACTCTGCTTCAAGGAGATCTCCTTCAGGATGATCGTGCTGGAGCAGATGATCACCATCGTCTTCCTCGTGGACTACCTGATGCGTTGGATATGCGCCGACTATCTGGGCAATGGGGAGCGGATCTCGTTTCTGCTGTATCCCCTCACACCGCTGGCGCTGGTCGACCTGCTGTCCATCCTGCCCACGTTCATGCACGTGTCCCAGGTGCTGCGCCTCTCGCGCATCGTTCGTCTCATGCGCATCGCCCGCGCCGTCAAGCTGGTGAACCACTCCCGCAGCGTCCAGCTGATCATGCGCGTGCTGCGCCGCGAGCGGGCGGCGCTGTTCGCGGTGCTGGTGCTGGCGATCGGATACGTGTTCGTCAGCGCGCTGGTCATCTTCAACGTCGAGCCGGACACCTTCGACACCTTCTTCGACGCGCTGTACTGGGCGGTCATCAGCCTTTCTACCATCGGGTACGGGGACGTGTATGCGACCTCGGTCGCGGGCAGGGCAATCTCTATGGTCTCGGCCATGATGGGCATCGCCGTCGTGGCGCTGCCGTCGGGCATCATAACGGCGGGCTTCGTCGAGGAGCTGCGTAGCGAGCATGAGAAGGCATCCACAATGTGACGGATCTGTGTGCATGCAGGGGGTGGCTTGGGGCAATTAATGTCCGGGCTCTCCTCTAAGGTGGGTTCAACAACAGCGAGAGCCTTCCAAGGAGGATGCCATGTACGAGCCGAGCCGCGAGTTCCTGTCGTTCCACGTTGCGGGCTTTTCCCACTGGTATGGCTACGAGGTCATGCACAAGCTGGTCCCCGGGGCAAAGCTGCGCCTTGTGCCCGAGACTGACAATCCCTACGACCCCAACGCGGTTGCCCTGTACAAGGGCAAGACCAAGATCGGCTTCGTGCCGCGCGCCTGCAACGCGGACCTCGCGCTGCTGCTCCACTTCGGCCATGGGCGGGTCTTCGAGTGCCGGGTCACCGGCATCGACCCGACGGCCCATCCCGAGCACCAGGTCTTCGCCAAGGTGCTGGTCAGGGACGCCCGGTAGGGGACGGGCGACGCGCCGCCATTCGCGGCCCAGTCGGTGGCATGCATCCGGCCAGCTCCCTATCCCGAGGGGATCTGCGGGTCGCGTGCCATCGGCAGGGCCGCGAATGGCATTGACGGCGAGGCGGACCATTCGCCCATCGAACGAAGGGTCTGCCTCGCTGCCTTATTTCATCCTTGCCTCGCGCTGCCAGACGCAATGCACCACCTTTGTGGAAAGGCCGGGCGAGCGCCTTTGCCGACCTTGCACGTGGGGGGATGAGGAGGTCATCAGGGGCCACTCCATACCCGTGGTGTAGTCTAGAGCCAGCATCATGGACGCTAGCCTGCTCGAGGAGGGCCAATGCCAAAGCTTGAGAACATCGTGTTTGACATGGGTGGCGTGCTCATGGGTTGGGACGCCGAACGGATCTCGCACCAGCTTTGCCCCGATCCCGACGATGCGGACCTGGTGGCCCATGCGGTCTTCGACTCCCGCGAGTGGGGGTGGGCGGACGCGGGTGCCGTCTCGCCCGAGACGATAGCCTGGACGGCCAAACTCAAGCTCCCCGAGCGCCTCCATGCCATGGCGGACCTGTTCGTCAGCCACTGGCATGACGAGGGGGTCTTCGACCCCCTTCCGGGGATGGGGGAGCTGATACGCGAGCTGAAGGCGATGGGCTATGGCATCTACCTGCTCTCGAACGCCGCCACGTCCTTCGAGCGCTATAGGGACCGCATCCCGGCCATCGATGAGTTCGACGGGGTCCTCGTGTCGTGCTACGAGCATGTGGTGAAGCCCGACGCCCCCATCTACCTGCTGCTGTGCGAGCGCTTCGGGCTCGAGCCCGCCAGTTGCCTGTTCGTGGACGACCTCCTGCGCAACGTGGTCGGCGCCCAGCGCGTGGGCATGCGAGGCTATCGCTACGACGGCGACGTCGAGGCATTGCGTCAGTTCATTGCCAGCCAGCGGGACGAATAGGCGAAAAAGCCCCCGTCCGCCTTGGCTGCTGCGGCCGGCGGACGGGGGCGGACAGTGCCTCTGGCCTGCCCTAGACGAGCGGCCCTATGACGAACGCGCACAGGCCGCCAAGGAACATCGTCGCGGGGAGGGTGACCACCCATGCGGTGAAGATGCTGCCGGCCATGCCCCACTTGACCTTCTTGGCGCCACGTGCGGAACCCGTGCCCATGACGGAGGTGGTCAGCACCTGGGTGGTGGAGACCGGGGCGCCGAGGGCCGTCATGGTCTCGATGGCCACGGCCGACGAGAACTCTGAGACGAAACCCATCACTGGCTCGAGCTTGGTGACGCCGCTGCCCACCGTCTTCATGATGCGCTGGCCGCCGATGGACGTGCCGAGCGCCATGGTGGCCGCGCACATGATCTTGACCCATGTGGGCACGCCCGAGCCCTGGGGCAGCATGCCGGCACCAATGAGCGCCAGCGTGATGATGCCCATGGTCTTCTGGGCGTCGTTGTTGCCGTGGCTGTAGGCCATGAACATCGACGAGCAGATCTGGGCCTTGTGGAAGAAGGCGTTCGCCTTGCTCGGGTGCCAGTTGGCGAAGATCTCGAACACCAGGTGCATGACCGTGAATCCCAGGGCCATGCCCACGAGCGGCGAGGTGAACAGCGGAATGACGACCTTCTTGAGCACGCCGTCCCACATGACGGTGTCGAGACGGGTGGTGAAGACCATGGTGGCGCCGATGAGGCTGCCGATGAGGGCGTGGCTGGAGCTGGAGGGGATGGAGAACCACCAGGTGAACAGGTCCCAGATGATGGCGCCCAGCAGCGCCGCAAGGATGACGTAGAGCTCCAGCGACACGTTGACCAGCCCATGGGCGATGGTCATGGCCACCTTCTCTGGTTGCGATGGCGTTGGCGGTGTCGTGGAAGCCGTTGATGAACTCGAAGATGATTGCCGCGGCGAGGACGGCAAGCAGCAGTGGGCTAAGCATTTTTCACCAGCACGCTGCGAACGACGTTGGCGACTGCCTTGCACGAGTCGACGGTAGCCTCCATGGTGTCGATGAGCGACTTCCACTTGATAACCTCGACGGCATCCGTGTGCTCGCGGAAGACGTTGGCCAAAGCCTGGCGTGACACGGTGTCGCCCTCGTCCTCGATGGTCCCCACCGTGTGCATCTTCTCGCGCACGACCGGGTCCTTCTTGAAGTTCTCGAAGTGGTCGAAGAGGTCCTGCAGCTCGTTGCTTGCGCGCAGGATGAGGTCGGCCATCTGCAGGGCCTCGGGACGCATGTCACCGATGTCGTAGAGGTCGAAGCGAGCCGACACGTTGTCCATGCCGTCGGCGATGTGGTCGAGCTCGCGCACCAGCAGGTTGATGTCCTCGCGGTCGAAGGGTGTGATGAAGGAGTTCTCCAGCAGCGTGAGCGTCTCGCGCATGATGGCATCGCACCTGATCTCGTAGTCCTTGACCTCGGGGATGCGTCCCCTCGATGCGGGCCAGTCGTGCGTGATGTCCCGGAACACCACGGCACAGGCGGCCACCTCGTGGGCTAGCTCGATGAACTTGTCGTAGAACTGGTTCTCAATGTGACGTACCCGACTCATGGCGAACGCTCCTTTGGCCTGACGGCAGACATGCGTCTTGGCATTGGGTTTTCAGAACGGCCGACGCTTGGGGCAGATGCTCGAATGGCTGGAGAAGACACACGTGTCCAAAGCGGTTAGCTCTTTACCAATACAGTTAGCCTTTTATGTTCGATGTGTTTCATCAAGAACTCGTAAGGGGGCCGTCATGGTTGGCACAGTGGTGAAAAGGGGCCATGAACGGCGGCTTTGTGCCCAAGTGTCGATTCTCTTACGATTCTCGCTGCCCTTGGGAATCAAAGCGGGGGGTTTGACGATACCGACCCATGACCGTCCCTTTACATTTGTTTGCCAACCAGGCGGCGCATCCTGCTTTTGGCGAACGCTCATCCAAGATTAATCAACCTTAATCCGCGCTTCCGGGTGGCTTCATTTCTGAATCGCATCATACGAATCGTCAAGAGCACGAGCCAACCAAACAGAAAGGGTGTTGATCATGGAGAACCTGGAGAAGGTCGAGCTCATCCGCGAGAAGTGCAACGTGAGCTACGAGGAGGCGCGCGACGCGCTGGAGGCCTGCGAGGGAGACGTGCTGGACGCCATCGTCATGCTGGAGGCCGCACACAAGGTGACGGAGCGCATCCCGATTGCGTCCGAGGCCGCCTACGAGCTGCCGGACGCGCCCGAGGCCGAGGCCCAGCCCGAGGCCACCGAGCCCAAGGCATCCAAGGTCGGCGACGCCTGGCATCGCTTCTGCGTGCGCTGCAAGGAGCTCTGGGAGGCGGGAATGGATGCGTCCTTCATCGCCGAGCGCAAGGGCGAGCAGGTCTTTGCCCTGCCGGTTGCCCTCGTCGTGATCGGGCTGCTCCTGTGGGGTGCCTCCCTGTGGCTGCTGGTCATCGGTCTGTTCCTGGGCTTCCGCTATCGCGTCGAGGCGCAGGGCAAGGTGGCAGAGACCGTCAATGACGCCATGGGCAAGGTCGCCGACGCCGCTGAGGACATCAAGCAGAACGTCGCGTAGCTGCAGCGGACATAGACTCTATGCAAAGGACCCGCGAGTACTGGACTCGCGGGTCCTTTTTGTTGTGCTTGCTCGCCCTCGTGGATACTTGTCGCGGTTCGTGCAACTCGCAGCAAGATGTAGGCGGCCCCTTGCGGCCGGAACGCGAGGTTC